>CAWDBO010000001.1:0-249281 GCA_963800615.1 uncultured Chloroflexia bacterium
GGCAAGGTCCATCGTGAAGCGCAGGTTCCCGGCAGCGTGACCATCACGCCTAGCCAGGCTGAAGGCGACCGTGAAACGGTCGAGCGCGACCTCGGCGACCCGGGCGACGACAACTTCGGCCGGCAAGGCGGCGGGCAGGGCCAACGCCAGCCCACGCCCAGCCAGGCCGAAGGCGATCGCGACGAGATCGAGCGGGACCTGCGTGAAGGACGCGACGCGTAGACGTCCGGTTTGATTTACATAAGGAGAATCAAAGTACTATGGCAGGTCCGATTACCAAGTCGATCATCGTGAAGGCCGATGCGGCAACCGCCTACAACCTGTGGGCCAACTTCGAGAACTTCCCGCACTTCATGAAGTACATCGAGCGCGTGACCAAGCTCGGCCCGAACATGAGCAAGTGGGAGATGGACGGCCCCCTCGGCAAGAAGGTCGAGTGGACCGCCGAGACAACCAGGATGGAGCCGAACCGGCGGATCGGGTGGACACCAAGGATCACGACAGCACTGTGACCACCAGCGGCGAGGTCGTCTTCACCCCGCTGGCCGATTTCCAGACCGAGATTACGGTAACGCTGAAGTACAACCCGCCCGCGGGCGCCCTGGGCGAAGCCGTCCGAAGATCTCTCCAATCCCGAGCGGCTGGAAGAAGATACCGAAGAATTTCAAGAACTACGCCAAGGGTCACGTCACAAGCGGCCAGAACGCGTAGGCGAGCGAGGTTCACCACAAGGGCACAAAGATACGAAGGTTCACCAAGAATCTTCGTGTCGCTTCATTTCTTTGTGTCTTTGTGGTGAGTTTTTCTTCCCGTCCTCAGATCGCGTCGACGCCGAACGTGATCTCGTAGCGCTTGCTCTCCCCCCGGCTCCAGCTCGACCAGCACGCCCTTTGCACACGGTTCAGCGCGGCCCTCCATCGCCTGCTGTTGACCGGCTCCACGCCCAGGACGTACGCGCCCTGGCCCATCATCTTCCACTGCACCAGGTAGGGCAGGGTGTCCGCGCGGAAGCGCAGGCTCACGCCGATCCCCGCCTCGCGATTGGTGACACGGGCGGTCGCGAGCCGTCCACGGCCGGCTCGACTTCATGATGAAGACGTGCTCGCTGAAGCCCGGCGTCGGCGGCTGCAGCTGCATGTGCTCGCCGATGTGCTGCTCGGAAAGCGGCGTCCGGGGAATCACCCGCCGCTTGGGGAATTCCAGCTCGGTCGACGGGCTGATGACCGGGAAGCCCAGGTTGAAGTGGTACATCATCATGTGCGGTTGGCGGTCCCAGCCCTCGTTCGTCACCACGTCCTGGATGTGGATGGCCGATGACCCCAGGCCGGTGGTGATCCCGCCGAACACGAGGTTCTCCCCGAACAGCCGGGCCTGGCGCACCTGCCCAGTGATCTCGAGCCGGTAATCGTCGCCGTCCCAGTAGGTCCGGTAGCCCACTTGCTCGGCCTGCAGGTTGCCGGCCCGACCGTGCAGCCCGAACTCCTCGCCGAACTCGGCCAAGGGCGAGGCGAACCGGTAGCCCCAGGTCGCGAACAGCCCGCCGCCGAAGGTGCGCAGCCAGCGCAGCCCTTCCGGCTCGAAGTAAGCCGGGTCCGCGAACCCGGCGGGCGAGTTCCACGTCACCGACATACCGTTGAACGTACACGGCCCGACGTCGAGGCAGCGGTCGGCCAGGACGTCGAAGGCGAGGCCCGAGCCGGTCCACACCTGGAATGCCCGCAGCCCCGTGCTGCGACCGTCGTCATGGGTAATCGGGCGGATGCCCGCAAGCTGGTTCATGTGTCCCGTGAGCTGCCGAAGCTGCTCCGGGGTCCACTGGCGTCCGAAGAGGATTGGCATGACAAGTCTCCTGGTTAGCGGGTGAATCATTGGTTGGAGCGGGTGCATTGTAGTCCAAACCAGGTAGGTTGCGTAATGTGTAATCGTCGTTTGCTGCCGGGGCATCGCGGGTGTATGACATAACCTCACAGGACGGATGGCCGGGTGCAATCAGGGCTGCAGCCCGGGTCACCGCTGGCGCATCATGGGGTCTGCGGCCCCGCGCCGTGACGACAGCGCTGTACGCAAAAACCGGAACTCTCTCAGGCTGGACCAGCTGGCTCCGATTAGCACGACGGCAGCGTCACGTCGATCGCCACGCGCAAACAGGACCTTGCGACTGCCTCAGCCTCGTGGATCGATCCCGGTCGTGAACAACCAGCTCAGGTCGTGGCCGCTGTACTCGAACCTCTCGCCTGCGCCCATGAGGATGAGCGCATACTTCTTCCGGACGCGAAGATCCCGTCGTGCCCGAAGAGCTGCGCCGACTGAGCTGCTTTGAATAGCCGCACCGGCCAGTTGTGCCACGTCTGCCCGAACGCCAGGTTCGGCAGGTAGTCCTGTGCCGCCAGGTCCCAACCCCAGGATGCGGCCAGCAGCTCCTCGCCGCGGCGGAAGCGCTCCACAAACGCCGGGTCCGAGTTCAGCTCGGCGATCTCACCCTCGTACACCGTCCAGGCAAGTCCGTACGCGCTGGCCCGGTTGATCGGAAGGCCCACCAGTCGTAGTGATTTCTGTGGAACTCCTCCCACTTTCCCTCGGCCGCCCAGCGCTCGAAATCGGCCACCTGCCTGGCGTGAGCGGCCTTCAGCTTCGGAGCCCAACAAAGCTCCTATCCGTGTTGTAGCGCATCGATCCCTCCTGACCCCGAACTGCTCGTCCCGGAGTCTGAACCGTGTCTGAGATGTGCGGCCAACGACTCCATGATACCCGCGTGTCAGGACGCGTCAATGGCTTCGGCCGCCGGGCTGGGGCAATGCACCGCACCGCCCGGCTCGCCGCCCTGCGGCTGCCTGACCAAGACCACAGCTCCGTGGCTCAGACCATAAGCCATTCGCCCGACGCCGGGCGCTGTGTTATGATCTTTCGCTGTGAAAGCCCTGCGTACCCCCGCGCTTTGCCTCGCGCTCTTGATCCTCGCCTTGTGGCTCCGCATTCCTGCGCTCGGCAGCTCCTGACGCCGGACGAGGGGCTGTGGGCAGGGCGGACCGCTGAATTCCTGAAGGCGCTCGCAACCCGCGACTGGGCCGCGAATTACATCACCGGCCATCCGGGCGTGACGACCACCTGGACCGGCGTTAGCGGCCTCGCCGCCCGCTGGGCGTTGGCCCGTCCGACAGGGGCCAGCAGCCTGGCGGACCTGGCCGAAGTGTTAGCGGCCGACCCGGTCCGTGTGGACTCCCTCCCGTGGCTGCGTCTGCCCATCGTGCTGGTCACCGCGCTCGGCGTCGTCCTCATCTTCCTGCTGGCTCGGCGGCTGTTCCGTGAACCGGTCGCGCTGCTCGGCGCGGCCTTCGTCTGCTTCGATCCTTTCTTCCTTGCCCACGGCCGGGTCCTCCAGCTTGATGCGCTGCTGACCACCTTCACGACGATCGCCTGGCTGTCCACCCTCGTCGCCACGCGCACCGTCCGCAGGCGCTACTTCGTGTTGAGCGGCGCCGCGTTCGGCCTCGCGATCCTCACCAAGTCGCCCGCCCTCGTCCTCGGCCCGCTGCTGGTCGGCTGGATCGTGGGGGTCCGGCTCCTCGCCGCCCGGCGCGATTCGGTAAGCGCTCGCGGGACGTTATCGGCCACGCTCCTGGACCTCGTCTCGCTCGGCCTCCCCGCGATCCTCGCGATCTTCCTCCTCTGGCCCGCACTCTGGACCGCGCCCCTTGCCACGCTGAGCGGCGTGTGGGGTCTCATGACCTACTACGGCGGCGAGGGCCATGAGCTTGGCAATTACTGGCTGGGGCAGGCGGTGGCCGACCCGGGACGCCCGTTCTACGCCGCAATCCTGCTGTGGCGAACTACGGCCATCACCTTGCCCGGCTTCGTCCTGGCCCTTGGGTGGGCCCTGGCCGGGGTATGGAAGGCGGTCTTCCGGCGGCCCATTTCCGGTGTGAGCGCTGCTCCCGCGTACCCGGCAAGCGAAGGGCACGTCGTCCCGGGTCTGGTGCTCTTCGTGGCCTGGTACGGCTTGATCCTCAGCCTCGGCGACAAGAAGTTCGACCGCTACGTGCTGCCCATCTTCCCGGCCGTCGACCTGCTGGCCGCCTGGGGCTGGTGGGTCACCGGCGAGCGCCTGGCCTCCCTGGTCCGGAAGGTCGATGACCGGCGAGGCGCGGCCGATAGATCGAGCATGGCTCGCCGCACCGGTCGCATCGCGCTGCCAGTTCTGGCCGCGCTGCTGGTGCTGGGGCAGGCCGCCTCCACAGCACGCCAACCGCCCCACCTACTTCACGGCCTACAACCCGCTCGCCGGCGGCATAAAGACGGCGCGCAACACGTTCATCGTCGGCTGGGGCGAGGGGCTGGCAGAGGCTGCGGGCTACCTGAACGGGCAGGCAGGCGCGTCCGGCCGGGTGGCCGCATCCTGGTACGGTCAGAACGTCTTCGGCCCGTTCTACCAGGGGAAGAGCTACGATCTCTATTACGATACGCGCACCGCGTCCGACCTGTACGGTCGCGACGTGGACTACGTCGTGACCTACGTCAACCAGCAGCACGCGACCTGCTCGACCCACGGTGCGCGCGCCAGCTCGCCGCGCCGCTTTTCAGCGCAGAGAAGTCGGGCGTCCCGCTGGCCCAGGTATACGTCTGGCCGAAGCCGTTCGCCCACACCACAGAGCAGCGCCTCGGCCCCGGGCCTCGTGCTGCTCGGCTGGGAGACGGGCGCGTACGATCCGCAGGCCGGGGTCCTGCCGGTGACGACCTATTGGGATGCGGCCGAGCTGGCAGGCAGCCCTGATGCTGATGCAGCGCGTCGTCACGTGGATGAAAGACGCCGCCGGCGAAGTGTGGGCGCAGGCCGAAGTCCCGCTCGACTGGTCGGCGCAGACGCCCGGCTGGCTGGACAGGCGTGCGCTGGCCCAAAAGATCGAGCTTCATGGGCCTCCCGGCTTGGCCCCCGGCGAGTATCGGGTTGAAGTTGCGCCGTTTGCGGGAGGAGGTGTCTCCCTCGGCGCCGTGTCGATCAGCGGCCGCGCCGCTTGCATTCCTCCTGGGAAGTGACGGCCCGGCCCCGACCGGCGTCGTGCTAGGGGCGTGGGATGAGGTCCTTTTCGGCGACGAGTGGCGGCTGGCCGGCTACACGCTTGATCGCAGCGGCGATGGGCTCGACCTCGACCTGCTCTGGGCCGCGCTCGAGCCGCCGCAGCCGGGCCTCCAGCTGTTCGTACATGTCGTCGACGAGAAAGGCGCGATCGTCGCCCAACACGACGGGGCGCTCGCCGGCCCCGACGAGCGTCCGCGCCGGCCCTCCAGCCCGGCGACGCAGCCCGCCAGCGCGTCCATCTCCAGCTCCCGGCGGATCATGCTGACCGGCCCTATCACGTTTACGTGGGCATCTACCGCACCGCCGATCAGCAGCGCCTGCCGGTCACGACTGGCGGTGCGCCCGTCCCCGATGGCCGGTACGAGTTGGCCGAGCAGGTGGGCTGACAACGCAACGGATGCCGGCTCAGTCCCAGCCAGCATCCGTTCGTCGCAACTCGGCGATCGCTTCGCTCGGTTACGTATGGAGCTACCGGCCTATGGCTGAGCGGCCTTCAGGATCAGCGGGAGTCTCAGCGTCGCGATGCTGTACTGGTACCGGATTCGCACGCCACAGATTCGCAAGCTGCTGGTCGTTGCGTTCCCGTAACTCAGCCGGAGGCTGAGGGCCGAGTCTACATTGTCGACAGGATACGAGAAGAAGCCGCTGCCTGCCGAGTTCTGGCCCGGCGTTCCAGACGAACTGGCGGCGGCGACCTGGGTATAGTTGCCCGCACCGTCAAAGGCAAAGAGAAACGCTGTCGCATCATGAGTGGCGTCTGTGTCATAGAAGTAAATGCGTATGTAATCAGCCACCGCGCCCTGGGGTAACTGCAGCGACTGTTCGGAGAAAATGGTACCGCCTGTGTGGTAAACGCAACCGGCGCCGTAATAGGCGTAGGTCATGTCGTCGTCGTAGGGGACAAATGAGCTTGCCGCATAGAACTTGAAGTACGAGGCATCGGGTGCAGCGGGCGCACCGGGGCCCAGCTCCAGCTCTTCGACCAGCTTCACCGGGCCGCTTGCGCCGGTGTGTCCGCCTGGAATTGCCGCGGTGGTGAATTCGCCGTTGTCAGGGCCTTGCACGCTGGTCATCATGGTCATGGTTATCACCATGACGATGGCGAGCGTCAGAACACCGACGAACCTGCTGCGAGGGAACCGTAATCTGGACATGGGGACCTCCTCGAATGACGCGGCTGGTGGGACCGTTCGAGCTACGGACCGCAGGATTCCGTTCCGTAGAGTTCAATCGTGTCGCCATGCGCTGTAATCCTGTTAAGCAGCGCACTCACTGTACGACATTGTGCAGGCCGTGTCAATCCGCAATTTCTGAGCGGACTCCCCTACACCACCGTCACCTCCATCAGCCACTTCACCCACCCGCCTCCCAGCTCGTTCGTCAGCGCAACCCGCACCGGAAAGCCGTGCGAGGCCGGCAGCGGCTCGCCTTCTCAAGCGTAGAGCCGCGGAGCGTGCGCTTTCATCTCGTCGCGCAGTCTATGCGGAAGATATCCTCGTGGCGCTACGTTTGGCGTTCCTACCGCGGTGCTGCCCGAGTTGCTAATTAAGATGGCGTGTGTTAGAATATTCACGCACGAGAATTGGCGCCGTGCTGAGTCACCCCTTCGTCGTTTCGTCGTCCACGTCCTGCTTCGAACCCGTCCTTCACGGAACTCACGTCAGTTGTTCCGCCTGCTTCCACAAGGGAGGTGATGCCCCGACCGGAAACAACATGAGCCCCTCGCGGTGAGGAGCTAGGCCGAAAGTCTTTTCAGGTTCCAACCGCTGTCGTACTCCAAACACTTCCCACGAGTAAAGGAGCGAAGACAATGGACTTCGGCACTCAGTCCCACTTCCGCACGGCAGTCGCCGTCACCCTCATTGTGTTGCTCGCCCTAACCTTCAGCACCATCGGCGCATCTGCGGCCGCTATACCCCAACCGCCCACGGTCGGGCCGGCCGGCACGGGCCCCGACGTCCAGGTGCCCGCAAGGGTCACCACCCCCGTCCAGTTCTTCGGCTATAACCTGGGCGAGGACTACAAGCTGACGCCCTGGCAGACTCGCGAGGTGCCGGGTCAAGGCATGCGCAAGGGCGTCGTCGAATATGCCTGACGAGCTCCAGGGTACTTCGTCACGGGTTCACGTCGTCAATATGGGCAAGAGCACCCTTGGCCGGCCCATGATCTACCTCGTCATTACCTCGCCGGACAACTGGGCCAGGATCGACCAGATCAAGGCGATCAACCGCAAGCTCGCCGATCCCCGCCGATCCGTTCCGATGCTGAAGCGCGCGAGCTCGCGGAGCAGGGCAAGCTCGTCTACTGGGTCTCAGGCAACATCCACTCCACGGAGCGCACCAGCGCTGAAATGCTGCCGCGGTTGGCCTACAAACTGGCCGCCTTCGGGGACGACTGGACAAAGGCGCTGCTCGACGACGTCATCGTCATCATCGAGCCCAGCACCAACCCCGATGGGTTCGACATGGTCACCGATTGGTACTACACGTATCTCGGCACGCCCTACGCGAACAGTTCGCCGCCCTGCTACAACAACTACATGTGCCACGACAACAACCGCGACTTCTTCGGCCTTCAGCAGGTCGAGACGCGCAACGTCACCGCGGCACGTGACGAGTGGAAAGTGCCCCAATACCTGGACATCCACCAGGCGCAAACCATGCTCTACCAGTCGCCAAGCCTTGATCCGCCCAACACGGCCATCGACGGCCTCGCCCGAGCGGAGTGGTTGGCGATGGCTCGAACAACGTGACCAAGATGACGGCGCTCGACTGGCACGGCGTGTTCCTCTGGAACTACCCGGATGTCTTCTACCCGGGCTACAACGAGTCCTGGTCGAACATGCACAACGGCCTGGGCACCTACTGGGAAGTACGGGGAGCCAGTTTGGCCACGCCCACTCGCATCACCGGCGGTGGCTATGCCTCTGGCCTGGTACAACCCCTACCCGATTGTCCCGCCGTTTGATTGGCGCCTGATGGACTCAGTGAACCTGGAAGAAGAAGCGGTCCTGGAAAACCGGGACTACAGCCTCTGGAACAAGACCCCGCTGCTCTACAATTTCTACCTGAAAGGCAAGCGGAATATCGCCGAGGGCAACGCCAACGGGGCCTATCGGCTGCATCATCCCGACCAACAGCGGGGACAATGCCGATGTGATCGATCTTGTCAACAACCTCCTGGGTAACAAGATCGAAGTCCAGAAGGCCACGGCTCCGTTCAGCATCGACGGGCAGAACTACCAGGCCGGCGATTACATCGTCGATCTCCGCCAACCCTACGGGCTTACGGCCAAGAACTATCTCAGCACGCAGGCGTGGCCAGGCACTGCGGGCACGCCGTACGACGTGACCGCCTGGACCTACCAGTACCTGCGGGACGTGGCCGCGGTAGGCGTGAACACCAACCCCTTGCCCGCGATACCCGCAATCCGCTGACTGCACCCGAACCGTACAGGGGCAGCATGAGTGGCGGTCCGGCTAAGTGGTATGCCGTCGAGCACCAGAGCAACAACAACCTGATGCGCGTGTTGCCTCAGACTGGGGCAAGGCAGGAGTTGCGGTATCACAGGCGACCGATCCGTTCACCATCGACGGTGTCTCCTATCCGGCCGGTACCTTCGTCATCCAGACCTCGGGGGCTGGAGCGGAACACGTCTGGCTTAAAGCGTTGGTCGAGCGCTACGGTCTGACGGCGAGGAGTCTGACTGCAAGCGTAGGCGCGCCCGCTCTCCGTCGCCGCGGGTTGGCCTATATCAGCCGTACAGCAGCCCGATGAATGAAGGGTGGCTGCGGCTGCGCCTCGATGACCTCAAGTTCCCGTACACAACCCTGCACAACGCCGATATAGCGACGCCCGCCAAGCCGTTGCGCGAGGCTTTCGACGTGATCGTCCTGCCGAGCAACTCGCCGAACAGCATCAAGAACGGCAGCTCGTCGTCGACCACGCCCCCCGAGTACCGAGGCGGCATCACCCAGGCCGGCGTCGACAACCTAAAGGTCTTTGTGGAAGCGGGCGGCGTCCTGGCGCTTAACGGCAACTCCTCGGCCTTCCCGATTACGTTCGGCTGGCCCATCAACGTCGTCCAGGCCACTGCTGCGATCCAGGCTGCCGCTGCACTCGAGCAGCCACCCGCCAAGGTGCAGGAGCTGCGGGAAATGATGACGAACGAGGGCGACGAGGAACCGGACCCGCGGCCTGTGGGACACGTCAATGGCTGCAGCTGCAGCGGCGCCATATGCCCCGGCTCGATCCTGGCCGTCAAGGTCGACTCGTCGTCCCCCGTGGCCTATGGCTACAACCGAGCGAGGCGGGGTCGACTCAGACATTACCCCTTCTTTGACATCGCGTCAGGCAGTGGGTCCACGGTCGTAGCACGGTATCCGGAGGACCGTGATGCGCTCCTGAGCGGCTACCTGACCGGCGGCGATGGGCTGCGCGGTAAGGCCGCCATCGTCGACGCGCTGTTGGGTGAAGGGCATGTCGTGATGTTCGGCACCGACGTGATCTACCGCGGCCAGTCAACCGGGGACTTCATGTTCCTCTTCAACGCGATGCTGATGGGCGGCCCGCGCAGTGAGCGCTGCCCGCTAGCCGGCGTCTCGCGAGACGTTGACTAGCTCCAATTCGACCTCCGAGGCTCTATCCTGACCCCGTCAGAAGACCCCGGAGGTCATTTCCCGCACCCGACCTGACCGGATGACGCGGCATTGACCCGAGCTCGCCCCGTCCGCGCCGGCCAACTGACGACGGTTTGGGCGGAATCGCACAGTGTCGCACTTACCCCAGCCCTACACCACCGTCATCTCCATCAGCCACTTGACCCAGCCGCCTCCCAGCTCGTTCGTCAGCGCAACCCGCACCGGGAAGCCGTGCGAGGCCGGCAGCGGTTCGCCTTCCCATTCGTAAGCCAGGAAGTACTCCGTCCCCTGCGCCGCGTCCAGCGGGCAGCTGCTCGTCCGCCCATCGATCGCCCGTAAACTCCACTCGCTGTGCGCCCGCCACGGCTCGGCGAGCGCAAGCACACTCGCCAGCGCTGCGCCGGCCAGGTTGGACCAATCCACGAAGAAGCCGGGGCACTCGATGCGTGCGTACGTGCCGGTTTTGGGCAGGCACCGCAGCTCGTCGTAGGTCAGGCTCAGCTCCCGGCCCACCTTCCCCGCCACCCGCAGCCGGTACGCTACCGGGTCGATGACCTGCGGCGGCGCGGTGACGTGCAATCCGGTGGACGGTTCCACGGCCGTGTAGCCGGGGTAAGGGATCGGGGTGGGGGGGATGACGGCCTGCAAGGCGCCGGGGCATCCAGGGCCTTGTGTCTGTGCAGCGAGGGGCGTGGTCGCGGGCGTGTAGGTGGGCGGATCGGCTGCGGACAGCGTGGGCGAACCGGGCGCGCCTTCTGCCTGCCCGCCCGCCGGGCCTCCGGCGCATGCCGCCGCCAGTAACGCGAATGCCTGGCCCGCGCCCACCAGCCGCGGCGCGCCGGCTGAGGCGCCGGGTTCGAGCGGATGGACCGTTCATGGGCTGCTCCAGGAAGAGGATGATTGGGGCTGACGGGCAGAGCATATCCCACCGCCGTCCCCGTGTCAATCCCGGCAGCTAATCGACGGTGGTTGCGAAGCTGAAGTTGAACACCCCCGCCCGGTTCGAGGGTGGGTATACGCCGGCCTGGCCCACGGGCAACACCAGGTAGAAATAGCTCGTTCCCGCCCCCAGCGGCGGCGCGGGGTCCGTGGCGCTGGCCGTAGCGCCCTGCGC
Source organism: uncultured Chloroflexia bacterium (assembly GCA_963800615.1). GTDB lineage: Bacteria > Chloroflexota > Anaerolineae > CG2-30-64-16 > CG2-30-64-16 > JALOOB01. The sequence goes on from CAWDBO010000001.1 coordinate 10,829, forward strand.
GGGCGGCGCAACGTCGGGCAGCCGGGTCACGCCCTCGTCGTTCAGCCCGAAGAACTGCTGCTCCGCCCGATAGACTTCGTAGTGGTCGACCGCGGTCCCCAGGTGGGTCCAGGTCAGCACGTTGCCGCCCTCCGGCTGCAACTCCACGACCAGGTCGGTTAGGAACGGCTCGATGGCCTCGTAGGCGCCGCTGTCGCAGTGCGACCCTTGCGGCCGGCTGACGCCGCGCTGGTCGAGACCCCTCGACCGGGCCGGCCGCGCAGACCGTCTCGTCGCCCCGGTTCAGCGCGGAGCTGCCGGGGCCTAGCGCCATCGACTGTGTGGGCCCGCCGTTATCCTGCAAGGGGCCAAGTCGCGGATCGCCGTTGGCGCCGGGGCAGGTCGGCGTCGGGATAGCTGACGTTCCCGCCGCCGTCGATGACGGCCCCGTAGCAGTTGCCGCCCTGCAGACTGTTCGCCACGATCGTGTTGCTCAGTGTGAGCGCACCGCCGCTGGTGAAGATCGCGCCGCCGCCCAAGCCCGCCCGCGCTGTTGCCCGAGAACGTGCTGTTGACGATCGTGACTGCGGCCGACCAGTTGCGGATCGCGCCGCCCGGCCCGGCGGCGGTGTTGCCGGCGAACGTGCTGTTGCTGATGGCGACGGTACCGCCGGTGCTCCAGATGGCGCCGCCGGTGCCCCCGGAGTTCCCGGTTAAGGTGCTGTCGCTCACGCGCAGCGTTCCGGCCTCGTTGAAGATGCCCGCTCCAAGCAGGCCGCTGTTGCCCGCAAAAGTGCTGTTGCTCACGTTCAGCGTGCCCCGGTTGAGCACGCCGCCGCCCCGGTCCTGGCCCGCCTGCCCGCCCGCGATGGTCAGCGCGTTGAGATTCAGCGTCGCGCCGCGGTCGACGACGAAGACCCGGGTCGCGTCGCTGCCGCTGATGGTGATCGCCTGTCCGCTGCCGTCGATGGTCGTGTCGGCCGCAATCGTGATCGTGCCGGCCAGGGCGATCGTGCCGCTGCAGCCGAAGGTCACCGTTCCGCCCCCGGCCAATGCTTCCAGCAGGTGCGCCTCGTCGCAGGTGGCAAGCGCGCCGCTTGCCCGGGCGATACCCGCGGGCAGGCCAAGGAGAACCGTAACGAGGATAAAAGCGAGTGCTGTCGCTCGCATGATCCGCATCTCCTGTTAGCCGCTCGGACGAGAATCGGTGGTGTGGTGATTCAATCAATGTTGTACAACGAAGCGGGCCTGGTCCGCGTGGCTGCGCTTACAGTGGCGCGATGCTTGGCTGGGGGGAAAGCCACGCGGCTGCTGCCCGCCGTATGCCCTGCCACAGAAGCCCACCGCCGCACACGCTGAACCTACGCATTGTCGCAGCGACAGGCTGCGGACCTGTCTCGTGAGGTTGGTTATGGACTTCGAGTTTAGCGGCCCGATCTGGTATTGGCGTGGGCCTGCGCCCTGGTACTTCGTGACCGTGCCCGAGAAGCAGTGCGAGGAACTGGACGCGTTGTCGCGCTTCGTGACGTACGGGTGGGGCATGATCCCGGCGACGGTCCGGATCGGGCGGACCGAGTACCGGACCGCGCCTGTGGCCGAAAGACGGCCGTTACATCGTCCCGATCAAGGCCAGCGTCCGGAAGGCAGAAGGGATCGAGGAAGGCGACACGGTGACGGTGCGGCTCGCAGTGCACTGACACCTGATTGTGACAGACCGATCCAAACGATCGGCGAGATTCCAGATGCCGTCGGAGCGCAAGTTGCCAACTTGCGCCACAACCCGTGCTCGACAATCCCGTCGTAGCGCAAGTTGCCAACTCTGTGCCACAACTCATGGGCGAAAACCCCTTCGTAGCGCAAGTTGCCAACTTGCGCCACAACCCGTGTACGACAGTCCCGCGTAGCAGTTGCCAACTTGCGCCACAACAGGGCGCGACCGTGATGTCGTCCAGGTAAATCGTCCCCTGATACGGCGTATCGTCGCGGAGCGCATCCAGCACGATCCCGTACAGCTTGATCGGGTAATCCAGCTTGCCGTTGTCCGGCCCGCTGATGTGCGCCTGCGGCCAGGCCGCGGTCGTATCCAGCGATGCGGTGAGCTGGCGCCATGCGCCCGCTTCCGGCACGGTCCCGAAGGAGAACTGGCGGATCTCGCCCTTGCTGTCCTGGATCCATACGTTGAGGTAGTGCCCCGAGCCGTCCCCGAGCACCCAAACGCTCAGCGCGGTCGGCGAGCCCGGGATGGACAGCGGCGGCCGCGACGTGAAGACGACGAAGTTGTCCTTCACCGCCGGCAAGCCGTAATCGAGCCGCGCCGAAGCGGAACCGCTGTGGGCCGCCTGCGTCGAGCGGGTGAACGTGCCGTGGGGCTGGTCTCCGATCTGCCACCGGCCCCACTGCTCGAAGTTCGTGACGAGCCCGGGCACTGCCGGGGCTGAGCTGACCGCCGGTCGAGCCACGGCGGGCACGCGCGTCGCGGGTCGGCGCGGGTTTTCGGGTGGCGGTGGGAGGCGCCAGCGTAGCCGTCGGCGGCACGGCGGTAGCGGTAGGCGGCTCGGCTGTGGCCGTGGCTACCGCGGCCGCCGGCGTATCGGGCAGGGGCGATGCTGTTAAGGTTGGCGTCGGTGGAAGAGCCGTGGGCGAGGGCGTCGAGGTTGGCGGCTCCGCGGTGGCGGTTGCGATGGGCAGCGCGACCGCTGCGGCTTGAGCTTCGCCCGGCGTCGGGGTGGCGGTCCGCAGCGCCGCGGCCACCGCGATGGCCGTGCGCGAGATCTCCGGGGGCGTCGGCGATTCGGTCGCCTCCCCGCCCACACCGGCAGCGGCCGCTCCGCTCCCCCACGCCCGCCGCCCACAGTGGCTGCTGCCGCCGTCGCACCCGTCGGCCCGTTCCTCGCCAGCAGCGAGAATGCGCCCGCGGCAAGCAACAAGACCATGAGCACGGCGATGGCAGCCATCACCAGGGGCTTCGGCCGGCCTGGCGCTGCAGCGGGTGCGCCCGTCGCGACCAGGTCGCCGCCTGCGACCGCCAGCGCCGCGCCGGCAGACCGCCTTCCCCGCCTGCTGCCTGCTGCTGCGGCGGGCGCCGCGGCCGCGCCGGTGGGCCGCAGCGCGGGTGGATGACGGCGTTGACGCTGACGGCGTTGACGTCGCCTGTTCGACCGAGCGGCGCGCATCAGCAGCAGCGGGCGCGGCCGACGCCGCTGCGACCGGCGCGGCGGCCAGAGCCGGGGCCGTGCTCGGCGCGACGTCGAAGATCTTCCCGTCGGGCGAGCGCATGAAGAGGACCGGCGTGCCCCACTCGACGTCGGGCACCCGCGAGTAAATCGACTTCCGGGCCTCCGCCAGCGCGCCGTCCACCGGGTAGCCGTCGACGAGCGAGCCGTAGAACTCGTGGGAGAAGGCGATCGCCGCCTCGTCGCTGACCTCGAACTGCATGGCGATGACCGCGGGCACGCCCTGCTGCACCAGGCTCTGCGCGGTCCCGGCGAACGGGTCCGACCTGGCCGAGCGCGCGCCCTTCGCAGGCATTGATGATCGCGAGGCGCAGCGGCCGGTGATCGTGGAGCAGCGTCCCCAGCTCCTGCCCGCTGACCACATGCCCCCGCCGGTCGTCGTCCTCGAGCAGCAGCACCCCGTCCTGCGACGCGTCGTCGAACGCGCCGTGGCCGATGAAGTGGAAGACGTGGTACTGCCCGCGGCGCAGGCGGCGCTGCAGCGCGGCGAGCGACGGGCGCTCCAGCCGCTCGGCCACCACCAGGCCATCCCGCTGGACATCCGCCAGCGCCTCCTGGAGCACCGCCCATTCCCGCTCGACGTCCAGCGCCGGGTAATCGGAGGGCGAAGAGATCATGACGAGCACCCGCAGCGGCGGCTGCACCGTCAGCGGGCGGGGCGGCTCGGGCAGCGCCAGGTACCGGGTGACCGGCGTGTCGGTGGACAGGGCCAGAAAGCGGTTCAGTTCCCGGTCGTACAGGTATTCCCACGGCAGATCGGCGAGGTCCTGCGCGTCGCGGGTCAGCTGCAGCCGGATGCGCAGCCCGGCGTCCTGGCGCTGCGCCACCTCCATGCTGCGGCGCAAGCAGACCCAGACGTCCCGGCTGAAGACCGCCTCGAACAGCTTGCCGCCGAACTTCTTGGCCTCCTCCGTGTGCGACGACTCCATGCGGCGGACGTTGCGGCGGGGTTGGCCCATGCTGAGCAGGAGGATCTTGATGTCCTTGTCGTCGAAGGGCAGGATGAAGTCGGCGGTGGCCCGTTCCGCGCCGCCGGCGCACTCAGCACCTGCGCCCGGTAGCCCGTCTTGGCTTGGTCGATCAGCAGGTCGAAGTCCAGGTACGTGAGCGGCGCCATCTTCATCCTCCCGGGTGCCCGCGCACCCCGTCACCAGGTTTCCGCTCAGGAAAAGGACGCAAATAGAATTAATAGCATACTAAGTAGCAGACATAAAGAGAAGCAGTGGCGCGGCATACAACTGGACGACGGTCGAGGAGATGAGTTAGGAAGGATTGAACGAGGAGGACGACTGGTCGACGCGATGCCGGGCGGGCATTTCGGCGACTTGCCAGCCCCCACCCCCTATGGTAAAACATATTGTGCAGATCGCAGCACGGTGAATAGTTAGGCAAAGACCCCCCAGGGCGAAGGAAACCGCGAAGAATGCCGAGCAAGCCGTTGAATCGAAGCCTGCACGCCGCCAAGGCGACCAAGCAGGACGAGTTCTACACCCAGCTTTCCGACATCGAGAAGGAGCTGCGGCATTACACGAAGCATTTCAAGGGCAAGACCGTCCTGTGCAACTGCGACGATCCCAAGGTCAGCAATTTCTTCCACTACTTCTCGCACAACTTCGAGAAGCTGAAGCTGAAGAAGCTGATCACCACCTGCTACAAGAATTGCGACGCCGACCTGTTCAGCAAGCACACGGCGGAGAGGGGAATCTACCTCGAATACGACGGCGACAAGAACGACAACCGCGTCCCCGACCCGGACGAAATCGGCATCCACAAGCTCAAAGGCGACGGCGATTTCCGCAGCGAGGAATGCGTCAAGCTGCTCAAGCAAGCGGACATCGTCGTCACCAATCCGCCGTTTTCGTTGTTCCGGGAGTACGTTGCGCAGTTGGTCGAAGTACAAGAAGAAGTTCCTGATCATCGGGAACCAGAACGCCATCACCTACAAGGAGATTTTCGAGCTGATCAAGGAAAACAAGATGTGGCTCGGGTACATCGCATCCGGTCGCAGTTTGTCGTGCCGGATCATTACGAATGCGAGAGGTGCGAAGCTGGCGCGACGAGAACGGAACGAATTGGCGCAGCTGGGCAACGCGTGCTGGTTCACGAACCTCGACATCGCAGAAGCGCCACGAAGAGCTGATCCTCTACAAGACGTACAATCCCGAAGAATATCCGAAGTACGACAACTACGATGCGATCGAGGTCTCGCAAGACCGAAGACATTCCGGTGGACTACGACGGCGTGATGGGCGTTCCCGATCACGTTCCTCGACAAGTACAACCCCGACCAGTTCGAGATTCTTGGGATCACCGACTCGAGGCAATGACTAGGGTCTAAAGACCAAGGAGCTACACACGAGACGATGTGCCGAACGCCGGCGATCTGAACCGACGTGCTGCGATCAAGGTCGGCAAGACGTCAAGCCGACCTACGCGCGACTCCTCATCCGAGAGAAGGAAGTAATGAAGATCGAACTCAAAGAAATCACCGTCAAAGAAGCTGACCGACGGCTTCGCGGACAGCGCCGAGCAGGGCGTCGTCGCGTACGGCGGGAAGCTCGACATTCGCCCGCCGTATCAGCGGGAGTTCATCTACAAGGACAAGCAGCGGGATGCGGTGATCGATAGCGTCCGCAAGGACTTTCCGCTGAACGTGATGTATTGGGCGGTGCGCGAGGACGGCGATTACGAAGTGATCGACGGGCAACAGCGCACGCTCTCGATCTGCCAGTACGTCAACGGCGACTTCTCCATCAACGGGCTGGCGTTCCACAACCTCAAGGACGATCAGCAGCAACAGATTCTCGATTACAAGTTGATGGTCTATTTCTGCTCCGGGACCGACAGCGAGAAGCTGGATTGGTTCAGAACCATCAACATCGCTGGCGAGGAACACACCGATCAGGAATTGCGCAACGCCGTCTATGCCGGGCCGTGGACTGCCGACGCCAAGCGGTATTTCAGCAAGACGGGTTGCGCGGCCTATGGGCTGGCGAGCGATTACCTGCGGGGCAGCCCGATCCGGCAGGAATATCTGGAAACGGCGATCGAGTGGCGCTCGGAGGGCAAGATCGAAGAGTACATGTCGAAGCATCAGCACGACAAGAACGCGACGCCGCTGTGGCAATACTTTCAGAAGGTCATCGGCTGGGTGAAAGCGACGTTTCCGGAGTATCGGCGAGAGATGAAGGGGGTGGATTGGGGAGCTTCTCTACAATCAGTTCAAGGACAAAGAGCTCGATACGGACAAGCTGGAGAAGCAGGTCGCCAAGCTGATGCAGGACGACGATGTGGAGCGGAAATCGGGAATCTACCCGTATGTGCTGGATGGGGACGAAAGACACCTGAACATCCGCGCGTTCTCCGACAACATGAAGCGGGAAGCGTACGAGAGGCAAAAGGGAGTCTGCGTCAAGTGCAAGAAGAAGTTTCGAGTTGGACGAAATGGAAGGCGATCACATCAAGCCCTGGCACGAGGGCGGGAAGACCAACGCGGCGAACTGCCAGATGCTGTGCAAGGACGACAATCGAAGAAAATCGGGGAGATGAAATTGGTCTGGTAACCGGTTGCGGCGGGCGGTTGGGCGGCCACTAACACCGGGATCGTCGTGCTACGGAATAGAGGTAAACGCCAAACGATACAAAAGGCGGGGATGCATGAGCGTCGAACTCACCTGTGCCGGGCCTACCGCCACACACCGGTTTTGAAGACCGGGGCCGTCACCGGACGACAAACACCCTTTATTTAGTAGGTCGGCCCGCCTCGACCACTACGGACAGTAGTATCAACGACGGGTTGATAAGCCTCTTTAAGGAAAGACCGGTCGGGGGTGCCCACTGCTGCATCTGCCCTGGCCGTCTCGTGGGTAACAAAAAGCGCCCGTGCAGTTGTGGTAAAGCACGAGCGCCCGTATAATCACTCTGGTGCTCAGTGCTAAGCCCGCTGTGTCACCATGCCGGGAAGGTGTTGAAGCCACCGACTTCGTGCATTTCTATTTCTGCTACTCAGCATAGACCCCCCGGTGAAACGTGTCAAGCAGGGGAGCGAGAAAAGTACTGTCGGCCATTCAGTTCTTGCGAGAGCCCTTCGAGGTCAGGGAATACACTCAAAGGAGTAATTCCCGTGACTCGAAGTTCTTCGCGAATTGGCCCAGCGCGAGTTGGATCGATGATGACTTTCCTCAAAAAGGCAACGTCTGAAATACTGAGACTCGAGGGGAAGTGTGTCAATGCCATGCACCGTGAAACGCCCCTTCTGCGTCGCGAGGCGCAGGTTGCCGCTCGACCGGGGGTAAAAAGCAAGTGGGTGTAGCAAGTTGCCCGTTCGACAGTTGGGGAACCTGCAGAAGTATCGCTCACCTGCCTCTGTACGAAGCCGTCGAACACCGGGCGTTCGGCAGCGTCGATGGGCCAGTTCGCTGGGTCGGCCACGTAACCTATCATCCACATCCGGGCCCCAACAAACGGATTCTCGCTGAGAACGGCTCCAAGTCCGACAGGCAGATTTAGTGAGTATTGATTGAGAAAGCCCGGTGCCATTATCCACACGACGGGTAGTTCAGACGCCCCTAGCCTCACATCCGCTACTGCGAAGTACAGCGCCATCATGGCACTCTCAGTCCAGTCTAGAAGACGAGTGGGCACGCCGTTGTGCTGCATGAACGAGAAGAATTCGGTGGAGCGCTCTTCAAATCTTTCAGTAACGTAGTTGCGATAGAGCGAAGTGAACGCTTCAAGTATCGCCAGCTCGTTATAGAGCGTTGTCTTCCCAGAGTCCTGGTCCACTACGAGTCGCATTATCTTAGGCAGCAAGGGCCAGTCGTCCGCCTGTCCTCGGAACCACAGGTTTCTTGGATAGTACTTCAAATCGGCGGCTTCCCACTCCGCCTGCACGTTTTTGATAGCGGTGAGATATGAGGCCAAATCCTCTATCTTGGCGGTCGCTGCGTAGTCAGTCATCCAGAGACGCTCCTATCCAACAACGGCACCCCATCTCCGCGGTGCATTTCGCGGCACGGGTAGTTCCGGGACGTCATCAATTCTGTGCCGCTTCGCTTGTAGCCTGGCGCAGGCTGGCAAGCGTATAGTGCCATATTGCAGCCCGAAGCCCCAACCACCGAACACCCCCGTTTCCCTTATCTGAGCGAGTTCGACCTGAAACTTGCCCGGAGTACGCTAGCATAGGTACGAGCCTCTCTACCGGCAACCGGTGATCTGCTTCAAAACCGGGAGGGAAATGATACACCGGCTCGCACCACAGGTGGCATAGGGCAGCGGCTAGCCTCAGTTCTTTGAGTTTCTCCTGGTTCACGTGCCCAAGAAACTCTGGCACTCGCCCAAAGATGTTTCCAAGTACGGCGTCGTCGAAGGACGTGTCGTAATGCTCCCAATCCATGTTGATCGGGAATACCTGCTGCGCCTGGTACGTAGCCATTGTTTCGCTCGCCTCTCGGAATCTGCCTGCTTCGAGTAGCGACCGCGTGCTTGCCTCTACTTCATGCCGCCAGCGCTGTTGCTCACTCAAGTATGCCTCGGCCAAGTCCTGTCCCGCAGGCGTCAACATGAACACATGGACCGAACGAACATACGACTCCATCTCGTCGCCACAGTTCGACACGAGCCGCGAGACCAGCTCAGCTTTTGGACCGGAGACGGCATAGACCTCGGTCGCGGAAATGGTCCTTCAATTCGCTCGCTTTGTACGCATGTGAGAGCCTTTCAGTTAGTGAACCCTCTACCAATAACCGATCTCGAATGAGGCCCGCGACAGCTAGCTCGACGGGTTCGCCAAGCTTTTGCTGCCAGTCATCATGCCTCGTAAAGTCCTGTAGCTGCCGACACCCTTGATACGCCGAAGATGATCGAAACTTTGTCAGAAAGAGGAGGCGAGCCGAAGGCTTCCCGCAGTTCATCCCTGTGAGTATGAGACATTCATTGGCTACTCTCCACCGACTGCATGCGCGACCAGAATGAGTAGGCACAAACAACCATCCGTCCCTGCGTAAGCAAGTCTAGTCAGCGAATGTGCAGCTTCATGTCGCCCCGGCACCCGCGAAAGTTAGGTTAGGCGTCTTCTGCTGAACCTTTCGCTCCGGCGCCTGTTAGCCTTACAACCCCGTCGAAGTGGGGATAAGTACCACATTGACCGAACCAGTTGAAAACCGCAGCAGCGGTCGAGATCGCTGCTTTTGCTCCATCTAGATCAGCCGCCAGAAAACTCTTGCTATCAGTGTTGGGCGGCTCGCCCTGGTGGACTATTTTGTTTCGTGTCTTATACAGCTTTTCTGCTGCTTGGTAGAGGCGAGAATCTTCGAGTAGCAGGGAGCGGCCCATGAGATACAACGGCATCTCGTGGAGTAACCGGCCTAGGTCCGCCCTATCGGACAAGCCCATGTATATCGGGTCTTTGCGTATTTCCGTTCCGCCCTGTACCTGTACCGTGCGGATTCGAAGGTCAGGACGGCTGTCCTTGCTCGCTAGGGCCCGCTTGTACTCGGATTCCAGAGTAGAGACAGCCATCGACTCAAGCGCAATGGCCGCATATAGGATGGCCCTGCCAGCATCACCGGTCACGATGGCTGCGTCTAGAGCGTCCAACAAAACTGTGTCATAGACCGGGGCGCGAAATCCGGCCCAAGCTCGTCCGTTTTCCTTCAGCTTGTCGGCCGTGATGGACGTTTCGACAATAAAACTGGCTCACGAGTGAACTTTGCACACCCGTGTCCCGACATAACCTGTTAGGGAGCGTTTCCAGGTCCAGAGTCTGCGCGAAGAAGGGTGTATCCTTCGGCATGCTAAACTGCTTAGTGACGTGCCGCAAGTTTCGGACTAGAGCTGCGAGCAGCTCAAAGTGCGAGACGTCCCCGCCCGTAAGCAGGACATTAAATTCACTAGGGCCTGTTCTTGAAGAAAACCGCACACTTCTGACGATGCTGATGGTGTGCCCGGAAGTTCCGACACGAAGGAGGTATCGCGGACGTGTGCTAGCGGGGGCGAAGCAAGTAGCCGTTCAAGAAGGACGTCAGGCTTAAGCAAACGGGGTCGCCTCGCCGGATTAGAAACCAGAACGGGCGACTAAAGTGGTACGCGGTTAGCTTCATCCGGCTCCTTTGGCTCGCGTTCGTTTCCAGAACGTCTTCGGCGCACGGTAAATGGTGCAGTCGACGGCCGGGTCGATATTCCCCCGGGTATCATGGCCGATTTGAAACCGGAACTTATGCCATAACAGGACTCGAAGGGACAGTCTGTATATCGCACAACACAATTGCACTTTGCGACACGAAGACATACGGCCGGGAAAACTAGAAATTTCCAAAATCTATGAGGAGGTATACACGCACCCCAGCGCACATCCAACCAGAGTTCAGAGAGGTTCCTCATCGCACACCGTCCGCCTGCCGATGCCATCCCCGCCCCGTTGTCTTGTCTGCCTTGGCTCCCATGACATACCCAGCCTTTGGGCCTGTCTGCCCCGCACCGAGATCGCCGCCCAGGTAGAGCGGGCGAAGTCGGATCGCAGACAGGATCAGGCGCCCCTCCCGCCGCCTGCCAAAACGTGTCAAGTCCCTCAAAGATTCGGTCGTAGTTCGCAGTAAAGGCCCCACCGCCGTGATGGATTGCACAATTGCACGATATGATGCCAGAACCAGACGAAAACAGCGCGGATATTCACACAAGGAAAGTTATGTCGAGCGATTCCGCTACTTATTGTCAAGTTTCGCAACTATAGTTTGACAACATCTGCAAGTATGGCACGCCGCTTCGCTATGACGGTTTGCGTTTCCGTTCTGCATCTCTCGTGTTTCCGTTTCCCTCGTCAACCTGCAACGTCCTGCCAGCCCGTGAATTTCTGCCACAACCGCTCGTCTTGGCGGATCGGGGAGCCAATCACGGCGAGGTCATCGACTCGGACAACTCCCTCGTCGTTCTCCACCTCTACCACCGGACCCACGCCCGCACAAGCCTCTAAAAGCGGGCGTAGCAGAGCCACGCGACACCTTAGGAGACGCAGCAGAGGACGCGGCCCCGCCGCACCCGCCCGATCCTGCGGCCCGCTACACGCACCTGGGGCATTGTCACCGCCCTCACCTGAAGTCTGCCCGTACCACTCCCGTGAAGTCGGCCTGGGAGAGCACGAGCAAGATCACCAAGCCCGGACCACCTGCAGCCCGTGCGCCTCAAGCGTGGAGCTGGGGCGAGGTGCAACGATGACGCTCAGCCCGGGGGAACCTTGGCGGCCACGTCGAGCACCTCCGCCCACCGATCACCCGTCACGCTTGCGCGGTCCTTGTCTTCGCCGGCCTCATCCGCTGCGTTGAAGTCGTTCCACGCTTCCAAGAACGCGGCCAGGGGCGCGTTCACCGTGACATCGGCGCTCACCGCGGGCTTTCCAGCCAGGGTGTCGCGGACAAACTCGGTCGCCCAGGAGTTAGCCTTGGCGAGCTTGCGCCGCATAGCGGCTTGCCATTGGCGGATCGTCTCTATCATCCAAGACCTCGCTTGTCATTGTTGCGAATATGCTCAGCGTCATCTTCACGAGGTTTGCCCGCGAGGAGTCGGGGCCAGATCGACGGTCAATGCGCCCGCGGCTGTCTCTGCTTCAATTCCGTCACCCATCATGCACCTGCCTTCCTAATTATTCGCCTCATTTTCGCCCCTGCAGAGTACGCTCCTTGGGTGTTTGTCATTACTCCCGAAAGGCCGGCGGGTAGGAGTAGTTCGCTGCCCGCCGGCCTCAGTCACGCCGCCTAGAACGGCCAATCTTCGCCAATAATCGGCGTCGCTTCTCCGGGTGGGCTTACTGGCCCGTATCCCTCGTGCCAGTCGAGCCACTCCCACAGGGCGGCGAGGCGTTCCTCTCGCCGCTCGGGTTGTTCAGGCTGCTCGGAAACGCTCGGTGCCGGAGACCTCCGGGCTGGAAACGGACATACGGCCCGCAGCGTACGACACCAGCAAACCTCCTCAGGCCGCATCTGCCTCGGCGTCATTTGCGGTTCTGCCTTGCCGCACATCACAACGATGTCATGAGCATCCTGTACTGCCGCTGCGGTGGCTAATTCACACTGATCCAATCGCTCCTCCACAATTACTCTCGTGTCAGCCGTGCAGGTTGAGGATATTGGGCCGCGGATTCCCCCGCTGCAACCGCGTAACCGTGCAACCGCTCGCTCAGCAGTGATCAGGGCCATAAACCATCTCGTCGGCCTGGCTGAGGAAAGACAATTGCCAGAGTTCGGGCTGCGTTTCGCATCGCTCGCGCCGATTGCAGTATCCGGCGTGACGATCTCGCGCCCGTGCAATTGAGTGCAGCGTGCCATTTAGCGTTTGCAGCCGCCACGTCTTCCACCCGGTTGTGCGGTTGTGCGGATGTTTGGGGGGACAACAGGTACAATTAGCTCTCTTCGGCGTCGGCAGCACATGCTGCGTCGGCGGGAAGTGGCTCGCCCACACCAAGAGCATGGCTGGCTGATTCCGCCCGCTCCTGCTTGTTCACCAGATAGCCCTCCTTGATGGCGACCTGACAGCGGCCTTTGGCCGATGACTTGTCGAGGCGCCAGGTAGTCCCCTACCTGCTTGTAGGTGACGGGGCTGCCCATCGGGAACGTCCAGCACCCGAACTGCTTCTACGGTCTCGCGAGTTTCGGGCGTGACGCTCGCCTGCACGCCCTCCGAGACGATATCGATAACAAGATAGATGGCCCGGTAGTCATCCAGGGTGGCGATGATACGCCCGTATGGGCATGCCGCTCCGGGTTTCCTGGTGTAGTATCGCGTGGGCACGGATCAGGTTGATGATCGCGCCGAAGTCGCGGCGGAGGCGAACGGCCCTTGCGTCGGCCGCGACGGCGAGCTGTTTGCATACGGGATCGTCACCGCGTGGGAGCCCGTCAGTTGCAGCCAGTCCTGCAGTGCGTGCCAGGGCGAGAGGTCTACGGGTTTCGGTTCACGGCTGTTTGCCCGGTCGGCGAACGCGGCCAAGGATCCCACTCGTCTGTGCGCGGTATCAGGCGACCGAGAACATGCGGGTCTCATTCTCGGGATGCAGGTGGGCGGCGGTAGTGGTGACGATCAGCCCGGTAGGCCCCGCACGTTCGATCATTTTGGGCTTAAACCCTCATGAGTCTTCTCGACCGTCTCGTACCTGATGCAGCCCTCAGAGAGCAGCGTAGCATGAGGTACGTTGCAAATCGCCAATCAGACCCGCAGCCTCGTACAGGACCAGGTGGCGATGTTCCAACGGCCCGGTCGAGTAAGCGAGCTGCGCTCCGACATACTCGACAAGGCGTAGTAGGCCGAGGCGGGAAACGCCTTCAGCGTGACTCGACCATGAAGACTTCCCGCCTGACGATGGGCCTTTGACGACGACGCTTACCGGGCGTTCGAGCAGCCGGGACGTGAATGCGAGGTAAAGAGCTTGCACGGTAAGATCCTCGCCCACAAGCCCCTCGTCCCGGCACAGATCCAGGAACCATCGAGGATATCGGGTGCTCTCTGAGCTGGGCGCCTGGCTTTCTCGCGGCGTGCGGCCCTGGCATTTCCTGGCGCTGGACCGCCCGGTAGTCCTTGGCAGAAGCCCTCAGGCGGGCCTGAGTGGGGGACTCGTCGCCGTGGAATGACATTCGCACACGTCCTTGCGATCAGCAGGCGGTCTCATGACCTCAGGCCCGGGAGCGACTTACCCATGGCTTCACGAAAGTGCTTCCCGCTTTATCCGGTTCCTGCCACACGTAGACATCCAGCGCCGGGAGGGGCTCGGCCCATTCCGGTTTCCAGGTTGCCGCACCGGGCACGCGAGCGCGGGCTCACCGTGGAACCCAAGGGTCTGGGTGTCGGACTCGCCCTCCACCAGGTAGACATAGCCCCGGTCCGGTCGAGCCGGTCCAGCCCGTAGAGCATGACTTTTGCGCCTTTGCTCCACCGGAACTTATCCGGGCCCGGCTACCGCGATCCGATAACGCACGCCACCTCTATGCTGTGACGGGTCGCGGTCGGGATACGCAAAGCGGGCAGGCCATTGAGCCCTGTCAATCGGAGAGACCGAGGCGCCGGAAAAAGTCTTGGGGGAGCTGCCTTGTTCCGGGCATACTCGGCCAGTGAATAATTGCTGTGTGCTTACCCCAGCGGTCACCGTGCAACCGCGTACCCGATATTCAGTTTTTCGGCTAGCTCCCACAGCCCGCCCTCGGCACTGCAGGAGAAGCATTGAAGCCGGTCTCCGAGACGGAGAAGTGGTCGGGGTGCTCATCGTGATGAAACGGGCAGTGCGCCCAAAACTCGCCTTTGCGGTCAGGGAACTTAGACTCTGGGACGTCGCGCGATCCAGACGGGTGATGATCTGTGCGAGTAGTGTATCCAGTCATAGCGTGCCAACCTTGACGATAAAGTGCGACGGATGTACGATGGGCGCGACAAGACCATTGGGAAGGGGAAATGTAAGGGCTTGTCACACTGGAATGGTCGGCGCTGCCTACACCGGCCATTCTTCGTTTCTGCTCCTCAGTTGTCACCGTGTCACCTCCTGTTGATCCCCGCCAGTCTGCTGTGCGTGGGCTTGCTCGTTTGCCGCGGCTTGCCTGATCCACTGCCGTACCAGGAGGGAACGGTTGCCCTCGGTCTGCCGCTCGGCCAGCGCGCCAAGCAGCACCGCCGAGGCTTCATCTAGGGACAGGGACATGATTTTGTCTTTCCGCATAGCGTCCTCCGACGTGAGTATTCAAAGTACAGGGATATGTTAGTACGTCGAACCACTCACCTGTTTGTCGCGCTGCGCGTTCATGACTGGATTCTCAGAACTGCGTGCATCGGCAGGCGTCGCTGTCAGCCAGCCCCTGGTGGGCCGCGGCCTCCCGGAGAATGAGCGGACCGGCTTGACTTCGGTTGCCTTCGGTCTCAGCGTCCGCGGACCCAGTGAGGAAGGCCGCGGCCCTTCCGTCTACCGTTACGGTGAGGATTCCCTTCCGTCTGTTTCGTGTCATCTGCTCTCTCTCCTGTCGTACAGAATGACTACACTGTACTAAAGTGTATGGAATACTGATTCAGGCTGGTTTGCTGTAACACCCCTCGGTTCTCCTGTGAGACCGACACCTATAGCAGGAGCCGCTGCCGGGACTCCAACCCGCCCAAGTATGAGCAGCACTCACGGCAAGCCGTGGCTCCTCTGGCTCGTTCCGGCAAGCCATGACAGGCGCACTGTGTGAGGACAGCTAGACAGCAGGACGCCAATAAGAGAGCGGGAGGTCAGTAGGGACCTCCCGCTCTCTTTGTTTGGTTCTAGGTGACGTTCATCGCTTGTTGCCCTTCGCAAGTAGCCCGTCAACTGGCCCGTGCTCGTGGTGCGCCTGCGCCAGGTCTTGCTCGACAAGCGCGAGATACCGTTGAAGGATTTGAAGCTCCGTGTCCCATGAGTTGCCGCAGCGCTAAACGGACATCCCGGACCTCAGCGCCCACAGAGCGAACCTCCGTCGGAAACGGTGGGGGATGACAATGCTCCACGTTTGCCCGTTGTCCAATCCGCCGTAGCGTCTCATGCAGGTTCTCGCGGGTCATCCGCACGGTGTCCAGCTTGTGATCCAGGGTCTTGCGCACCCAGAGGGGGGCATCGGGGGTAACGTCGTCGCGTTGCCTGAGGTAGCGGCCAGAGCGAGCCGTGCTTTTGCGCCGAGGTAGACGATACGGCCTTTGCGGTTCTTGCCCACGCGGATGTGCACCGCACCTGTCCGCATGTCCACGTCCTCGATATTTAGCGCACAGAACTCGCTCGCCCTCGCGCCGCAGTCCAGCAGAGCCATAATGATGGCGGTGTCTCTGGCGTCGTCCGTGGCCTTCAGGAGGGCCTCGATGTCCTCGGCGGTGAACGCCGGGAAGATGGGGTCGTCAACCTTCGGCATCTTGACCTTTTTCATGGGCGAGTCCGTCAGCAATTCTTCGGCAACGCACCAATTCAGCCACGCCTTGATTGCAGCCGCATGGTGATGCACGGTGCGAGGGGCACGTCCGAGCCTCTTCGCGTTCGATCAGGAAGCGCCGAATGTGCGATGCGGTGAGGTCTTGGGGCGCAAGGATACCTTGGCCTTCCAGCCAGTCCACGAACGGCCCTAGCTTCTCGCCATAGAAACCGATGGTGCGGGGCGTACGATGCGAGGCGCGCAGTGACAACAGGAACGCGTCGTAGGCGTCGCTTAGCGGTGAAACCCGCTGGTGGGCAGGACTTTAAGATTAGACCGGTGCCAGGTGGTGCTCATTGGTTGTGCCTCCGTAGCGTGAGCGTTGCCACGGATACCACAACCTGTAGTAGTTGAACCCTGTTTGTACCTTCAAACCCTACTAAATAAGGCGGGGATGCATGAGAGTCGAACTCACCTGTGCCGGGCCTACCGCCACACACCGGTTTTGAAGACCGGGGCCGTCACCGGACGACAAGCACCCCCACGACCAATCTTACATGCTCCTCGCCTTAAGGTCAAAGCGAGCCCCGTCACTTCGTTCCCGCCCGGCGAAAACTCCAGCCGCCCGAGACTTCGCGTCCTTCGCGCTTCGTGTCCTTCGCAAGCTTCGCGCCCTCACGGCCAAACCTTTCGCGGTCCAGCGCACCCGTCCAAACCCTTCGCGGTCCAAACCCCTTCACCACCCAAACTCGCTGAACCCCACCCCGTCCCGCACGCACCCCAGCCGCGTGCCGCACGTATGGTACGACGTTCTCGGGTAGCTCGTCCAGCTCGCACCACCTGAGGTCGTCGCACTTCTCCGGCTCCGCGTTGACCGGCTCGCCCGCCCACGTCCGCACCCTCAAGAAGAAGTCGATCCGCTCGTCTTCCGGCCGCTGATGGCCCGCGCCGTCGTCGCCGGCGCGGTGCATTACGTGAACGACTTCGAGCGCAGCCGGGTCGAGCCGCAGGCCCACCTCTTCCCACGCCTCGCGCACCGCCGCCTGCGTCACCGTCTCGCCCTGCTCCACGTGGCCCGCCGGCACGCTGTACTCACCATCGCGCCAACCCGTCTGCCAGCGCCGCGAGAGCAGCATCGCGTTTCCGCGGCGGAAGAGGAGGTGGATGGCAACGGGGTAACGATTGCGTTTCATGCGCGGCGCTTTCATCGATGAGGCGGACCAGGCTGCGCGACCCGGACGTCTTCTTTAGGGGCCGGCGCGCCGAACGTGCGAGCTGCATCCTAGCACGCTCGCCGGCCAGGGGCAAACGGTCTCTCCTACGCCGGTTCCTTCTCGCCCGCCGGCACGTAGGGCCGGTGCAGCTGTACGGGCTGCCTTCCCCTCGTGCGCAGGTTGAGCATCTCGACGAACACGGAGAACGCCATCGCAAAGTAGATATAGCCCTTCGGGATGTGTACGCCCAGCCCCTCCGCCACCAGCGAGAAGCCGATCAGCAGCAGGAAGCTCAGCGCCAGCATCTTGACCGTCGGGTGCGCGTCGACGAATGCGCTGATCCTGTCCGCGGCGAGCATCATCACGCCAATGGCGATGACCACGGCCGTGATCATGACCCAGATCTGCCGCGCCATGCCCACCGCCGTGATGACCGAGTCCAGGGAGAAGATGATGTCGAGCAGGCCGATCTGCACGATCACGCTCGACAGGGTGACCGCCGCCCCGGCTGCCTTGTGCCCGCCTTCGCTGCCCTCCAGCCGCTGGTGGATTTCGTGCGTGCTCTTCGCCAGCAGGAAGAGGCCCCCCGCAATCAGGATCAGGTCCCGCCCGGAAATGTCATGGCCGAGCACCGTAAAGAGCGGGTCGGTCAGCCGCACCACCCACGCCAGCGACAGCAGCAGCAGGACACGCGTGATGAGCGCCATCCCCAGGCCCAACCGGCGCGCCTTTGGCTGCTGCTCGGCGGGCAGCTTGCCCGCCATGATTGAAATGAAGACGATATTGTCGATGCCCAGCACGATCTCCAGGACCGTCAGCGTGACCAGGGCAATCAGCGCTTCCCCCATCTTACTCACTCCTCCACTCGATCCATCTCGTACTTATTGGTGTGGACAATCCTATCGTCATCGGGCAAGGGAATCTGTAAGTGAGGACCACGAAACCGGGGACGTGCCTCGAGCTTTCCGCCCGGTAGGGCCGCGAGCAATTTGCATAACGATGGTATAATGGGGTGCTAAGGAGCCATATGCGTCACGAAGCCATTCTATGGGAGCCGCTGCGAGCGCGACGATCACGCGCGGTCCGCTGCAACCTGTGCTCCCATCGTTGCGTGATCCCGCCCGGCAAGCTCGGCGCGTGCTGCGTGCGCGAGAACGTCGACGGCCGTCTCTACACCCTGGTCTACGACCGCACGATCTCGCAGAACGTCGACCCGATCGAGAAGAAGCCGCTGTTCCATTTCCTGCCCGGCACGAAGGCGTTCTCCATCGCGACGCCCGGCTGTAACTTCCGCTGCGCGTTCTGCCAGAACTGGGAGATCTCGCAGATGCCCCGCGAAGCGGGCGGGGGCATCATGGGCGTCCCGCTCAAGCCGGCCGACGTCGCCAGGGCGGCGAAGCGGCACGGCTGCGCGTCCGTCGCCTACACCTACACCGAGCCGACCATCTTCGCCGAGTACGCGCTCGACTGCGCGGCCGAGGCGCAGGCGCTCGGGCTGAAGAACGTGTTCGTCAGCAACGGCTACATGACGCCCGAGCTGATCGACCGGATGGACGGCGTCATCGACGGGATCAACGTCGACCTGAAGGCGGGCCGCGGCGAGTTCTACCGCCGCATTTCCGGCGCGGCGCTCAAGCCCGTGCTCGCCAACCTGAAGCTGCTGCGGCAGCACGGCATCTGGCTGGAGGTGACCACCCTCGTCATCCCCGGCCTGAACGACACGGACGAGGAGCTGCGCTGGGTGGCCGAGTACCTGCGGGACGAGGTCGGGCCGGACACGCCCTGGCACATCAGCCGCTTCTTCCCCCAGTACGAAATGGCCGACACGCCCCCGACCCCCACGCACGTGCTGCAGAAGGCGTACGAGATCGGCAAGCAGGCCGGCCTGCACTACGTCTATGTGGGCAACCTGCCCGGCAACCAGGCCGAAAGCACTTTCTGCCCCGGCTGCGGCGCGCTCGTCATCGAGCGGTCGGGCTACAGCCTCGGCAAGCGCCGCCTCGTCGACGGCAAGTGCGCGTCCTGCGGAACGCTCATCGCAGGGGTAGGCTTGAATTAACCACAAAGAACCAAAGAGACAAAGGTTCACAAAGGCTGAGCGTCTAGCAGCCTTTGTGAGCCTTCGGTTCTTTGGTTCTTTGTGGTGACTCTGCTCTCACCCGCCCGCACTCACGGCGACGACGGCCCTGGCTCGCGGGTGATCATGTCCACCTCGCGGGCGAGGCTGAAGTCCTTCTCCGTCAGCCCGCCGACGCTGTGCGTCGAGAGCTTGAGCGTTACCTTCTTGTATTGGATCAGGATGTCCGGGTGGTGGTCGGCCCGTTCCGCCAGGTGACCGACCGCCGCCGCAAACATGATCGCCGCCGGGAAGCTCGGCAGCGTGAAGGTCCGGTAGATCTCCTTCCCCGCCTGCTGCCACCCGGCCGCGTTCGCCAGCGCAGCGCCGATCTCCTCCTCGTTCAGCAACTTGCTCATTGTCGGCTCCTGGGCTATGATGGGCAATGGATGCCGTCAGTATTGGCATCCTGCCTGATGCTAGCATGCGCTCTTGGCATGCTTCGTGACGTTGCTCACGGGTTGCTGGCATCAAGCATCGTCCGTCACCAGACCCCGTGTAGTGCAGTATGAGCGAGCGACCCCAAGAGGGCCGTAACCCTGGCTCCGAACCCGATACCGCACCGCCCTCCGCCGTGGCCGTTGCCCTGGCGCTGCGGTCGCCTGCCTTCCCGCTGCCCCACGAGCCCGCCGCGCCTCCCATCGTCACGCCGCCCCACGCTTTGCCCCGTGAGACGCACCCGAGGTCCCGCCCTGCAATCCTCCGGGCCGCCGCCTGGCTGACCCTGATCGCCTGGCTGCTCGCGCTGGCCGGCGTCGCGTATGCCGGCGCGTGGGTGTTCAAGCAGGGCTCGCTGACCGGCCTGCCGATCACCGTGTCGGTCGACGGCCGCGAGGAGGTCGTGCGCAGCGCCCGCGCCGACGTGGGGAGCCTCGTCGCCGATCTCGGCCTGGTGCTGCGCCCCGAGGACGCCCTGAGCCCCGCGCCCGGCACGCCCCTGACCAACGGCCTGCGCATCACCGTGGAGCGCGCGCGTCCCGGCCTGGTCAGCAGCGACGGCCGGCTCACCGAGGTCTTCACCCGCAAGACGACGGTGGGCGCGATGCTGGCGGCCGCGCACATCGCGGTCTCGCCGCAGGACGAGGTGCTGCTCGACGGCGCGGTCGTGCCGCTCGACACACTGCTCCCCCCGGTCCGGCGGCCCGCGCCGCAGTCGGGCTTTCCGCTCGGCCGCAAGTGGAACCTGCCCCCGGTCACGCCGGTCCACCTCTCCATCCACCGCGCCGTGCCCATCACCGTCGACGACGGCAGCGTCCCGTACACCCTCTACACGACGGCGTCCACGGTCGGCGATGCCCTCCTCCGCGAGCAGGTGACCCTCTACCTGGGCGACCGGGTGCAGCCGAGCCTGGGCGCGCGCGTCAACTCCGGCATGCGCGTCCACGTCGAGCGGTCCAAGCCCGTCATCGTCGCGGCCGACGGCCGCACGGTCCAGACCCGCACCCGCGGCAAGACGGTCGGCGCGGCGCTCATGGACCTCGGCGTGGTGGTCGCGGGGATGGACGAGGTCAAGCCCGCGCTCCACGAGGCGCTGGTCGACCAGATGCAGATCAAGGTCACCCGGGTCAGCGAGGTCACGCTGGTCGACAGCACCGCGATCCCGTTCCAGCTCGAAACCCGGTGGGACGACAAGCTCGAGCTCGATCACACGAAGGTGACGCAGCAGGGCAAGAACGGCGAGTGGCGCAAGCGCTGGAAGGTGCGCTACGAGGACGGCCAGGAGGTTCAGCGGGGCTTGGTCGACGAGTGGCAGGCAGCCGCGCCCGTCAACCGGGTGACCGCCCGCGGGCGGATGATCGTCCCGCGCACCATCGACACCGAGTCGGGCACGCTCACCTACTGGCGCAAGATCCGGATGTACGCCACATCCTACTCGCCCGCCCGCTCGGGCACGCCGAGGAGTGCGCCCTGGTACGGCCGGACGCGCATCGGCATGCCGCTCCGCAAGGGCCTCGTCGCGATCGACCCCAGCGTGATCCCCTACCACACGCCGCTGTACATCCCCGGTTACGGCATGGGCCTGGCCGCAGACACGGGTGGCGGCGTGCGCGGCAAGTGGATCGACCTGGGCTACTCCGACGACGACTACGTGGGTTGGCACTGGTGGGTCGACGTGTACGTCCTGGAGCCGCGCCCGGTGGCCTCGAAGATCGCCTGGGTCCTCCCCAACTACCCGCCGCCGAGCTTCCCGAAGAAGCGGTGAGCCCGAGCGCAGCTCAGCAATTCCGAGTGCAGGCGATAGCGCAGGCATCCTGAGCGGAGTGGCGCCGGTTAGTTTTTCGGCGCCACGGAGTCGAAGGATGCCGGAGCGGGTCCACAGGGCCGCCTCCTCTGGCGACACTTGGAATACCTGGGCGCAGCCAACTCCGTTTGACACCCGCGATGCGAGCGGGTAGACTAACCCCCGTTTCATCACCCTTCCGCGTCTCCAGGTGTTGCGATGGATGCTCCCGTGCAACCGCAGACTCACGTGGATATGGAGGCGGCGCTGCCCGCCGTCACACCCAACTCGAAGAGCGGGGCAGCCTCTGGTCGCTGCCTGCGAGGCAAGCCTGGTTCTTCATCTCGCTGGCCTTCACGACCGCCGTCGCCCTCTTCGTGCGCCTGGTCAACCTCGATGGGCTGCAAAACGAGCTCTACGGCGATATTGCGATCGTCTATGACTACGTCCGCGACATCCTGACCGGCCACTGGCCGACCTACGTCACCGTCAGCGCCGGACCCCTCTACCATTACCTGATCACGCCGCTCATCCTGCTGACCGGTCCCACCTACTACGGCTTCAAGCTGGCGTCCGTGATCGTGAGCCTGGGCGTGCTCGCCGGCACGTATGCCCTGTCTCGCCGGCTGCTCGGCGACTGGTTCGCCGTCCTCGCGACCGCGATCGCCGGCGTGTCTTCCTGGCTGTTGATCTTCAGCCGCCTGGGCAACTCGCAGATCCTCGTCCCCCTGTTGGCCGTCGTGTCGATATGGCTGGTCGTGCGCTACATCCAGCGCGGGCGCCGGGGCGACCTCGTGGCAAGCGCGGTCGTCTCTGCGCTGGGTTTATACGTCTATCCCCAGTCGGTCATCCTGCCCGGCGTGACCTTCGTGGTGCTCGTGTGCCTGCTGCTGACGCGCCCGACCGTTGCGGGGCAGCCGGCGCGGTCGTTCAGGGCCGCCCTCCCTGACCTGGGCCTGTTCGTCATCGTGACGTTGGTGTGTGCGCTGCCGTTTGTCGGGATCGTCATGAAGAACCTGCAGGGCTTCCTGACCGGCTATATCGGCTCAAAGATGCAGGTGACCCAGAGCGTGTGGAGCGTGCTCGCCTTGAACGTTCGGAATGCCGCGCTGGCCTTCTTCACGCAGGGCGACATAGGCTTCCGGAGCAACCCGCGCGGCCTGCCTCATATCGACCGGATCAGCTCGCTGCTGCTGCTCGGCGGGGTCGTCTTCTGGCTGCTGCCCGGCCGGATTCGCTGGAGCCCCGTGCTGTTCCTGCCGCTCGTCCTGCTGCAGGCGCCATCGATCCTGGTGCTCGCCCGCCCGGAAGAGGTGCCGTCCGCGTCCCGCACGCTCGGCGCGGCGCCCTTCGTCTACATCCTGGTCGCCAGCGGGCTGTGGTGGCTGCTCACGGTCATCGCCCGGCGCAGCCGTTTCTTCGCGTTCGGCATCGCCGGCCTGGTCCTGCTGCTGATGGCGGTGCTGAATCTCAACCGGTACTTCGATCTCTACATCGAGGGCTTGCCCGCCCATAACACGCCGGTCGCGCACCTCATCGCCGAGTACATCGACACCCTGCCCTCCGACACGCACGTCTATCTCGCCGGCTGCTGCTGGCGGAGTGGCATGCCCGAGCCCAAGGGCATTCAGTACCGCATCGCGCACCCCGAGCGGCTGGAGTACGTCGACAAGCCGGCGTCGCTGCTGTGCGATTCCCTCCGCTTCGGCCCCCAGCCCGCGGTCATGATCTGGTCTGACGCGCTGGATCTGCCCGCCCCGAACCTCGAAGCCTGCCGCGATTGGCTTCCCAGCCAGCTGTACGCCGGCGCCGACAACCTCCCCATCTTTCGGGCCGCGCCGGTTCTGGTCGGCCGATCTGCTGCGCCGGTTCCTGGAGAGGGGACGGAGGTTGCTCATGCCCGAGCCCAAGGGCATCCAGTACCGCATCGCGCACCCCGAGCGGCTGGAGTACGTCGACAAGCCGGCCACGCTGCTGTGCGATTCGCTCCGCTTCGGCCCTCAGCCCGCGGTCATGATCTGGTCGGACGCGCTGGATCTGCCGGCCCCGAACCTCGAAGCCTGCCGGGATTGGCTCCCGAGCCAGCTGTACACCGGCGCAGACAACCTCCCCATCTTTCGGGCCGCGCCGGTCCTGGTTGGCCGGTCTGTTGCGGCGGCTCCCGGCGAGGCGCCGGCGGCCGCCCCGGTTCAGCCCGCCGGCCCCAAGAGCGAGCTGGTATTCAGCACGGCGGAGTATCAAGGACAGGTGATCGGCGTCCGGCACTCCCTGCTCGATATCGGACAGGTCAGCGACATCTTCGACGGCAAGTTCGAGACACTGATGCGCGGAGCGAGCGACAACCCGCTGGTCATCGAGCTGCGTTTCATTGACCCGGTGACCGCCTCCACCCTGGTCGTGACCACCGGCTCGATGAGCGACTTCCGTGTGACTGCTACGCTGACGTACACGGATGATACCCAAGCGACCGTGTCGGAGCGGTACGTCGACCTGCCCCAGGATCCCACCGTGACCCTCAGCCTGCCGCCGAGTGATCTGCCGGTCAAGACCGCCAGGGTGGACGTCGAGTATCTCGGCCCGCCGCCCGGCGAGGGGTATCACATCCACGTGCGCGAAGTAGAGCTGCGGTAAACACGGGCGCTCGGGCTCGCGCTTCACCGGCGGGCGCGCCCATGCCCACCGGCCGTGTCTCCGGCCTTCCGGCGCGTGAAACCCACTGTCTTTGGCCCGAGCGTTCGCCGGTGCTATAATTCCGTGTCGTTTTAGACTCGGAGGACACCTTTTGGGTACAAAGGAAGAGACGCTGCCGGCCGCCGCGCCGCGCAGGTCGCGCGCGGTTGCTTCAGCGCGTGTCTGGAAATCGGCATCAGCCTCGTGTTCCTGTGGCTGGCCGTGAGGCAGATCGATTTCCGCGCCCTGCTGCTCGCCCTCCGCGACGCGAACTGGATCTGGATCCTGCCGGCCATCGCGGGCATCACGGGCATGCTGCTCATCAAGTCGTGGCGCTGGCAGATCATGTTCCTCCCCGAGCACCACGTCCCCTTCGAGGCTGTGCTGACTGCCGAGTCCGCCGGCTACCTGGCGAGCAACGTCCTGCCCGGCCGGGTCGGGGAGGCAGTCCGCCTGGTGCTGCTGGCGAGCGATCAGCCCGTCGGCGCGGCGCGGGTCCTCTCGACCATCCTCATCGAGCGCCTGCTCGATCTCCTGTCGCTGCTTGCCATGCTCGTGCTGCTGCTGCCATTCCTCCACGAGCTGCCCGAGTGGATGATGCGCTCCGCGCAGGTTCTCGGCATCGGCGCGATCCTGGGCACCGTCGTCATCGTCGTCCTTTCATACTGGAAGGAGCGGGTGCTGCGGTGGTCGCACGCGGTGCTGCGCCACATCCGTTTCCTCGACCGGCCCGGCGTATACACCTCGATCGAGCACCTGATCGACGGCTTCGCCGCGCTGCGCGGCCGCCGCGGTCCCGCGCTGATTGTCCTGTCATTCGCGGCATGGGGCGCGGTGCTCGTCGAGACGTTCTCGATCCGCATGGCCGTCGGCTCCACCGTCCCTATGAGCGGGATGATCTTCGCGCTCATCGTCACGTCGCTCGGCATGGTCGTCCCGTCGACGCCCGGCTACATCGGCGTCTTCCACGGGCTCGTCGTGCTGTCGCTGGCGCCGTTCGGCGTGCCCCAGACCAACGCGATGAGCATTGCGCTCGTCTGGCATGCGGTGAACTACATCGTCCTGAGCCTGGCGGGCCTGATCATGCTGGCGGTGCACGGCACGTCCCTCGGCCAGGTGCTCGCCAAGTGGCGCAACCGCGGAGCCGCGGTCAACCAGAGTGAGACTGTACCGAACGAGTAGGAAGAGAGAACGATGCGCATCCTGATCACTGGCGGGGCCGGTTTCATCGGCTGCAACCTGGCCCACGCATGTCTCCAGGGCGGCCACCAGGTCACGCTGCTGGACAACCTTTCGCGGCGCGGCAGCGCGGCGAACCTGGCATGGCTGCGGCAAGAACACCCGGAGGGCTTCGGGTTCATCCAGGCCGACATCCGCGACGCGGACGCGATGCTGCGGGCCGCAGAGGGCCAGGAGGCGATCTACCACCTCGCCGCGCAGACCGCGGTGACCACGTCGGTCACCGACCCGCGGCCCGACTTCGAGATCAACGCGCTCGGCACGTTCAACGTGCTCGAGGCTGCCCGCCACGCCGGCAACAACCCCGTCTTCATTTACTCGTCGACGAACAAGGTCTACGGGGGCATGGAAGACGCGGTCGCGGTCGAGCAGGCCACGCGCTACATCCTGCCCGACTACCCGGACGGGGTCGGGGAGGACCGGCCGCTGGATTTCCACAGCCCATACGGGTGCAGCAAGGGATGCGCCGACCAGTACGTTCACGACTATTCCCGCATCTACGGCCTGCGCAGCGTCGTCTTCCGCCAGTCGTGCATCTACGGGCAGCGGCAGATGGGCGTCGAGGACCAGGGGTGGGTAGCCTGGTTCATCATCGCATCCGTCCTGGGCCGGCCGATCACGATCTACGGTAACGGCAAGCAGGTGCGCGACCTGCTGCACGTGGACGACCTGGTCCGCGCGTTTCAGATGGCGACCGAGAAAATTGACATAACCAATGGTCAGGTATTCAATCTTGGGCGGCGGGCCCGCAAACACTCTCAGCATTTGGGCCGAGTTCGGGCCGCTGCTGAGCGAGCTGGTGGGCCACGAGGTGCGGCCGGCCGCGTTCAAGGATTGGCGGCCGGGCGACCAGCCCGTCTTCGTCGCCGACGTGAGCAGGGCCCGGCAGGTGTTTGGCTGGGAGCCGCAGGTGAGCGTGCGCGAGGGCATAACGCGCTTGATGGAATGGGTGAAGCGTAACCGGGACCTGTTCGAGTGAAGATCCTTTTCATCTTGACATACTACCGGCCGCACGTCAGCGGCCTCACGATCTACGTGGAGCGGCTGGCCCGCTCGCTCGCCGCCCGCGGGCACGAAGTGACCGTACTGACCTCTCAGTACGAGAAGCACCTGCCGCTCGAAGAGATGCTCGACGGCGTGCGCGTCGTGCGCGTGCCGGTGTTGTTCCGCTTCAACAAGGGCGTCTTCATGCCCGGCTTTTGGAGCGCGGCGTGGCGCGAGGCCGCCCGGGCCGACGTGGTGAGCATCCACCTGCCCCAGATCGACGCCGCGCTTTCGGTCCTGATCGCCCGGCTGCGGGGCCGCAAGCCGATCCTCACCTACCACTGCGACCTCGAGATGCCGCCGCTGTGGTACGGGAAGATCGTGGACCGGGTGACCTTCTGGAACAACATGCTTGCGGGCCGGCTGGCCGATACGATCGTGGCTTACACCGCCGACTTCGCGCGGCACAGCCCGTTCCTCTCGCGCTTCGCCGGCCCGGAAATCAGCGCGCGGCGCGAGCCGCAGACTGCCCGCGAGCAGGCGCAGGTGGCCGCAGGCAGGAAGGGCAAGGTGCGCGTCATCCTGCCGCCCGTGATCATCCCCGATCCCACGCCCGAGGGGGTGGCCGCGCTGCGGCAGCGGATCGGGCTCGCCGATGGGGACAAGGTGGTCGGCTTTGCGGCGCGCTTCGCCTACGAGAAGGGCGCGGGCTACCTCATCAACGCGATCCCGCAGATCCTGAAAGAGGTCCCGTGCCTGCGCGTCGTCTTCGCCGGGCCATACGGCAAGAAGGACGTCATCGGCGAGACGATCTTGGACGACCTGCAGCCGCTGATCCGGCAGTACAGCGACTACCTGACCTTCCTGGGCACGCTCGACCCCGCGCAGATGGCGAACTTCTTCGCGCTGTGCGACGTCATCACCGTGGCCTCGATCAACAACACGGAATCGTTCGGTCTCGTCCAGGTGGAGGCGTTCATGTGCGGCACGCCGGTCGTCGCGACCAACTTGCCAGGCGTGCGCCAGCCGGTCACCATGACGGGCATGGGCGAGATCGTGCCCATCGCCGACGCGCACGGCCTCGCCGAGGGCATCGTCAAGGTGCTGCCAGGACCGCGGGCGCTATATCCGCCCCAAGGGCGAGATCATGCGCATGTTCGAGATCACGAACACCGTGGACCAGTACGAGGCCCTGTTCCGGGAAAAGAGCGCCTGGAAGCGCAGGGATGGGTGAAGCGAGCGGGACGCCGTTTGAGGCAGGCTCTCCGCGACCTGCCGCGCCGGCGCGAGGCTAATAAGACAGCCTGATGTCGAAGCATCTCCTTGCGACAAGCATCGAATTGACAACTGCCGAGCCTGGTGGGGCAGCGCGGCCGCCGCGCCGCTTCCGATCGCGCGATGCGGTACGTGCGCGAGCACTGGCTGACCGCAGCGGAGATCGCGGCCATCCTGGTGTGGGCAGTGGTGGTTACGCGGCCCTACCTCAACTTCGACACAGCGATCGTGCCCGCCGGCCGCGAGTATCTTTTCCACCTCAGCACGAACCATTTCTGGACGCGCGTCCAGGCGTGCGGACTGTGCGCGCTCTGGAACGGCAGCGTGCGCGGCGGATACCCCGCCCTGGCCGATGTGCAGACGAGCCTGCTCCATCCCCTCGTGAGCGTGCCGACGCTGCTGTTCGGCGTAATCAACGGCGGCAAGGTGACGTTGCTGCTGGCGTTCTTTACTGCCGGGCTGGCTCAATGGTGGCTGGGGCGCACGCTGCGCCTGCCCCGCCCGGTCGGCCTGTGGACCGCGCTGATGGCAGTGGCGGGCGGCCACCTGGCCGGCCGCATGGACGGCGGCGTGCCGGGTCTCGTGCTGGCGCTCGCTTCCTGCAGCCTGGCGCTCGCCGCCTCAGTCGCGTTCGTCGAGCGCGGAGCCGGCGCAGCGCGGTGCTGCTCGGCGTGGCGTTCGCGCTGGCGATCGTCGCGGGCCAGGGTTACGTCCAGATCGGCTTCGTGTTGCTCCTGCCCCTGCTCGCCATCCTCATCGTCGGCGGGCCGGCGCCGGCGGCCGTGGTCGTGCGCCGCCTGCTTGTTGCCGCGGTGCTGGGGCTCCTGCTGGCCGCCCCGCTCGTCGTTCCCGTCCTGCACTTTCTGCCCGAGCTTGCCAAAGGCATCGACGGGCAGTTTACCACCGCACAGCCGCTCAAGTTCACCCTGCTCAACCTGCTCGTCGACGATGCCGCCTTCTATCGCACCGAGATACTCGGCAAGATGCCGTTCCCGGCGATCTATGCTCACTTCATCGGCTGGATCCCGCTCGTCCTTGCGATATGGGGCTTGGGGAGCCGCCGCGTGACGGGCAGCGCTCGGCACGGGCTTTTTCTGGGCGCGACGGCCCTGGGCGCGCTGTGGCTGGCGACCGCGTCACCGTTCGCCTGGCTTGCGCGCACTTTCTCAAGCCTCGCACTGCAGAACTTCATTATGGGCGTCCGGTTCACACCGCTGTTCATCGGGCTGGCGGTCCCGCCGATCCTGGCGCTGGCGGGCATCGGCGTCGCCCGGCTGCTCCTGTTGTCCTGGCCGCGGTTCAGCCTGGGCGTGTCCGGCATGCAGGATAAGCCCGCGTCCTTCCTCGAGCTGAACACCCAGGTGTTGCTCGTTATCCCGCTCGTGTTGGCATTGGCCGAAACGTATTCTTTCGGCCGGGCGTACATCTACAGCGCGCCGGTAATTCACGGGGTGGGCGAAGCCCTCGACGCCCTCAAGACGCCCGATCTGCAGTGGGTGGACACGCCTTACGGGGAACAGTTCTGGATGGAAGCCGCGGCGGCGCGTGACCTGAAGGTGAGCACCGGGACGCAGGGTTGGTCGTGGGCCAATCGCGAGCCGCCCCTCCCCGTCCGAACGCTCTCCCGCGGCAATCCGCCGCCCGGTATGACCGCGGCGGGGGTTGCGGGGGGACTCAACGTGTATGCGTCGGGGCCCGGCCGGGAGTACGCGGTCGTCTCAGGGGCCGATGGGCGCCGGTTCGCCTGCCAGGCGCACGGCGGCGGCGGCGACATCACGGTTTCATGCGAAGCAGCGGCTGCGGGGATGTTGACCGTGGCAGAGAATGTCTGGCCCGGCTGGCAAGCCCGGGTCGACGGACAGGCTGTCCCGTTGTACGGGCAGCCTTTCATCGCCCTCCCTCTGCGTCCTGGCGCGCACACGGTGTCGCTGAAGTACCGGCCTTACGACGTGCTGGCCGGCGGCCTGCTGTTCCTGGTGGGGATCGTGTGGGCTGCGTACCTTTGGTCTGTGAAGGATACGGGCCCGCGCCAAGTAAAGGATTCTACCCGGTCGGATGAACCGCCTGCTGTCGATGGAGCAGGCTGACCCGAACGGTCAACTGGAGTAATGGGGATGTCGCAAGCTATGACGGGAACGACGCGCACTGCTGCCGGCGTGACGCGCGAATTGTCGGCCAGGCTGCAGGCCTGGCTCAAGACCGACGCCGCGCCCGCGCTGGATCCTTGCCGGGCTGCTGGTCGCGGCCGCGTTGCTGCGCCTGACGAACCTGAACTGGGACCAGTTCACCCACATCCATCCCGACGAGCGCTTCCTGACGATGGTCACGGCCGCGATGAAGCTGCCGACTTCGCTCGCGCCAGTTCTTCGACAGCTCGCAGTCGCCGATGAACCCGTACAACATCGGCTACGACTTCTTCGTCTACGGCACGCTGCCGCTCTTCATCGTTCGCGTCGTCGCGGAGTTCGCTGCAGAAGATCAACGACTTCGCCCAGGTCTGGACGCACCGGGACGGGCATGGCTGATCAACCTGACCGGGCTACGACGGCGTCCATCTCGTCGGCCGCTTCATGTCGGGCCTGTTCGACCTCGGCGTCGTCTGGGTCCTCTACCTGATCGGCCGGCGGCTGTACAGCGTCCGCGTCGGGCTGCTCGCCGCCGCGCTCTACACGTTTGCCGTGCTCCCGCTGCAGCAGTCGCATTTCTACACCGTCGACACGTTCGGCACCTTCTTCGCCGCGCTCGCCTTCTACTTCTGCGTCCGGGTGGCGCAGGGCGCGGACCCTGACCGGCGCAGCGGGTGGGGCGCGTACGTCGCGCTGGGCCTCAGCCTCGGCGCGGCCCTGGCCTGCCGCATCAACCTCGCGCCGATGGTGGGCATCGCGCTGCTCGCCGCGGGCATCCGGGCCTGGGACGAGCTGTCCAGGGCGCAGTCGGCCGGCGACAAGCGGCTGGCCGCGGCCTGGACGAGCAACATGGTCCAGGCGACCCTGTTCCGCCTCGTCCTCATGGTCGCGCTCGCCGCCATCACTTTCCGCATGTTGCAGCCGTACTCTTTCGGGGGCAACAGCCTGCGCGAGCTTCTCCCTGTCCGAGGGCTTCCGCAACAGCATGCGGACCATCAACTTCATCATCAAGGGCGACGCGGACCAGCCGCCGATGCACCAATGGGCGAACCGCACCGCCGTTCGTCTTCCCGTGGACCAACATGGTGATCTGGGGCATGGGCGTATTCCTGGGCGTGACCGCGTGGGCCGGCTGGGCGCTCGCCGCGTTCCAGATCGTCCGGGGCCTCACTGTGAGGCCGAACCCGGCCGCCGTGAAGGCGCACCTCCTGCCGGTCGCCTGGGTGGGCGGCATGTTCGTCTACCACAGCATGCAGTTTTCGTACACCATGCGGTACTACCTGCCCATCTACCCGATGCTCATCATGCTGGGCGCATGGCTGCTCTGGTGGCTGGTGGACCAGGCCCAGCGCGATTCCAGTCGTCCGTAGGAGCGGGTCTCGTGCCCGCCCCTACGGACGAACCTTCCGCCGCCACACGCATGGCGTTGCGGGCTAAATCCGTCGCGTCGCGAGTCTGGACCGTGCCGGTCGCGTACGGGCTGATGACGCTGGTGGTCGTCACGACCATGCTGTGGGGCTGGGGCTTCCTGGCGATCTACCGCCGGCCGCTCACCCGCATCATGCTTCCAAGTGGATCTATGCCAACGTCCCCGAGGGCAGCGTCATCGGGAACGAGCATTGGGACGACCCGCTCCCGTTCTCCATCGACGGCAATCTGAGCTTCAAGCCGGGCGGCGAGTACTATGGCCTGCGCAAGGCCGACGGGAGGCCGCGATGGGCAGGTCGAGAACTATGCCGAGGACACGCCGGAGAAGCGGGAGCAACTGATCGGTTGGCTGAACGACGCGGACATCCTCGTGCTCAGCTCGAACCGCCTGTGGGGCTCCATCCCGCGGCTGCCCATGCGCTTCCCGATGACGAAGGAGTACTACGATCTCCTGTTCGACGGCAAGCTGGGCTTCGAGCTCGCCGGCCGCTTCACGTCGTTCCCGACCATCTTCGGCATCCCCATTCGACGACACCGGCGCGGAAGAAGCGTTCAGCGTCTACGACCATCCCGAGGTGCGGATTTACCGCAAGACGCCCGCGTACAGCGAGGCGCTGGTGCGGAGCTACTTCGACCAGATCGACCTGGAGAACACGATCCAGATGTGGCCGAAGCAGGTGACCGAGGCGCCGACCGCGCTGCTGCTGACCGCCAAAGAGTACGTCACCCAGCAGGTTGGGCGGCACGTGGTCGTCACATCTTCAACCTGGACGCGCTCGTCAACCGGTCGCCCGTGGTGTCCGCGCTCGTCTGGCTCGTCCTGGTCATCCTGCTCGGCCTCGCCGCCTTCCCGATCACGTTCGTCGTGCTGCGCCGGCTCCCCGACCGGGGCTACGGCGTCTCCAAGACGCTGGGCATGCTCCTGCTGGCCTGGCTGGCGTGGTTCGCGCCCGCGCTCAAGCTGACCGCCTACACGCGGCCCTGGATCGCGCTGTGCCTCGGCCTGATGTTCGGTTTCGCGGCCGCTCGTCGGCTGGCGCCGCCGGGGGGCAATCCGGGAGTTCGTGGCAGAGCGTAAGGGCCTGCTTCTGACCGAGGAAGCCGTCTTCCTCATTTTGTTCCTGCTGTTCCTGCTGATCCGCATCGGCAACCCCGACCTGTGGCACCCGGCACGCGGGGGCGAGAAGCCGATGGAGTTCGCCTTCCTCAACGCGGTCATCCGCTCGACCGTGTTCCCGCCGTACGATCCGTGGCACGCGGGCGGGTACATGAATTACTACTACTTCGGCTGGGTGATCGTCGGCACGCTGGTCAAGCTGACCGGGATCGTGCCGTGGGTCGCGTACAACCTGGCCGTGCCCACGCTCTTCGCCCTCACCGGCGTCGGCGCGTTCTCGGTCGCGTTCGCCCTGGCCGAGGGCGACCGGGGCACGCAGCTGCCCGGCGACGAGCGGCCGGTACTCGGGCATGCGCACGGGCTCGCTGCTCGCCGGTCTCGCGGGCCTGTTCTTCGTTACGATCATCGGCAACCTGGGCAACGCTGAAGCTGCTGATCGACCAGCTCAGCCAGCGCGGCTTCGGGTTCGCTTCCCGAGCGGCGTCGGGCTGCCCAAACTGGTCGTCAGCGGCCGGCGGCCTGGTGAACGTCCTGAACGACCAGGCACGCTCGACTTCCCCAACGACTGGTGGTTCTGGAACGCGTCGCGCGTCATCCCCGACACGATCAACGAGTTCCCGTTCTTCACGTTCACCTACGCTGACCTGCACGCGCACATGATCGCGCTGCCGCTCACGCTGCTGGCGCTGGCCGCGGTCGTCTCGCTCGCCCAGCACATGCCCCGCCGATCGGAGACGGCCGCCGCGGTGGAACCGTCGCCCTGGCGCATCTCCTTGCCCGAGCTGGCGGTCATCGTCCTGCTCGGCTTCGTGGTCGGCGCCCTGCGCGCGACCAATACCTGGGACTTCCCGACCTACGCGCTGGCCGGCCTGGTCGGGCTGGTCGTGCTCGAGATCACCCGGCGCGGCCCCGTGCTTGCCGCCGCCCGGCCCGATGGCATCCAGGAGTGGCTTGCCTTCGGCTTGCGGACGGTCGTCTCGGTCGTCTGGCGGTTCGTCGTCCTGTTCGCGGTCGGCGCGGTCGCCTTCTATCCCTTCACGAGCAAGTACGCGACCGCCTACGCCGGGCTCGAGCAGTACAAGGACGCGAAGACCCTCATCCCCGATTACCTCACGCACTGGGGCTTCTTCATCGCCCTGGCCGTCGCCTACCTGGCCGCCGAGTTCGTCAGCCAGCGCCGCGAGCGCCGGCTGCCTGCCTGGCTCGACGACGCGCTGCCGTTCATCGTGGTGGCAGGCTTCCTCTTCATCGCGGCCGGCTGGATCCTCGGCGTGCAGGTCTGGCTCGTGGCGCTGCCGCTCGCGTTCCTGGCCGCCATCCTCGCCTTCGGCCGCGAGCTGCCGCCCGCCCGCCGCACCGCGCTGCTGCTCCTCGCGCTCGCGCTTGGCGATCACGATGGGGGTCGAGGTGCTGCGGCAGAAGGACGACATCGGCCGCATGAACACGGTCTTCAAGTTCTACCTGCAGGCGTGGACCTTGTTCGGCGTCTCGCTGGCGTACGGCCTCGCGCGGCTTCGCCAACATCGCGGGCGAGCGCCGGTCCAACTACGCGAAGCTGGCGTGGGCCGTCGTCGGCGTGCTGTTCGTCGGCACGATGCTCTATCCGCCTTTCGCGGCCCGCGCCAAGATTCGCGACCGGTTCTCGGCCGAGGCCTCGCCCCGCGGGCTTGACGGCATGGCCTACATGGACAAGGCGCAGTACTTCGACAACGGCCAGGACCTGGTGCTCGCGGACGACAAGGCGGCGATGCTCTGGCTGATGCAGAACGTGCAGGGTTCGCCTACGATCCTGGAGGCGCAGATTCCCGAGTACCGCTGGGGCAGCCGCTTCAGCGTCTACACGGGCCTTCCCACCGTCCAGGGCTGGGACTGGCACGAGCGCCAGCAGCGCTCTGTCGTCCCGAACACCGAGGTGGAGCGCCGCGCGTCGCAGGTCGCCGAGATCTACAACACGCCTCGACCTGTCGCGCGCCAAGACGCTGCTCGACCGTTACGGCGTCCGGTACGTGATCGTCGGGCAGGAGGAGCGGGCCTACTATGCGCCCGAGGGCCTGGCGAAGTTCCCCGAGCTGGAGCGGGAGGGTTACCTGCGGCAGGTCTACCAGGGCGGCGCGGTCACGATCTACGAGATCGTCGCCAAGGATCGCGGCCGGGTGGAGTCCTACGCGTACTTCCTCAAGCCGCTCTTCGGCGAGCCGTCAGACCTCGAATCCATGACCTTCGTCTCGCCCGGGCCAGCCAATTCGCCGGCCAGGCAGTAAGGCTGAGGGCTTCTATGCACTTGGCCGAACGCCGGCCGGCGCGCATCACCGCGAGCAGGGTCCTCCTGGGAGTCCTGCTCGCGGCTTTGCTCGTCGCGGGCGCGGTCCTGCGCTTCACCGACATCAACTGGGACCAGTTCCAGCACGTCCACCCCGACGAGCGCTTCATCGTCTGGGTTGCCGACACGATGAAGTGGCCGTCGGACGTTCCCGGCGGCTTCTTCGCCCAGCTGGGCGCGGCGCTTGACCCCGCCCGCTCGCCCTTGAACCCCCTGCGCTGGCCGCCCGGCGACGCCGAGAACGCCGGCGAGCCGCGCAACTTCGCCTACGGGCACTTCCCGCTGTACCTGCTCGTCGGGACCGCGCACCTGGCGCGCCGCGGTAGGCGAGTGGTTCGGCCAGCACCACGTTCGCCTTCCCCGCCTGGATGCAGCCGGTCAACACCATCGGCCGCCACCTGGCCGAGTACAACTACCTGACACTGGTCGGCCGCGCGCTCTCCGCGCTCGCGGACCTCGGCACGCTGCTCCTCGTGTGGGCGCTGGGCTTGCGGGTGGGCCGGGGAACCTTCTCCGCACCTTCCGCGTCCAGGGCCGTGGCGTTTCTGGCCGCGGGCTTCTATGCGTTCGCGGTCCTGCCCATCCAGCTCAGCCACTTCGCGGCGGTCGACGCGCTGCTCACCTTCTTCGTCGTCGCGACCGTCGCCCTGGCCGCCCGCTACGCGGAGCAGGGCGGGCGCTGGACGTGGGTGCTGGCAGGCGTCACGGCGGGCCTGGCCGTTGGCTCCAAGTTCAGCGCGGTGATGCTCGCGCTGCCGCTGCTGGCCGCCACCCTGTTCCGCCTGCCCCACGGCACGCGTCGCGCAGAAGGCCCTCGCCGTCCTGCG
Organism: uncultured Chloroflexia bacterium; assembly: GCA_963800615.1. Taxonomy (GTDB): domain Bacteria; phylum Chloroflexota; class Anaerolineae; order CG2-30-64-16; family CG2-30-64-16; genus JALOOB01. The sequence goes on from CAWDBO010000001.1 coordinate 46,462, forward strand.
CCGCGCCGGTCCCCGTCGCGCTGATCGCCGGCCTGACGTTCGTGGTCACGAACCCGTTCGCGATCCTCGAGTTCAACCAGTACGTCGCCCAGATCGTCGCGCAGAACCAGATGGTCAGCGGGGTGATGGACGCGCCCTACACCCGCCAGTACATCGGCACGATCCCGTACTGGTACTTCGTCCAGCAGGTCAGCCAGTGGGGCATCGGGTGGCCCGCGGGCATCGTTGCCTGGGCCGGGCTCGTCTGGGCGCTCGTGCGGTTCGGCCTGGGCCGGGCCAGTGCGGCCATTACGGTTGCCCTGGCGTGGGCGTTCCCCTACTTCGTCGTCACCGGCGCGTTCCACACCAAGTTCCTGCGCTACATGGCGCCGCTCCTGCCGTTCCTGCTCGTCTTCGGGGCCGCAGCCGCGGTCGCTGCCTGGCACTGGATGGTTCAGCGCTGGGGCCGCGCGGGTCGCATCGCCTGGATCGCCGCAGCGGTGGTCGCAGCCGCGGTCACGGTCCTGTGGTCGATCGCGTTCACCAACGTTTATCGCCAGGAACATCCGTGGGTCCAGGCGTCGAAGTGGATCTACCTGAACGTCCCCGAAGGCTCGCGGATCCTGAGCGAGGAGTGGGACGACGCGCTGCCCCTGACGATGGACGAGCTCACGGACCGGCCGCCGCTCCGGCAGTACGAGCGGGCGGAGCTGCCCGGTCTGGGCCGACGACAGCAACGACAAGGTGGAGAAGCTGGCGGAGGACCTCGCCGGCGCTGACTACCTCGCCATCGCCAGCAACCGCATCTACGCGCCCGTGGCCCGCCTCGCCGGCCGCTATCCGATGACCAGCAAGTATTACGGGCAGCTGTTCTCGGGCGAGCTGGGTTACGAGATGGTGGCGGACTTCTCCGCCTATCCCCGGCTCGGCGGCTGGGTCATCCGCGACGACCATGCGGACGAAAGCTTGAGCGTCTACGACCACCCGCACGCGTTCATCTTCCGGAACACCGGCCGGCTGAGCGGCGACGAGCTGGCGCTGCGGCTGCGGCGGTATCTGCCGCCCCAGGGCGCACACCAGCCGCTCGCAGGCCGGCCCGGGTCGCGGCAAGGCGCCGGGCCACGCCAGCCTGCTGCGCCAGGCGCCTCAGCCGCCCGAGCCCCTGATGCTCGACCGCCCGGTCAACACCCTGCCCGACGTGACCGATTACCGCTGGAATCCCGTCGCCAGCGGCTCGCCGCTCCTGGCCGTGCTGCTGTGGTGGTTCGTCCTCACCATCTTCGGGTGGTTTGCGTGGCCACTGCTGTTTCCACTAACGCGCGGTTTGGCCGACCGCGGTCATGGAATTTCGCGCGTTTTTGGGTGGCTGCTGCTCGGCTGGATCCACTGGATGGGGGTCAGCCTCGGCCTGTGGCGGAACGCGCTCGGGCCGCTGCTGCTGATCCTGCTGGTCCTCGTCGTCCTCGGCCGGATCGGCTGGGCCAGCCGGCGCACCGAGTTGGCCGCGTTCTGGCGCGAGCGAAAGCGCCTCATCCTCGGCCAGGAGGCCCTGTTCGCGCTGGCGTTCCTGTTCTTCGTGGTCATCCGCCTGCTCAATCCCGACCTGTGGCAGCCCTGGAACGGCGGCGAGAAGTTCATGGACTTCGCCTTCCTGAACGCCACGCTGCGCAGCCCGGTCTTCCCGCCGTATGACCCGTATTTCGCCGGCGGCACGATCAACTACTATTACTTCGGGCTGTACCTGGTCGGCCTGCCCATCCGCCTGACCGGCATCTTCGCCGAGGTGGCGTTCAACCTCGCCGTGCCTTCACTGTACGCGCTCGACTGCCATCGGCGTGTTCAGCGTCGGCTACAGCATCGCATGGCGCAGGCAGGCGGCTTCGCTCGGCCCCGGGGAGGTTGCGCCCGCTCCCAGGGGCGTGCGGCCAGCGGTCGCGGGTTTCCTGGCGGTGGTCCTGACCCTCTTGCTCGGCAACCTGACCGGGCTGGACTGGTCGTTCAATGCGCTCGCCGAGGTGATGAAGGGCGGCTCGCTGCCGCCGTTCGACTATTGGGCTGCCAGCCGCGTCATCCCCTTCACGATCAACGAGTTCCCGCTGTGGACGTTTACGTTCGCCGACCTCCATCCGCACCTGATCTCCATGCCGTTCGGGATGCTGGTCGTCGGGCTCGCGCTCAACTGGCTCCGCACCGACCCGGCCCGGCCTCGCGCTCTGGCTCGCCAACCTGCTCGCGCTCGGCCTCAGCCTCGGCGCGCTGGGCGCGATCAACACCTGGGATTTGCCCACCTACGCGCTGCTGGTCACGGGCGTCCTGCTGATCGCGGCATGGCGCCGGCCGCCTGCCGCTGCGCGACCGGCTGGCGCCCCTGCTCGGCGCCGCCCTGACCGCGCTTGGCGTGGTGGCGCTGGCGGTCGCGCTGTACCTGCCGTTCTACCAACATTACCGGGCGCAGGTCGGCGGCGGCGACGGGGGCGTGGTGGCCGCTTCCTCGGCCTGGTCAAAGATCCCTCGCCGCTCCAACCCTGGCTGCAGATCTGGGGCTTCTTCCTGTTCCTCGCGCTGAGCTACACGGTGGTCGAGCTGCTCGCCCGGCGGGTGGCCTCCGAGGTGCGCGCGCCAGACTCGCGTGCCTGACGCAGGCGTCCGGCGCGGCGGTCAGCCGGGCGGACGCGCGTGGCTGTTCGGCCTGCTCGTCGTCGTCGCGGTGTTGGCGATCCTGGCCGCGGCCGGCCGCCCCACGGTCAGCCTCGCCGCGCTGCCCGCTCCTGCTCGCGCTGCCCCTCATCGTGGACCGGCACGCGCACGCCGGACCGGTCTTCGTGGGCCTGCTGCTCGTGCTCGGCCTGGGCGTGATCGCGGGCATCGAGGTCGTCTACCTGCGCGACTTCCTCGAGGGCGGCGACTGGTACCGGATGAACACGCTCTTCAAGTTCTCCGTGCCGGCCTGGCTGTTCCTCGGCCTCGCCGGCGGGTACATGCTCGCCCGGCTCTGGTCGCTGACCGAGCGCGCGTCGTTGTGGCTCGGCGCGCCGTGGAGGTGTTCGCCGGCGCTGCTGCTGGCCGGCAGCCTGGTTTTCCTCTTCGCCGGCGTGCGCTGCGCGCGTCCTGGACCGGTTCCCGGGCGCCCGGCCGCCCATCGGCACGCTCGACGGCATGGCGTACATGACGGTGGGGCAGTACGCCTGGCCGAACGGTCAGAACCAGATCACGCCTGGCGAGCGACTACGAGGCATCAAGTGGATGCTGGCGAACGTCAAGGGCACGCCGGTGGTCGCGGAGGCGCCCGCCGGGACGTACACCGTCGGCGGCGAGCAGGTGGCGTACGATTACTACCGGGCCGGCGGGCTGCGTGTAGCCAGTATGACCGGCTGCCGACCTTCGTGGGCCAGCACCAATACGAGCAGCGCCCGGGCGACCAGGTGGCCCGGCCAGAGCGAGGAAGGCGAAGGCGTTCTTCGGGACAACCGACATCGCCCGACGCCCGGCGGCTGATGGACGAGTTGCAGCGTCGGCTACATCTACGTCGGGCAGCTGGAGCGCCTGCTTGTTCTCTCCCGCCGCGCTGCGCAAGTTCGACGTGATGGCGGAGGCAGGCGAGCTGCGGATCGCTACACCGCAACCCGGGCGTCACGATCTACGAGGTGACCGGTGAGTGGCGCCAAATCCAACGACTGCTTGTGACCTTTCGCCCGCCTCGTCAGTCATAGAGTATGTGAAGCCAAATGCCAGCAGCAGCGCCGGATGGTGAGCAGGCACGGCGGGTCGCCGAGTTGTTCGAGCAGCACCGCGCCGCGGTGTACGCTTACCTCGTTCGCATGGCGCGCGACGCTCATCTGGCCGAGGAACTGACCCAGGAGACGTTCCTCAAGGTCTACCAGGCGCGCGAGCGGCTCGGCGAGATCGAAAACGAGCGGGCATGGATTTTTCGCATAGCGACTAATACGTGTTTGACGGCCCTCAAGCGTAACCGGCGGTTTCGGTGGCTGCCCTGGGAGGCGGTCGAGAACTTCCGGGCGCAGGGCGAGGGCGAGCCGGGCCAGGTGGGGCAGCGCGACGCGATCGAGCGGGCGCTCGCCGCCCTCGGCGAGGACTACCGGGCGCCGCTCCTGCTGTTCAGCTACCACGGCTTTCACGTCGCAGAGATCGCCGAGGTGCTGGGCATCAGCGAAGGGGCGGTGAAGACACGGGTCTATCGGGCCAAGGAGATGTTCCTCCGGGCCTATCGACAGGGTGAGAACGAATGAGGGGTCACGAAGAGTTCGAGCGGATACTGGCAGCCTACCGGGATGCGTCGCCCGGGGAACGCGCGGCGGCCGACGCGCACGTCGCCTCTTGCGCGCACTGTGCCGCGCGCCTGGTCGGCTATGAGAAGACAGACTCACTTGTGCGCGGACTGGACCAACCAGCTCTGCCTGTCCGGCTGGCGCAGCCGCTCCAGGTCGTGCTTCGCGACCGGCAGTCCGCAGGCGCCACGCACGCCGCCCACCGGTTCGTGTTGACGCCGGCCCTGGCTTCTGCGGCCGCGATTATGCTCCTGCTCGTCGCGCTGTCCGTCCTCATGTGGTCACGGGACATCAGCCGGGCGCCGGTCACCCTGACGCCGACGCTCACCACGACCCTGACGCCGACGACCGTTTCCGCTCGCGAGACAGAGCCGGCCGGCCTCGTCCACCTTGCCGGGACGCTGGCGCTCGGCCCGCACGTTGCATCGGGCGCCCGGCCGACTCCGGCGCCCGCTCCTGTGCCGGTCGTCGCAAACTCCCCGGTTTTTTGGTCCGGCTTTAGCCCTCGTGCTACAATCTCCCATTGATCATGGTTAGTCTCGCTTATTCTCGCTCTTTCGTTCGTGGTTTGAGCAGTTCTTGTCGGAAGCACTTATGGTGCCTGTGATCCTGTGGTGGCTGGCCCTCCAGCTCATCGGCCTTCTCGCGCTGCCGCTGACGTGGCGCCTGTTTGCGCGCCTGCCGGGCCGCGGTTACCCCTTTGCCAAGGTGCTGGGGCTGCTGCTGGTCTCTTACGTGCTGTGGCTCGGCGCGAGCTTTCGCCTGCTGCCGAATACGCTGGGCGGGGTGCTCGTCGCGCTCGTGCTGTTGGGCGCCCTGTCGGCCTGGGCAGGCCGGCCGGGGCTCCGCCGCGACGAGAACGGGCGGCGGCCGCTCTTCGCCTGGCTGGGCCGCACCGGGGCCTGGTGCTCGCCACCGAAGCGCTCTTCCTGCTGGTCTTCGTCGCCTGGTCGGCCTTCCGGGCTTACAATCCCGACATCGCGGGCACCGAGAAGCCGATGGAGTTCGCCTTCATCAACGGCGTGCTCAGCAGCCCGCTTCTGCCGCCCCAGGACCCCTGGCTCTCGGGCTACGGCATCAGCTACTACTATTTCGGCTACGTGATGCTGGCCGCACTGATCCGGCTGACCGGCGTCCTGCCCGAGATCGGCTTCAACCTCGGCGTGGCCATGTGGTACGCGCTGGTGATGACCTCCGCGTTCGGCATCGTCTACACCCTCGTCGCTCTTGCCGCGTCCGCTTCGGGAGCGTCCTGAGCGGAGTGGCTTCCCGCAGGAAGGTGCGGAGTCGAAGGATGCGCCCGAAGCGGAGAGCCGCGCGCCCATCGGCTGGGGCCTGCTCGGCGCGCTCATGCTCGGCTTCATGGCGAACCTCGAAGGGCTGATCGACACCGGCTACCAGCGGGGCCTGCTGCCGTCAGCTTCATCAAGTGGATCAACATCAAGGATCTGACCAATGCCCCGCCCACGGGTGACTGGACCGGCGGCTTCTGGTGGTGGTGGCGGGCCTCCCGCGTCGATCCACGACCTGACGCTGCCGGTCAACGGCCAGCGCGGCACGGTCGAGGTCATCGACGAGTTCCCGTTCTTCAGCTTCCTCCTGGGCGACCTGCACCCGCACGTCCTGGCGCTGCCGTTCGTGCTGCTGGCGATCCTGTTCTGCCTTAACCTGCTGGTCGGCGCGCTCTCAGCCAGGGCGAGCCGCACGAAGGCCGAGGGCTTCTGGAGCGAGGTCGGGGGATGGGCCGGCAGCCTGGCGCACGCGACCGGGCTCTCCTGGGGCGGCATCCTGCTGTACGCGGTGGTGTTCGGCGGCCTGGCGTTCCTCAACACCTGGGACTTCCCGATCTACGTTGGGCTGGCGGCGCTGGCCTTCGGCGGCGGGCTGGCCCTCGCGGGCGGGCTGAACTCGCGTGCGATTGGCGGCGCGATCTTTACGTTCGCCGTCCTGGCCGCTTTCGGCTACATCCTCTACACGCCCTTCTACGTCGGCTTCCAGTCGCAGCTGGGCGGCATCCTGCCGAACCTGCTCTTCCCAAGCCGGTTCAGCCAGTTCTTCGTCATGTTCGGTCCGTTCCTGGTGATCGCGGTGGTGTTCCTGGTGCTGCTCAGCCGGGAGGCAGGCGCCGCGCGGCCGCCCGCAACTCGCTGTTCGCACTGGCGTGGACGCTGCTGGTCCCGCTCCTGCTGGTTGCCGTGGTCGTTCTCGGGTTCCTGGCACTGCCGTCCGGGCAGTCGCAGGTGAGGGAACTCCTGCAGCAGCCGGAGATCGCCGCGAATGTGCCGGACCAGTCGGTGGGCGGCCTGCTGCGCCTGGTGACCCAGGTCCGCGTCGCCACCCCGTGGACCTACCTCGTGCTCGCCGCGCTGCTCGCCTGGGCAATCGGGGTTGTCGTCACGGTGCTGGTCTCGCGCGCAACCTGGGCTCTGCCAGCGCAGCTGGCGCAAGACCTCGGAGGTTTCACCGCACGCAACCTTCCCGGAACAGACCTCCGAGGTTTCGAAACCTCGGAGGTTTCGCCGCGGCTCCCTGGGACAAACCTCCGAGGTTCGAAACCTCGGAGGTCTAGCGCATGTTCCGGTCGACGTCTTCGCCGCCCTGATGATCATCGTCGCGTTCGCGCTGACGCTGTTCCCGGAGTTCCTCTACCTGCGCGACCTGTTCGGCACGCGCATGAACACGGTCTTCAAGTTCTACTACCAGGCGTGGGCGTTGCTGGCCCTGGCCTCTGCCTACGGGCTGAGCCGCCTGGCCGCAAAGACAACGCCGGTCGCGCTCAAGGTTCCCGCAGTTGCTCTCTCCGCGCTCCTGATCCTGGGCGGCCTGTGGTATCCGCTCGCGGCGATTCCCAGCAAGGCCGACAATTTCCAGTCCCAGCCGACGCTGGACGGGCTGGCCTACCTGCAGCGGAGCGACCCGGCGCAGGTGGCCGCGATCGATTGGCTCCGCGCGAACGTGCCGCCCGACGCCGTCGTGCTCGAGGCGACCGGCGGTTCTTACAGCGATGCCGCCCGCGTCTCGATGGCGACCGGCAACCCGACGCTGCTGGGTTGGGACTTTCACGAGCGCCAGTGGCGGGGCAACCAGGGCTACGACAAGCTGGCGTCGATGCGTCCGGGCGTGATCGACCAGATCTACCGTTCGGCCCAGCCTGCAGAACCTGCCGGGCCTGCTGAACCAGTGGGGCGTGGACTACGTGTACATCGGCAGCGCGGAGCGGGCGAAGTACGGCGTTGGCGACGCGGCGCTCGCCCGCTTCGACGCCGGACTAACGAAAGTCTACGATGCGGACGGGGTCCGCATTTACGCAAGGTAAGGATATGGTGCAAGAAGGCATCCTCGATCGGAAGGCTGCGAGCCTTCCGATCGTCCAGTGGCTGACCGTCGAGCGGGCCGGTTACGCGGCCGCGGCGCTCCTGGCCCTCGGCATCCGGCTCTGGGGCCTGGGCGACGTCCCGCTTGGCCCCGCCGAGGCGACCCAGGCGCTGCCCGCGCTCGCAGCCATGCGCGGGGCTGCCCCGGACCTCGTCAGCTCGAACGTCTTCGCCGCGATCAGCCCGCTCCTGCACGTGCTCCAGCGGGTGACGTTCATCCTGTTCGGCGCGACCGACGGCACGGCCCGGTTCTGGCCGGCTGCCCTCGCCGGGCTGAGCCCGCTTCTGTTCTATTTCCTCCGGGACAAGCTCACTCCCGGCGGTGCGCTGGCGGCCGCGTTCCTCTGGGCGGTATCGCCCATTGGCGTCTGGAGCAGCCGCCTGTCCACCGGCGACGCGTTGGTGACCACCTTCAGCCTCGCACTGCTGGCTGTCATTGTCTCGGGGCGCCGCGGCCCGCGGCTGGGCGCTCTTCCTGGGCCTGATCGCGGGCCTGCTGCTGCTGACCGGCTCCAACGCCTACACGGTGCTGCTCGCCGCACTGCTCAGCCTGGCCTGGTTCGCGCCTGAAGCGCGGGGCTTGTGGTCGGACGTACGCCGGCACGGCCGCTACGCGTTGATCGGCCTGGGCGTTGCCGTGCTCGCGGGCTCCTTCTTCCTGGCCGATCCGTCCGGTTTGGCCGCCGCGGGCATCCTGCCCGGCCGATGGCTCGCGGACCTTCTGCCGGGGGCCGGCGAGTACCGCGCGACGGAAATCCTCCTGCGCTTGCTTCTGAGCGAGTTCGCAGCCCTAGTCGTTCGGTATCGCGGGGTTTGTGTGGGCGCTGCGGAACCATGACCGCTTCGGCGTGTGGCTCGGCGCCGCGACCGGCATGGCCTTGTTCCTCGCTCTCATTGGCCGCGGCCGTCATCCGGTCGACCTCGCTCTGGTCGCCCTGGGCCTGGCACTGCTCGCCGGCCCCGCCATCGCTCGCATCATTCGCAACGCCTACGAGTCGCGCGGCGTCCGGGATTTCTGGCTGCTCGTCCTCGTGTCGCTTGCGCTCTTTGTGTCCGCCGCGATCGGCATCCCCAGCGGGCTCAACCCGGCCAACACGTCCGACTGGCGCGCGCTGTACCTCGGCGTGGGCCTCGCCTGCCTGATCATGGCGATCGTCGTCTGGGTCGCCTACGGCGTGTGGGACAGCTGGCGTATGGTCGTTATTGGACTGCCGGTCGTGGCGCTGGTTCTCGGCCTGGCCTGGCACGTCAGCCAGATGGTCTCCCTGACCTACGATCGCGGCGCGGGGCGGCAGTCCGCCATCCTGCACGAGCTGCCGGCAACCGACCTGGCCGACCTGCAGAAGCTGCTGCTCGACCTGGGCGGCCTCACCGGCGGCGGTCGCGACGCGGCGGTCGACGTCGCGTGGCCGGACCTCGTGACGGATCCCGCCGTCCCCGTGCTGCGCTGGCAGCTGCGCGACTTCACTGCGGCACAATTCAGTGCCGCGCTTCCGGCTCAGCCCGCACGCATCGTGATCGCGCCCGTCGAAGAGCAGCCCCGGCTGGACGGCTATTCGGGCGAGGAGTTCGGCGTCTTGCAGCGCTGGACCCCGGCCCAACTGTCTGATTTCTCGTCGATCCTGCGCTGGGTCCTCTACCGGGAGGCGCGCACCCTGCCCGAGAAGACACGCGGCATCTTTTGGGTCAAATGGTAACTGGTACGCCAGACCTGACAGGTTTCGCAGCCCGCCGCAGCGGGGACCGGTCAGGTCTTGAATGACAACGGTGATAAACATGCAGAACGCCGAAACGAAATCTCCCGGCTTCCTTGACCGGGCATTTATCACATTCCTCAAGCTCGACGGCGAGAAGATCGCGTGGATCGTCCTGGTCCTGATCGCGCTCCTGTCGCGCACGATCATGCTGGGCGCCCGCGCCATGAGCCACGACGAGAGCCTGCACGCGGTCTACTCGTTCCAGCTCTATGACGGCCGCGGCTACCAGCACCAGCCGATGATGCACGGCCCGCTCAAGTTCATCCTGAACCCGCTCATGTACTTCCTGTTCGGGGTGAACGACTGGAGCGCCCGCATCCAGGTCGCGCTCTTCGGCGTGGTCATGGTCGCCGTCGTTTGGGTGATGCGGCGCTGGCTGGGGCGCACCGGCGCGTTCCTGACTGCCTTGATGTACACCGTCTCGCCCGCGCTCGTCTATCACAGCCGCTACATCCGCGACGAGGTCATGCTGACCTGCCTCCTGGTCATCCTGGTCATCTGCATGTTCCGCTACCTGGAAGAGCGCTCGCTGCCGTGGCTGCTCGGGACCGGCGTGACGCTCGCCTTCGCCTTCCTGACGATGGAAGCCTCGTTTATCTTCGGCGGGCGTCTTCGGCATCTTCCTCGTCCTCGCGCTGGCCGCCCAGTTGTGGGCTTCGATCTGGCCCGGCGAGAACGGCGACGGGCGCCGCAAGTCCTTCAGGGCCCTCGTGGCGGCTGCGCTGCCGCTGCTCTTCCTCGGTCTGCTGCTGCTGATCTTCAAGCTGAAGATGCCGGGCATCGCCCTGGCGGGCCTGGGAGGCGTCCTGGCCGCGCTCGCCGCGCTGCTCGTCCTGACCCAGTGGCGCTGGAAGCTGCGCGCGTTCCGCGAGCTTGACCTGATCGTCCTGCTCCTCACGCTGGTCATGCCGTTCCTCTCCGCGGCCGTGCTCAAGGCGCTCGGCTGGCAGATCAGCCAGTTCAACAATCCCGGCCAGATCTCGTTCTCGGTGGTGTGGCAGGGCTTCCTGGTGCTCGCCGTCCTGTTCGTCCTGAGCGCGCTCCTCGGGTTCCTGTGGCTGCGCGAGCGCTGGTTCGTCGTCGCGGGCGTGTTCTGGGCCATCGAGGTGCTCTTCTTCACCACCTTCCTGACCAACGGCCAGGGCATCGGCACCGGCCTGATCGGCTCGCTGGGGTATTGGATCGACCAGCAGGAAGTGATGCGCGGCGGTCAGCCCTGGTACTACTTCTACCTGATCGTGCCGCTCTACGAGTTCCTGCCGATGATCCTTAGCGGGATCGGCACGGTCGCGGCCATCGTCTGGCTGGTCCGTCACGGCCGCGAGCGCACGGCGGCGGAGTGCGAGCTGATCGAGGCGCGCGACCAGGAAGCCGCCCGCCAGGCCGAAATGCCTGCGATGGGCGCACAAAACGTTCCGGCCGTCGAACCCGCGGCCACCGTGCCGGCAGTGCGTCCGGGCGAGGAAGGCCCTTACCTTTCGGCGCCGTTCTCCGTCCAGACCCTGTTCGTCGCGTTCCTCGTCTTCTGGCCCGCGGTCACCTGGGGGATCTTCACCTACGTCGGCGAGAAGATGCCCTGGCACACCGTCTACATGGCGATGTCCATGGCGCCCCTGGCGGGCTGGTGGCTCGGCCGGGTGATCGACGGGATCGACTGGCGGGCGGGGATGCGCAAGGGCCTGCTGTGGCTCATGCTCATGGTTCCGCTGTTCCTCGTCGCGCTCAAGGCGGTCCTGCCGACCTCCACCCGCAAGCCGTTCGTCGACGTCACCGTCGCGGGCATGAGCAACACGCTGCAGTGGATCCTCGGGCTGGTCGCCGCGCTCGTGCTGATCTACTTCATCTACGACCGGATCGTGGCGCTGGGCTGGGACCAGAGCGGCCGGGCCATCGTGGTGAGCCTGTCCGCGCTGCTCCTGATCTTCACGATCGGCGTTTCCTACCGTTTCAACTTCGTCAACTACGACTACCCGACCGAGCCGATGGTGTACGCCCATGCGACGCCCGACATCAAGCTCGCGATGTCGCAGCTCGAGGAGCTGTCGCGGAAGACTGCGGGCGACCACTCGATCCGGGTGGCCTACGACGACGACTCGACCTGGCCGCTCGAATGGTACTTCCGGGACTATCCGAACAAGGTGTACTACGGCGCCAACCCGTCGCGCGACGCGATGAATTCGCCCGTCGTGATCGTGGGCGACAAGAACCTGTCGAAGGTCAAGCCATACCTCGGGCGACAACTATTACCAGTTCGATTATCGCCTGATCTGGTGGCCGCGCGAGACATACAAGGGCCTCAGCTGGCAGCGCATCGTCGACGGGATCAAGGACCCCGTGCAGCGCGGGCAGTTCTGGGACGTGGTCCTGCACCGGCGGTACACGACCAAGCCCGCCCAGTGGGACCCCATCCATCGCTTCTGCATGTTCGTCCGCAAGGACGTCGCGGCCCAGGTCTGGCACTGGGGCGCAGCCCCCGCCACGAGCGGTGAAGCCGGCGCACCCGCCGTCGACCCGTACGCGGCAGGGCGCAAGGACATCGCCGCGATCCAGCAGCTCGGCACGACCGGGCAGCCGGGCACGGCCGAGGGCCAGCTCAACTTCCCGCGGGCCGTCGCGGTCGACGACAAGGGCAACGTCTACGTGGCCGACTCGGGCAACAACCGGGTCGTCGTGTTCGACGCCAACGGCAAGTTCCTGCGCCAGTGGGGCTCGACGTGCAAGCTCGATACGGGCGAGGGGTGCCAGGACGGCGGCAAGGGCCAGTTCAACGAGCCGTGGGGCATCGCCGTCGGCAAGGATGGCAGCGTCTACGTCTCGGACACGTGGAACCACCGCATCCAGAAGTTCACTAACGACGGCCAGTTCGTCACGATGTGGGGCCTGTTCGGCTCGACCGGCGGCGAGTTGGGCCAGTCCAACCTCTTTTACGGCCCGCGCACGTCACGGTCGGGCATGGACGGCAACGTCTCGGTAATGGACACCGGCAACAAGCGGGTCCAGGTGTTCAAGCCGGACGGCACGTTCCTCCAGCAGTGGGGCGGCGGCGGCGTGGTCGACGGGAGGTTCGACGAGCCGGTCGGGCTGGCCCAGGAGGCGGACGGCAAGTGGTACGTTGCCGACACCTGGAACAAGCGGATCCAGCGCTTCAGCCCGGTCTACGAGTACGAGGCGCAGTGGCCGGTGAACGGCTGGCCCAGCCAGTCCGTGGTGAACAAGCCCGCCCTGGCCGTCGACCCGGAGCGGAAGCTCGTCTACGCGGTCGACCCGGACAACTACCGGGTGCTGGCGTGGGACACGACGGCCAGTTCAAGGCGACATGGGGACTCTACGGTAACGACCAGCAGTCCTTCACGCTGCCCACCGGGATCGCCGTGGGTCCGGGCGGCAAGGTGTACGTTGCCGACGGCGACGCGCACCGGATCATGATCTTCCCGCCGCTGCAGTAGCGGCGCAGCCGCCCGAGCAGGCGACCCGAAAGGCGCACAAAGAGAACCTTTGTGCGCCTTTCTTTCTTTGTGCCTTTGTGGTATATGATAGGTGAACTTAACCGCGACACCCGGAGGCTCCCATGTCCGACTTGAAGGCCCAGTTCGACCAGGCCGCGCAGGATGTTCAGAAGTTGCCGAAGAAGCCCGACGACAAGACGATGCTCAGCCTGTATGCCTTCTACAAGCAGGCGACCGTCGGCGATGTGCAGGGCAGCCGGCCGATGGGCTTCGACATGGTGGGCAAGGCCAAGTACGACGCCTGGGCAAAGCTCAAAGGCACGTCGTCCGACATGGCGATGCAGGCGTACATCGAGCTGGTGAAGCGGCTGCAGGGCAGCTAATCGCCAAGACCAAGGATCGAAGACGCAAAGCTTCACAAAGACCGGATAGCTTAGTGAAACTTTGCCCCTTGGTTCCTTTGTGGTGAGGTAACCAATTTCAAGCCCGACACCCCTCCAGGTGACACAATGACGTGTCACCGTTTCCATTTCCGTTGGCAGCTTTGACATCAGGAGGCGCGCGTTGAAACTGCAGGAATTCCAGGCGAAACGCATCTTTGGGCAGTACGGCATTCCTGTGCCCGACGGCGACGTGGCGACGACGCCCGCCGAGGCCCGGGCGATTGCCGAGAAGCTCGGCGGCCCCGTCGTCGTCAAGTCGCAGGTGCTCGTCGGCGGCCGCGGCAAGGCCGGCGGCATTAAGCTGGCCAGGACGCCCGATGAGGCGGAGCAGGTGGCCGGCCGGATTCTCGGCATGGACATTAAGGGCCTGACCGTCAAAAAGGTGCTGGTCGATCCCGCCGCGGACATCAAGAACGAGATTTACCTCGGCATGATCCTCGACCGGGGACGGCGCCGGGTCATCCTGATGGCCTCGGCCGCGGGCGGCATGGACATCGAGGAGGTGGCCGCCACCACGCCCGAGAAGATCATCACCGTGCCGATCGACCCGTGCCTGGGGTTGCGCGAGTACCAGACGCGCGACGTGGCGCTGGCTATGGGCCTCCCGAAAGAGCAGATGGGCCAGTTCACCCAGATTTGCCAGGGACTCTACAACTGCTACATGGCGATCGACGCCAGCCTTGCGGAAATCAACCCGCTCGCCGTGCTGGGCGACGGCAAGCTCAAGGCGCTGGACGGCAAGATCGTCCTGGACGACAGCGCCTTGTTCCGCCACCCAGACCTCGCCGCGATGCGCGACGAGGACGAGGAGACCCCCGAGGAGAAGGAAGCGCGGCTGGCAGGGCTCAGCTACATCCAGCTCGACGGCGAGATCGGCTGCATGGTCAACGGCGCGGGCCTGGCGATGGCGACGATGGACATCATCAAGCTGTACGGCGGCGAGCCGGCGAACTTCCTCGACGTGGGCGGCGGCGCAAAGGCCGACAAGGTCGCCACCGCGCTGCGCATCATCCTGCGGGATCCCGAAGGTCAAGGCCGTCCTCTTCAACATCTTCGGCGGCATCACTCGGGGCGACGAGGTCGCCCGGGGCATCCTCCAGGCGCTTGCAGGAGGTGCCGACCGAGGTGCCGATGGTCGTCCGCCTGGTGGGCACCAACGCCGAAGAGGGCCGCGCCATCCTGGCCGAAGCGAAGATGCTGACCGCCGAGACGCTTGCCGAGGCCGCACAAAAGGCCGTTGCCGCGGCACAAAGTGCCGGCACCAAGGCGCAGGGAGGGGACGCATGAGCATCCTGGTCAACAAGAACACCCGCCTCGTCGTGCAGGGCATCACCGGCCGCGAGGGTGCGTTCCACACCGAGCAGATGATCGCGTACGGCACGAACGTCGTGGCCGGCGTGACGCCGGGCAAGGGCGGCGGCTGGGCCGTCGGCAACGTGCCCATCTTCGACAGCGTGCGCCGAGGCGGTCACCGCAACCGGCGCCAACGCCAGCATCATCTACGTGCCCGCGAAGGCCGCGCCCGATTCGATCCTCGAGGCTGCGGATGCCGGCGTTTCGCTGGTCATCTGCATCACCGAGGGCATCCCCGCGCTGGACATGCTCCGGGTGCGCGCCTACCTCGACGGGACAGAGTTCGACGGCGCCAGGTGCCGCCTGATCGGCCCGAACTGCCCCGGCCTGATCACGCCGAACGAGGCCAAGGTCGGCATCATGCCCGGCTACATCCACTCCCGCGGCAACGTGGGCCTGGTCAGCCGTTCCGGGACGCTTACCTACGAGGTGGTCTACGCGCTGACCCAGCGCGGGCATCGGCCAGTCGACCGCGGTGGGCATCGGCGGCGATCCGATCAACGGCACCAGCTTCGTGGACGTCCTGCGGCTGTTCGAGGATGACCCCGAGACCCGCCAGGTCGTCATGATCGGCGAAATCGGCGGGACGGACGAGGAGAAGGCCGCGGAGTTCATCGCCGCGGAGATGACCAAGCCGGTCACCGCCTTCATCGCCGGCCAGACCGCGCCGCCCGGCAAGCGCATGGGCCATGCGGGCGCGATCATCAGCGGCGGCAAGGGCACCGCGGCCGACAAGATCCACGCGCTGGAAGCGGCCGGCGTGCGCGTCGCCAAGCATCCGGGCGAGATCGCGGAGCTGGTCGCCGACTTCATGTAGACGGAACTCGCCGCGAGCTGCAGCCGGCGCAGCGCCGGCCGGCTCGCGGCGCTGCGCCAGGTACTCATGATCGAGCAAGTCATCGAGTTCATTCGCCGGCGAGGGCCGTCCCGCTTGGCTGGTGGGCGGGTACGTCCGCGACTACCTGCTGGGGCGCCCGACGCACGACCTGGACGTGATCGTGCCGGAGGGCGGCGTTCGCCTGGCTCGCCGCCTGGCCGATGCTTTCGACGGCGCCTCCTTCGTCCTCGACGCTGGCCGCGACGTCGGGCCGGGCGATCATCCCCGCGGGCGGCGGCGAGTCGCTCGAGGTGGACGTGGCGCGGCTGCGCGTCCCCGATCTCCTCGACGACCTGGCGCTCCGGGACTTCACCGTCAACGCGATGGCGATGGACCTGTCGGCTCCGGCCGCCGAGAGTCTGAGCGGTCATCGTCGATCCGTTCGACGGCCGGGCCGACCTCGACCGGAAGCTCCTGCGGGCCGTCACGCGAAGGCGCGTTCGTCGACGACCCGCTGCGGATGCTGCGCGGGGTGCGGATGGTGGCGGAGCTGGGCTTTCGCATCGAAGGCGCGACCTTCAACTTGATCCGCCGCGACGCGCACCTCCTGCCGCTCGCGGCTCGGCGAGCGCGTGCGCGAGGAGCTGATGCGGATCGTCGTCGCGCCCGACGGCTGGCGGCACCTGCGGCTGCTGCGCGAGCTCGCCCTGCTGCCGCACGTGCTCCCCGAGTCGGCCGCACAGGTGGGCGTGCTGCAGTCCGCCCCGCACTACCAGGACGTCTTCGACCACAGCCGCAGCGTCCTCGCGCATCTGGCCGGGCTCTTCGCGCTGATTTGGCCCGACGGTCCCTATTCGGCGCCCGAGGCGGTCGACGGCGACGACGACGGTGATGCGCCGGCTCGGGGCAGTGGCGCGAGGTCGCCGAGGTCGTCGCAGCCCTTACCGGCGGATCTGCAGCGCCACCTGCGCTGCCGCTGGCTGCCGGGCGCACGCGCCGCGACCTGCTGTGCTGGGCGGCGGTGGCGCACGACTGGGGCAAGCCGGCCAAGCGCACCGTCGAGGAGACGGGCCGCGTGCGCTTCTTCGATCACGACCATTGGGGCGCGCTGCTGGCCGAGGCCCGGCTGCGGCAGCCTCAAGTTCTCGGGCGACGAGATCGCATACGTCGCCCGGCTGACCGACCTGCACATGCGGCCGGGCGAACTGGCGCACGAGTACCCCTTCACCCGCCGGGCGCGAGTACCGCTTCTTCCGGGATGCCGACAACACCGCGCCCGACGTCGTCCTGCTCAGCCTGGCCGATCATATGGCAACCCACGCCCGCGACTCCCGGAAGCCGGCCAGGTCGAGGAGGAGCGCGGCTGAGCGGCCAAGCGCCGCAGGACTGCTCGACTCGTTCTTCCACGCAGCGCACCGAGCGGGTCGCGCCGCCGCCGCTGCTCAACGGCCGCCAGGTGATGGCCGAACTCGACATCGCGCCCGGGGCCTCGTGTCGGCGAACTGCTGGAAGGGCTGCGCGAGGCGCAGGCAACCGGCGAGGTCCTCACCGAAGAGGATGCCTGGGCCTGGCTGCGCGGCAGACGCAGGCGAGCTTGACGTAGTGCTCGCGGTGGAGGTGGCCGTCGCCAAGGTGGCGAAGTACGCGGTGCGCGAGAGCGGCGATTCGGTCGAGGTGGTCGAGCGGCCCAACGGCGGCCTGTCGGTCGTGATGGTCGACGGGCAGCGCAGCGGGCGGTCGGCCAAGGCGATCAGCAACGTCGCCGTGCGCAAGGCGATCAGCCTGCTGGCCGAGGGCGTCCGGGACGGCGCGGTCGCCCGGGCCACGCACGATTACCTGCGCACCCAGCGCGGCGGGCCAGGTGTCCGCCGAGCTTACGATCATCTCGGTCGACCTCGAGACGCGCACCGTGGTGATCTCCCGCAACACGCCAGTGCCCGGTGCTGGTCTGGGAGATGCCGCCGGAGGGCGAGGAGCACCGGGCTGGACTGCGCTCGACGAGCCGGCCCGCACCGTGGGCGTCGGCAGGCGGGTCAAGCCGGTGATCGCCGAGCGGCCGCTGACGCCGGGCCAGGTATTCGTGGCGTTCACCGACGGGGTGCTGCACGCCGGATCGCGGCAGGGCGCGCCATTGGACGTCGCCGCCGTTCTCGCGGTCCACTGCGGCACAGGACGCGCCCATCGGCGCAGTTCCTGGCCGATTGCGTCTTGAACGCCGCCGTTAGCAGCAGACGAAAACCGGCCCGCGCGACGACACCACCGTCGTCGTCATTCGCGTCTTCGACCGCCAGCCCGAAGACCCGCTCGAAGTCCGGCGCATGTCGGTGTCGTTTCCGGTTCCGGCAGTGTAGTCACCACCAAGACACAAAGAATCGAAGTTACACGAAAGCGCTTGTGTGACTTTGGTTCTTCGCTCCTGCGTGTTAGGGTGCGGTTTGGACGAGAGAAGACCGCTGATCGCCGTCGTTGGCGTGTGCGCGTCCGGGAAGTCGACGCTGGTGGCCGGGCTGCGGGCGCACGGCTTCAACGCGCGCCAGGTGCTCCAGGAGCACTCGTACGTCCCCTACATGTGGCAGCGGATCACAAATCCCGATCTCCTGATCTACCTGGATTGCTCGATCGAGACCACTCGGGCCCGCCGGCACGATAACGCGAACTTCGAAGCCTGGATCCTGGAAGAGGAGCGGCGCCGCCTCCAGCATGCCCGCGAGCACTGCGACCTCTACATCGCGACGGACGGTCTGACCCCCGACGAAATCCTCGCCAGCGGTCGCGTTCGTGGCGAGGCGACATAACACAAAGGCCCGAAGCCACCGAGCCGCGCCAATCCGCATCGTGTCATGGTGTCTCTGTGTTGAAAACTCATTTCCTTTTTGACACCGCACGACCCGCGGCGGTATAATCATTCTGTTGTGCCCCGCAAGGACCTTGCGGGGCTACTTACGCCCACGTTATTCTCTCGTCGGGCAGCGATCTTATGTGCGGGAGTAGAGCATGCGCCATCGCAACGCATACATGTTGGTGACGATCATCGTGCTGGCGGTGCTGGTGCTGGCCATCGTGGTGCCGGCCAGCGTACCCACCAACAGTTGGGTCACCAAGCTGCTGTTCTGGCAGTCGGCCAAAAGCCGGGATTTGAGCTTCAAGCAGGGCCTTGACCTGCAAGGCGGCACGCAGGTGCTGCTCGAGGCGAAGCCGGCAGCCGGCCAAACGGTCACCGCCGAAGATATGAACGCCGCGAAGACCATCGTCGAGCGCCGCGTGAACGGCCTCGGGCGTCACCGAGCCGCTCGTGCAGTCGCAGGGCGAGAACCGCATCATCGTCGAGCTGCCGGGCATCAGCGACCCCGAAGCCGCCGTGGAGACCCTCCGCAGCACGGGCCAGCTCGAGTTCGTCGAAATCCCGGATGGCAACGACCGTCAACCAGGGCGACTACATCCGCACGACGCAACAATCCGGCGGCGCCTGATCCCGCAGAAGCTGGGCGAACGCAGAACAACCCGTATCCGGATCAAACTTTCACGACCATCCTGACCGGCCGCGAGCTGGAGACCGCAGGCACGCAGCTGGATCAGCTCGGAGCGCCGATCATTACGTTCGAGCTCAAGGAGGACGGCGCCAAGGTCTTCGCCGACTACACTGCGTCGCACATCGGCAAGGTGCTCGCGATCGTGCTGGACAACCAGGTGCTGTCCGCGCCGTCGATCAACAGCGCGATCCCCGAGGGCCGCGGCGAGATCACCGGCAAGTTCACGCTGGAAGAGGCGCAGAACCTCGCCGTGCAGATGCGCTACGGCGCGCTGCCCGTTCCGCTCGAGGTGGTCAGCCGCAGCAGCATCGGCGCGACCCTGGGCGCGGACTCGGTCCGCAAGAGCCTCATCGCCGGCCTCATCGGCCTGCTCGCCGTCCTGGTCTTCATGATGGTGTACTACCGGCTGCCTGGGCTTCTCGCGTCCGTGGCCCTGATCCTGTACGCGCTCATCAACCTGGCGATCTACAAGGTGGTCCCGATCACGCTCACCCTGCCCGGCATCATGGGTTTCCTGTTATCAACAGGTATGGCGGTCGATGCCAACATCCTGATCTTCGAGCGCATGAAGGAAGAGCTCCGCTGGGGCAAGTCGATGCGCCAGGCGGTTGATGCCGGCTTCGACCGGGCGTGGACGTCCATCCTCGACTCGAACCTGTCGACCCTCATCATCTGCGTGATCCTGATCATCTTCGGCCGCACCTTCGGCGCTCAGCCGGTCCTCGGGTTCGCCTTGAACCTCGGCATCGGTGTGTTGGTCAGCATGTTCACCGCCGTCGTGGTCACCCGCAGCCTGATGCGGGCCGTGTTTGACCGCGCAGCAGGCCGATGAGTTGCTGCGCGAGCGCCAGTGGCTGATGGGGGCTTGAGGATAGCGCCATGATTAGATTTGTCGAAAAGCGCAAGTGGTATTTTCTCCTGTCGTCCCTGATCATCGTTCCGGGTCTGATCGCGATGATCTACCTGACCGCGACGACCGGCCTGCCGGTCAAGCCGGCCATCGACTTCACGGGCGGCACGCTGTGGCAGATGCAGTTCGACAAGCCGGTTGCCCCGGCCGACCTGCGGCAGACGCTTATCGGCGCAGGCGCCGCCGGCGACCCGGCTGTCACGACCTTGGGCAACGGTACGACGCTCCAGGTGCGCCTCAAGCCGATCGACGACGCGACCAAGCTCAAGCTGGCGGCCGCGGTCAAGGCGAAGTTCGGCAATTTCACCGAGCTGCAGTACAGCCAGGTCGGCCCGGCCATCGGTAACGAGGTCACCCGGGCCGCGCTGATCGCCGTCGCCGCCGCCTCGCTCGTCATCCTGGGCTTCATGGTCTTCGCATTCCGCAAGGTGCCGAACCCGTTCCGCTTCGGCGCGGCGGCCATCCTCGCGATGCTCCACGACCTGCTGCTGACCCTGGGCCTGATCGCCCTGGCTGGGCTCTTCCTCGGCTGGGAAGCGGATGCGCTGTTCCTGACCGCGATCCTGACGGTCATCAGCTTCTCGATGCAGGACACCATCGTCGTGTTCGACCGCATCCGCGAGAATACGCCGAAGTACCGCGGCGAGTCGTTCTCCACGATTGCGGATCGCAGCCTGATGGAGACGATTCACCGGTCGCTGGCGACGCAGCTGAACGCCATCTTCATCATGGTCGCGGTCCTGCTGTTCGGCGGCGCCACGATGAAGCAGTTCATCGCGGTCATGCTGGTCGGCCTGATCTCGGGCTCCTACTCGTCGATCTTCATCGCCGTGCCCCTCCTGGCCGGCTGGGTCGAGAAGGACGTCCTGGGGCTGCGCGTGGCGCAAGGGCGACTCAGGCGCCCGCCGGGGCTGCACAGCAGCCGTCGGCCTAGAATTCACCTCATAACGCACCGGGTCCTTCACCAGGGGCCCGGTGCGTTTCTTTCTATTGTCCCGCACGCTAAGTATCCTACATCAAGACAGAGTTGTGCGTTTGATCCTGAGTGACGGGTTGTGGATAACATCACATTCTCCGGTTCTCGGCCCCGAGGGTCGCGAGGCGGCTTTGACAACTTCGCCCGGTGCGAGTATGATCCAATGACCATGACACTTTCCGCGCTGCTGCCGGCTGGCGTGTTCCTCTTTCGCCGCGGCCTCCCGTTGGTTATTTCGATTTTGGCTTTGGTGACCCTGATCGGCTGCCAGCCGTCCATCGAGGTGGTTCAGCCGGGTTCGCCGGTGGCGCCGCCCACCGTCGCGCCGGATCGAGCGCGGGTTAGCCATCATGGGCGTCGACTTCGACCCGCCCCTCGAAGGTGGGCAGCTCCTCAGGACCGGCGGCGTTACGCTGCTGGTTGCAGTGGAGAACCAGGGCCGCGTGACGGAGCAGGCAGCCCGGATGACTGCCCGGCTCTACGATCCGGCGTCGCCGCATGGGGTCGACCTCGCCAGCGAGACCATCACGGTGCGCTCGCTTGCGCCGGGCGAGCTGCGGGTTGTCCGGTTCACGCAAGTCACCGACCTGCCCGTCCGGTCGCAGTACAAGCTCGCCGTCGAAGTGTCACCCGCACCCGGCGAACGGGAACTCGGCGACAACCTTCGCACTTACGATATACTCGTGCACCCACCGAATAGCCGGTCAAGACGCCGGAATACAAAGGGGCGGCCAACAAACGGCCGCCCCTTTTTTCGTGGACTGCAAGTTATGCATGTATAATACCTGCGTTCCGGCGGGTGCGCAGTGTCCTTTCGGTGCGCGGGGTGTCAGTGCCCGCAGGCGCTGCAGTTGCCGCCCGAACAGCCGCCGCAGCCTCCGCCGCTTGGCGCGCTGCTGGCGACCATCCTGCTGCCGCCGCCGGCCTCCCGGCTGATTGCGGCAAAGACCGAGATCGCCCGGCGGGCGTTCTCCGCCTGGCAGCGGGGGCAGGCGATGGGTGCATCGATTTGGCTCATGGGCCGCAGGGCCTCGAATCTCTTGTCGCATTCCAGGCACTGGTACTCGTAAACGGGCATTGGAACCTCGGGATATTGGCGTGTTGAGCTGAACTTGGGCGGGGACCGTCACATGCACAGCAACGTGCATTTTATCGCAAAGCAGGGCGAGCGTCAAGGATACTTGGCGCCTCTCGGGCTCCTGCTCGTCTTCATGGCCCTCGCCGCGCTCCTCGCCTTTGGCACGGGTTCGGACCGCCGGTGCTCACCGACGGCGGCTATCCGCCCGTCGCGCCTGGCGCCCGAGGATGTGGACGCCCTCATCCGGGTGCGCGCCGTTCCGACGGTGACTGCCGCCTCCGCCTTGCTTCTGGACCTCGAAAGCGGGCAGGTCCTGTACGAGAAGGATGCGAACGAGGCGCGGCCGCCCGCATCCACGGCCAAGCTGATGACCGCCCTGGTCGTCCTCGACCAGGTGGGGCTGGACGAAGCGGTAGTCGTCACCCCGAACGCGGTCGCGATCGGCAACAGCCGCATGGGCCTTGCGCCGGGCGAGCAGTTGAGCGTGCGTGAGCTGCTGTACGGCTTGCTGATCCCCTCGGGCAACGATGCGGCGATCGCCCTGGCCGAGCACGTTGCCGGCAGCGAGGCCGACTTTGTCGCGATGATGAATGCCCGGGCGCAGTCCATGGGCCTGACCGCCACCCACTTTGTGAACGCGCACGGGCTGGACGCGCCGGGCCAAACGACCAGCGCGGCTGATATGGCCGCGATCGCCAAGGCCGCGCTCGCGAACCCCCTCATCGGGAAGATCGTGCAGACGAAATCCGCCACGGTGGCCGGGCATCCGCTTCAGAACACCAACGAGCTGCTGGGAACGTACGACGGCGCGGATGGGGTCAAGACAGGCACGACCGACGAGGCCGGGCAGTGCCTGGTCGCTTCGGTCACCCGAAACGGCCGCCGCACGCTCCTCGTCGAGTTGGGCAGCCAGGATCGCTTTGCGGACGCGCGGAAGTTGTTCGACTACGCCCGCGACGCCTTCACCTGGCGCGATCCGTCCCTGCCCGACACCGCGCTCGCCTGGCTCGCGGGCGGAGACGGCAAGGCCTACCGTTTGCGGTCTGGCGGAACCTCTGCTATCTTTGTCCCGGCCTGGCAGCGCCCCTACCTGTTGCCCTCGGTGGTCATCCAGCCTGGCGCGGTGATGACCGGGACTGCGCCGGTGGGCGAGTTGCGCTGGATGTTTGGTGCGGAGGCGGTGGCCAGGGAGCCGTTGTCTGTTTGGCAAGGTCCATGACGCGTGGTTAAGGTCGGCTAGATGGCTGAAGAGAGACTGCAGAAGCTGCTGGCACGCGCGGGAGTGGGTTCGCGGCGAGCCTGCGAAGAACTGATCCAGGCGGGACGGGTGGCGGTGGACGGCCGCATCGTGACCGAGCTGGGCACGCGCGTCGATCCCGACCGGGTCGAGGTGCAGGTCGACGGCAAGCCCATTCACCTGGAGCGGCAGCGCTATATCATGCTCCACAAGCCCCAGGGCATACTGTCAGGGCCTGACCCCAAGGCCGGCTATCCTTCCTGGGAGACGCTCGTCAAAGTCCCCGAACGGCTGTATGCGGTCGGCCGGCTCGATCAGGACAGCGAGGGTTTGCTGCTGCTGACCAACGACGGGGAAGTTGCCCTGCACATGTCGCATCCCCGCTACGAGCACCCGAAGAGCTACCTGGTCCAGGTGGAGGGCGTGCCGAATCCCCGGAAGGTGCGGCGGCTGCAGCACGGCGTGATGCTGGAGGACGGCCCGACCCTGCCCGCCCGCGTCGCCCTGTTCCGGGAGCTCCCCGCCGAATACGCCGCCATTGCAGGGCCGAAGCCTGCGCCCGGGAAAGGCAAGGCAGAGGCGGCCGCGCGCCCGCCGGCACGCGGCGTCCAGGCCCGCGAGACAGCGCCGCCCGCGCCCCGCACGAGTTGGCTCAGGATCACCTTGCGCGAGGGCCGCAAGCGCCAGGTGCGCCGGATGGTGGCGCTTCTCGGCCACCCGGCTATCCGGGTGATCCGGATCGGCCTCGGACCGCTGGCCCTCGGCGATCTCAAGCCCGGCAAGTGGCGGGACCTCAAGCCGGGCGAGGTGCGGGCCCTGCGCGAAGCCGCGTTCCACGGCGAATCGGACCCGTCCGCGGCTGCGGTTGCCAAGGATGCCTCCGCTGCGCCCCAAGCTCGCGGAAAGGAATGCTGCGTTATTGTCCCCCAACACTATCGCAATTGACGGCCCCTCCGCGTCGGGGAAGAGCACGATCGGCGGGCTGTTGGCCGAAGACCTGGGCTATCTTTACTTCGACACCGGCGTCATGTACCGCGCCGTGGCTGCCGTCGCGCTGGCCCGCGGCGTCTCCCCGCACGACGAGGACGCGATCACCGAGATGGCCGAGGGTCTGCGGATCGACGTTCTGCCGCCCACGATCGACGACGGCCGCGACGTGACCGTCGTCGTGGACGGGCAGGACGTGAGCTGGGATATCCGGCGCATGGAGGTCGAGAAAGCCGTGTCGCCCGTGTCCTCCTTCCCGGGCGTGCGCGACGCCATGCGTAAGGCCCAGCGGCGCATCGGCGAGGCGGGCAAGGTGGTCATGGTCGGCCGCGATATCGGCACCGTGGTCCTGCCCGACGCCGAGCTGAAGATATACCTCGACGCGACGCTGCACGAGCGGGCGCGGCGGCGTTTCCTGGAGCGACAGGCGCGCGGGGAGCAGGTGAGCTTCGAGCAGGTGCTCGCGGACGTCGATCGCCGGGACAAGGCCGATTCCTCCCGCCAGCATGCGCCGCTGAAAGCCGCCGACGATGCGATCCTGATCGAGACGACCGGCTTGAGCGTGGACCAGGTGGTCGAGCGTGTCGATCTGCTCGTCGAGCGCTGGCGCCGCGAGCGCCGCCGTCGGGCAGCTTCACGCAGTGGTCCGCGGAAAGTGCGCCCGGGCGCCAGGGTGTCTGCGGGGCCGCGGACAGCCCCCCGGGGCAGCCGCAAGTCCTGACGTCTGTAAACCCCACATCGAGGTCCTGGCATGAACGCGACCGCAAACCGCTCGGGCTCGAAGGCCACCGCAACCGGTACCCCGGTCAACCCAGGCGTCGCCGGAAGATCCCCTTGGGCCGCTATTTCTTCGGCGCGATCCTGCGCTTCCTGCTTTGGCTCTTCGTCAAGCTCGAGGTTTTTGACGAGTCGCACGTGCCCGCAGCAGGCGCCGGGATCATCTACTATAACCACATCCACTGGCTCGATCCGGTGCTCATCTGCGCCTGGCTGTACCGCTACGCGGTGCCGCTCACCAAGATCGAGGTCAGCCGCTGGCCGTTCCTCGGCTGGCTGGTCAAAGGCTATCACGTCATTTTCATCACCCGCGGCGTCGTGGACCGTGCCGCGCTGAAGGCCACTTGGGAGGTTCTCGCGGACGGCGACGTCTCTGTGATCTCTCCCGAAGGCACGCGCAGCCTGGACGCGCGCATGCAGACGGCCAAAGAGGGGCTCGCCTTCGTGGCCCGCCAGGCCCCCGACTGCTGGCTGATCCCCGCAGGGGTCACCGAGACGCAGGCCTTTCGCATCGGGTTCCCCCTGATCAACCGATCGAAAGCCAGGATCAAGTACGGTCGCCCGTTCCGCTACCGCTGGCCGCGGGCAGAAGATGGCTCCGTGGCGTTGCCCGAAGGCCGGGCGGCCCGCGATACCCTCCGCGACATGACCGACGAGGCGATGGGCGAGTTGGCGGCTGTCTTGCCCGAGTGGATGCGCGGCGAGTACGCCGGCCACGTGGGAACCAATCGCCGGTGGTTGGAGTTCATTGACTGAGACAAGGAGGTGACGAGCGCAGACACGCGCCTTGATTGGGAGAGATACAGCGCCTGGGCGGGCGGCTCCATCCGTGAGCG
The DNA here is from genome assembly GCA_963800615.1 of uncultured Chloroflexia bacterium. Lineage (GTDB taxonomy): Bacteria > Chloroflexota > Anaerolineae > CG2-30-64-16 > CG2-30-64-16 > JALOOB01. The sequence continues at coordinate 72,248 of CAWDBO010000001.1, forward strand.
CCCGTTGACGAGGAGGAGGTTCCTCACCGCAAGGTGAGCGCTAACCGCTCGCAGCGCAGGACAAACCGGGTTTCTGGAAGAAACCAGGTTTGTGACAGAACGAGTGGGAAAATCGATCAGATCGGCGGAAGCCTCCAGAGTTTGCACGGTCACAACCCCCTGCAGCCTCACGACCTCTCCCCTCCGGAACCGAATAAGGGTTGACTCACGAAACAGAGGGGACACCTATGTGTGGAATCGTCGGTTACATTGGCCCGCGCAACGCGGCCGAGATCATTCTCGACGGCTTGCGGCGGTTGGAGTATCGCGGCTACGACTCGGCCGGCATCGCGGTCATCAGCGATGGCGAGATCGCAGTGCGCCGCGACGTCGGGAAGCTGAGCAACCTGGCCCGGTGCCTGGAAGAGAGTCCGGTGGCGGGCAACATCGGCGTGGGGCACACCCGGTGGGCCACGCACGGCAAGCCGAGCGAGCGCAACGCCCACCCGCATGCCGACTTCTCCGGGCAGCTGGTCGTCGTCCAAAACGGCATCGTCGAGAACTTCCGCGAGCTGCGGGCCGAACTGGAGGCCGAAGGCATCCCGTTCCAGTCAGAGACCGACACCGAGGTCATCGCGCACCTTGTCGGGCTTTATTACCAGGGCGACTGCACGCTCGAGCAGGCGGTCCGCCAGGCGTTGGCGCAGCTGCGCGGGCCGAGCGCGATCGTCGCGCTGTCGAAAGCGCGAGCCGGGCGTCCTGGTCACCGCACGCCTCGGGAACGCCGGCGGCGTCGCGGTTGGCTACGGCGACGGCGAGATGTTCATTGCCTCGGACATGCCCGCGATCCTCGAGCACACCCGGCGCATGGTCTTCCTCGAGAGCCGCCAGATGGCGGTCGTGACGCAGGACGGCGCGGCCTTCTCCACGCTCGAAGGTGAGCCGCTGGTGCCCAAGGTCCACACCATCCCCTGGGACCCCATCTCCGCTGCCAAGGGCGAGTACAAGCACTTCATGCAGAAGGAGATCTTCGAGCAGGCGAATTCGCTCACCGACACGATCCGCGGCCGGGTGGACCTGGGCCGCGGGGAAGTGCACCTGGAGCAGCTGACGCTGACCGAGGCAGCAAGCGCGTGACATAACGCAGCTGGTGAGCGTGGCGTGCGGCACCAGCTACCATTCCGAGCTGGTCGGCGCGTTCATGTTCGAGCAGCTTGCACGGCTGCCGGTGCGCGTCGAGTACGCTTCCGAGTTCCGCTACCGCGATCCGGTCCTGGACGACCGCACGCTCATGCTGGCGATCACGCAGTCCGGCGAGACGGTGGACACCCTGGCCGCGATGGAGGAGGGGAAGGCGCACGGCGCACACCTGGCCACGATCGTCAACGTGATCGGCAGCCAGGCCGCCCGGGTGAGCGACAGCGTCGTCTACATGCACACCGGCCCGGAGATCGGCGTAGCCTCGACCAAGGCCTTCACCGCCTCGCTCGTCGACCAGTACCTGCTGGCCGTCCAGCTCGGCGACGCTGCGCGGGCACGCTGAGCGCGGACCAGCGCCGCGAGCTGCTCGACGACCTGGCGCGCTGCCCGACCTGGTCGGCCGGGTGCTCGATCCTGCGAATGTGCCGGCATACGAGAAGCTGGCGCAGACGTTCTTCCACCACAGCGACTTCCTCTATCTGGGCCGCGGCATCAACTTCCCGATCGCGCTCGAGGGCGCGTTGAAGCTCAAGGAGATCAGCTACATCCACGCCGAAGGCTATCCGGCCGGCGAGATGAAGCACGGGCCGATCGCGCTGATCGACGAGAACATGCCGGTCGTCGTCGTCGCGCCGCAGGACCGGGTGTACGACAAGATGATCAGCCAGGTCGAGCAGGTGCGCGCGCGCGGCGGGATCGTGATCGCGGTCGCCAGCGAAGGCGATGAGTTCATCGCAACCAAGGCGCAGCACGTCATCTACGTGCCGCGGACGAGCGAGATGCTCACGCCGGTGCTGACGGTCATCCCGCTGCAGCTGCTCGCGTACTACATGGCCGTCCGCCGCGGCGCGGACGTCGACCAGCCGCGCAACCTCGCGAAGAGCGTGACGGTGGAGTAACGCCGCGAGGGCGCGGCCGTCATGGAGCCGAGCCATTTGCTGGACCTCCGGGTGCTTTCACAGGCAAAGCAGGCACCGGAGGTCTTTGCGTCCTCAACAACAACACCGGCCGAAGAGACGACGTTTTGCCGATGACAGCCTGCAGGCTTCGCGGATACAATGAGAGAGAAGATTTGGTTAGCGGCCGGTGTGGCATGTCTCATCGGGTATACGGAGGCGATATGAGGTCAACGAATCTACTTGAGGGCCTTGTGTTTCGTGAGGCGGTCTTGCCTACTCTCAGCCGCTCTTTGGCGACGAAGCACAGCAGGGTGTTGCGCTTCACACTGAAGCCAGGCCAGACCATACGGCAGCATGAGGCGCCGCACTCGCCCTTCTACGTTGTGGTGCTGAAAGGGCGCGGAGTGTTCTCAGACGGCTTGGGCAAGGAGCAGCAGTTCGGGGCTGGGTCTCTCTTGATATTTGATCAAGGAGAGCGGCACTCTGTCAGGGCGCTTGACGAAGAGTTCAGGTCTTTATCCGGTTCCTGCAGGGCGTGGAGGGTACGCGCCCGGGTAGGGTCGGCACGGCGATGTTGGCCGTGCCGAAGGATAAGGCGCCGAGGCAAGCGTCGAGGGGTGTCAGCATGATTCGATCTGATAGCTTGTCTGACGACGTTCCCGCACCCGGCGGCAGCGCCCGCTTCCTGGTGGACCGGGTGTGGCCGCGCGGCGTCAAAGGAGCGCTTGCGCTGGATGGCTGGCTGAAGGACGTCGCGCCTTGCGACCAGCTGCGGCGCTGGTTCGGCCACGACCTCCGAGAAGTGGGAGGAGTTTCGGCGCCGGTACTTTGCAGAGCTCGACGCGCAGCCGAGACCTGCCAGCCCATCCAGTTGGCCGCCCGGCAGAGGGACGTGACTTTACCTTATGGCGTGCGGAACACGGAGCACAACGACGCAGTTGCGCTTAGCGAGTATCTGCAGGCGCACGCACCGGGGAAGTAACGGGCCTCTGCTTCACTGCGGGTCCGATTTGTCAACCAATAAATGCTATTGACTCTGACCCTCCATTGGGCTACAATACCGCCAGGCGTCAATCCGACGGAGGAATGGATGAGCTCCATCGCTCAAACCGCGGACGTGGACCTTCATGGTCTACATGGCCGGCGACAACGGCAAGGTGTTCCAGACCACCAACGGCCCGATCCGGCTGATGGCCGAGATGACCACCGCGGGCTACAAGGATATCTGGAAGATGGGCCAGATCGGCTCGACCCCGCCGTCGGGGTCACCTGCCTGTTCGACACGGTGCACGGCTCGTACCTGGTCGAGGTGCGCAAGGGGAACGGCATGTCGAACAGCGTGGTCCAGCCCATGGGCACGGTCAACATGGGTGATCCGGAGAGCCTGCGCGATTTCATCATGCGGTCGATCACGAATTACCCGGCCGAACGCTACGCACTCGTCCTCTGGAATCACGGGCTCGGCTGGCTGGACGTCGACATCTATGCGCGGGTGCGGGCCAGCGGCGCCGGCGACGGCGCCTCGGGCCGCCGTGCCCGCGCTCTTCCGCTCCACGCCGGCGCGAGTTGCGGCGGCGAGCAGACCCGTCCGATCGCATTCGACGACTCGAGCAAGGACTTCCTGGACACGAAGGCCTGCGCTTGGCGCTGTCCGAGGCGGCGACGGCGACCGGCCGCCGGCTGGACCTGATCGGCATGGATGCCTGCCTGATGGCGATGATCGAAGGCGCCCGCGAACTGGCGCCGTTCGCCGACTACTTTGTCGCCTCTCAGGAGGTCGAGCCGATGGAGGGCTGGCCGTACACCGCCATTCTCAAGGCAGCCAATGCGCTGCCGGCGATGGCGCCGCGAAAGCTTGCCGAGGTCATCGTGGACGAGTATGCGGCCAGTTACCACGGCGACAGCCGCGCGCGTCGAGCCAGTCACCCAATCAGCGATCGCAACTGCGAACACAGAGGTGACGGAGCAACTGGCCGGCGTGCTGGTCGAGGCGCTGATGGAGGACCCTGCGCCCGTCATGCGCGCCATGGCTCAACGTGCGGCCGATCGCGCACTGGTCGTTTCAGGACCACAAGTACCGAGACCTGGGGTCGTTTGCCGGCGCCCTCGCTGCAGAGGCCGCCCTCGGCCGCGCCGGAGCGCTGCCGGGTAAAGGCGGCGGCGGAAGCACTGGTTGCCCACCTTGCAGAACGCGGGGACGCTGGGCCGGTGGTCCGTCTCGGCTATGTGCCCGCGTACGAGCCGCGACCGGGATGTCGGTCTTCTTGCCCCGCATGCTCAGCCCCATGCGGCGGGAAGAGGCGATGAAGGCATACCGCAAGCTGTTGTTCCCGCAGAAACCGGATGGGACCGGCTTGTGGAGTGGCTTCTCTAGACCGAGTCGGGAGGCTCCCATGCCATTTCGACGAGATATGGCGGCGGCGACGCTCATCAGCGTAGCCTCGGCGCTGCACGCCACTGGAGCGACGTTGACCCCGAGGTTCAGGAGCCCTTGCGAGCTGATTCGGGATGCCGGATACGACATCTTCCGGCAGAGCCGGGCGAACCGGGCTGACAGCATCAGCCGGTTGCTGGACAAGATCGCGGAACTGCCCGACCTTCCGCAAGACGTGATCGACGCGCTGGCAGCGGGGCAGGCATTTCAAACACGGCATCGTGCAGGTGACCGACAAACAGCGCGACCAAGTGCTGGACGCGCCTGTGCCAGGTGCACGACCCCCGCCGCTACAGCGACGACTTGGCCTGGCCGAGGAGTTGCACGACCGCATTACCCGGGCAAGGGTCAACTCGATCCCGACACCCGTGCCAAATGGGAGCAGATCGACGCCGTATACGACGTCGCGCGCCATCCCGAGCGGCCTTACCTGGACCGCCCTCGGCCGCTGCTCGGCGACCGCCTTCCCTTCGTTCGTGAAGCGCTCGACGCGAGCAAACCTGGGAGCCGATTCACCTGTCGATGGCCCGGCCTCCCACCGCGCCCGCAGACCGGCGGCATCGGACCGGTCGACGGGCGCGGAAGGGGATGCCAGGACGAGAGTGCGCCGCGACGCACTCACGCCGCCCACGCCCTGCCTGCAGCGCCTGCGCTCGTGCAGCGCTCGGCAAACGTGTACTTCCCAAGCACGGTCCGACTCGCCCAGGTAGAGGTGCCGCTCATCGTCCACATCGCGCGGGCGGCGGCCACGGGAACAGTCACCGTTACCCAAGGGTCGAGCTCGATTACGGTCGCGGTCGGCGACCTCAGGCTATTCGTGCACACGCTCGACTTCGACATCACGACGGATCATCGGCGGGCAGGCGATTCCCGATGTGCCCTTCGGCCGCACAGTGCGTATCGACCCGACCGGCGACTCCGAGCCGGTGATCTTCTTCCTCCCCCCGTTTCCCGAGACGACCGCGGGCAAGAAGCGAATCAGCATCGAGTTCATCCAATCGGGGAAGCGCTCGGATCGCTGGTGTTCGAGGTCGGCCATGCGAGGAGAGCTCCCCGGCGGCCGAGCGCAAGAATGTCCGTCGATAACAGCCGTTCTCCCTTCGGGCACGGCGCTGGTGGCGGGCGGGACGACGCACCGGACCTGGACCTGCGCGTGGCCTGCAGGGGAACACCCTGACCTATGCCTTGACCTCCGCGGACGGGCGGTACGCCGAGAAGAAGCTCGGCCAGAAGGTTCTGCAGGGCGACCCGAAGGCCTACTTCGCTCGATCACGGGGGAGTTGAGCCAGCTCGCGGCGCTTTCGCCCGACGAGATGGACGGCATGGACCCAGCGCGACAGGCCGCCGAGGCCCGCAACGTGGCCGGCTGCAAGTGCTCGGCGTCAAGCTTTGGACTGAAGTGCTTCCGATGAGTTCCGGCAGGTCTACAAGGACGACCTGCGGCAGACGTACGCAGGCAAGAGCTTCGTGATCACGTCCGACGAGCCCTGGATCCCGTGGGAGATGGTCCGGCCGATGGAGCGGGAGGCAGGCCGGACGCTGTTCATCGACGCGCCATTGTGCGAGCAGTTCCGGCTGACCCGGTGGCTTAACGGGCCCGGCGCCCCGGATCAGCTGCAGGTCAAGCGAGGTGTCATCGTGGCGCCCGAGGACAACCTGCAGTTCGTGCAGGACGAGTTAAACTACTTCCGCCTCTGACCTGGGCGGTGTCGATCCACTCGCTGGACGAAGTGAACCGGGAGTTCGTTACCGGGACGGCGCAGTTGTTCCACTTCTCTTGCCATGGCAGCGCAGACGACCGACGCGGATGAGGCCAGCCTGAAGCTCGGCGACGACTACCTGTCTCCGAGCGACATGCTCGGCCAGGACCGTCAAGCTCTACGAGTGCATGCCACTGGTCTTTCTGAACGCGTGCGAGGCGGGGCAGGCCGGCTTCACCCTGACCGGGGTGGGCGGCTGGGCGCGGGCATTCATCGAGCTCCGCGCAAGCATCTTCATCGGCTCGCTCTGGGCGATCAATGACAAGCTTGCCGCCATGTTCGCCGAATCGTTCTATAACCGGCTCTGGGGATTGAACGGGCAGGCCCAGCAGCCGATCGGCGAGGCGTTCCACGCGGCCCGGCAGGACATCAAGGCGAAGGCGCCCGGCAATCCCACCTGGCTGGCCTACGTTCTATACGGCGACCCGAACGGGCGGGTCTACATCAACCCCTGAGGAGCGCTCATCTCCGACACACCGTTGTTCGAACCTCGTTGGTGCGCCCGGTGCTCAGTGCTCGGGGCGCTCTGGTGTATAATGACGCGCCATGACCACACCCATGCGCAGCCAGTACCTGGCGCTCAAGAAACAATATCCCGATATCATCCTGCTCTTTCGCCTCGGCGACTTCTACGAGACCTTCGACGATGATGCCAAGCTCGTGTCGAGCGTCTGCGATGTCGTGCTGACCTCGCGGCCGGTCGGCAACGACGAACGCGTCCCGCTCGCCGGCGTCCCCTACCATGCCGTCGACACCTACATGGCCAAGCTTATCGCTGCCGGCTATCGTGTAGCCATCGCCGAGCAAATCGGCAACGAGCCGCCAAAGGGCGAGAAGATCGTGCCGCGGGTGGTGCGCCGGGTGGTCACGCCGGGAACGCTGGTCGAACCGGGCTTGCTGCCTGAGACGGCGGAACAACTACGTCGTCGCGCTCGTGCTGGGCCCAATGCCGCGGGCCTGGCCTTCGCCGACATCAGCACGGGCGAGTTCGCGACCAGCGAGCTGGCGGGCGGCAGCGACGTGCTGGGAAGGTGGCGGAGGAGTTGAGCCGGCTCGGGCCCGCGGAAGTGCTGCACGCGGCCAAGGACCCGCGGTGGGCGAGGCGGGCGGGCGAGGACGGGCAGACGGCACAGTCCTCCGATGCGATCCCAGCGGTCCTGGGGCCTTACCATGTCACGCCATACGCTGCGTGGCGCTTCGAGGAGAGCACCGCCCGCGGGCGCTGCTCGAGCACTTCGCTGCAGCGACGTTGGAGGGCTTCGGGTGCGAGGGCAAGCCGCTCGCCGTCCGGGCGGCCGGCGCACTGCTGCAGTACCTTCAGGAAACGCAGAAGGTGGGTTTGCCGCAGATCGTGCGCTGCGGACGTACAGCACGGGCGAGTTCATGACGCTGGACGAGGCCACCCGCCGCAATCTCGAGCTGACCGAGTCCATCCGCGGGGACGGCGCAGGGCTCGCTGCTCAGCGTGCTGGACGCCACACTGACGCCCATGGGTGCCCGCCTGCTGCGCCGGTGGCTCGGCCAGCCCCTGCTGAGCCTCGGGGCGCTGGAGAAACGCCTGGATCGTGTAGAAGAGTGGCGGGGGGACGCAGTTCGCCGTGCAGAGCTGCGCGAGCTGCTCCGCGGGCTGGGCGACCTCGAGCGCTGGACCAACCGCTGCGTGCAGGACATCGCGCTGCCGCGCGACCTGACCGGCATACGCGAGGCCCTCGGGCGCATAGAGCGAATCTCGGCACTGGTCGCGTCGGGCGACGGCTCTCAACCGCTTGACGCCTGTCCGGACCTCGCGCGCCTGCTCTGGCAGGCCATCTCCGACGATCCCCCCGCAACGTTGGAACTCGCCGGCGTCATCCGGCCAGGGTTCTCCGCTCAGTTGGATGGCATCCACCTGGCCAACCGGGATGCGAAGACCTGGATTGCGAACCTGGAATCGGTCGAGCGGGCGCGGACAGGCATCAGGTCGCTCAAGGTGGGTTACAACCGCGTCTTCGGCTATTACATCGAGGTGACACAGAGCAACGCAAGCCTGGTTCCTGCCGACTACATCCGCAAGCAAACCCTGGTGAACGCCGAGCGCTACATTACGCCTGAACTCAAGGAGTACGAGGCGCTGGTCCTGAATGCGGAGGAACACGTCCTGGAACTCGAGGGCCAGCTTTACAAGCAGGTCCTGAGCCAGGTGGCGGCGGCGGCCGCGCAGCTCCTGCCACGGCGGGCGAGATCGCCGAGATCGATGTTTCGCCGCGCTGGCAGAGGTGGCCGAGGCGAACAAGTACGTGCGGCCCTCGCTCGCCGACGACGGGACCATCGACATTCGGGGGGGCCGCCATCCCGTCGTGGAACGCCTGCTGCCCGGCGGCGCCACGTTCATGCCCAATGACGCCAGCTGTCGACCGACCAGGCGATCGTGATCCTCACCGGGCCCAACATGGCCGGCAAGTCGACGTGGATCCGGCAGGTGGCCATGATCGTGCTGATGGCCCAGATCGGGTCGTTCGTGCCTGCCGACTCCGCGCGCATCGGCCTGGTCGACCGCATTTTCACCCGCATCGGCGCTTCCGACGAGATCGCGCGCGGCCAGTCGACCTTCATGGTGGAGATGGTGAGACTGCAAATATCCTCCACCATGCCACCGGACGCTCGCTGCTCATCCTGGATGAGATCGGTCGTGGCACGAGCACGTACGACGGACTGGCGATTGCCTGGGCTGTCGTGGAGTACATCCACAACCATCCCGGGCTGCGCGCCAAGACGCTATTCGCCACACACTATCACGAGCTGACCGATCTCGCCGAACGGCTGCCGCACGTGGTGAACTTCAACGTCGCTGTGGCAGAGCAGGGGAACCGTCGCCTTCCTGCGCAAGATCGTGCCCGGCGCGGCGGACCGCTCCTACGGCGTCCACGTGGCGCAGCTGGCCGGGCTCCCGCGCCCGGTGGTCACCCGGGCGCAGGAAAACCTGGCCGATCTCGAGGCATCCGGCGCGGCCGGGCCGCGGCGTTCGGTGCTCGGCCAACCGGTCCTGTTCCAACTGCCGCTATTCTCGGCAGAGGATCCGATCATCGCCGAGCTCAAGGGGCTCGACGTGAACGCCCTGAGCCCGCTGGCGGCCCTGAACAAGTTATATGAGCTCCACAGCGCGCAAAAGGAGAATAGTTTTCCTGGGGGCGCTCGGCGGCTTGGCGCGATTGGCCGGGATGCTATAATGATCGTGTGAGGTGAAACATGCTTCGCGCAAGAAAAAGAAGTTCACGGCGAAGGAATACCTTGCCATGGAAGAGGTAGCGCCGTACAAGAGCGAGTATCTTCGGGGTGAGATTTTCGCCCTGTCGGGTGGCTCGCTAGATCATAGCGTAATTCAGGGCAACCTTATCGGTGAGTTGCGTACGCTGCTCAGCGCCACCCCTTGTCGTGTTCTGACGAGCGAAATTCGCGTCCACATCAAGTCAGCAGATTTGTATACCTACCCAAATGCCGCCGTCGTGTGTGGGAAGGTGCAGTTTCTGGAGAGACGCAACGACACGATTCTCAATCCACTGCTCATCGTCAAGGTTCTTTCGCCTGCCACGGCGAGTACGACCGGGGTGCGAAGTTCGAGATGTACAAAGGCATCGCGAGTTTGCAGGAGTACATCCTTGGTGGACGCTGAAAGCGAGCATGTTGAGTGTTATTGGCGGCGCGACGGCGAGTGGATTGTGCACGCCTACGAAGGACTTGAAGCCGTCTGCCGTCTCGAGTCGCTCGACTCCGAAATCCTGCTTAGTCGAGTCTACCAGAAAGTGACCTGGCTGGACTGAATTCTCCTGCTGTTTCGCCGCGAGGGCCCGGCATTTGCCGGGCCGTTTATTTGTGAACTTATGAGGTTTTCCTGTTGGCCGAAGCTACCTTCTCTCCCACTATCGCCAAGAACTCGGGTTACCGCTCCACTCTGTCACTGCCACCGTAGAGTTGCTCGACGGCGGCAATACCTTCCGTTTATCGCTCGCTATCGCAAGGAGGCTACGGGCAACCTGGACGAGGTGCAGCTGCGCCAGGTGCAGGCGCGGACGAGTATCTGCGCAAGTTGGCCGAGCGCCGGGCGGCTGTCGTCGAGGAAATCTCATCGCAGGGCAAGCTGACGGACGATCTCAGCCGGCAGATGGACGCTGCGGCGACGCTGCAGGCGCTCGAGGACCTCTATCGTCCCTATAAGCCGAAGCGTCAAACCCGGGCGGCAGTGGCTCGCGAGCGGGGCTCAGCCGCTCGCGGAGGTGCTTTTGGCGCAGGATGCGAAAACCGACCCGGCAGCGATTGCGGTCGAGTTTGTCAGCGAGCAGGTGCCCGATGCGGCTGCGGCGCTTGCCGGCGCGCGCGACATCATCGCGGAGCAGGTGAGCGACGACCCGACCGCGCGGATCCTCGTGCGGCAACGTTCGCGGCGGAGGGGTTTGTGACCAGCCGCCGTTCGGGCGACACCGCCGACGAAGCCGGCCGCTACCGTGTCTACTACGAGTTCAGGTGCGCGCTCCGGGCGGTGCAGCCTCACCAATGGCTGGCGCTGACCCGGGGGGGCGAGGACGGCAGCCTGAAGGTGGAGATCCACACCCCGGACGCGGACTGCCGCGCAACTCGTCCGCCGCTGGACTCGCACGCCGGGCAGCAAGTCGGCCGAACAGCTGAGGCTCGCCATCGAAGACGGGTACGACCGGCTGCTGCGGCCTTCGGTGGAACGCGAGGTGAGCGGGCAACTGGGCGAGTACGCGGACGACCACGCCATCCAGGTCTTTGCCGCAAACCTCAGCAACCTCCTGCTCCAGCCGCCCCTGCGCGAGCGAACCGTGATGGGCATCGATCCCGGCTTTCGGACCGGCTGCAAGGTCGCTACGGTCGGCCCCACCGGCAAGCTGCTGCACACGGTGACCATCTACCCGCACCCGCCGCAGAACGAGGCCGAGAAGGCAAAGGCCGCGCTGGCGAAGCTGATCGAGCTAGACGGCGTGAGCGTGATCGCGATCGGCAACGGCACGGCCAGCCGGGAGACCGAGGCCCTGGTGGTGGACCTGATCCAGAGCGGCGGAAAGATGGCCGCGGCGGCTCGCAGAAACCGGGTTTCTCCGGCGTGGCCTACGTCATGGTCAGCGAGGCCGGCGCGTCGGTCTACTCGGCGTCCGACGTCGCGGGGCCGAGTTCCCGGACCTGGACGTCTCGATGCGCGGCGCGATTTCCATCGCCCGCCGCCTCCAGGACCCGCTCGCCGAGCTCGTCAAGATCGATGCGAAGAGCATCGGGGTCGGCCTGTACCAGCACGACGTCGACCAGGGGAACCTGGCGGCCGCGGTCGACGCAGTGGTCGAGTCGGTCGTGAACTTCGTCGGCGTGGATGCGAACACGGCCTCGGCCCAGCTGCTCGCGTACGTCTCCGGCATCAGCAAGCGGGTGGCCGCCGCAATCGGTCGCGCACCGCGACGAGAACGGTCCGTTCGAGTCACGGGCAGACCTCAAGAAGGTGAAGGGCCTGGCCCCAAGGCGTTCGAGCAGGCTGCCGGGTTCCTGCGTGTGCCGGGCAGCCGCAATCCGCTGGACAACACCACGATCCATCCCGAGTCTTACAATGCCGCCAAAGCGCTGCTCGAGCTGGCCGGGCTGAACCTCCGCATGAAGGACCTGCCGAATTCGCTCCGCAGGTGGCTGGCTGCCGAAGGGCTCAAGCTCGGTGCCGAGGGCGGCAAGTGGGCCGATGTGGCCGGCGTGGTGGGGATCGGCGAGCCGACGCTGCACGACATCGTGGACGCCCTGCTGCGTCCCGGCCGTGACCCCCGCGACGATCTGCCCACGGTCGTGCTTCGCCGTGACGTCCTCAGCATCGACGACCTGAAGGAAGGCATGGTGCTCAAGGGCACGGTCCGCAACGTGGTGGATTTCGGCGCGTTCGTCGACATCGGCGTGAAGCAGGACGGCCTGGTCCACGTCAGCAAGATGGGGAAGAAGTTCGTGCGGAACCCGCACGAGGTGGTCGGCGTGGGCGACGTGATCGACGTGTCCGTGGTCAGCGTGGACCGGGAGCGCGGCCGGATCGGGCTCGCGATCGTGTCTGAATGATTGCGTGAGCACCTTCGCGAGCGCAAATGGAGCGTCTACGATGAGCGTGATTGAGCGCCTGCTTGCCGAAATGGCCGGGGACGGCCCGTTGGTCGACCTGCGGGTCGGCACGCACTGGACCCTGGCCGTGGTCGAGACCCCGCAGGGGCTGCGTCCGGGGCTTGCTTCCACCCAGACGGCGCACGGGCTGGAGCACGGTGCGCCTCAGGTGCGCGATGCCGGCCTCCTGTTGGACCGCCCGGGCAGCGAGCTCGCGCGAGTGGGTCCTCTCTCCCAGCCTGGCCGAGCGGAGCATCGGCTTTGCGGTGATGAACGCGCTGCTGCCCGTCGACGAGGCCCGCTGCGTCCCTTTGAACGCCGAGTCGCTGATCCTCGAGCGCGGTCGGGGGAAGCATGTCGCCATCGTCGGCCATTTCCCGTTCGTAGAGAAGGTGCGCGAAGCGGCCTCTCGCTGCTCCGTGCTCGAGCTCGACCCCCAGCCCGGCGATCTCCCGGCGTCCGACGCGCCCGCGGTCATCCCCCAAGCGGACGTGGTCGCCATCACCGGCATGACCCTCGTCAATGGCACGTTCGAGACGCTGGCCGCGCTCTGCCGGCCGGATGCGTTCGTCCTGCTGCTCGGCGCCACGACGCCGCTCGTGCCGCTGTTGTTCGATTATGGTGTGGATGCGATCTCGGGGACAGTCGTGGACGACATCGCGGCCGCGGCCGCCGCGGTCAGCCAGGGCGCCAACTTCCGCCAGGTCAGCGGCAAGCGCCTGCTAACAATGGTGCGAGCCAGGACGAGGACTTCAAGGATTACAAAGGACGTCGGATGAGGCTCTGGGGCGCCCTAATCCGACCTGAATCGTACAATCGCCGGTTACGGCGCGATGTACACCTGGTCGAACAGCCCGAGCCCGTTCAGCGTATCGAAGGCCTGCGTGCGAACGATCCGGTTCGGGTCGTTGAGGAGGACGTACAGGGCGGTCACCGCCGGGATGTATTCGCGGCCGTACTCGTTGAGTGTCTTTCCCGCCAGGCCCGGACCGACGATCCGGCCGATCGCTCTAGTGGCCCGCACCCGGATGCCGTCTCGGCTGTCCTTGCTCGCCTCCACCAGCCCGGGCAGGGCGGGGACGCCGATCATTGCCAGCGCGTCGGCCGCCGAGTCGCGCACCCAGCCGCTTGCGTCGGCGAGCGACGTGAGCAGCGCAGGGATGGCTTCCTGGCTCCGAAGTTGGCCCAGCCCGAGCGCGGCCGCGCAGCGGGTGGGTTCGTCGGGGTCGGCGAGATGCTCGACCAGCAGGTGCTCCGCTTCGTCGCCGCCGATCAGCGCGAGGCCGCGCACCGCCCACCAGCGGCGGTTTTCGTCCGGATCGCCGAGCAGCGGTCGCAGGGCCGGCAAGACGCCGGGCAGGGCCGCAAACGCGCTCACCACACGCTCGGCCTGCTCGTCGTCGTCCGCGGCAATGGCGTCGAGCAGCGCCTGGATCAGATCGCTTGTATCGGGCATTGGGTCAGCTCGTCCTCAATCCAGGAAAGCGGCAGCGCGTCGGGCAGCCGCAGCAGGTGGGCGCGACAGCCGGCCCGGCAGTCGGTGCTGCCAAAGCCGGCGGCGGGGGTCGTGGCCCCTTCGAGAGCGGCCAGCCGCTGCGCCCAGGCGCATTCGCGGCGGTCGGCGCCGTACGCGGCCGCCACACCGGTGATCCGCGCATCCCCGGCCAAGTAATCGATGTGCCAGTGGGTGCGCTTTTCGTTCCTGAGGTGCCGGTTGAGCCGGGCGGCGACGCCCCCGGAGCCCAACGCGCTCCCCACGTATACGTAGCGGCCCGCATCGAACTGCCGGCAGCCCAGCCGACCAACTGAAAGCAGTACGGGTTCGGCCAGATCGAGCAGCAGGATGTAGGAGCCGGGTTCGCTCCTCCATTCGACGGATCGGTTCATCCCGGCCATCATAGCCGAGCGCCGCAGGGGTGTCAACGCCTGCACGGACGCAGGTCATCACGGAGAGCCAATCATGCCGCGCCAGATCGTCACCGGTTCCCTTGGCGACCCCGCCTGGGTCGAGGATTACAAGCTCGAGCTTCTCGGCGACGTGCTGGTCGAGCGCGCCGTCTGGCGGGACTTGCCCGCGCCGCGTACGCTTTTCGGCTCGGTTGTGGCCGACTCCGGCGCGATCTGGTTCCGCTTCTGGCTGCCCCGCTTCGACCAGGTCGTCGAGCGCTATTTCCTGCCCGACGGCGTCGCGCTGGGCGAGCACATCGACCTGTGCGGGCCGCTCCGGTGCGACGAGCAGGGCTGTACGGCCGACGACCTGATCCTGGACATCTGGATCGATCCGCAGGGCCGCGTCACGGTGCATAACGAGGACGAGTTCGATCGCGCGGTGTTGGTCGGGGAACTGACGCAGGAACAGGCGAGCCTGGCCGAGGCCCATTTGCGGGATCTGACCGCCGCGATCGCGCGCAACCGCTTCCCGCCGCCGATCGTGCGCAACTGGCAGATCGACCCGGCGCGCTTCAGGCGGGGCGAGGGAGGGGAAGAAACGCCTCAGGCGCGCTAGCGCGCCCGGGCGCTAGCGCTTCGGGCGGCGGGGGAAGAGGCCCGCAATGGCAAACAGCGCGGTGAGGAGGAAGCCCGCGGTCGACAGCCAGAACCCCCAGCCCGGCCGGACCGGCTGCCGGTACAGCGCCTCGATCGGCGGCAGCAGCGGCAGAAAGCTGGACACGGGCCAGATCGCAGCCGCGAGCGCAAGTAGGGCAATGATAATTAGCACGACCGCGTCGGGCACGAAGCGGGTGACGAGAAGGAGCACCAGTGCGGCGATGCATCCGGCCAGCACGACCGTTTGCAGGCGAAACTCGGGCTGCACGAGCAAGCCCGGGCTCCACGCCGGCGGCAGCATCGCCAGCGCCAGCGGGATCGCCAACAGCCCGCTCAGCCAACGCAGCCAGAGGGGCAGGACGCGCCGGCTGGCGATCAGGCCGGCGATCAGGCTGCCCGCGGCCAGCGGCACGTAGAACGACTCGCGCAGCAGGCGCAGCTGCCCCGCCCGGTAGGGGGGCAGGAACTTGACGTACTCGGCGAGGTCGACGCCGGTCACCACCAGGCCGGCCGCCCGGTGCCACACCCAGGCGCCGAAGTAACCCACGAGCGCGAGCGTGAACGCCGCCAGCACCGGCCACCATTTGAGGCGCGGCCGCGGCGGAGCCGGTCGCGGTGCAATTGAAGTGTCCATATCAGCGAATATCTACCTCAGGGCCGCGCCGCCCCGTAAGCCTCGACGAGTTGCTTTGCCGCGTCTTCCCACGTGAAGCGCGCCGCCTGTTCCCGGCCCAATCCCGCCAGCCGCGTTCGCAGCGCCCCATCCGCCAGGACGGTCGCCATCGCGTCGGCCAACCCGGTCACGTCCTCGGCATCCACGAACCGCGCCGCGTCGCCCAGCACTTCGGGCAGGCTCGAGTTGTTGCTCGCTACCACCGGCGTCCCGCACGCCATCGCTTCGAGCGGCGGTAAGCCAAACCCTTCGTATAGCGAAGGAAACACAAAGAGGTCGGCAAGGGTGTAGAGTGCCGGCAAATCGACGTCCGCGACGAACCCGAGGAATTGGACGTCCTTTTCCAGCCCCTCACGGGTGACTTCCTTGAAGATGTCTTCGTATAGCCATCCCTTTGACCCGCTGAGCACGAGCTGGTGGGGCAGGCCGGTCTGCCGCCGCATTTCGCTGTACGCGGAAATAAGGCGGCTGAGGTTCTTGCGCGGCTCGATCGTGCCGACAAAGAGAACGAACAACTCGGGCAGTTGGTAACGCTTGCTGACCGCCGCAAGCTGCTGCTTGTCGATGACCGGTCGGAAGCGCGGCTCGACGCCCGCATAGACGACGGAAACCTTCTCAGGCGCCGCGCCCAGCAGCTCGATGACGTCCCGCCGCGTGTTCTCGGAGTCCGCCAGGACGCGGGCCGCACGGGCCACGGACGGCGGCACACGCGCCGTCAGGTACTCGCGGAGCCCGGGGTCCGCGCACTCGGGAATCTTCAGGAATGAGAGGTCATGGATCGTCACGACGCCGGCCGCCTTGCTGAGAGGGGGCAGCGTGAAATCGGGCGAGTGGAAGATATCCGCCGGGCCTGCGATCCGCTCCGCGGAAAGCGGCAAGCGCAGCTTATGCCAGCCCGCGGTCAGCAGTCGCTCGGGAACGAGCGTCGTACGGACGTGGAAGTTCGCGGGCCAAGCCCGCCCCTTCGGCCGCTCGCCCGCGCAAAACAGCGTATAAGCGTTCTCGCGGTCGACTTTCGTGAGTGCGGATACCAGGTTGCGGGTATATCGGCCCACGCCCGCACGCTGCCGCACCGCCGACGTATAGTCAATCGTGATCCGCATCGTCACTCGATGCCCTTGTAGGTCCACTTCCGGTTGACGAAGTAGTTCCAGAACAGGACGACGCCGATGGCTGCGATCTTGGCGAGGTTGTAATCCCAGGGGTCGGGGATGAAGTTCTTGAGCACCGGTGAAGACTGTCCACAGCACGAGGTTGTTGATGGCAAGGCCGACGATGTTCACGACTGGTGAACTGGCCGAGCTGCCTGAACAGTGGCCGCTCGCGGCTCTCGGGAAACGTCCATAAGCGGTTCCAGGTGAAGTTGCTCAGCACGGCCACAGTAAACGAGATGCTGTTCGCCACGAGCAAGGGCAGCCCGAAGAGCTTGTGCAGCACGTTCAGCACCGTCAGGTCCACCACCATGCCGAACGCGCCGACGGTGGCGAACTTCAGGAAGCGTGTGAACTCCTTCGGCCGCTGAGCGATAGCCAAGGCGGTTGATCAGGGGGAGTCGCAGCAGCGCCGTGACAAACGCCGGCGCATCATCCGAGACGAGCGATTGCATGGGTAGTTCTTGAGCCATGATCTGTTCCAGATTGGGATAGCGCGGGCCCGGCAGATTGCGCCGGTCGCGCCGCAGCGGTTCGCGCCGCAGCGGTTAGTGCCGCCAGGAGCAACGCCAGCTGCAGCTGCATGTGCTGAACGAACAGGTTGTCGAACAAGCCGTGTACGGTCAGGTAAGTCCATGTTCCTAGAACGCCAAGTGCGAGCGCACTGATCCATCCGTGCCGCGCCCAGGCTTGCCGGGCCGCAACCCAGGCAATGCCAAACCAGAAGAGCAGGAACGCGCCCAGTCCTAACACGCCCGTTTCGGCCGCGAAGTTGATGAACACGTTGTGCGCGTGCCCCAGCGGCTCGTACCAGTGCGGCTGCGGGTAACGGCCGTAGTTCGCCGCGTAATTCCCGATGCCCGCGCCCAGCCAGGGGTGATCCTCGAACATGCGGATGCCGGCCTGCCAGTGCGCCAGGCGTTCCAGCACCGAGAAGTTCTCGTCGGTGATCTCCGTTCGCGCCGGATCGGGGCCGCCGACATAGCTGCCCAGGTCCTGGACGCGGCCGGCGATCGACCCAGGGAGCCATGCGGCGCCGAAGAGCACGACCGCGCACAACCAGCACCACGACGATCGCTCCCGTGATCACTGCCGTCCGCCAGCTTCGCAGCCCGGCCACCACGACGAGCGCGGCAATCAAGCCGAGCCAGCCCCCCCGCGACCAGCTCATCACGATGCCGCGCAACCAGCGCGCGCAGTCACGCCGGCAAGCACCAGCGTCAGGACGAGGCTCGGCAGCGTCCGTTCCCGCCACCACCGTGCGGTCGCCCACAGGCCGAGGCTCGCAGCCACGGGGGCCAGGTAGCCCAGGTAACCGGCATACGGGTTCGGCTGCTCGAAGCTCCCATAGGCCCGCAGGTATCCGCCGGGCAGGGCAAACGCCTCGGGCCCCACCTGCCGGACGAACTGGTACGCGCCGAGCGCCGCCTGGCTCAGCCCGCCGATCAGCAGCGCCGCAATCAGCCACTTGCTCGACCTCGGCCCGACAAGCTGGCTGGCGACCAGGTACAGTGCGCGCGAACTCCGCCCACTTCAGCCATTCGGGCAGGCCGTCGCGCCACGAGAACGCCTGCGTCAGGCTCAGCGCGGCGATCCAGACGAACAGGAGCAGGACCCACGACAGCGGGGGCAAATCGAGCCGGATCTCCCGCCGCACCACACCCCGGGCGAGCCACAGCGCGATCACCAGGCCGACGAGCAGGTCTGCCGCGCCCGCTGCAGGAACCGGCAGTGGAACCGAGCTGCTCCAGGGGATCACCAGTGCCAGCAAGACCAGCCCAAGCGCCGGCTCGATTAGCAGCCCCAGGCCGCAGCGCGGCACCCGCAATGCCTGCAGTCGCCCACCGCAAGGGCGCCGCCGACAGGAAGACAGCCAGCAACAGCAGTGCGATGATGGCCGCGAACGCGCGATATTGCGTGGCTGGGCGACGAGGCGCCGCGTTGGGCCAGCGAAGCCCTGTCGTCGTTGCGGCGCTCATCAGGTCTGGTTGATCGGGGATGATGGCGATGGCTCCATCTACGGCCGGCAGCCGCCGTAAACGTCCTGAACCTTGCGCATGATAGTGCAAAGGGGGTCCTTTGTCAATTGACGCGTCGGGCTTCCCTGGGTATACTGTAGGGCCTATGCCACAACCGGGGCAGGCCACAGTCTCTGTTGTCACCCCCAACCACGTTTGAGGAGAAGGTCCACATGGCAAAGCAGGCGCAGAAGCCGAAGTCAGCCTATTCGGCCCCGCGCAAGGTCACGCCGGCGCCCAAGAAGAGCAAGCTGTCGCCGGCCGTCCTGATAGGCATTATTGCCGCGGTCGTGCTCGTCGTCGCCGGCATCATCATCCTTGCCACGCAGGCAAACAACAAGCCCATCGCCGCGACGAACCGGGTCGGCGAGGGCGCTGCCTGGGGCCCCGCCACCGCGCCCGTGAAAATCGTCGCCTATTCCGATTTCGGTTGCTCGCACTGCCGTGATTGGGCTGAAGGCCAGGAGAAGCAGCTGCGCGCCGACTACGAAGCGTCAGGCAAGGTGCGCTACGAGTACAAGAGCCAGAACATCGGCGGCACGCCAACCGCGTGATGCGGCGAACGCGGCGGAATGTGCGGCCGACCAGGGCAAGTTCTGGGATTATCACGACGCGCTCTTCAGCCGGCAGGGCACGACCGCTAATCCCTTCACGAAGCCGCTGCTCAAGCGCTATGCTGCCGAGCTCGGCCTGGACGCGACGAAATTCGACCCGTGCGTAGACAACAGCGTGCATTACAACACGGTGCGCGCCCAGGAGCAGGAAGCCACGGGGAAGGGCGTAGACTCGACGCCCACTTTCTTCATCAACGACAAGAAGATCATGGGCGCAGTGCCGTATGCCGAGTTCAAGGCCGAGGTCGAAGCGGCCATCGCATCGGCAAAGTAACGCCCAGTCTGCCCATACCCGTTGTTCGAAAGCCTCCGCGGCGACTCGAGCGCGGAGGCTTTCTTGTGCCACAGTTCTTCGCATAGCCATTGAGGAGGCGGCAAGTGATGCTCATTGATGCAAGAAGGCGCCAAATAGGCTATGCGAAAACGGCAGGGCCACCGGCAGCACTCGATGCCGGTGGCCCTGCAAGAGGGTAGGGTAGCGCCCGCTAGAGGTAGCGCCCGATCAGGATGCCAAGCTGGACTGCGACCTCGGGCGGGATGGCGGCCCGGTTCGTGATGATGGCATCACGCAGCGCATCCGCATAGGGCGAGGTCCCTGCGCCCTTCAGCGAGCGGACCGCATTCACGATCGACGCCTTCGCTACCTCGGCGTTCGCCAGCAGCTGCCGGATGACCATCTCCACGGTGACCGGCGCTTCGGTCTCGTGCCACACGTCGTAGTCGGTCACGTGCGCCATGGTCGCATAACTCATGCCGGCCTCGCGGGCCAGGAAGGCCTCGGGAATGGCCGTCATCCCCACGATGTCGAACCCCAGCTGCTGGAACACCCGGCTCTCAGCCTTGGTGCTGAAGCGCGGCCCCTCGATCGTCACGAAGACGCCCCCCGGGTGTACCTCGTGCCCGGTCTCGGCTACCGCGTCCGCGCAGACCCGACTCAGGGTAGGGCAGAAGGGGTCGGCCACCGAAACGTGGACGACGATGCCGCCCGTGCCCACGCTCGGATCGTCGAAGAAGCTCGACGCCCGGCCGCGCGTCCTGTCGAAAAGCTGGTCGGGCACCACGATGTCGCCCGGCTTGTGCCTCGGCTGCAGGCTGCCGCAGGCACTGATCGATATCAGGTACTCGACGCCGAGCTTCTTGAACCCGAAGATGTTCGCCCGGGCATTGAGCCTGCCGGGGCTGATTCGGTGGCCGCGGCCGTGGCGGGGCAGGAATGCCACCCGCTCGCCCTCGATTGTCCCCACGACATAAGCGTCGGAAGGGGAGCCGAAGGGCGTGTCGACGCGCAGCTCCTCGACATCCTTGAGTTGGGCCATGTCGTACACGCCGCTGCCGCCGATAACGCCAATGCGAACTGGATCCATGATGACGCGCTCCTTTGAGACAACTCCAGAGTCGTGCGAATGCAAGAATCGATTTGGTGGCTGTGAGACTACCAGATAACGCCGGGGGCCGTCCGCACGCACAAGTCCACGCCCAGCCGCTTCACCATCCGCACCCGGTCCCAGCGATCGCCCATGATCCCATCGTGGATGGCCCACGAACGGCCGCGCACCGTGTCGGCCAGGGCCCGGCGGCGGAACGGCGTCGACTCGTCGAGCTTGGCGTACAGTTCGCCGCCAGGCTGAAACGAATTCTGGATCTCCTCCATCAACGCTTCGCCCTGGACGTAGCTGAAGCCGTATTGCTCGAACAAGACGGCGGTGTGGTAGAAGAGCGGCTGGGCCATGTACTCGTGCTGGTTCAGGCACAGCATGAAGATTTCGATCCGGTCGGCCAGCGTGCCGAACGCCCGCAGCCCTCGGCGCACCTGGCCGGGGGCCAGTCCCGCCGCCATCGCGGCCTCTTCGGCAACGACGTTGCGCCCCGCCGTCCCGCGCATCGACGTATCGCCGCCCGGCAGGATGTCGATGTCATACCGGTGTGCCAGGGGGTCCTGCAGGGTGACCCAAACCACTTCGATCTGGTTGAACTGGGTGTCGGCCAGCTCCAGCTCGGCCATCGGCTCCGCAGTTTCGCCCGCGTGATACAGCTCGAACCGGTAACTGCCTTCGTTGGTGCCTCGCCGCGCGAATCCCACCGGCAGGCCATTCGGGTCGGTCATGCGTATCGGGTCGATGTGATGCGTGACGAGCAGTTGGATGGGCACGAGGATGCGGAAGAGCATCCGCTGCCGCTCCAGGTCCCACTCCGTCACCTCACGGAGCGAAACCGGCTCGATGCGCCCCCGGGTGAGGTCGACCTTCGGCGTTGGCTGCCCGTTCCGCTCGCCCGGCGGGATTGACTTCAACCAACCTGTCGGCATCACGCAAACCCAAAATCAGGATCGAGCCCGGCCTCGTCGAGGATTTCGCATAGCGTATCTGCAATCTCGACGTGTCGCACGCCGTTGGTCGCCAGCACCCCGAATCGATTCTTGACGTTCTCCCGGTTGTACTTGATCGGCCGGTTCCAGCAGTCGGTCATCACGCCGCCGGCCTCCGAGACGATGATGTCGGGCGCGCAGGTGTCCCATTCCTTCGTGAGCGGGTTGGGGTGGACATAAAACTCAGCCTGCCCGCGTGCGATCAGCCCGATCTTCAGCCCCACGCTGCCGATGCTTCGCTCGCGCTGCAGGCCCATTTCGCTCACGATCGTATCGACGAGAGGCGGGCGGTGCGAGCGGCTGACCACCAGCCTGAATTTCGCGAGGTCCTTCTCGCCCGACACGTGCAGCGGCCGGCGCTCGCCGAACTCCTCGACGAATGCGCCCTTGCCCTTGCTTGCTCCGAAGAGCACGTCGTTGATGGGCTGATACACCACGCCGGCCACCGGCGCGCCGTCAACCGCCAGGCCGATGTGGATCACAAACTCGCCGTTGTGGGCAATGAATTCCGCCGTGCCGTCCAGCGGGTCCATGATCCATACCCGGCGCTTATCCAGCCGGCTCAGGTCGTCCTTAGATTCTTCGGCCAGCGCGCCGTCCTGCGGGAACAGCTGGCCGATCTGCTTCACCAGGTATGCGTTCACGGCCCGGTCGGCCTCGGTCACCGGTTCGGTTGGGTCCTTCCAGCGGATAGTGGGGGGCACGTCGTAGAATGTCTTCACGATGGCGCCGGCCTCGCGTGCCAGGCGCATGGCTGTGCGCAGCTCGTGGCTGTAGTCAGGGGCAGTTCCGGGAGCCGGTTGGGACACTGGAGTAGACGTCACGGTTTCGTCCTTATCGCTCGCACAAAGGGAGAATGGTCCGGCAGGCTCGACCTCAATCGGAGCCTGCCGGGCAGGCATCATAGCATGCGGCGTGCAGGTAGGGCAAGTTAATGCGGGCCAGGGCGGGGTGAACCTCCGCCGGATGCAAACGTGCCGGCCACTACATGAATGCAGTGGCCGGCACGTAATCCCTGAGGTGGAGATGCCGGGAGTCGAACCCGGGTCCGAAACAAACGACCGCCAGCGTCTACAAGCTTAGCCACTGGTTTGATCTCGCCGGGCGGTCCAGCAGTGACCACTGTCCACTAGTCCGGCCAGCCGATGTCTTAGTCTCGCTTATCGGCATGGGCGAAACGCACCTTACGGTATCTGACGATGCTTCCTACCGCCGCCAGGACCCAATAGGAGCACCGTGGCCGTTTGTTAGGCGGCCATTGGTCCACTTATCCCTTAGGCCGCGAGCGCCATAGCGCTGTTGCGAGCCATCGGGAAGGTGAACGCCTTGCCGTTGTTGGCATTTGTAAGTTTGCTCTGGATTTTCGAGGTGAGAGCGCCTCGGCTTGCAGCTAACGACCCATTTGCCCCGTCGAAACCAGTCATCCCCCTGTAGCCGTGATTATACCACATCGGGCGGCTTGTATCAAATCGAAAGTGCAGCTCACCACCAAGAACCGAGGAACCGAAGGCTTCACGAAGTCTCTCAGAAGCTTGGTGAGGCTTCTGTTCTTCGGTTCTTGGTGGTGAGCGTCCCCTCCCTAATCCCAGTCCTGGTCCTTGATCTGCCGCCGCAGCTCGCGGTCCGCGTCGCGCTCGGCCACCGCGTCCTTCCGGTCGTACTGCCGCTTGCCGCGCACCAGCGCCACCTCCACCTTCGCGCGGCCCTTGACCAGGTGTACGTTCAGCGGCACGACCGTCCAGCCCCGTTCCGACACCTTCGTCAGCATCTTCCGGATTTCCTGCTTGTGCAGCAGCAGGCGGCGCTCGCGGCGCGGCTCGTGGTTCTCGCGGTTGCCGAAATCGTACGGCGAGATATGCACGTTCACCAGCCACGCCTCGCCGTTGCGGATCAGCACGAACCCGTCGCGCAGGTTCACCCGCCCCGCGCGCACGGATTTGATCTCCGTGCCCGTCAGCGCGATGCCGGCCTCGAAGCGGTCTTCGATAAAGTATTCATAGAGCGCCTTACGGTTGGTAGCAACCGGCTTGGCGTCTCCGTCGATATGCCTGCTCACTCGCCAGGCCTCCGATACACAAAAGCTATTTCCCGGTTTGCAGGTATTCCACCGCCCGATCGAGCTGCGGGTCCTGCTGCGCCTTGATCTGGTCGACGGTCGGATCGGGCGACGGAATATCCGGGGTAAGCCCGCTCCCGTCGATCCCACGATCCTTCGGCGTGTACCAGCGCGCGATCGTCACCCGCAGCTGCGACCCGTCGCTCATCTCGTTCGGCAGCTGCACCGAGCCCTTCCCGTACGTCTGCGTGCCGAGCAGCTTGCCCGTGCCCGCATCCTGGATGGCGCCTGATACGATCTCGGACGCGCTCGCGCTCCCCCCATTGACGAGGACGACGAGCGGGATCCCGTTCAGGATATACTTGCCTTGCCGCGCATGGTTCTGAACCCGGCCGTCAGAGAACCGCTCGATCACGATGTTCCCCTTGGGCACGAAGTAGCTGCCGATACGCACTGCCGCATCCAGCAGGCCGCCCGGATCGTCGCGCAGGTCCAGGATGATCCCCTGCGGCTTCTTGTCGACCGCGGTCTGCAGTGCCTCTTGCACCCGCTGCGCCGCCACTGCGCTGAACTCGGCCAGTGAAATGTACTCGATCTTGCCGTTGCCTACCGTCTTGGTCGTAACGACCGGGATTTCGATCTGCGCGCGGGTGATCGTGAGGTCGAACAGCGGTTGGTCCTCCCGCTTGACCGTCAGCGTCACCTTCGTGCCCCGCGGACCCCGGATCATCGCCACCGCGTCGTTCAGATCGGTGTTCGTGACGTCCTTGCCGTCGACCTTCACGATCACGTCGCCTTCCTGCAGCCCGCCCTTCTGCGCGGGTTGGTTCGGGTACAGGTGGATGATCTTGACCCCGCCGCCCTCTGCCGTGTCGACTGCTGCGCCGATCCCCTCGAACTGCCCCTCGATGCTCGTGTTGAACGACTCCGCCTGCTGCGGGTCGAGGAACGCCGTGTGCTTGTCGCCCAGGGAGTTAACGATCCCGCGGATCGCCGCGTAAGTCACGTCTTCGCCTGTCGGCAGGTTCCCGTAGAACTGCTCCTTGAGCAGCTTCCACGCCTCGTTAATCAGGGCCGGGTCGATCGGCGCTTCGTCGGGCAGCTTCGACTTGTCCTGCGGCGTGGGCGAGGGCAGAACGATCGTTGGGCTGGGCGTGACGCCTGGAGTCGGCGCCCGGCGCGCCTGCGGGCTTGGTGGTCGGGCTGGCCGGCAGCGCGGCTTGCTCGGCCGGTGTGGGCGTGCCGGCCGGCTCCTGGACCGGCGCCGCCTGTTGCTGCTCCCCCGCGTCGGCCGGCGGCAGTTGTGCCGCCGGTGCTTGGGCCGCCGGGGCCTCGGCGCGTTCCACCGGCGCAGACGCCTGGGAAACGGCAGGGGCAGCCATCGCGCGGCCCTGCCCGACCCCGACGCCCAGTCCGGCGCCAAACGCCGCCAGCAGGAGGATCAGGATGATAACGCCGCCTACGATGAATTTCATCGCGGACGCGAAGGAGTTGTTGCCGTATGACTTGTTTTCCATCGAATTGTTTCCTCTTAAGCCATTCTACTCGATCTTGCGCTAACGCTCACCATTCAGCCACGCCTGCCCGCGCTGCAGCTGCGGGTCTCGCCCGTTCTTCCGGTCGTCCTCGCTCACCCCAATTTGCACGTCCGGCTGCAGGCCGCTGCCGTCGATCTGGTGCCGGTCGGGGGTCAGCCAGCGCGCGACGGTCACGTGCAATGAGGAGCCGTCCGGGAACTCGTGGACTTCCTGCACCGAGCCTTTGCCATAGGTCTTCTCGCCGATCAGCTTCGCCCGGCCGTTGTCGCGGAGCGCGCCGGCCACGATCTCCGATGCGCTCGCGGTTCCGCCATCGACCAGCACCACCAGCTCCCAGTCCTGCGCGGCGCTGACCGTGTGGCCGACCGGATAGTAGCGTTCCTGGCCCCCGCGCTTGACCTCGCGCAGCACGTAACCGTCCTTGATGAACTGGCTGGCGATGTCCACCGCCGCGTCCACCAACCCGCCGCCATTTCCCCGCAGGTCAAGCACCAGTTTCTTCACCCCGGCCGTATTAAGTTCGCCGATGCCCTGGCGCAGCTCGTCGGCCGTGCGCTCGCCGAAGATCGCGATGCGCGCATAACCGGTGTGCGTGTCTGCGTTCAGCACTCGCCACTCCACGCTGGGCGTGTCGACCCGCTCGCGCTTGACGGTCACGGTAAAGGGCTCGCTGGCCGGCGGCCGCAGGAGCTTGAGGTGGACTTCGCTGCCTTCCTCGCCGCGGATCAGCGCTACGACCTCTTCCACCGTCATCGTCGGAGTGACTTCAGTGTCGTCGACCGCCAGCAGCACGTCTTTGTCCTGCACGCCTGCACGGGCGGCCGGTTTGTCTCGCATGATGGTCACGGCCATGCGGCCTTGGTCGTCCCGGCCGAGGTACGCGCCGATCCCCCCGAAATGCCCGCGCAACTCGTCCCGTTCCATTTCCCTGGGCGCGGGCTCGACGAAGACCGTGTATGGGTCCTTGTAGGAAGCGACGAGGCCGTGCAGCGCTCCCCAGGCCTGCTGCTGGTCGCCCGGCGCCTCGCCGATGAACGTCCGTTCTAACATGCCGCGAACGGTCCACAACTCGCTGAACGAGTCCGGACTAGCTTCCGCGGCGTTCTGGCGGGTTCCAAAATAATAGCCGCCGAAGAAGACGGCGGCGACTGCCGCCAGCACCAGCAGGCCGGTCACCGCGTTGCGGCCGAATTGACGCATGTTCGACAAGGCTCCTCTCGAGCAAGGCCTACAGGGTTCTCATCGTTGTTCCGGGGATCGGTGGGGGAGCGCGCCACGGGCGAGCGAGGAGTCCACTCGAACGGAACGAGATACCATATTATGCCATGACATCAGGTTAAGTACCGTAATTGAATCCCCGAACGATGCGGTCCGTCAGGCAGGCCGGCGAGGCGGCGTGTGCGCTCGCCTATACGGTTTGACGCAGGGAGTGTGCAGAACGTTGCTGGGATTTGCTGATTCTCACCATACGCTAATCTACTCTATCAAGCCGCCTTCGTTATGTCAAACCTAGCCATTCCGAGGGCTATGAGTCGACATAACATCTATAGTGTGAACATGAGAATCGGCCGGAAAGTAGACATAACGGTGAAGGCCGCGTGAACTCGATTGAGGGCATTACGCGCCGAGATACGCCTCTTGTATCTCCGCCATGCGCGCCACCTCCCGCGCCGGACCTTCGCGCCACACCGCGCCCTCTCGCAGCACGTACGCATAATCGCTCACCGCCAGCGCCATCCGCACGTTCTGTTCCACCAGCAGCATCGTCAGCGCGGCGCTCTTCAGCTGCCGCAAGGCCGCCATCAGCGTCAACAGCGTCGCCGGCGCCAGCCCCAGCGACAGCTCGTCGAACATGAGTACTTCCGGCTCTTCCATAAGCCCGCGCCCGACCGCCAGCATCTGCTGCTCGCCGCCGCTCAGCGTTCCCGCTCTCTGGCCCCCGCGGGCCTCCAGCCACGGAAAGAGCTCATAGACGCGCTGTAGGTTGCTTGCCCGGTGGGCGGCGGCCCGCCTGGAAACGGCCCCCAGGTTGAGGTTCTCCAGGACCGTCATGTCGGTGAAAAGTTGCCGCCCCTCGGGAACCAGCACCAGCCCCGCCGCCGCCTTCTCGTGCGGTGGAAACATGCGTTATGTCGCGTCCCTCGAAGGTGACCGTGCCGCTCCACGGCCGGATCAGGCCCATCACCGTCCGCAGCAGCGTGGTCTTGCCCACGCCGTTGCTGCCGACCAGTGCGGTCATCTTTCCGGCTTCCAGCCCCAGCGACGCGCCCCGCAGGATTTGCACTTCGCCGTACCCGGCTACCAGCTCGTGGACGTCGAGGAGCTTCATCCTGCCTCGCCTTCGAGTTCCCGGGTCAGCTGTGGATCGCCCAGGTACGCCTCGATCACCCGGGCGTTCGCCGCAACATCCGCCGGCTTCCCCTCCGCGATCTGCTCGCCGTGATCCAGCACCTGCAGGTAGTCGCACAGGCTCATCACCGCGGGCATCACGTGTTCGACCATCAGGATGGTCATGCCGGTGTCCCGGATGGTGCGAATGACTTCGACCATCCCCGCAACCTCGTTCAGGTTCAGCCCCGCGAGGACCTCGTCGAGGAGCACCATGTAGGGCCGCGCAGCCAGCGCCCGCGCCAATTCGAGCCGCTTCTTCTGCGCTACGTTGAGGCTGCCCGCCGGCATTTCGGCCCGTTCGCTCAACCCCACCCGCGCCATGACCTCGTCCGCCACCCGCCCCGCCGCGCCGAGCCCGTGGCCTTCCCGCCCGTAGCACGCCCCCACCATCACGTTTTCGCGCACCGTCAGGTCCTTCAGCGGCCGGACAATCTGGTGCGTCCGGGCCAGTCCCAGCCAGGCGATCGCGTGCGGCGCCAACCGCGTGATATCTCGCCCTCGAAATGCGACCTGCCCCGTGTCCGGCCGGTGTACGCCGCTGATCACGCCGAACAGCGTACTCTTCCCTGCCCCGTTCGGCCCGATCAGCCCCACGATCTGGCCTTCCTCCACCTCGAAGCTGACGTGTTGCAAGACGTGCAGCCCGCCGAAGTGCTTGCTGATGTCGTGCAGCTGCAGCATCATTCGAGGATCCTCCTGAGCGGCGGGAAGCGCCCGCGCAGCCACCCCACCAACCCGGCGGGCATGAACAGCACGATCAGCAGGAGCGCCAGGCCGGCGAAGGCCAGTTGCAGGTTCTTGAAGAGCGGGCTGGTGAGCAGGTAACTTCGCAGCTCCTCGTAGGTGACGGCGCCGAGGAGCGGGCCAAGGACCGTGCCCTGGCCGCCCAGCATGATCATGACGAGGGTCTCGATGGACATATCCACCCGGAACGCGTCGGCAGGCTCAATGTTGCCGTTCTTGAAGAAGAACAGCGTGCCGATCACGCCCGGCAGGAAGGCCGACAGCATGAAGGCGATGGTCTTGGCACGCGCCGTGTTCACCCCGATCACTTCTGCTGCGTCCTCGTCCTCGCGGATCGCCATCAGGCCCAGGCCGAAACGCGACCGCTTGACGCCGTAGCTTACGACGGTGATGCCGAGGGTGAGCAACCACAGGAGCACGAACGTCATCCACAGCGCCCGGCGCGCCCCGCCGTAAGCGGCGTACGCGCTGAAATGGAGGTACATGCCCGTGGAGCCGCCAAAGGGGGGAAAGCTGTTCACGAACGCCCGCGCCGCTTCGTTGATCCCGATCGTCGCCAGGCTGAAGTAGGCGCCGCGCAGCCGCAGGATCGCCAGCCCCAGCAGCCCCGCAATTGCCGCCGAGAACAAGCCGGCTGCCAGCGAGGCCGAGTAAAGCGACCAGCCGCTGTGGCTGATCAGGTAGAATCCGACGTAGCCGCCGAGCCCGAAGAAGACGACATGCCCGAAGCTGACATACCCGGTGTAGCCGAGCAGGATGTTCAAGCTCTCCGCCAGCGCCGCAAACATCAGCAGCGTGAACATCGCTTCTCGGGCCATGTCACGGCCGGATACGAGCGGGACCGCGCCCATCACGAACACCAGCCCCAGCGGCAGCCATAACCCCGGCTTCAGCCACTTGCTGGTCACACGCAGGCCCCCCGGCTGGCGTCGGATCTCGCCCGCGTGCATGAGCGCGCTCACTCTGCCGCTCCCAGCAGCCCGTTGGGCTTAACCAGCAGGATGGCGACGAATAGGCAGTACTCGACCACCGGGACCCAGCTGACGGGCAAGAAGGCCGGGATGACACCCTCCAGGACGCCGAGGACCAGGCCGCCGATCAGCGCGCCGACCGGGTTGCCCAGCCCACCCAGCACCGCAATCACGAACGCCTTCGACTGGTAGCTGTCGCCCGTCAGGATCGTGAACGGGAAGAACGTCGAGATCAAGCCCCCGGCGACCGCGGCCAGCATCGTGCCCAGCCCGAAGGCCAGCGCCAGCATGCGCACGGTGGGGACGCCCATCAATTCGGCCGCCCCGCGGTTGTTGGCGACCGCCCGGATCATGCGGCCCGGCTGCGAGCGGTAGAGGAACAGGTGCAGCCCGCCGGCCAGGCCCACCGCAGCAACCGCCGCGATCACCCGCGTCATTTGCACCGTGATCGGCCCGATTTGCAGCGAGCCAAGCGAGAGGTTCACCGACCTCGGCGAGGTGGTCAGCACGGCGGTCCCTACTCCAACGATCAGCAGGTTCACCGCGTAGGTCGCCAGCAGCGTGGAGAGGTACGGCGCGCTCACGACCCGGTTGACCGCGCCGGCGTAGATCAGCAGCCCGAGGAGCAAACCCCCGATCGCGACGACCGCGATCGCCAGGTAGGGGTTCATGCCCGCCATCGTGAAGAGGAAGTACACGCCGAACATGCCCAGCGCCATGATCGCGCCGTGGCTGAGGTTGATGACGCGCATGACGCCCCAAATGAGCGTCAGACCCATCGCCACCACCCCGTACACGAACCCGAGCAGCAAGCCGTCGGTCAGCGAGGCGATCACTTGCACGTCGGCCCATCCTTCCGGTCTGCATGTCGCGTCCGGCAGAGATTGGCTTCGGCTGGATTTGGACGGTCCCCGCGCGGCAGCCGTCAGCGCAGCGGGTACTTCGGATCGGCCGTTTTGGATTCCGGGGGCCAGACGACGTGCTTTGCCAGCGTGCCGTCGGCGTCCCTCTGCCACTGGATGTAGACCATCTCGTGTCCGGTTTGCAGGCCGTGCATTTCCCCCGTGTCGAAACGGCAAGGCCCGAAGAAGGTCATGAGGTTGGCTGCGTCGAGCGCGGCCCGCACCTTGTCCGTCTCCACCGCGCCCGCAGATCGGATCGCATGCTCGAGGATGAGGCCTGCCGCGTACCCGCCCGCGCTGTGGTACGAGGGCTCCTCCTGGTACCGGGCTTTGTAAGCGGCCGCGAACTCCGAGCCGGTGGGACCGAGCCAGGTCATCCCGCCGGCGGCCGCCACCTCGGGCGAGTACGTCGCGCCCGCCTCCCACTGGCTGGGGCCCATGACCCCCTCCGCCCCGTCGCCGATCTCTGCGAAACGCGGTTCGGGCGGCGCCACCAGCAGCGTGATCAGCTTGGCCGGCGAGCGCTTCTCGTACAGCTGCTTCGCAAACGTGCTGCCATCCGCGAAATGCCCCCCGCCCAACACCGCGTCGGCGCCCGCAGGGATCTTGTTGATGTACGGTGCGAAGTCGGTGGCCCCCGTGTCGTATCCCTCGTAGGCCACGATGTCGAATCCGCGGCTCTCGCCGTATGCCTTCGCCGCCTTAGCCACATCGGCCGAGTTCTTGTCGTTTTCGTGGATGATGGCGACCGACTTCGCGCCGGGGTCGAGGTGTGACAGCAGATCCAGTGCGCCCGTCAGGTAGCGGCTGGCCGGGGTGTAGGTCTGGAACACGAGGGTATATCCCCGCGAGAAGGTACTGTCCGACGCCGCGCCGGCCGTGATCATGATCACGCCGTACTGCTCCGCGATGATGGCCGCCGCATCGGTCAGGCCGCTCGAATACGGGCTGATGAGGAAGTCCGCCCGGTCGTCGTTGATCAGTTTCGTGTACAGCTGCTGGACGCGTTCTTTCTTGCTCTCGTCGTCATAATACTTCGTCTGAAATGTGACCGTGGCGCCGTCGGTGAGCTCGATCCCGCCCGCCGCGTTCACCTGCGCCATCCACAGGTCCAGCCCGTCGAGCTGCCGCGTTGATTCGACGTTCAGGCTCCCCGTCTTCGAAGCCGTGAAGCCGATGGTGACCAGTCGCTGATTTGTGCCAGCGTCCGCTGCCGCGCTGCCACTGCTTGCGGCCGGGGTTGCGCCCGGCGCGCAACCGGCGAGGACAAGGGCGAGGATAAGCATTAAGGGGAGCATCGGCCGCGGGGTCATCGAGGGCGCCTCCTTGGAACGAACCCCACGCGTCTGCCACAATAATACAGACGGTTCGCGGCAGCGTCAAGCCCCAAAACGCTCCAACAGGAGTCAGGCCTGCGGCGCGCGGCTCCCCTAACCTCCGAGGTCTCCGAGACCTCGGAGGTTTCGCGCTATGGATACTACCGGGGAACCAGTTCAGTAGAACCTGAGGACCGGCCACCCGCGCGCCGCAGCGATCTTGCGGAGCTTGCGGTTCGGATTCACGGCCACCGGATGCCCCACGGCTTCGAGCAGCGGGAGATCCGACGCGCTGTCGCTGTAGAAATAGCTCCGCTCGAGGTCGATCCCGTGTCTCGCCGCGTACTCGAGCGCTCGCTCCACCTTCCCCGCCCCATAGCACGCCGGTTCCCGAATGCGCCCCGTGAAGCAGCCGCCGTCCACTTCCAGCTCGGTCGCGATGTACGCGTCCTCCAGGTCCAGCGCCCGCGCCACCGGCTTCACCGCGTACGGCGTCGATGCCGACACGATCGCGACGTGATGCCCTTGCTCCCGGTGCCGCCGCATGCGCTCCCGCCCGCCATCGGAGATGTAGTGCCTCAGCATGCGACTCGAACCACGCCTCGCTCATCCGCCAGGCGTCCGCCTCGCTCGTGCCGCCGACATACACCATCAGCCGCGTGATGAGCCGCGGAAAATCCGACCGCACCGATTATGTATAGTCCCACTTGCCCGCTGATGTACGCCCACCGGTGCAGCGGCATCTGCCCCGTCTGCCGCAGCCACTTCAGGTACAGCCGCCCCGAAGCCGCGCTCAGCAGGGTGTTGTCCATATCAAAAAAAGCAGCGACGCTCCCCTGCCCTTCCGCAGGCAGGTTCACCGCGTCGCCGCTCCCGTATCGGGCCCACCGTCTGGTTCAACTCGATCGTGCACCGGCTAGATCTGCGAATAGTCGTCGAACCGCGGCCGCATGCTAACTGGCACCCGCGCCACCACCGCCGTCCCGTCTTCCTTGTGCGCCTCGCTCAAGCACCATGCCGCGCTGGTGGATCAGCGCCAGCAGGTCGCCCCGCTGGTACGGCAGCAGCACGTCGATCAGCGCCATGTCCTCGTCCAGCACGTGCTCCAGCCGGCCCAGCAGCTCGCGCCATCCCCTGCCCCGTCAGCGCCGAGATCGGCACGCTGTTCGGCAGCCCGGCCTCCGCCAGGTCGATCTCTTCCGCGCCCGGCAGCTGGTCGATCTTGTTCAGCGCCGTGACGATCGGCTGGTCGGTCGCCTCCAGCTCGCCCAGCACCTCGAGCACCGTCGCCACCTGTTCCTCGACGTTCTCATGCGTTATGTCTACTACGTGCACGATCACGTCGGCGTCGGCGATCTCTTCCAGCGTGGCGCGGAAGGCCGCCACGAGCGCCGTGGGCAGCTTCTGGATGAAACCCGACGGTGTCGGTGAACAGCACTTCCCTGCCCCCCGGCAGCTTCACGCGCCGCGTGGTCGGGTCGAGCGTGGCGAACAGCTGGTCGGCCGCATAGACGTCGGAGCCGCTGAGCGCGTTCAGCAGCGTCGACTTGCCGGCGTTGGTGTAGCCGACCAGCGCCACGACCGGGAATCGCTTCCTCAGTGCGCCGGCGGCGGTACTGCGCCCGGTGCTTCCGCACCTCTTCCAGCTCGCGCTTCAGGTGCGCGATGCGCCGGCCGATCTCGCGGCGGTCGACTTCCAGCTGGGTCTCGCCGGGGCCGCGCAGCCCCACGCCCCCGTTGCCGCCGCGGCCGGCCGCGCCGCCCGTCTGGCGGGCCAGGTGCGTCCACGCCCGTGTCAGCCGTGGGCAGGCGGTATTCGAGCTGGGCCAGCTCGACCTGGAGCGCGCCCTCGCGGGTGTGCGCGTGTTGCGCGAAGATATCCAGGATCAGCGCGGTGCGGTCCAGCACCTTGACGTTGTCGTTGCTGGATCGCCTTCTCGAGCTCGCGCTGCTGGCCGGGCGAAAGCTCCTCGTCGAAGATGACCACGTCCGCGCCCGTGTCGGCCCGCAGCGCGACCAGCTCCTCGACCTTGCCCGAGCCGATCAGCGTCGCCGGGTTCGCCCGGTCGAGCCGCTGCTCGAGCGAGCCGACGATCTTCAGCCCGGCCGTGTCGGCCAGCCGCGCCAGCTCGGCCAGCGAATCCTCCATGGACCAGGTGGCCGGCTTCCCTTGAACTCGATGCCCACCAGCAGGGCCGTTTCCTGCGGCGCCTGGGTGTCCTGCAACTGGTTTCTGATAGAGTTCCTCCCCGCTACAGCTTCAGCGTCCGCCAGTCGTTCCACTGCCGCCATGAACCGGCTCGTCGTCTGGCCGAGCGAAATCCGCAGATAGCCTTCGCCGTGCGCGCCGAATGCGGAGCCGGGCGTCAGGCTCACGCCGGTCGCCAGCAGGATCTTGTCGGCAAACTCCGCCGACGGTGTAGCCCTGCCGGGACCTTGGGCCACAGGTACAGGCTGGCAACCGGCAGCGCCACTTCGAGCCCCAGGTCGTGCACCAGCACGTCGTAGATCGCGTCGCGGCGCCGCTGGTACTCGGCGTTGCGCTCGGCGATCCAGGACTGGTCGCCGGTCAGCGCGGCCACGGCCGCATCCTGCACGGCCAGGAAGATGCCGCTGTCCATGTTGCTCTTCATCTGCAGCAACGCCGCAATCGCCGTGCTGTTCCCGACGGCCATGCCCGACGCGCCAGCCGGCCATGTTGTGCGACTTGGAGAGCGAGTTGAACTCGACCGCGACGTCCTTGGCGCCCGGCACCTGCAGCAGGCTCGGCGCCGGTAGCCGTCGAAACAGACGTCGGCGTAAGGCGCATCGTGGCACAGCAGGATGTCGTAGCGCCGGCAGAAATCGACCGCCTCCTCGAAGAACGACAGCGGCGCGACCGCGCCGGTCGGGTTGTTCGGGTAGTTCAGCCACATCAGCCGGGCCCGCCGCGCCGCCGTCTTCCGGGATGGCGCCGAGATCGGGCAGCCAGCCGTTTGCCTCGGTCAGCGGCATGCAGATAGGCTTGCGCGCCCGCCATCGCCACGCTCGCCAGCGTAGGTCGGATAGCCCGGGTCGGGCACGAGCGCCAGGTCGCCGGGATCCAGCCAGGCCAGCGCCATGTTGGCGATGCCCTCTTTGCTCCCCAGCAGGGGCAGCACCTGGTCCGCCACGTCGAGCGTGACGCCGAAGCGGCTCGCCGTAGTAGTCGACCATCGCCTGGCGCAGCTTGGGCGTGCCCGTATAGCCGGCGTAGCCGTGCCGGGTCGGGTCCGACGCCGACCGGTGCAGCGCCTCGACGACAAAGTCGGGCGGCGGCCCGTCCGGGCTGCCGATGTCGAGCTTGATGACGTCCACGCCCTGGGCGCGCAGTGCCTTCAGCTTGGCGTCCAGCGTGGCGAACACGTACAGCGGCAGCGATTCGAGGCGGCGTGCGCTTCTCACTAGAGTGTCGTGCCTCCTCTCGGGCGGCTTGATCCGGCTCTCTTCCAGCAGCGTTTCCAGCACACGGCCCACCCGCGCCAGCGAGTCCGCGCGACACCTTGTCGGCCGTGTCCTGGGTCGTGTGCCAGTACGGATAGTCGAAGTCGATGATGTCGACGGCCGGGATGCCCTTGCGCAGGAACGGCGTGTGGTCGTCCAGCATGCTGTACTTCGCCGTCGGCAGGAACCACTTGTCGTAGCCCAGCTTCGCGGCCGTCGCCCAGACCTGCTCGACCAGCCACGGCGTCGAGTTCTGCTCCTTGTAGATCTGCTGGTCCGCATCGCCGATCATGTCGGCGATGATCACGGCCTCCGGCTTGACGCGTCAGGTTGTTGGCGAAGTACGTCGAGCCGGCGATGAACTGCCAGCCGTCCAGCCGGCCGTTGTCTTCCGCGTCGAAGAACACCAGCCACACTTCGTTCTTCAGCTTGCTCTTGTCCAGCGAGCGCGCCAGCTCCAGCAGCACGGCCACGCCGCTCGCGCCGTCGTTGGCGCCCGGCACCGGCTCGGTGCGCTTCTCCGCACCGGATCGTTATCGGCCCGCCGCCGGGTGTCGTAGTGCGCGCCGATGATGATCACCGGCCCTTTGCCCTGCCCCGCCTTCGCGATGATGTTGCGCGCCGGCGTGCCCGCGGTACCGGAAGTCCTGGTACTCCACGCTCCACCGGTATTTCGCCAGCTTCTCGACGATGTACTGCTGCGTCTGCCGAATCCCCTGCGAGCCGGTCGGCCGCGGCCCGATATCCGTCTGCGCGGTCACGTGCCGATACGCGGCCCGGCCGTCGAAGTTCTTGCTCAGCGAATCGGGCAAGTAACTGCGAAACCGACGGCGCCGGCCATGAACCCGAACCAGACGATGATGCCCGCGAACCCGAGCAGGAGCACGTTCTCCAGCCACCGCTCGCGCAGCCACCTGGTCTCTATTTCGCATAGCCTAATTGCTCCTCTTCAACACCATCACTCATGCTACATTTCGCCATTGTAATTGCTACACGAAATCCTACCCCTCCTGGCCTTCGCCTCGGCTCCGGAAGAACAGGCGGATCGGCGTGCCCTCGAAAGGATACACCTCCCGGATGCGGTTCTCCAGGAAGCGCTCATACGAGAAATGCACAAGTTCCTTGTCGTTCACGAACACGATGAAGGTCGGCGGCGCCGTCTCGGCCTGGGTCGCATACAGGAACTTGAGCGGCTTGCCCTTGCGGCTGGGCGCCGGGTGCGCCACCATCGCCTCGCGCAGGATGCGGTTCAGCTCGCAGGTCGGGATCCGGATGCTTCGCTGCAGCGCGATGCTCGTCGCCAGCGGCAGCACCTTGCTCACCCGCTGCTTGGTCTTCGCCGAGATGAACAGGACCGGCACGTAGTCCAGGAACTTCATCCGGTGCCGGATATCGTCCGTATACGTGTTGATCGTGTTCGAGTCCTTCTCCTCGACCGCGTCCCACTTGTTGACGATCACCGCGACGCTCTTGTAACGCCTCCAGGATGAACTCGGCCACGTGCGCATCCTGGGCGGTGACGCCGTCCGTCGCGTCGATCAGCAGCAGCGCCACGTCGCAGCGCTGGATCGCGTTGACGGCCCGCAGCACGCTGTACTTCTCGACCCCGCATCTCGACCTTGCCCCGCCGCCGGATGCCGGCCGTGTCGATCAGGATGATCTTCTGCCCTTCCCAGATGAGCTCGGTGTCGATCGCGTCACGCGTGGTCCCGGCAATCGGGCTGACGATCGCCCGCTCTTCCTGCAGCAGCGCGTTCAGCAGCGACGACTTGCCCACGTTCGGCCGGCCCACGATCGCGATCCGCACCGCGTCGGTCTCCGGTTCCTCCGGCACTTCGGGATCTGCTCGACGATCGCATCCAGCAGGTCGCCGGTGCCCGTGCCGTGCAGGGCCGAGATCGGGTACGGGTCGCCCAGCGCCAGCTCGTAGAACTCGAGCGCCGCCTGCCGCCGGCTCTCGTTGTCGGCCTTATTGACCGCCAGGATCACGGGCTGCTCTGAGCGCCGCAGGATTCGGCCACGTCCCGGTCGGCCTCGGTCAGGCCGTCCTTCGCGTCGGTCAGGAAGACGACGACGTCCGCTTCCTCGATCGCCAGCTCGGCCTGCTGCCGGATCTCGCGGACGAAGTCGCGCGACGAGCGGCTCAGCGCCTCGGGCTGGTCGCCCTTACCGGCGCCTTGTCCGTGGCCGCCGATGTCGATGCCCGCCCGTGTCCACGAGCAGGAAGGGCCGGTTGGTCCACTCGGCGGGCGCGTACACCCGGTCGCGGGTCGTGCCCGGCTCGTCCTCGACGATCGACTTGCGCTCGCCCACCAGCCGGTTGAACAGCGTCGACTTTCCAACATTGGGCCGGCCCACCAGGGCGACAATCGGCATCCTCATGACAACTACTCTCTCTATCTCCGCCGTGTCGGCGTTGGCGTAACAGTCGGTTGGGGCGTCGGCGTCGGAGTGGGAGTCTCCGTCGGGATCGCCTCGATGGTCACCTCGATCGTTGCCGGCGACACCCCCTCCACCGTGATATCGCTCGGCGCCAGCACCTGCGGCTCACCGCATGGACGCCCGGGCCCCAGCCCGGTCAGATCCAGGACGACGGGCGCCTGGTCGTCTCCCAGCGCCAGCAGCTTCGGCAGCGGGCCGGACAGGAAGACGTTGACCGACGTCCAGCGTGAGCGTGTACGTCAGCCCCGCGCCCAGGCCCTGGATTTGCGGCTTGCGCCGCACGGTCTGCACGCCCGTGACCGGCACGATGTTCACGTTGACCGTCACGGCTCTGGTTGCCCAGCGCGGAGACGCGCTCGGGCAGCTTCAGCGGCACGCGCTCGATGACGTCCTGGTTGGCCCCGGTGATGTCGACCGACACCGTGATGTACCCGCTCAGGTCGGAGATCACCTGCGGATCGCCCTGCACGGTCACCAGCTTCGGGTCGGCCGACACCGCGCTGACCGTGTAGCCCTTGGCCGGCTGCCCCTTCGGCTCCACGAGCACCGACAGCTCGCGGTAGCCGGGCAGCTGCACCACGGGCACGGTGACGTTGACGTCCCGCGGGCGTGACGGTCACAAAGCCCACGCTGTCGCCCGAGGCGCTGCGGGCCGTCACGCGCAGGCTGCGCTCCACCGCGCCGCGCGCGCCCCGCAGGTACATGTCCACGCCGGCCGACTCGACCTGGTCCACCAGCGGCCCGGAGCCGGAAACCAGCACGTGGGTCGGCGTGACGACCGGCGTCTGCCAGTTGTAGCCAAACGCCGGCGCGTCCAGGACGTTCACCCGCACCGGCACGCTCTTCTCTTTGCGCTCTTCGAGCCGCACCCGGATCTGCGGCGGGTCGACCGCGGTCACCTGCACCTGCGGGTCGGGCGAAAGCACCTGCACCGGGCACGTCGTACTCCCCTGCCTCCAGCGAGCTCAGGTCCACCCAGGCGGTGAAATCGCGCGCCTGCAGGTTGTTCCAGCGCGCCTTCGGCGCCCGGATCTCGATGCGCACCTCGTTCAGGATGTCGCCGAACACGATGAGGTTCTCGGACAGCCCCGAGCGGCTGACCGGGATGGGCTGCGAGAACATGCGCTGCGGGTAGTCCTCGCGCACGGCGATGACCCACACGAGTCCCGCCAGCGCCAGCGCCAGCAAGGCCGATCCCAGGCGTGAAAGCCAGTTTTGCATGGTTATGACCCGCCATTGAACAGGCGTCGCGGCTTGTAGAACGCCTGCAGAATGGTCCGCAGCCGCTGCCCGTCCAGCCGGCGCGCGATGCGCCCCGCGCGCGCCAGCGACACGATGCCCGTCTCTTCGGAAACGACGATCGCCACCGCATCGTTCTGCTCGGTGATGCCCACCGCCGCCCGGTGCCGGGTGCCCAGCGAGCTATCCGCCAGGTCGCGCTGCGTCAGCGGCAGCACGCACGCCGCAGCGATGATGCGGTCCCCGCGGATGATCACCGCGCCGTCGTGCAGCGGCGTGCCCGGAAAGAAGATCGTCGACAGGAGCCGGGCCGACACCCCAGCGTCGATCCGCTCGCCCGACTCGATGTACTCCTCCAGCCCGGTCTCGCCTTCCAGGACGATCAGGGCGCCGGTCCGCTCGCGCGCCAGCGACTCGACCGCCTGCGAGATCTCGTGGATCACCTGCTGCGCCGTCGCCTCGCGCGCGCCGCGGCCCATCATCAAGGGCGCCGACCGCCCCAGCCGCTCGAGCGCGCGGCGCAGCTCGGGCTGGAAGATGACGGGGATCGCCACCAGGATCATCGGCAGCGAGTTGCGCAGCAGCCAGCCGAAGGCCGTGAAGCGGCTGGCTGCCAGCACGAAGATCAGGGCGATGACCAGGATGCCGCGCAGCAGCGCCACGGCCTGCGTGCCCTGGAACAGGCGAAAAAGCCCATAGAAGACCAGCGCCACCAGCAGGATGTCGAGGACGCTCGACCAGGTGAACTGGGGTGCAAGGCCGGCAATCTCAGCAGCGACGCGCTCTACGAACGTTTGAACCTGTTGGAGCACAGCTATTCCCTGATGATCCTGTTAGCGCACCGCCAACGCTGCCACAAAGAATGCAAGCATCAGCCAGGGCGCAGCCCACGCTGAAGACGCCGAACTTCGTGAAGACGTTCCCGAAAAGCCCTCCCCCGACACAGGCTGGCCGGCCCAGCCAGTACAGCGCGGGCGCCAGCAGCACCGCCGACACGGCCGCCGCCCACGGCATCGCCAGCCCAATCAGCGCCAGCAGCACTGCGCCCACGCCGAGCACGAAGGCCCCCTGCCCGCGTCCGGCTGCCCGCCGCAGCGCACCCCACTGCAGGACGCTGAAAGCCGCGGCCACCAGCAGCGGCTGCCACGCCAGGGGCCGCCGGGCCAACCCGCCCGCCGCGATCAAGCCGAGCGCAAACGGCAGCAGCACGTCGAGCAGCGCCAAACAGGCGGCCGGCTCGTCCCCCCGCCGGGCCAACGCCCATGCGACGACCGTGACCACGATCGCCGCGACCGAAAGGACCAACGCCGGCAGGCCCAGCAGCAGCGAACCGCCGAGCGCGAGCACCAGGCCCGCAAAAGCCCCGTGCCAGCCCGCGCCGTCCGCTGACAGCTCGCGCACGACCAGGCTGACCGGCGAGTCCGGTTGCGCGTAAGGCAGCAGCGCCGTGAACCCCGGATCGACCGCCTGGGACCCGCCGGCTGCCGTGACGTACCGGCGCAAGATGCCCCACGCCAGGTCGCCCAGCACCACGGCCGCCACGACCCTCAACCACAGGGCGGGATCGCCCAACGCCGTCCCTGCTGCCAATGCCCCCGCCAGCACGGACCATGCCGGCGCAATGCGCCAGGGGATCCGGCTGAGCGAGATCTGCAGTTGAACCAGCGGGCCGGCTTCGGTCAAGGATCGCCTCCAAACCCGAACATTGTAACCCGCGCACGCATGAGGGTCAAATGAAAACGCCGCAACGGTTGATCCATTGCGGCGTTTTCTCCATTTCGTGCTGTTATGCGAGCCGGTTTGCCTGCCCGGTCCAGTCTTCGGCCGCGATCTGCTCCGCCGGGATGCCCGTTGCAGCCGCAAGCTCTTCGGGGGTTGACCTCGCCACGTCCGCGACCGTGTAGATTCCTGCGGCCTGGAGCCTGTCGGCCAGCGCCGCGTCGATGCCGGCGATCTCGGTCAGAGTCGCCCCGCCCACGGTCTGCTCGGGCACGATCGCGACGCCCATATCGTCGACCGGCGTCGGCTCGACGTCTGTCACTACGGGTTCAGTCGCAACCGGTTCGGTCACAACCGGTCAGTCGGTCGGTCACAACCGGTTCGGTCGCAACCGGCGCCTCGGGCACGAACGGGTCCCGCAGCCGGTACGATCGCGGCCCCTGGATAATCGAGGTCAGACGACGGCGGCAGCAGCCGGCCGCGGTCGGGTCCCAGCGCATCCTGCGTGCCGAACCGGGTCAGGACCACCGCGCCCAGCCCCCACGATGCGAAGATGATCCAGACCAGCCACCCGATGCACGGCAGGCGGCTCAGGAACGTGATCAGCACGACGCCGGCCAGCACTTCGGCAATCGAGGACGGGTTCCGCACGCTCAGCCCGCGGAGCAGGCGCTGCCCCAGCCAGAGCGACACACCCACCCAGCCGAGCACGCTCGCGGCTGCCAGCGTGAGCCAGATGAGCAAGCCCAGCCCGCACGCGATCAACAGGATCAGGCCCGCCAGGGCCCCGACGATCAGGGTCAGCAAGCCGACGATGAAGGTCGTCCCCGGCTGCTCGGCCGCGCTCGAAGCCACCCGGCCGACCGCCCGCGGCGCAACCAGCACCAGCACCAGCCCGAGCAGGCCCATCAACAGGATCGAGCCGATCGTGCCCAGCTGCCAGCCGAAGAAGCGGGCGAACCAGCTGCGGGGCGTCTCGCGCTGGCCGCTGAAGTCGGGCATCACGGGCGCCGGCGCAATGCGGTTGGGCGTCCGCAAGCCGTTGAACGTGTCCCCACGGACGACGGCCCCGGGCGCTCGCTGGACGGAACCGGCCAGGTTCGCCAGGTTGCCGTCGATGACCGAGCCTTCGTTGAGCTGCGCCGAGCCGCCGAGCACCGACACGTTGCCCGTAACCCGTCCGTTCAGGATGAGTGCGCCGCCCAGCACGCTCAAATCCCCGCGTACGGTGGCCCCGTTGTCGATCTGGGCATTGCCGCCCAACACCGCCAGGTTGCCGTCCAGCGTCTGGCCCTCGGCCAGCACGTAGTTCTCGCCCAGCACGACTTTGTCCCCGACCGTGCCCTGGGCAAACGCCGCGGGCGCAGCCATCGCGGCGAACAGCAGCAGCACGAACAGCACCCCGGCGAAAGTTGTGATCTTTCTCATCCTGTTGATCCTCCTATGATACCGAGACGACGATTAGCAATCGAGAAGCGGAGCATCCTGAGCGGAGTCCTGCCCGCAGTTTGGGCAGGACGCAGTCGAAGGATGCGGAGCGGGCGCCCGAGGCCGCATCGTTTACTCCGCCGTCACAAGACCCCGCCCACCCGTCGGCGACAGCCGCTCCACCATCCACAACCAGACGGTCGCCAGGCCGCAGGTGAGGCACAGCAGCGCGCCCGCGCCCGCCGCCACGGTCGGCGTCCCCATGCGTTCCACCAGCTCCGCCGCCGCCCGATACGCCCACCCGCCAATGCTCGCAATCCCGGCCCATGCCGCGTTCCACGGCCCGCCGGCGAGCAGCTGTGTCTGCCAGCCGTTCGCCACGCCCAGCGCCAGCACGGTGAACACCACCGCGACCAGGCAGCTCAGCGCCAGCCCCAGCATGAACCAGCGCCGCCGCGCCTGCTCGGCCATCCGCTCATCCAGCCGCACCGCCACGGCCGCGGCGAAGTCGATCGGCGCGGGCAGCACGGGCGCCAGCGTGAATCGCCGGTCCAGTTCCTGCCACCGCTGCCACGTCCGGGCGCACACCTCGCACCCGGCCAGGTGCTCGCGCAGCCGTGCCGCCTCACCCGCCGTGGCCTCTTCGTCCAGCACCAGCGACATCAACATCGTGTACTCAGTATGTTGCCCAATCATCGCTCACCACCTCGCGCTCGCCGGCGCCACGATACCCATCGGGATGCCCCTCGCCGGCGCGGCCTCTTCAATCATCTGCAGCCGGGCCCGGTGCAGCCGCGACTTCACGGCCTGCACGGTCAAGCCCATCACTTCGGCGATCTCATTGTATGAAAGATCGTGCCAGTACCTGAGGATCAGCGGCACCCGGTAGGCCGGTTCGAGCCGGTTCACGGCCGCCTGCACTTCGTCGCGTTCCTCGTTTCGCAGCGCGCTCTCCTCGGGCCCGGCCTGCCGCGCCGGCAGCACGGTCGCGACCTCTTCGTCGTCCAGCGAGAGCGCATCCCCGTGCCTTCGGCGCAGGCGGTCGATGCAGTAATGCGACGCAATCGACAGGATCCACGAAGAGAGCTTCTTGTCCTGCTCGTAGGTATGGAGCTTCCCGTACACGCGGACAAAGGTTTCCTGCGCGGCGTCCTCGGCCTCAGGCGCGCTCCCCAGCATGCGGTAACACAGGTTATACACAGGCCCCTGGTAGGCCGCGACCAGCCGTGCAAATGCCTGCCGGTCGCCCGCCTGGGCCTGCTTCAGCCATTCCAATTCTTGCGCTGCGGTGTTCACTCAGTTCGCCCTATCCCTCGCTCACCAAGGACCCTGCCTGGCCCGGACCCAGTGCTAGTAGACCCGCTCGGTAGGATCACCTTACTTTACGCATCGTGGGTGCAAAGGTTTCGCTGCGGAACAGACCTGCGTATAATAGCCTCCGTCGCTA
The DNA here is from genome assembly GCA_963800615.1 of uncultured Chloroflexia bacterium. Taxonomy (GTDB): domain Bacteria; phylum Chloroflexota; class Anaerolineae; order CG2-30-64-16; family CG2-30-64-16; genus JALOOB01. Next base: position 115,660 of record CAWDBO010000001.1, read on the forward strand.
CAACCACCAACCACGGGAGGTAAGCGTGGCGTTTCACCCCTATGTCGCCATCGAAGGCGCGATCGGCGTGGGCAAAACCACCCTGGCGCGGATATTGGGCGAGGTGCTGCCGGCCGAGGTGCTGCTCGAAGTCTTCGAGGAGAACCCCTTCCTGAGCGATTTCTACTCCGACCGCCGGCGCTATGCCTTCCAGACCCAGATCTTTTTCCTGTTGAGCCGCTACCGCCAGCAGCACAAGGTTATCGCTCACACCCTGCGCCATAGCCCGCTCATCAGCGACTACCTGTTCGCCAAGGACTGGCTCTTCGCGCACCTCAACCTGGCCGGCGACGAGCTCGCGATGTACGAGCGCGTCCATGCGATCCTGGGCGAGCAAATCCCCACCCCCAGCCTCGTCGTCTACCTGCGGGCTTCGACCGACGTGCTGATGGACCGCATCCGCTTCCGCGGCCGCTCTTACGAGCGCCAGATGGAGCGCGGCTATATCGAGGCCCTGCAGCAGGCGTACGACCTCTTCTTCGCCGAATACACGGAAGCGCCCGTGCTCACCATCGACACGGACGGCGTGGACATCGTCAGCGACCTCGACGCCCGCTCGACCATCGTCGGCCGCGTGCGCGCGGCCATGCAGGGCGACAGCATCCAGCTCCCGCTGCTGGAGATGGAGGCGAGCCCGGAAGCCCAGGCCACCACGCTGAGCCGCCGGCGCCTGGCCGACTTCCAGCGCTTCCACCGCGTCCTCGACCGCGACAAGGGCTTCATCGCCGATCTCTTCTTCAACTACATCTGCCTTACCGAGGAAGTCGGCGAGATCGGCCGCCTGATCAAGCAGACGTGGCGGCGCCAGGATGAGCTCCTCCCCGCCGCCGGCAACCGGCAGGAGGCGATCGACCGGGCGCTGGAAAGCGCCAAGGGCGACCTCCAGGAGGAACTGGCGGACGCGCTCGCGTTCCTGCTGAAAATCGCCAACGACGCCGGCATCGACCTCGAAGCCGCGTACCTGAGCAAGATGGACCGGAACATCTCGCGCACTTGGCCCAACACCTGAGGATCGGACTCGCATGGATCAGCCAGCCATCAACAAACGCTTCCTCGCCATTGCCGGCAACATCGGCGTCGGCAAGTCAACCCTGACGCGGCTTCTCAGCGAGACGCTCGGCTGGGAACCGTTCTACGAGGCCGTTTCGGACAATCCCTACCTCGCCGATTTCTATGGCGACATGACGCGCTACGCGTTTCACTCCCAGATCTTCTTCCTCTCCCGCCGCCTGCGCCACCACCGCCGCCTGCTCGACTTCCCGAACTCCGTCGTGCAGGACCGCTCCGTTTACGAGGATGCCGAGATTTTCGCCCGCGCCCTCTGGGAGCAGAAGCACATTACCGCCCGTGACTACCAGACCTACCGCGAGCTGTACGAGGTGCTCGTCCTCTTCCTTCCGCCGCCCGACCTGGTGGTCTACCTCCGCGCTTCCGTCCCCACCCTGCAGCACCGCATCGCCCTGCGCGGCCGCGAATTCGAGCGCAACATCTCCGCCGAGTACCTCGGACAGTTGAATTCACTATACGAAGACTGGATGTGCCGGTTCAACCTCTGCCCGGTCCTGACCGTCCCCGCCGACGATCTCGATTATGTCCACAACCCGGCGCACCTCGATCTCATCGTCGGCAAGATCCAGGAGAGGCTCAGCGGCAAGGAAGTCGTAGTGTTCGCCTGAAACGTGCCGTTGAGGACTTGCGTCTGCAATTAAAGAGTGCTATAATCCACTCGACCGCTATGGCCGCGTGCCAGGCCTGGCCGCGGACTGAGTCACCGGGCCGGAGTGCAAGGAGAGGACGATGGCTGCCGATCCCAATTGGACATCCTCCGAGACGCTGGGCTTCGCTGCTCCCGGCAGCCAGCAGATGGCGGTTGCCGCTGCGGGCGACACGGTCCACCTCGTGTGGGTGCAATCCAAGACCCTCTATCACAGCCGCTGGACCGCCGGCGCGTGGCAGACCCCCGTCAGGATCGCCGCGGGCGAGCAGCCCGCGCTCGCCGTCGCCGCGGACGGCAGCGTCTACTGCGCTTACGCCAACTACTTCCTCGGCAACCGCGACATCTACTTCTGCACCTGGTCCAACGGCAAGTGGGGTCTGGCCGCATGTCGTTTCCCGCACGACCGGGGAATCGTCCGATCCGGCGATCTGCGTGGCCGCAGACGGCGTGGTCCACCTGGCCTGGGCCGACACCACGCCCGGCTACTCGACCGTCTATCACGGCATGCGTGATCCGGGCGGCTGGACCTACGCGCCCATCCCCAACGGCAGGGGCAGCCGTCCCGCGATCGCGGCGAACGCCAGCGCGGTCTTCGTCGCCTGGCAGGACCGCTTGGCGGATGTCCAGAACGGCGCCTACGAGGTGTTAGCCGCATCCAAGCGCGCCGGCGACTGGACGCTGCCCGCCATGATCTCCGACACCCGCGACGCCCACTCCCTGCTCCCCCGCATCGCCGCCAACGGCGCGGACCGGTGCCACGTCGTCTGGCAGGAGCAGCGCGGCAAGCTGTACGTCATCCGCCACTCCGACCTCTGGCCGAACGGCTGGGAGGCGCCCTTCGACGTCTCCGACCCCGCGGTCGACGCCCGGCTCGGCTACAGCCTCGCCAACCCGCTGGGGCTATTTCAGTTCGTGTGGTCCGAGGGCGCGGTGCTGAAGCACCGCGTGCGGCCCGGCGAGCCGCAGGGTGCCTGGTGGGAGCCGGAGATTGCCTGCGCCGACTGCGCCGGTCTCAGCGAGTTCGCCGCCACCATCTCCGCCAACGGCGAGCTCCACATCGTCTACAGCCGCTGGATCAACGGCGGCGAGCGCCAGTTCTTCTACCAGCGCCGCAAGGCTCTGGAGCGGAAGAAGATCACGCTGCCGGTGGGGGAAAAATAGGGGAACTGAACCTCTTACTTCTTCTTCCGCTTCGCCAGCGTGCTCCGCCAGTGCGGCAGCACGCCCGTCAGCCGTCCTTCGGCCTTCCCCTGCGCCAGGCTCGCCTTGAACGCCTCGGCGTTCCCCTTGAACGGCGGCAGCACCACGTAGGCCGCCCCGATCTCCGGCAGCGTGTGCCCGTCGCTGCCTGCTGTGCCCAGCTTCTTGTACCGCGCCGCCAGTTCGGCCGCCCGCCGGTTGTCTGCCGCCAGCAGGCACCGGGCGTTGAACACCTCCAGCGCATCCACCTTGTCGATCAGCGCGATCGTGTTCTTCTCGCCCATCGCCGAGTTGCGCAGCCGGTCCAGCGGGTGCGACACGCTCACCACCGCGCCCTGCGCGCGCAGCCTGGCGATGGCCTCCTCGGGCGGCAGGTCGGCGCGGAATCTGCTCCTGCACGAAGTAGGCGATCAGCTCGCCCCCCCACGCCGTGTCGATCTCCTGGCCGACGATGATCAGGTCGGGCGCCAGCGCGTACGCCTCGCGCGCGCCCTCGATCGTGTTGTGGTCCGTCACCGCCAGCTTCGCCAGGCCCACATCCCGCGCGTGCTCGACCAGCTCTCTCGGGTCGGTCAGGCTGTCGGGCGAGACGTAGGTATGGCTGTGCAGGTCCACCCGCCAGGGGCCGATAACGGGATCAACTCTGCGAGCCACGGCCCCGCCCCTTCAGCAGCATGCCCGCGACGAGCGCCGCGCCCAGCGCCAAGCTACCCGCCGCGACCGCGGCCGTCCGCGGCTCCATGCCCGGCATCACCACCCGGCCGTCCCCGTATTCCTGGAACAGCCGGCCCCACTTCGTGTCCAGCGCCGCCTGCACCCGCGGCCGCCCGACGAACGGGTACCAGTACACGTTGTGGTAGAAGTTCGAGGCGAAGTAGCTCCACGGCACGATCGGCGAGCGCAGCAGCAGGTTCTCGAACGGCTTCAGCGGCCCGTGGTAGATCATCTTCTGCCCGCGGCTGGCAAAGGTCTCTTCCTGCACGAAGGCCCAATCCTCCGCCGAGATGTCCTCGCCGACGATCTCGATCTCCTTCGGATCGCCCACGCCCAGCCCCAGGTCGTGCGCCAGCCGGATGAACTTCAGGTCCATCGGGTTGAAGCCCTGCAGCTTGGCCGAGATCGCGTCGATCGCCACCTGGTCGGCCGACGCGAGGATGATGTCCTTCTCGTGCCAGCGCATCGCCCGCGGCCCCGGCCCGTCCCCCGCAAAGGTGCCGTCCATGACGGCAAACAGCCCCGAGTGGATCTCCTGCTGGATCGCCAGCAGGTCGACGACCGTCTCGTGGATCACGCTGTGCGTCCAGTGCCGCTTCTCGTTGAGCAGCCCGCCGAACGCGTTCTTCATCGCGCCCGTGATCGTGGTGAACACGTGCGTCTTGACCGTCGGCAGGTGGATGATGTTGCGGTCGAAGAAGAACGCCGGGATCAGGATGCCCTCGGGGAAGACCTGGTCCAGCACCAGCATCGGCGCCTTTGGCGTGTAGCGCACCCACTCGATCTCCGGCTCGTACAGGTGGACGTTGCGCACGCCGTACTTGTCGACGATGATCTTCTGCTTGTTGTTGCGCTCGGCCACGTACGCGTCCACCACCACCGTCTTGTTGTGCGCCGCGGCCAGGTCGCGGTACCCGTCCGCCTGCAGCTTCTTGATCACGCCCTTCGATCTGCCACGGGGTGCTCGAACAAGCGGGATACCACGTCTGCCACGAAACGTTGATCTTCAGCAGGGTCTCGTGGTCCTGCGGCAGCGCCGCCCGGTAGCCGGCCATGTCCATCAGCCGGCCCACGTCTTCGACGACCGTCTCCGGCCGCGTTCGCAGCACTGCGACCTTGCCCTTGCCCGGGAAATCATGTGCGATCATCGACCTGCCTCCAACGGAAAGAAACCAGGTTCCTGCCGGAACCGAGAGAGCCGGGTACCTGGCAAGAAGACCAGGTTTCTGGCAGAAACCTGGTTTCTCATGCACGAGGACGCCGTTACTCTTCCTCGCCCTCTTCGCGTTCCTTCTTCGCCTGGGCGATGATGCCCTCGGCGATGTGGGCCGGCACCGGCTCGCGGTGCGAGAACTTCATGCTGTAGACGCCGCGGCCCTGGGTCATCGAGCGCAGGTCGATCGCGTACCGCTGCATCTCGGCCAGCGGCACCTGGGCGGTGATGATGCCCTTGCCCTTGGCCTGCTCCATGCCCTGCACGCGGCCGCGCCGGGTGTTCAGGTCCGACATGATGTCGCCCATGTACTCCTCGGGCACGGTGATCGTCACGTCCATGATGGGCTCGAGCAGCACCGGGTTCGCGGCCAGGAAGGTCTTCTTGAAGACCTCGCGGCCCGCGATCTGGAACGCGATGTCCTTCGAGTCCACCGGGTGCATCTTGCCGTCGTACACCTCGCAGCGCACGTCGACGACCGGGTAACCGGCCAGCGGCCCGTGCTCCAGCCGGGAACGGATGCCCTTCTCGATCGACGGGAAGAAGCTGTTCTGGATCGCGCCGCCGAAGACCCGGCTCGTGTCGAACTCGAAGCCGCCGCCGCGCTCCAGCGGCTTGATCTCCATGTGGACTTCGCCGAACTGGCCCGCGCCGCCGGTCTGCTTCTTGTGCCGGTGGTAGTCCGCCGCGCTGCGCGTGATCGACTCGTTGTACGGCACCTTCGGCACGGCGGTCAGCAGGCCGAGGCCGAACTTGGCCTCCATCCGCCGGATCGCCAGGTCCAGGTGCACCTCGCCCATACCCGAAAGGATCATCTCGCTCGTGCCGTGCTCGGTGCGCACCTGCAGCGTCGGATCTTCTTCCGTGATGCGGTTGAGCGTCGGGCCCATCTTGGCCGAGTCCGCCTTCGTCTTCGGCGTCACCGCCACCGAGTAGAGCGGGTCCGGATAGGTGGGCGGCGTGATGGTGAGCTGATGCCCACGGTCGCACAGCGTGTTGTTCGTGGCCGTCGCGGCCAGCTTGTTCACGATGCCGATATCGCCGGCCGTGACCTCGCTTGCGGGCAGCTGCTCCTTGCCGCGCGGATGGAACACCTGGCTGACGCGCTCTTCGGTGCGCGCTGGGCAGGCTGAAGACCCGCGAGTCGCCGCGCATGACGCCCGAGAAGACCCGGAAGTAGGAAATCTTGCCGACGTACGGATCGGCGACGGTCTTGAAAACGAACGCGGCCAGCGGGCCGGTGGCATCCGCCTTCAGCGTCTCTTCCGTGCCGTCATGGCGCTGCGCCACGACAGGCTTGACGCTCGGGTCGGGCATGAACGCGACGATCGCATCCATGAACGGCGCGGATGCCGACGTTGTTCGCGGCCGAACCGCAGAAGACCGGGATCACCTTGCCGCGAGACGATGCCGGCCTTGAGGCCGCGGTTGATCTCCTCCGGCGGTCAGTTCCTCGCCCTCGAGGTACTTCATGATCAGCTCGTCGTCGCCTTCGGCCGCGGCTTCGATGAGCTGGGTGCGCGCATCTTCGACCTCGCCGGCCAGGCTGCCGGGAATGTCGGAGGTGCTCGTGCCCTCGCCCATGTACGCCTTCATGCTGACCAGGTCGATGACGCCCTTGAACTCGCCGCCCTCGCCCGATCGGGCATCTGCACCGGCACGATCGTCCCGCTGAAGACCTCGCGCAGGTTGTCCAGCGCCCGGGCTGAACTGCGCGTTTTCGCGGTCCATCTTGTTGACGAACACGACACGCGGCAGCTCCCGCTCGTCCAGGTAGCCCCAGCCAAGCTCGGTGCCGACTTCGACGCCCGAAACGGGATCGATCACGACGATGCCTGCATCCGCAACCGAGATCGCGCCCTTGGTCTCGCCGACGAAATCGATGAAGCCGGGCGTGTCCAGAACGTTGATCTTGTGGCCCTTGTGCTCGCAGGGAACGACCGACGCGCCAACGGAGATCCGCCGGCGAATGGCTTCCTCGTCCCAGTCGGCGACAGTCGTGCCGTCTTCCACCGCGGCCGCGACGGCTCGTCGCGCCCGTGTTGAAGACCATTGCTTCGGCCAGTGTCGTCTTACCGGAGCTGGAGTGCCCGATCAACGTGACATTGCGAAGCTGCGCGGTAGTATAGCTTGCCATTACCCCTCCTCGACAGGGTGAACCAAAGGGTTATTTTATGCTGAGAAACTGTCGAGGCGTGCGAATTCCGCCCGACGATGATTCCTTGTGCTTCTGGCCCCAGAACTGATTCCAATCATGGAAAGCGACCGGCGATGAATCAGCCGGTCGTCAACCCCTAGATTTTACGCCCAAACCGGCTGACTGTCAAAGAAATCACCATATTTGCTTACGATGCCCGGTGAGTCTCGCCGCGCGACCTGGCCGTCTCGGCCAGCACCCGCGCCTCGTCGATCGTGGTCAACCGCCCCTCCCGCATCAGCCACTCGCCCCCCGACCATCACGTCGCTCGACATCGCCCGGCCCCGGCCGTCAGCGACGACGGCGACGGGATCGTGCAGCGGCGCAGGTGCGGCTCGCGGGCGTCGATCAGGATCAGGTCGGCCGTGCAGCCCGGCGCCAGGCGTCCGCTCTGCTCGAAGCCCAGCACCGGCTGCCGCCCCTGTCGCAAGCCGCAGCGCTGTCAGCTCGCAGCGGAGGACGTGCCGCCCAGGCTGATCGCCACGTCTCGCGCATCGACCGCGAACATATCGAGCGGAAGCAACGGGTCCCGCGCCGTCCGTGCCGAGCCCGACGGCGACGCCGGCAGCCGCAGCGCCTCGATTGGACACGGCTGCCAGCCCTGCCGCTCGCTGTGCGCATCGGGCAGGCCACGACGGACAGCGCCGCGCGCCGCCAGGATCGCGATGTCGGCGTCCTTCAGGTACGCCGCGTTGGCGAGGATCGACCGGAACGTCGAGCACGCCGTTCTTGTCGAGCACCTCGATCGGCGTCATGTCGTAGGCGAGCGTCGAGAAGTCGACTTGCTCCTGCGATTCGGCCGCCCGCAGTGGATCCCGACGCCCAGGCGGGCCGCGACGGCAGCGGTCCGCGCCAGGAATTGCGGCGAGCAGAGATACGGAGAATGCGGTCCGAGCGAGGTCCTGATCCGGCCGTCGCCCGCACCTTGCCACGCTCTCGGCGAATGCCGCGACGGCTGCGATGTCCCCGCCGATCTCCCCCTCGTCGCCGCCGAACGTGCACCACGCCAGGTTGGCCCGCAGCCCGCTCTCCACCGTCGCCCGCGCCACCGCGTCCATGAAGAAGTAGTGGTCGCCGAAGCCGGTGACGCCGCCGCGAATCAGCTCCGCGGCGGCGAGCAGCGCGGCCCAGTACGCGTCATCGGCAGTGAGTGGCGAGGCGAACTCGCGCTGGACCTGGCCGTCCTGGGTCGACGCGGAGGTCGAACCACGGATCCAGACCTTCGTATGGCGGCAGGCCCCGGCTGTAGACTGTCCCGGAGTGCAAGGTGCGCGTTGATCAGTCCGGGCATGACGATGCATTCGCTCGCGTCGACGGTTTCATCCGGCGCGAAGCCCGGCAGGCGCCTGCCCCACGGCTGCGATCACTCCGTCGCGCACCGCGACATCCGCGCTCGAACGGCGCTTCTTCGCCCGGAACCATCGTGATGACACGGCCCCCGCGTATCAACGTGCTCGCCATACTACCCCCTCGCATCCCGCTGGTGCCGAGTCTACAACACCTCACCGGCGCGGCCAAACAGTTGACTTGTGCGCGGTCGCGCATGCGTCTATAATCGCTCGCATGTCTCAGTACCGCTGCCACATTTTCGTCTGCACCTCCGGCTCCTGGTGCCCGCGCGACGGCGACACCGAGGGCATCGTCAAGCGGCTGAAGCAGGCGGTCAACGCTGCCGGCCTGCGCGGCCAGGTGCGCATCAACAAGTCCGGCTGCTTCAACCAGTGCGGCCACGGCCCGATGGTCGTCGTCTACCCGCAGGGCCACTGGTACGCCGGCGTGACGCCCGAAGACGCGGCCGAGTTGATCGACGCGGAGTTCGTTCGAGGCGAGCCGCTCGCCCGGCTGCGCTACGTGGCGCCGCCCGGCGACAACAAGGACCTCTCACGCTACCCGGTCGAGCTGGTGGCCGCCGAGCAGTCCAGGAAGGGCGACGAAGCTCCCCTGTCGCCGGCGCAGCAATGACCTCGACCGGCGGCGCGCCCGCCGCCGGCGCATCGTCTCCGATCATCCACTTGGTGTTGGTGCGCCACGCCGAGTCGCTCCACAACCGTGACGGCGAAAAGGTCAGCGTCGATAGCGGCCTCACCGAACTTGGCTGGCGCCAGGCGCATGCGGTTGCAGGTTGGCTCGCGCCCGCTACCGTCCGGATCTGCTGCTCTCCAGCACGCTGGTCCGGGCGAGGCAGACGGCCGAAGTCATCGCCACCCGCCTCGAAGTTCCCATCACCATGCAAGAGGGCCTCGAAGAGGCCGAATTCCAGTACTGGGACGAGCTGCCCTACGCCTGGCAGCACCCGATCGAACCCTGGCGCGACCAGTGGCAGCCCAACTCGGAGATCTCCCCGCTCTACGCCAGCTTTCGCGCGCGGGTGCGCGACACGCTGGCCCATATCGTCGGGAGCCTGCCCCGCGATCGCACGAGCGCAACCCTCATCGCGGTCACGCACGGCGGCTTCATCGGCACCCTCATGCGCGGGCTGTTCGGCGGGCACCATGTCGCGGTCTTCACCGCCAACACCGGCGTGACCCAGTTTACCTGGGAGCTCAACCACTGGCGGCTGGTGTTCCATAACCAGACGCTGCCACCTGGACGCCCTGAACCCCGGCCGCGCGGCCGCAGCCGCGGCAAACCAGGCCGTCCGCGCCCTGGACGAACGGCAAGAACGCGCCGGCGATCCTCAAGCACTACCAGCGCGTCGCAGGCGCGCCGGCAGCCGCCAACCCGGCCGGCGAACGCGAGTTGCGCGAGCTGGTGCGCCTGGCCGCGCCGCGCGGCGACGAGCGCGTGCTGGACGTCGCGACGGGCACGGGCGCGCTGGCTTTGGCGTTCGCCCCGCACGTGGAGTCGGTGGAAGGCATCGACCTGTCCCCCGCCATGCTCGAACGGGCGGAAGCAGCCCGTTCGCGCTGCGCGGTGTGGCCAACGTGCATTTCCGGCTGGGCGAGATCGGCGTCCTGCCGCTGCCAAGACGGCGCGTACGACCTCGTCACCTGTCCACAACCTGCTGCAGTACGTGCTGGACATGCCCGCGCTCTTCGCGCTATTTCGCCGCCTGCTGCGCGCCGGAGGGCCGGGTTGCCTTCGACGAGCTGGATCGGCAGCGAGGACCCGGTCAAGCGCGCGACGCTCGCGGCGATCATGGTCGCGGCGGGACCCGGGCGTCAGCGACGTGCTGAGCGCGGGCGAGATCGAAGCGGCGATGAAGGCTGCGGGTTTCCGGGTCGCTGAAGATCGAACGCTATACCGTCAACCGGGAGCTGGACGAGTGGCTGGCCGCGCCGCGGCGGACGAAGCGACCCGCGGCGCGGTGCGGTCGATGATCGAGGCCGGGCTGGATGCGGACTCGGCGGGGCTGGCGCGCGGCGCGGCACGCGACGGCAGCATCGTCTTCACCGAGAACCGCTCGGCTGCGGCCGTGCTGGCCGAGCGACCCAGGAGCGAAACCGCCGCAGAGGACGCAGCGGACCTAGACGGGGACAGTAAGGTCTAACGGACGAGGTCGAGCAGGCCGCGCAGGATGCGGTCGAGCAGCCACGGGTCGGGGGTGGCGCGTGGGCGTCGGGGTGGCAGCCGCCGGCAGGATCGGCGTGAGGTTGGGCCGCGGGGTGCGGGCGAGCGTGGGACGTGCGGTCGGCGGAACGGCTGGCGGCGCTCGCGCGGCTGGACGCCTGCTGGGGGCGCGGCGACGTTGCGGCTCCAGCGTCCGGCGAGAAGTCGCCGCCCGCCCGGCCCAGCGCCACCTCGGTGGGCTGGCGGACGGGGCTCCAGCCGCTGCGCCTGAGGCGTCGCCGTTGGCGTCAGGCTGACCGGCAGGGTGGGTCCCGCGGTGGCGACGGCGGTGGGCGTCGTGATGACGGCGTTAGCGGCGGCGGCCAGATCGCCGTCGGCGTGGGCGGCACGGGCGTCGCAGTCGGCTCCGCAGGCGCGGCCGGCAGCGGGCCGGCGCCGGCGCAAGCGGAACGGGCATCCGCGTCGGCCAGGCCGTCGGGAGGCCTTCGGGCACGGCGACCGCCGGCGTTGCGGTCGGCGGGCTGATGACGACGTCGCCCGGCGCGACCGCAAAGGGGGTCGGGATTCGGTTGGTGACCCCGCCCGGGCCGACGTCGGCCGGGTCCTCGAAGACGATCACCCCGTCCAGCGGGCGGTTCATCCCCCAGTACTGCCCACCTCGTAGCAAACGTCGACCACCCAGTTGCGCTCCAGCAGCGGCTGGACGTCCTGGCGCCTGGCGCAGTCGACCACGAGAAACGGGCCGACGGGATCGCCGCCCGGCGGCTGCAGCCAGACCTTGCGGCCGATGTCGCCCGCCCGCAGCAGCGCGACCGTCCCGACGCATTCAGGGCACGGGTCGATGTCCTGCGCGTCAGCCGGTAGTCCTGCACGTAATCCATCACGCCGGGGTTGTAGTAGGTGGCGAGCCCTGGATGGGCAGCGGCGTGCGCTCCCAGTAGCCGAACTCGGGCGCCTGGGCCCGCGTGGCAACGGCTGCGAGCAGGACAGCAGCGCGGCAAGTAAAAGCGGCGAAACCGGGTTAGCAGCTTGGTCATCGGGGTCTGCAGACGCATGGTTGCGCCTCCATTATAGCAACGACGCTTGCGAAGCTCGCAATTATATCGGGAACCCGGCGAGCGTCGACAAAGCGCGCGGTCAGGGAGCCGTGATGCGCCTGGGATTCGTCGTCAAGCCGCTTGCCCGGCCGGAACTGAAGAGCCACGACAGCCGTCGCTGGCAGAACAACCCGCACCTCAGCGTCAGCCTGGCGTACCTGCGGGACGTCTTCGGTTACCTCGCGTCGGCCGGCATCACGATGTACCGCATGTCTTCCGACCTCGCGCCCTACGCCACCCACCCGGAATGCCGCAGTTCCACAACCAGGTCGCCGAGAGCGCCGCCGAGCTGGCCGAGCTGGGCGCGCTGGCGCGGGAGCTGGGCTGCGCCTCTCCTTCCACGCCGTCGCCGCCACGGTCATCAACTCGCCCGACCCGCAGGTGGCGGCCAACGCGGCCGCGGACCTGGACCGTGCTGGCCTCGATCCTGAACGCCATGGGCATGGGTCCCGAATCAGTCGTCGTCACGCATATCGGCGGCGTCATACGGCGCGCCCGAGGCGGCCCGCGAACGGTGCGTCCAAGCCATTGACGCTCTCCCGCCGGCAACTCGTTCCCGCCTCGTCGCTCGAAAACGACGACGTCCGCTTCGGCGTACGCGACACCCTGTGGGTGCAGCCCGCACCGGCGTACCCGTGGTCTTCGACCGACTGCACCACCGTCTCAAAGGGTGGCGAGACGATGAGCGACCGCGACGCGCTCGCCGCGTGCCTCGCCACCTGGCCAACCGGCGTCCGGCCGAAGATCCACTGGAGCACGCCGCGAACCGAGTGGCTGGTGGAGGAACAGGGCGCGGACCAGGCCCCGAAGGTCACGCCAGCACCCGGTGGATGTATCACGCCGATTACGTCAACCCCTTCGAGTTCATCGACTTTCTCCGCAACGCGGAGAGGTCTCCTCGCATTCGACGTCATGCTGGAAGTGCGTGCGAAGGACCTCGCCCTGATCCAACTCCGCCGTGATCTCGAACGCTACGCGCCGGACCTCGCGGGCAAGCTCGAGCCACCGAATATCTCCTGATCCTCCGCCGCGCTCGCTCGCCTGCAACACAACCGCTCCCGCTTGGAGAGGTTGTGATGTTTATCCTATCTTCTCCGCTCAGAATTGCGTACCATGCTTCATGATCACACCATAGCTACCTGATATGCACCCTTGACGCCCATTCATCGCTTGCCTGCGACTGGAGGTGACAATGTCGCGTTTCGGTTGGCCCAACGTGCTGCCGGTAGGGTTTTCCTCCGCCGTGCGCCATGCGCTCCGCGTCGCACTCGCGATAGTAATCCTGCTCGGTCTGGCCGACCCCTGGTCGGTCGCTCGCGCCTCGCCTCCCGGAAAGGCGGGCGGGCCGGGCGAAACCCTCTTCCAGGCCAAGTGCGTGGCCTGCCACACGATCGGCAAAGGCAAGCTCGTCGGCCCGGATCTGAAGGACGTGACTACCGCCGGGACCCGCAGTGGCTCAAGAGCTTCATCGCCGACCCCAACAAGCTCTTCGCGCAACAGATCCCACCGCGCAACAGCTCCTCGGTGAATACAACAATGTCAAGATGCCCGGCCTCGGGCTGACTGACGCCGAGATCGCGGCTCTGTGACCTTCCTCGGCGAGGGTTCCGCGCGCGCGCGGCGGGCGCCCAGGCAGGCCAGCAGCCCAGGCCGGCGGCGCCCTGGTCGGGCGATCCGGCTGCCGGCTTGCGGACGTTTACGGGCGAGGCAGCTCGTCAACAGCGGCCCGGCCTGCATCGGCTGCCACTCGGTCACCGGGCTCGGCGGGCTGGGCGGCGGCGCGCTCGGCCCCGACCTCACCCATGCCGCGCAGCGCTATCCCGGCGCCCGGGCTCTCCTCGGTCCTCGGCAACATCGCCTTCCCCACCATGATCGGCCCGTTTACAACCGGCCGCTGACGCCCAGGAGCAGGCCGACCTGGTCGCCTACCTGGCCCAGCGGACCAGGCGCATCGGTCGCGCCGCCGGTGACGCCGGGCGCGCTCACGCAGAATACTGGCAAATGTTGCTCGGCCTCGCAGGCGGCGCGTTGGTCCTGACCGTGCTCCTGGCGTTCTTCTGGCCCCGCCAGCGGCAGAGCGTATCGCGCCCGGCTGCGGCGGAGACGAAGCACAGCAGGCCCGCGAGCCGGATTCGACACGGAGGACGGACTTCGATGAGTGACTGGGTGAAGGAGACGCCGCTCCGGCCGAACGGCAGTGGGAAGAGTTCTATCGCAACCGCTTCCAGCACGACAAGCGTGTCCGCACCACGCACGGCGTGAACTGCACCGGCTCCTGCTCGTGGGAAGTCTTCGTCAAGGACGGCATCGTCACCTGGGAGCTGCAGGCCACCGATTACCCAGCTCGAAGACGGCCTGCCGCCCTACGAACCGCGGGGCTGCCAGCGCGGCATCAGCTTCTCGTGGTACCTCTACAGCCCCATCCGCGTCAAGTATCCCTACGTGCGCGGCGCGCTGCTCGACCTCTGGCGCGAGGCGCGCGCAGCCATGCCGACCCGGTCGAGGCCTGGCGGTCGATCGTCGACGACCCGGCGAAGCGGGCCGCGTTCCAGCAGGCGCGCGGCAAGGGCGGCTTCCGGCGGGTGACGTGGGACGAGGCGCTCGACATCATCTCCGCGTCCGTCGTCCGCACGGTCAAGGACACGGGCCGGACCGGGTCATCGGCTTCTCGCCCATCCCGGCCATGTCGCAGATCAGCTACGCCGCGGGCAGCCGCTTCTGACCCTGCTCGGCGGCGTCGCCATGAGCTTCTACGATTGGTACTGCGACCTGCCGCCGGCCAGCCCCGAGATTTGGGGCGAGCAGACCGACGTGCACGAGTCCGCCGACTGGTACAACAGCCGCTTCATCGCGGTCATGGGCGCCAACCTCAACATGACCCGCACGCCCGACACCCACTTCATCTCGGAGGTGCGGCACGCGGGCGCCAAGCTCACCGTCTTCTCCCCCGATTTCTCTCAGGTCGCCAAGTACGCGGACTACTGGATTCCGGTGCACGCGGGCCAGGACACCGCGTTCTGGATGGCGGTCAACCACGTGCTCCTGACCGAGTTCTACGTCAAGCGACAGGTGCCCTACTTCGTCGACTATCTCGAAGTACACCGACATGCCGTTCCTCGTCGAGCTGGGCGAGCGTCGGCCGCAGGCGCGCTGCCCGGCCGTTACCTCCGCGCCAACCGGCTTGCCGGTACGCGGCGAAGAGAACGGCGACTGGAAGCTGCTCGTCTGGGACAAGGGTTCGGCCGCTCCCCGGATGCCGCAGGGCACGATCGGCTTCCGTTGGGCCAAGAAAGACGCCGGGCAAGTGGAACCTCCAGATGCGCGACCCGGTCACCGGCGACAACCTCCAGCCCGAGCTGTCCTTTGCCGGCGGCCATGACGAGGTTCGACAGGTCAGCTTCGACGATTTCTCCACCGGGAAGAACCTGGTGCGCGGGGTGCCGGTCCGCTACGTCGAGACGCCGCAAGGCAGGGTGGCCGTAACGACCGTGTTCGATCTCGTCATGGCCCAGTTCGGCGTCGATCGCGGCCTGGGCGGCGACTACGGATGGGCAGGACTACGGCGCCGACACGCCCTACACCCCGGCCTGGCAGGAGAAGTACACCGGCATCCACCGCGACACGCTGATCCAGTTCGCACGCGAGTGGGCCGAGAACGCCGAGAAGACGCACGGCAAGAACCTGGTCATCATCGGCGCCGGCGCGAACCACTGGTATCACAATAACCTGCTCTACCGTTCCGCGATCGTCGCGCTGATGCTGACCGGCTGCGTCGGCGTGAACGGCGGCGGCCTGGCCCACTACGTGGGGCAGGAGAAGCTGGTCAACCAGGCGTCGTGGAGCACAATCGCCTTTGCGAACGACTGGGGCATGGCCCCGCGCCAGCAAAACACGCCCTCGTTCCACTACGTCCACTCGGACCAGTGGCGCTACGAGCGCGGCTTCACGGCCTACGACACGCTGCCCACGCGCGGACGGCCGCAAACCGGGCGGCCACACCATCGACATGCAGGTGGACGCGGTGCGCCGCGGCTGGCTGCCCTTCTTCCCGCAGTTCAACCGCTCGTCGCTGGCCGTTGCCCGCGAGGCCGCGGCGCCAGCGGCGCGCTCAACGACGGCGAGATCGTCCGGCACGTGGTCGACCAGCTGAAGGACGGCCGCCTGGGGTTCGCGGTCGAAGACCCCGACGTGCCGGAGAACTGGCCGCGCGTCTGGTTCATCTGGCGCGGCAACGCGATCGGGACGAGCGCCAAGGGCCACGAGTTCTTCCTGCGCCACTACCTCGGCACGCACAGCAACGCCATCGCGCCCGAGATGGCCGCCGGAACGACAAGCCAGGTGAACTACCGGCCCGAGGCGCCGACCGGCAAGCTCGACCTGGTGGTGGATCTGAACTTCCGCATGGACACCTCCGCGCTCTACTCCGATATCGTGCTGCCCGCAGCGACCTGGTACGAGAAGGACGACCTCAACACGACCGACCTGCACTCGTACATCAACCCGATGCAGGCGGCGGTCGCGCCGGCATGGGAGTCGCGCAGCGACTGGGACATCTACAAGGCGGTCGCCAAAAAGGTGAGCGAGCTGGCGAAGGTGCACCTGCCCGAGCCGGTGCGCGACGTGGTCATGCTGCCGCTGCAGCACGACACGCCCGACGAGCTTGCCCAGCCCGAGGTGGTCGACTGGAAGCTTGGCGAGGTGGAGGCGATCCCCGGCCGGACGATGCCGAAGTTCCGGGTGGTGACGCGCGACTATGTGCACCTCTACCAGCAGATGATCTCGCTGGGGTGCGAGGTCGCGGAGAAAGGCGTGTCGGCCCACGGCCTGACCATCCCGGTCGCCGACGAGTACGACAAGCTGGCGCGGCGCCAACCCGGCCCCGTCAACGGCCGGGTGATGCCGTCGCTGGTCGAGGCCCGGCAGGTGGCCGAAGCGATCCTCGCCCTCGACCCCGCGTCCAACGGCGAGCTGGCCTACCGGGCATTCCAGGCGGAAGAGCACAAGACCGGCGTGCCCTGACCGACCTGGCCGACAGGCCAGCGCGACGTGCGGACCTCCTTCGCCGACATCGTCAGCCAACCCCGCCGGGTGCTGACGACGCCGACGTGGTCCGCAGTCGTCAATCAGGGCCGGGCGTACGCGCCGTTCACGCTCAATGTCGAGCGGCTGATCCCCTGGCGCACGCTCACCGGCCGCCAGCACTTCTACCTCGACCATGAGAACTACCTGGCCTGGGGCGAGCACCTGCCCACCTACAAGCCGCGGCCGGATCACACCATGCTCGACGAGACGCAGGTGACCCTGAGCCGCATGGGCCGCGGTGGGCGGCGTCATGCTCAACCTGATCACCCCCCACGGCAAGTGGAGCATCCACTCCACGTACTCCGAAAACAACCGGATGCTGACCCTCTCGCGCGGCGGCTACCCGGTCTGGCTCAACCCGAAGGATGCAGCCGAGCTGGACGTGCCGACAACGACTGGGTGGAGGTACACAACGACAACGGCGTGTTCGTGCAGCGGGCCATTGTCTCGGCCCGCATCCCGCAGGGCACGGTGTTCATCTACCACGCCACCGAGCGCACCGTCGGCATCCCGAAGTCGCCGCTGCGCGGCAAGCGTGCCGGCATGAACAACTCGCTCACCCGCGCCCGGCTCAAGCCTGTGCTGATGACCGGCGGCTACGCGCAATTCAGCTATGCGTTCAACTACTGGGGTCCGACCGGCGTGAACCGCGACACCTTCGTCTTCGTCCGCCGCATCGACCCGCCGGGCTTACTGAGGGGGGACCATGAACGTACGGGCGCACATGAGCATGCTCTTTCATCTGGATAAGTGCATCGGGTGCCATACTTGCTCGGTTGCGTGCAAGAACCTTTGGACCGACCGCAAGGGCGCCGAGTATATGTGGTGGAACAACGTCGAGACGCGGCCGGGAACGGGGTATCCGACCAAGTGGGAAGATCAGGACGAATACAGCGGCGGCTGGGTCTACAAGGACGGCAAGCTGCGCCTGCGCCTCCATTCGAAGCTCGGCGGCCTGCTCAAGCTGTTCTATAACCCTGCGCTGCCCACCCTCGAGGATTACTACGAGCCGTTCACCTTCCGCTACCGGGACCTGTTCGACGCGCCGGCCGGCGACGACCAGCCCACCGCCACGCCCATCTCGCTGGTGACCGGCGAGCCGATGGAGATCCGGTCCGGCCCCAACTGGGACGACGACCTGGGCGGGTCGGAGATCTACGCCCGGAACGACCCGAACCTGGAGGATGTGCCGGAGCACGTCCGCGAGCAGATGGCCGAGCTCGAGCGGGTCGTCTTCAACTACCTGCCGCGCATCTGCAACCACTGCCTCAACCCGGCGTGCGTCGCCGCCTGCCCATCGGGTGCGATCTACAAGCGCGGCGGAGGACGGCGTCGTGCTGGTGAACGAGAACAAGTGCCGGGCCTGGCGCATGTGCGTCGCGGCATGCCCCTACAAGAAGGTGTATTACAACTGGTCGACCGGCAAGTCCGAGAAGTGCATCCTGTGCTTCCCGCGGCTCGAGACCGGGCCAGGCGCCCGCCTGCGCGCACTCGTGCGTCGGCCGCATCCGCTACATGGGCGTGCTGCTCTACGATGCCGACAAGATCCCCGGCGCGGCCATGGTCTCCGATATGGGCCTGGTCGACGCCCAGCGCAAGGCCATCCTGGACCCGTTCGATCCCGAGGTGCTGGCCGCGGCCCGCGCCAACGGGATCGAGGAGAGCTGGCTGAGCGCGGCGCAGAACTCGCCCGCGTACAAGTTCGTCGTGCAGTGGGGCCTGGCCCTGCCGCTGCATCCTGAGTACCGCACCATGGCGATGATGTATTACGTCCCGCCGCTCTCGCCCGTCGTCGGCGTGATCGAGGAGGAGCTATTCAAGCTCGACGTCAGCCCGGAGGAACGGGACTTCGCCCTGTTCGATCGCCTCGACGATGCCCGCATGCCCGTCCAATACCTCGCCAACTTGTTCGCCGCGGGCAACCAGGCGCCTGTCCGGGCTGCGCTCCGCAAGCTGCTCGCTGTGCGCACCTACATGCGGCGCAAGACGGTGGATGGCGCGGTGGATGAGCGCACGCTGGCGCTGCTGGCCGAGGCGGGCACGAACCGCGAAGAGGTGGAGGCAATCTACCGGCTCACCACCATCCCCACGCTCGCAGAACGCTTCGTGATCCCGCAGTATCACCGGGAAATGGCGGTCGAAGCGTGGGCCGATCCGCTGGCGCGCAAGGGCGACGCCGGCTTCGGCTACATCCAGGCCCCGCAGCGAGGAGATTGAGATGGCACATCGCCAGTGAATCCGAGTTATGCCGGTCCTGGCCGACGCCTTCGTCTACCCCGCGCCGGGCCGGCTGGCCGCTCTCGAGACCGGCGCAGAAGCGCTGCCTAAAGGGTGCGACCGCGAGACGCGCTTGCTGGCCTTCCTCGCGGCCGTCGAGCCCTTGTCGCTCGGCGCATGGGAGGAACTGTACACCCGCACGCTGGACCTGGACCCGCCGGCCCCGCCGTACATCGGCTACCAGATGTGGGGCGACAGCTACCAGCGTGGCGCGTTCATGGCGAAGATGAAACAGGCACTGCGCGAGGTCGGGTTGGATGCCGGCGGGGAACTGCCCGATCACCTGGCGCCGTGCCTCCGCTACCTATCCGTCGCCGCCGAGCCCCTTCCCGAGCTGGTCGAGGTCATCGGCCCGGCCGTCGACCGCATGCAGGCTGCCCTGCGCAAGGCGCAGCCCGGCAGTCCTTACCTCAGCCTGCTCAAGGCCGTTCAGTCGGCGTTGCAGGGCCTGGTGCGCCAAGATGGAAAGAAGGAGGCGGCATGAACTGGGATACGCTCTTCTTTGTGATCCTGCCTTACCTGTCGCTGGCGATCTTCGTCGCAGTCAGCATCTACCGGTCGGTCTACCGGCCCTTCTCCGTGTCGAGCCTCTCGTCGCAGCTTCTCGAGCGGAAGAAGCTCTACTGGGGCTCGGTCCCCTTCCATTGGGGCATCGTAATCGTGCTGCTGGGCCACCTGGCCGCGCTCGTGCTGCCGTCCGGCCTGCGGCTGTGGAACGCGGTGCCCATCCGGCTCTACCTGCTGGAAGCAACCGGGCTGGCCCTCGGGCTTTGGGCGCTGGTCGGGCTCCTGATCCTCGCCTGGCGGCGGTTGGCGGAGAAGCGGGTCAGGGTCGTCTCCACGCCCATGGACTACGTGATCCTGGCGCTGCTCCTCGTCTCCCTGGTCACCGGCGTGCTCACCGCGACCGTCTATCGCTTCGGCTCGTCCTGGTTCACCGCGGTCTTCACGCCTTATCTTTGGTCCGTGCTCACCCTCCAGCCGCAGGTCGCGCTGGTCGCGCCGTTGCCCTGGCTGATCAAGGTCCACGTGATCAACTTCTTCCTGCTGCTGGCCGTGTTCCCCTTCTCGCGCCTGCTTCACATCGCCACGTACCCGCTGCGCTACCTGTTCCGCCCGTGGCAGATCGTCATCTGGAATCGAAAGGAACCACGAAGAACCAAAGAACCGAAGTTACACGAAGGCTTCTAGGGAACTTTGTGAACCTTCAATGCTTTGATCCTTGGTGGTGAAGGTTAAGGAGGGAGAAGTATGGAGATCAAGGGGAAGCCGCGCGATGGGCTTGACCGGCGCGACGTTGGGGTTCTTTATCGGGTTCGCCTGCGGTCGCGCTGTTCGGGCCGACTGCGAACAAGCTCAACGAGATCATGCACCTTGCGCCGGTCGCGATCGGCTTCCTGGTCGCGATGCCTGCGCTGTCCGGATCGCTGCTGCGCATCCCGTTCGCGGCCCTGGTCGACACCACGGGCGGTCGCAAGCCGTTCCTGATTCCTGCTCGGCACGTCGATCCTCGGCATGGCCGGGCTCACCGCGCTGATGTTCCTGCGCTACCCCGCCGGGATCACCGCCGGCATGCTGCCGCTCCTCTTCCTGCTGGGCATCCTGTGCGGCGCGGGCATCGCCACCTTCTCGGTCGGCATCGCGCAGGTCTCGTACTGGTTCCCGCGCAAGCAGCAGGGCAGCGCTCTCGGGACCTACGCCGGCATCGGCAACCTTGCGCCGGGCATCTTCTCCTTGCTCTTGCCCGTCGCGCTGGCGGGCTTGGGCATCGCCGGGTCGTACCTGATCTGGCTGGTCTTCCTGGTGATCGGGACCGCGCTCTACTACGTGCTCGGCCGGAACTCGCCCTACTTCCAGTACAAGGCGCAGGGCTGCACCGGCGAGCAGGCGCGGGCCCTGGCCGAGGAGCACGGGCAGGAGATTTTCCCGAGCGGCCAGATGAAGGACAGCCTGCTGCGATCCGCCCGCACGCCCGAAACCTGGCTGCTCGTCGCGATCTACTTCACCACGTTCGGCGGGTTCCTCGCGCATCACCGCCTGGCTGCCCATCTACTGGAAGTCGTACTTCGGCGTGGCCGCGGTCACGGCCGGCGCGCTGACCGCGCTCTACTCGATCCTCGCCTCCCTGTGCCGGGTTGCGGGCGGCAGCATCTCGGACCGCCTGGGCGGAGCGCCCACCCTGCTCCTTTCGCTCGTAGTGACCGGTATCGGCGCAATGTTGATGACCCTGTCGCGGGCGAGCGGCCAGTCGATTGCCGGGGAGATCGTGATGGCAATTGGCATGGGCGTGAGCAACGCCGCCGTGTTCAAGCTGGTGCCCCAGGTCGTGCCGCAAGCCGTGGGCGGCGCTTCGGGTTGGGTCGGCGGTCTCGGCGCCTTCGGCGGCTTCCTCATCCCGCCGCTGCTCGGCGCGATTGCCGCGTCTCAGGGTCCGGCCGGGTATCCCGCGGGCTTCGGCCTGTTCATCGGCCTGACCGTGTTCTCGCTGGTCCTCGTCCTCGTGCTCAGGCGCAAGCCGCGCGAGGCTCGGGGATCCCGTCCGGCCCTGGAAGCCTAGGAAGGCGGCCTCCCGCCGATATCGCTTCCGGTAACGCCCGGTGCCCGCCTGACCCGACAGCGCACCGGGCGTGAATTCCCCTCCGTTTCCATTTTCGCGTATAATCTCTCGCTGTGAACATCTGCAGCCCTCCACGACGCAAATCCCGATGCGCCCGTCCTGGTCGCCGTCGTTAACGACCCGGAAGACCTCGCCCGCGCCCGCACGCAGGGTTGGTATCGCATCCCCTTCGCGCACGCGCCCATCCCGCATCGGCGCGGACTTCCTGGCTTTCTACCAGACCGGTGCGTTCCCGCCCGACGAGCGTTGGGCGGTCCGCTGGATCGCTCCCGTTCGCGGCTACCACATCGCCACCCGCGTCGAGTTGCTTCCCGGCGAACCGGACCACCCCCGCGCCCACCAGCGATACCACCAGGTCATGCTGGGCGAGCTGATCGCCCTGCCCCATCCGATCCCGAGCCGGCGCCTTCGGCGCATCACGTTCATCAGGACCACGCTCGAGCGCGTGCTGGCCGCGCCGGGAGATCAACGACTTGTGGCTGCGCACCCCCGCGCAGGAGCGGCTCTGGCGGGCGCTGCAAGAGGCAGGGCTGGCGGACCAGGTCGAACACGAGTACCCCCTGGTCGACGACCTCCCCTACACGGCCGATTTCGCCGTGTTCTCGGAGGCCGAGCGGGTCGCGCTCATCGTGGTCGACTCGCACAAGGACCTCGACGACTGCATCCGCGAGCGTGCCGGGCTGGATTATCCCCTGGCCCGCGGCGGCTGGCGCGCCATCTTCGTCGACGCGTCCGATCTGCGCTCGGTCCTTTCCTGCCTGACCGCGCTCCGAGCGCTGCGGTACGACGCCTTTGATTCATAGCGAGAGAAATGATGGACTACAACTTCGATCAACTCATCGATCGCCGCGGCACCGACTGCGTCAAGTGGCAGTGGTACGGCGACGCGCTCCCGATGTGGGTGGCCGACATGGATTTCCCGGCCGCCCCGCCGATCATCGATGCGCTCCGCGCGCACGTCGAGCACGGGATCTTTGGCTATGCGAATGAGCCGCCTCAGCTGCGCGAGGTGCTGCAGGCCTGGTTGCAGCGGCGCTTCGATTGGAGCGTGCCGGCCGACGCCTTCGTCTTGATGCCCGGCGTCGTCACCGCCTTCAATGTCGCCTGCCGGGCCTACTGCGCGCCCGGCGACGGCGTGCTCGTTCAGCCGCCCGTCTACCCGCCCATGCGGACCGCGCCGGCCAACTACCAGCTCGAGCTGCAAGAGGCGGAGCTGACGCGCGGGCTCGACGGCCGGTACTCGGTCGACCTCGACCGGATGAGCGCGACCATCACGGACCGGACGAAGCTCTTCCTGCTCTGCAGCCCGCATAATCCCACGGGCCGGGCGTTCACCGCGGACGAGCTCGCGGCATGGCCGAAACGAGCCTCGCCCGGGGCTTAGTCATCTGCTCCGACGAAATCCACTGCGACCTGATCTACCCGCCCCACCGGCACCTGCCGCTGGCGAGCCTCGACCCCGAGATCGCCCGCCGCACGGTGACGCTCATGGCGCCCAGCAAGACGTTCAACATCCCGGGCTTGGGCTTCTCGTTCGCCGTCATCGAGGACGCCGGGCTTCGGAAACAGTACAAGGCCGCGGCCCGCGACATCGTGCCCCACATCAACGCGCTCGGCTACACGGCCGCGCTTGCCGCGTACACCGAGGGCGAGCCCTGGCTCGCCGCGTGCATCGAGTACCTGCAGGCGAACCGCGACTTCCTCGCGCAGTTCGTGCAAGAGCGGCTGCCCGGCGTCCGCATGGCCCTGCCCGAGGCTACGTACCTGGCCTGGCTGGATTTCTCCGGCCTGAACCTGGGCGAGGACCCGCACAAGTTCTTCCTGCGGGAGGCTCGCGTCGCGCTCAACGAGGCCGCGCCGTTCGGCCCCGGCAGCGCCGGCTTCGCCCGCCTGAACTTCGGGTGCCCGCGCAGCCTTCTGCTGGAGGCGCTCGAACGGATGGAGGCCGCAGTCACGGACAGCAAGGAAATGCGAACTGCGGGAGGCCCCTGCGGCGACGCCCGTGAGAGTGCCATAGGCGGCAGCTTGCCGTGCGAACGCCTCAGTTTTGACACCCCTGCGGCCTCGTGCTATACTCGTTCTCGCAGTGGGTTGAGGGCGTCGCTGCTTGGCGGCGATCCCCGGCGGCGTCCCCGGAGGGATGGCCGAGCGGTTGATGGCGGCGGTCTTGAAAACCGTTGTGGCGCAAGTCACCGGGGGTTCGAATCCCTCTCCCTCCGCCAGTGTCCCGGCCTGTCGCCGTGGCGAATAGGGGGAGGTCGCATAGTCCGGTCGAGTGCGCCCGCCTGCTAAGTGGGTATAGAGGACTTAACCTCTATCGCGGGTTCAAATCCCGCCCTCCCCGCCTTGGCCCGTTGCGGGCTGCCCTTTCGGGGCATACAACTGATTCGTGTCCCAGTAGCTCAGTGGATAGAGCGCTACCCTGCGGAGGTAGAGGCCGAGCGTTCAAATCGCTCCTGGGATACCACGCCTGGGGCGACCTAAGCCAGTGTCTGGCAGGTCGCCCCTTTTTTGCGTCGCAATTGCGGCGCGCCGTCGCACGGTTGGCGCTGCTCTTTGCTCGTGGTTCTCCCCGGTCATCTAGCTCACTGACTGACCTGCTGCAATCTGCAAGCATGCTTTCGCAAAGAAGGAGCATGAGATGTTGCCAACGCAAGAGATCAATCCCGAAGATTCGTTTGAGCCGCTGGGGCTTTCCGAACCGATCACCCACGTCCTGCGCGAGTTGGGCTACGAGGCCCCGACGCCCATCCAGCGCCAGACCATTCCCTTGCTCCTCGCGGGTCGCGATGTCGTCGGCCAGGCGCAGACGGGCACCGGCAAGACGGCGGCATTCGCGCTGCCGATCCTCCAGCAGCTCGACCTGGGTCTCAACTCGGTCCAGGCGCTCGTCCTGACGCCCACCCGCGAGCTCGCGCTGCAGGTCGCCGAAGCGTTCCACGCCTACGCGCGCTATCTCGGCCGCGTCCGCGTGCTGCCGGTCTACGGCGGCCAGGCCATCCAGATCCAGCTCACGCGCCTGCGCACGGGCGTGCAGATCATCGTCGGCACGCCCGGCCGCGTCATGGACCACCTCCGCCGCGGCACCCTGGATTTCGAGAACCTGAAGACCGTCGTGCTCGACGAGGGCGACGAGATGCTGCGTATGGGCTTCGTGGAAGACATCGAGTGGATCCTGGCGCAGGCGCCTGACGCGGTGCAGAAGGCGCTCTTCTCGGCCACCATGCCCGACGAAATCCGCCAGATCGCGGACCGCTACCTGCACGACCCGGCGAGCATACAAACCGTGCAACGCACCCTTACCGTTCCCACCGTGGATCAACGCTATGTCCTGGTTTCCGAGGCGGCGAAGCTCGATGCGCTCGCGCAGGTCCTGGAGCTCGAGACGCGGCCGGGCGAAGGCGTGCTCGTCTTCACCCGCACCAAGACCGCCGCGGCCGAGCTTGCCGAGCGGCTCAACGCCCGCGGCTACGCCGCCGAGGCCCTGCACGGTGACCTGAACCAGGCGCAGCGCGAGAACGTGATCCGGCGGCTCCGCAGCGGGCAGCTCGATCTCGTCACCGCCACCGACGTCGCTGCCCGCGGGTTGGACGTGGAGCGTATCGGCCTGGTGATCAACTACCACATGCCGTATGATCCGGAGTGGTACGTCCACCGCATCGGCCGCACCGCCCGCGCGGCCGGACCGGGCAAGCCGTCCTCTTCGTCACGCCGCGCGAGCAGCGACTGCTGCGCGATATCGAGCGTTTCACGAAGCAGAAGATCAAGCCCGACAAGTTGCCCACCCGCGCCGATATTGCCCAACGCCGGGTAGCCCTGTTCAAGCAGCAGATCGTGGACGCGCTCGAGAGCGAGGACCTGGACCTGTATCTCACCCTGGTCGGGCAGATTCGCGGAGGAAACCGGCCGGGACATGGCGGAGGTCGCGGCGGCGTCCGCCCGGCTGGCCCGCGGAGACAAGCCCCTCGACCTGGCGGTGGCCGAACAGCCCGCGGACCTCGCGCCTGCCGAGGACGGCATGGTGCGCCTGGTGATCGATGCGGGCCGCGAGCAGGGCGTGCGTGCCGGCGACGTCGTCGGCGCGATCGCCAACGAGGCAGGCATCCCCGGCAAGTCGATCGGCGCGATCGACATTTACGACCGGTTCACGTTCGTCGAGGTGCCCCAGGAGTACCGGGACCAGGTGCTGGCGGCCATGGCCGAGACTTCTATCCGGCACATGCCCATCAACGTGCGCCCGGCAGTGGCTCGGGACGTCGCCGAAGCCCCGGCCAAGCCCGAGCGACCGCCGAGACCGCCCGCGGGAGAAACGCGGCGGCCGGCCGCGCCATCTCCGCGCGGCCCCGCCCGCGCGCCCCGACCGTACGCCGAACGCGAGCGCGACGAGCGCCGTCCTTACCCTCCGGCCGGACGCGGGCCCACCAGCCGCCCTTCAGGCTCCTGGCGGCCGCGCCCCGCCGGCAAGCCGGAGCGCCCGCCGCGCAAGAAGTAAGCGGCCGGATATCGGGCTCGCTGGGCTACCGGATGACCTCGATCCCGCCCATGTACGGCCGCAGCACGTCGGGCACGGTCACCGTTCCATCTGCGTTCTGATACGTCTCGATTACCGCGATCATCACCCTGGGCAGCGCCAGGCCCGAGCCGTTCAGCGTGTGGACGAACTCGGGCCGCGCGCCCGGCTCCCGCCGGAAGCGGATGTTCGCGCGGCGCGCCTGGAAGTCGGTGAACAGGCCGCACGAGCTGACCTCCAGCCACTCCTGGCAGCCCGGCGCCCACATCTCGACGTCGAACTTCTTCGCAGCCACGAAGCTCAGATCGCCCGTGCACATCTCCACGATCCGGTGCGGGATGCGCAGCCCGCGGCACACGTCCTCCGCGTTGTCCACCAGCGACAGCAGCTCGTTCAGCGAGTCCTCCGGCCGCGTGAACTTCACCATCTCGACCTTGTCGAACTGGTGCCCGCGCTTGATGCCGCGCACGTCGCGTCCCGAGCTCATCTTCTCCCGCCGGAAGCACGGCGTGTACGCGACGTGCTTGATGGGCAGCCGGCCGCCATCCAGGATCTCATCCCGGTAAAGGTTCGTGACCGGCACCTCCGCGGTCGGAATCCACCAGAAGTCTTCCTCCGCGTCCCGGTACAGGTTCTCGCCGAACTTCGGCAGGTTCCCCGTGCCAACTAGCACTTCGGCTTTCACCATGTAGGGCGGATAGATCTCCGTGTACCCGTGCTTCTGCGTGTGCAGGTCGAGCATCCAGGTGATCAGCGCCCGCTGCAGCCGCGCGCCCGCGCCCTTGAGCACGTAGAACCGCGTGCCGCTCAGCTTGACGCCCCGGTCGAAGTCGATGATGTCGAGCGCCGTGCCGATGTCCCAGTGCGGCTTCGGCTCGAAGTCGAACTGCCGCATCTCGCCTTCCTGCCGCACGATCACGTTCTCGGTGTCGTCCTTCCCGACCGGCACGTCGGGCAGCGGCAGGTTGGGGATGCGGAGCATGGCGTCGCCGAAGTTGCGCTCCACGAGCGCGAGTTCCTCGTCCAGCGCCTTGATCTCGTCGGCCACTTCGGTCATGTGCGCCTGCAGCTGCTGGCCCTCGGCCTTGCGCCCCTCGCGCATCAGCTGCCCGATCTGCTTCGAGCCGGCGTTGCGCTCCGCGCGCAGCGCCTCGACCCGCGTCAGGATCTCCCGCCGCCGCGCGTCGAGCGTCAGCGCCTCCATGACCGGCGCATCCGTGGCGCCCAGCGCCGCCATTGCGGCCAGCACCCCTTCAGGATTCTCCCGCATCAACTTGATGTCCAGCATGTCCTAGTTCCTCCCGCTCTGTCCGGGCTCGCTGCTCCGGCGCCGCTTCGCGGCAAACAAAAACGCTCCCGCCTGGCCCACCATGACGGACAGACCGTCTTGGCCGGCCAGGGACGAGGAGCGCTCGTGGTGCCACCCTGGTTCGCCGCTGCCCTCCAGGACCTCCCACGGCGCAGCAGCCTCTACGATCCGCTAACGGGGATCACGCGGCAGCCCATACTGGCAAGCCCGCCGGCTCGCGTTGAGGGTGCAGCTCGGGAGTGGATTTCGACGCGCTTCCCTGCTGCCTCACACCGTCCGGCAGCTCTCTGGCAAGGCCACGCGCCTACTCGTCTCCGTCATCGCCTTTCGACGCCCGCAGTATAGCCCCTACTGCTGCGGCTGTCAAGCACGAAACTCGGACGCAACCATCTAGAATCGAAGAACTGCAAGGGACGCAACGACGGCCGAGCCTGGTGTAGCTTCGGTCCTGGCCCTGTGGTAGTGCCCCGATGATTGCCCATCGAAATTGCCGACGAACACGAAGCGCGCTATAGTGCGAGGGATCGATTTTCGAACTGTCCTGCCCTCGCACTGTCTATGGAGGTCTTCGTTGGCTGAAACAGCGCTCGTAACCGGCGGGGCCGGCTTTATCGGCTCGCACATCGTCGACGGCCTGCTCGCAGAGGGATACGACGTCGCCGTCATCGACAACCTCTCCACCGGCCGCCGCGCCAACCTCAATCCTCGCGGCCTGCTTCTACGAGGTCGACATCCGGGATGCCGGGGCGGTCGCGGAGGTGTTCGAGGCGGAGCGTCCCCTCATCATCTCCCATCAGGCCGCACAGGCCGACGTGCGCGCAAGCCTGGTCGACCCGGCCGGCTACGCCCAAAGCAATATCGTCGGGACACTGAACGTGCTACAGGCAGCTAAGGCGGCCGGCGCCCGCAGGTTCATCTTCGCCTCAACCGGGGGCGCGATCTACGGCAACCCGGAGGAACTCCCCGCAACCGAGCGCTGCCCTGCGCGGCCCCTGGACCCGTATGGAACAAGCAAGCTCGCCTGCGAGTATTATCTCTATTCGTACAAGCACAACTTCGGCCTGGATTACTGCGTGCTTCGCTATGCGAACGTCTACGGGCCGAGGCAGAACGCGGACGGCGAAGCGGGGGTCGTCGCCATCTTCGCCAAGGGGATGCTCGAAGGCCGCGAATTGACTATCTGGGGCGACGGCTCTCAGAGCCGCGATTTCGTCTACGTCGGCGATGTCGCGGCCGCCAATCTGGCTGCGGCCCGCTACGGCAGCGGCATCTACAACATCGGCACCGGGCTGCCGACGGACATCAACGCGATCGCGCGGGAGTTGAGCCGGATCACTGGCTACGCGAAAGAGGTCAGCCACGGCCCGGCCAAGCCGGGCGAGGTGCGGCATTCTTACCTGGACGCACACAAGGCCCGCCGTGAGCTGGGCTGGGAGCCGCAGGTGCGGCTGCCCGAGGGCCTCGCCAGGACGGTGGCGTCGTTTCGGGAGGGCAAGTAGATCATGCGATATCTGGTAACAGGCGGAGCCGGTTTCATCGGCTCGCATCTCTGCGAACTGCTGCTGGGCCAAGGACACCGGGTCGTCGTGATCGACGACGAGTCGACCGGCCGGGTGACCAACATCCAGCATCTGCGCCCGCTGCCCCACTTCCAGTTCGTGCGCGAGAACATCAACAACGCGCAGGTGCTCGACCGCCTGACGAGCGAAGCCGACGTGGTCGTCCACCTGGCCGCGGCCGTCGGAGTAGAGCTGATCGTCAAAGACCCGGTGCACACCATCCGCACCAACATCAACGGTACGGAGGCGGTGCTGGCGGCCGCGCACCGCTACAGCTGCAAGGTAATCGTCGCCTCGACGTCAGAGGTGTACGGCAAGGGCGTCCGCGTGCCCTTCCGCGAGGATGACGACCGGCTGATGGGCCCGACCGTCCGCAGCCGCTGGGCCTACGCCGAGTCGAAAGCCGTCGACGAGTTTCTTTCGCTCGCCTATCACCACCAGTACGGCCTCCCGGTCATTATCACCCGCTTCTTCAACACGGTGGGGCCGCGCCAGACGGGGCGGTACGGCATGGTCGTCCCGCGCTTCGTGCGCCATGCGCTCCGCGGCGAACCCCTCCAGGTCTATCGGCGACGGGATGCAGACCCGCTGCTTTGGCGACGTTTCCGACGTGGTGCGGGCAGTCGCCACGCTGGCCCAGCATCCCGGCGCGATCGGAGAGGTATTCAACGTCGGCAACACGGAGGAGATCACCGTCCTCGGGCTCGCGCAGCGCGTGTTGGAGCTCACCGGCTCACACTCTGAGATCCAGATGGTGCCCTACGACCAGGCGTACGGCCCGGGCTTCGAAGACATGCAGCGCCGCGTCCCGTCGATCGAAAAGCTGCAAAAGCTGATCGGCTACACACCCCGGTGCTCGCTCGACGACACCCTGCGCCGCGTAATCGACTACCAGCGGGAGCGACTGGAGCAAACGGAAGCTCCGTGATCGCGGAAACCAGGCCGGTCGTAATCTGTTTCGGAAGGTGGGGGTGGTATCAGGATTATTGATACGCTGAAACCAGCGTGGACCGCGCCGTCGGGGCCGGACTCGACCACCGTTCGCTGTCCAGGCCTGTCGGCCCTGACCCGGTTCGGTGCGAACGATCGATGACTTCCCCCACACGCTACCCCAGTCCCCGCACGCTCCGCCGACCGCGCGTCGAAGAAGTCATCCTCCGCTCGCGCTTCATCACCACCGCCGGCCCCGCCGCCAACGTCGATGAGGCGAAGGCGTTCATCGCCGGCATCCGCGCCGAGTTCCCCGATGCCACCCACAACTGCTACGCCTTCGCTGCCGGCCCGCCCGGCTCCACGGCGATGGCCGGCATGAGCGATGACGGGGAGCCTTCGGGCACCGCGGGCCGGCCAATGCTGGCCGTGGTCCTGGGGAGCGGCGTCGGTGATCTCGTCGTGGTCGTCACCCGCTACTTCGGCGGGACGAAGCTGGGGACCGGCGGCCTGGTCCGCGCTTATAGCGGCGGCGTCAAGGCGGTGCTCGAGGTTCTCGCCGTTCACGAGAAGGTCACGTACCGCACGCTCCTGGTCAGCGGCCCCTACTCCTACGTCACCCCGCTCGAGCGCCTCCTGCCCGACTTCGAGGCAACCGTGATCGACCGGGACTTCGCTGCGGACGTGACGTGGCAGATACAGGTCCCCGAAGAGCAGGCCTCGCGCCTCGCCGCCGCCTTGACCGACTTCAGCCGCGGTGAGCTGGAGATTGTGATATAATGCCTCAGGCTTTCGCCCGAGCGAAGTCCCCGACGGAGCATAGCGGGCCGCCGGTGCGCCTCCGTCACAAGGAGTCAGGTTAGCGTGCGCGCATTGCTCATTCGTTGTGCCATCATCTGCACCGTTTTCGCCCTGATCTCGACCGGGTGCTCTGCGCCCGGCGCTGCCGCCGTCCGCGTGACGGTCGCGCCCGTCGTGACGGCCACCTTCGAGCCTCTGCAGACCGTCGCCGTTCAACCGGCCGGCGCGAACGACGGCCGCACCCGCAGCGGCCCTCACCCAGGCGCCCGCGCCCACCGCCCCACCCGAGCCCACTCCTACGCCTGCCGAGAAGCCGCACCGGGGCTCGCTCGGCATAGCCTTAGCCGCGGACGCCCCGCTCGCCGCCGTCGCCGGCGTACTGAACTCCCTGGCCGCGGCCGGGGTCAAGGCGGAGCAAGTTGTCGAACAGGCCGACGTGAAGATTGTCGCTAGCAGCGCGGGCGGTGAAAAGCCGGTCTACGAACGCGTCTTCACCCCCGTCGACCGCATGTCGTCGGTGCTGGGCAGCATCACCCTGGACGAGCTGCGCCAGGTCTGGACCGGGACCGGCCAGACGCCGAACTTCACCAACATCTATGTCAGCCAGGAGGACGTCCCCGAGCTCACCGCGCTGCTGGGCAGCCCGGGCGGCAACGTCAAGCCGAC
This sequence comes from uncultured Chloroflexia bacterium, assembly GCA_963800615.1. Lineage (GTDB taxonomy): Bacteria > Chloroflexota > Anaerolineae > CG2-30-64-16 > CG2-30-64-16 > JALOOB01. Next base: position 147,098 of record CAWDBO010000001.1, read on the forward strand.
CCCCGCGGGCGGCGTCGAGGCGGCCGTCTGGGGCGACAAGATGGGGCTGGGCATCCTTCCCTTCGACGAGCTGACCGTCAAGCTGCGGGCGATCAAGCTCGACGGAGACTCCCCCGTCGACAACCGGTTCAACGCCGCCAAGTGGCCGCTAACCGCCCGCGCCTACCTGAGCGCCAAGACCGACGCCGGCAGGGCAGCCCTATCCAAGACCAACGTCGGGACGCTGACCAACCGCGACGCGGGCAAGCTGACCGTGCTGGTCATGACCGGCGTGACCGCGATGGCGCGCAACTCGGCCGTCGCCATCGATCGCTCCGGCGACCCGGGTTTCCTGGCGCGCCAGGTTGGGCCGGAGCTGGCTGCGGCCGACATCACGATCATCAGCAACGAAATCCCGTTCATGCCCGACTGTGTCGCCAACAACACCCTCAACAACCTGCTCCTCTGCTCGAAGCCCGCTTACTGGGAGAACCTGTCGCTGTCCGGCGTCGATGCGATCGGCCTGACCGGCAACCACATGAACGACTTCGGCTACGACAACTTCCGCTGGACGCTGGACTTCTATAAGGACAAAAAGATCCCCTCCTACGGCGGCGGGGCCGACGACAAGGTCGCCCGCCAGCCGCTGATCCTGGAGCAGAACGGCAACAAGCTCGGTTTCATCGGGGCCAACAGCTGGGGGCCGGAGTACTACTGGAACGCGAACGGCGAGAAGGTGAGCGCCTGGGCCGGAAAGGACAACCCGGGCGCAGCCCGCTTCGACCTCGCCCAGATGCAGGCCGACATCGCCGCGCTCAAGCCGCAGGTCGACCTCGTCTTCGGCGAGGTCCAGCACACCGAATTCAACGCGGCCGGCGACTACCAGACGGAACCGATCCCACAGCAAGTGACGGACTTCCGCGGTATGATCGATGCGGGCGCGGAAGTGGTCACGGGTGTCATGGCCCATGCGCCGCAGGCGGTGGAGACGCGCAACGGCAAGCTGATCCTCTACGGGCTGGGCAACCTGTACTTTGACCAGACGTGGAGCTGGCCCACCCGGACGGGGTTGGTCGCGCGTCACACCATTTACGACGGCAAGCTGATCAACACCGAATTGTTGGTCACTGTAATTGACAAGAACTTCCAGCTCCGCTGGGCGACGCCCGAGGAGCGGATGCAGGTGCTGAAGAGCGTATTCGATGTGAGCCGCTGGAACTGAACGCGGCCGCCCGCTTCAGCTCCTGCGGAGCGTGATAGTGATAGCGCGACCGATAGTGAGAGTTAGTGAGTAGATGCTGAAGCGATTTCTAACGTCGAAGGAAGAAGACCTCCTCAAGGCCGAGCGCCGCCAGCTGACCATGCTGCGCGGCCCGCTGTCCAGCCTCGATGCCAGCCCCGATGACCTGGCGGTCCTGGAGCGGTCGCTCCTGCAGCTGGACGAGCTGTTCCTGCTGGTGATCGTCGGCGAGTTCAACTCGGGCAAGACGGCTTTCATCAACGCGCTGCTGGGCGAACGGTTTCTGACCGAGGGGGTCACGCCCACCACGGCCGCGATCCACATCATCCGCTACGGCGACGAGCCGCAGCTCATGCCGGGCGCGGCCACACCGTACAGCGCAGGCGACCGGGAGATCGTGGTCGTCAATTACCCTGTTGACTGGCTCCGCGACATCAACATCGTCGACACGCCCGGCACCAACGCGGTCATCCGCAAGCACGAGGAGATCACCTCCGAATTCGTCCCCCGGGCCGACCTGATCCTGTTCGTCACCTCCGCCGACCGGCCCTTCACCGAGAGCGAGCGGCAGTTCATCACGAGGATCCGCGACTGGGGCAAGAAGGTCGTCTTCGTCGTCAACAAGATCGACATCCACGAAGAGGCCGATGTCCGGGACGTGCTCGGCTTCGTCAAGGAGAACGCCCGGGCGCTGCTCGGCCGCGAGCCGATCGTGTTCGGCGTCTCCAGCCGCCAGGCGCGCCAGGCGAAGAACACCGCCGACGCGGACGAGCGCACCCGCCTGTGGGCCGCCAGCCGTTTCGAGCCGCTCGAGCGCTACATCCTCGAAACGCTGGACGAGCAGGAACGCCTGCGACTCAAGCTCGCCAACCCGCTCGGGGTTGCTCAGAAGCTGGTGGAAAAATATCTCCAAGTCGCCGCGGCCCGGAGCGAGCTGCTCAAGGAAGACGTGCAGACCGTCCGCACGATCGAAGCGCAACTCGGCGCCTACGAAGGCGACATGCGCCGCGAGTTCAAGTATCACCTGAGCCACGTCGACAACGTCCTCTACGGCATGTCGCAGCGCGGGGACAACTTCTTCGACGAGACCATCCGCATCCAGCGCATCCTGGACCTCATGAACGCGGACCGGGTCCGCGGCATGTTCGAGCGCGAGGTGATCGCGGACACGCCCGCGCAGGTGGAAGCCCAGACGCGCGACCTGATCGACTGGATGGTGGACCAGGACTTCCGCCAGTGGCAGGCGGTGACCGAATATCTCAATAAGCGCATCGCGCGGCACGAGAACGAGATCGTCGGCCAGTTGGGCGCTTTCGAGACCAACCGGCAGCAGCTGATCACCTCCGTGGGCCGGACGGCTCGCGAGGTCGTGGGGACGTACGATCACGCCGCGGAAGCGCGCGAGCTCGGCGATTCGGTGCAGCGAGCCGTCGCGCAGACCGCGCTGGTCGAGGTCGGCGCGGTGGGCCTCGGCGCCGTGCTGGTCCACGTGCTGGCCCTGACCGTCGCCGACGTGACCGGCGTGCTCTTCGCCAGCGCGGTCGCCGCGCTCGGCTTCTTCATCATTCCGAACAAGCGCCGCAAGGCCAAGCTGGACCTCCAGGACAAGATCAACGACCTCCGCGAGCGTCTCGGCAAGGCGCTCACCGGCGAGTTCGAGAGCGAGCTGACCCGCTCGCTCGTCAACATTCGCGACGCCATGCGGCCCTACACCCGCTTCGTCGAGACGCAGCAGGCCTCCCTTGGCGACACCCAGCAGGCGTTGCGCGCCTCGCAGGGCGAGCTGCAGGCGCTTGCCGCCCGCGTCAACGAATTGTAACAGTCAGATGCAGTTCAGCCTCCGGCTGCTTGGCGATTCCGATATCCCGGACCTCCAACGCCTCTACGACGCGTCGCCCGAGGTGTTCCGCCGCCTGCTAGGCGCGCCCGCCGCGCCCGAACAGGCCGTGCGCGACTTCGTCGATGCGCTGAAATCGCCCGCGCGCTTTCAGTTCGGCGTGCTGCTCGACGACACCTTGATCGGCATGGCCGACTGCAAGCTGGACGACGAAGAAGCCGGCCTGGCCCACATCGGCATGCTTCTCCTCCCGCCCCCCTACGACGACCCGCAGATCCTCGCCCTCGTCCTGCGCGTCCTCGAGCGTTGGCTGCATGCCGAATACGGCGTCCGCCGCATCGAGGCCGGCGTGCCCGCGAACGCGGCGGACGAGATCGGCTTCTGGCAGAGCCAGGGCTACGAGTTCACCGGCGCGCAGTACCGCCGCGAACTGCCCGGTCGCGCGCCGCGCTTTCTGGTCATGGCCAAGGACCTCGCCGCGGGGCAAGCGTGACGGGGCCACTCTCGTCTGCCCGATCGGCCGCTCCCGGCGATGCCCGGCGGCTGGGCGGCCTGATCGCCCTCTGGCTGGGCAGCGCCGTCATCTACTATGTGGCGTTCGTCCGGCCGTTTGGCCTGGTTGCCCACCTGGCAACCCCCCGGCTCTCGCTCGGGGTGATCACTCACCGCAATCCGTTTGCGGCCGCGGTGTTCCTCCTCTGCTTCGCGCTGTGCATTCACGCTCTACGCCCTGGCCTACACGGCCAGCCGCGGCTGGCGCTCGGAGCGCGCTGCAGCCGCCTGCCTCCTGATGGGGTTGCTGACAGCCGTTCTGCTTGCGCTGGTCTACCCCATCGGCGCGACAGACATCTTCGACTATATCGCGGAGGGCGAGCTGCTGGCCGTCCACGGTCTCAATCCCCTGGCGTTTCCGCCGGCGACGGTGCCGGATATGCCGCTCCTCCGGTATGCCGCTTATGCCCGCGGTGTCGCCATACGGCCCCGCCTGGCTCTCGCTCCAGGCCGCCGTCATCGAGATCGCCTCCGCAGGCGGCTTGCTGGCCCTGACCGTCGGCTTCAAGGTCGTCGCCGATCCTCGGCTACCTCCTGACGTGCGTCTTCATCGTCGGGGTGCTCAGGCGCCGCGCGCCCGACATGACCGTCGCAGGCCTGGTCGCGTTCGCCTGGAACCCGCTGGTGCTCTACGAGGTGGCGGTCAACGCGCACAACGACATCTGGGTCGCCGCGCTGCTGCTGGCAGGCATCCTCTTCTGGGAGCTCCGCCGCCCGCTCCTGATGCTGGTCTCGCTGACAATGGCGCTGCTGATCAAGGTGTTCGCGGCCCCCTTGCTGCCGCTATTCGCCCTGGCCGCGTGGCGGCAGCAGCCTTCAGGACGCCGGCTCCACCTTACGATCGTCGGGACCGCGATCGTCGGAGTGCTCGCTGCCGTGCCATACCTGCTGCTGCCCCAGGGGCCGGCGGGGCTGCGCGGCATGTTGGCGCGCACCGACCTGTTCACCCACTCGCTGCCCGCCGTCGCCTATTATGCGCTGGCCTCCACCATGCCGCAGCACACCGCGGCCCTGCTCACCGGCGCCGCGACCGCTGCGCTGCTCGGCGCGTATGTCCTGCTGCAGTTGCGAAACGCCTGGCAGCAGTCGGGGGAAGCCGTCCGGTTGGCCTTCAATGTCTTGCTCTTCATGCTCCTGCTCTGCATGCCCTGGTTCCAGCCCTGGTACCTGCTCAGCGTCATGGCGCTCGCTGCGGTGTATCCGCGTCCCGACGCGCCCTTCCAGGCGGCCCTTTCGACGGCGTGCGTCGTCGTGTCGTACGTCGTCTACGGGTTCGTCTGGTTCTGGGCCCCCTCGATCTCCCGCCACCTCGTCGCGATCCACTCTCTCGCAGTTGCGACCTCGTTTCTCCTGCCCTGGGCCTACGCCGTCTGTTCCGGGGTGAGGCGGTTTGGAACACGAACCGCCCCTATTTGACTTCCTGTGGTAAAATGAAGGTTCGTGGCATGCGTCGCAGAGCGCCGCCGCAACATCCGGCGACCTGTGACGTTGCGCGCTGCGAACGCCCGTACTATAATAGTAGGGCTGTTCGCTCACCGGTTCAGGATAGGGGTCATATGGGGCAGGACAAACTCATCGTGCGCGGGGCGCGCGAACACAACCTGAAGAACGTCGATCTGGAGCTTCCCCGCGATCGGCTGATCGTCGTCACGGGGCTCTCCGGGTCGGGCAAGTCGAGCCTGGCATTCGATACGATCTACGCGGAAGGGCAGCGGCGCTACGTGGAGTCGCTGTCGGCTTACGCGCGCCAATTCCTCGGCCTCATGGAGAAGCCCGACGTCGACCAGATCGAAGGGCTCAGCCCGGCGATCTCGATCGACCAGAAGGGCGCGAGCCGGAACCCGCGCTCGACCGTCGGCACCATCACCGAGATTTACGACTACTTGCGCCTGCTGTATGCCCGGGTGGGCATCCCCCACTGCCCGAACTGCGGCCGCGTGATCAGCGCGCAGACCGTCGAGCAGATCGTCGACACCATCCTGTCCTACCCGGATGGCAGCCGGCTGCTCCTCCTCGCGCCCCTGATCATGGCCCGCAAGGGCGAGCACAAGGGCGTCTTCGAGGACGTCCGCAAGGCGGGCTTCGTCCGGGTGCGCGTCGACGGCGAGATGCACGAAGTCGAGAACGCGCCCGAGCTGGATCGCTACAAGAACCACACGATCGAGGCCGTGGTGGACCGCCTGATCATCCGGCGCCCCGAACCGGGTCGCGAGGATGAGATGAAGTCGCGCCTCGCCGACTCCGTCGAGACCGCGCTCAAGATGGGCAACGGCGTCATGCTGCTGTCGGACCTCAACCCCCGCCCCGATGAGGCCGGGGAGAAGGACTCCGATCCCGACTTCTGGCGGCGCGACCGCCTCTTCTCCGAGCGCTTCGCGTGCCCCGTCTGCGGCATCAGCCTGCCGGAGATCGAGCCGCGCACCTTTTCGTTCAACAGCCCGCACGGCGCCTGCCCCACCTGCACCGGCCTGGGCAGCATGATGGAGTTCGACCCGGACCTCGTCGTCGACAAGGCCAAGAGCCTCGCCGGCGGCGCAGTGCGGCCCTGGGACCGCGATACCGCGACGATCTACCACGCGATGCTGCAGTCCGTCTCGGAGCACTACCACATCCCGTTCGACGTGCCCGTGGGCGAGCTGAGCAAGGGCCAGCTCGACATCATCCTGCACGGCGCTCGCAAGGGCGACACGGTTCCCGTGCGTTATGTGAACAACGAGGGCCACGACCGCTACTTCCAGACGAATTACGAGGGCGTCATCCCGAATCTGCAGCGCCGGTACCGGGAGACGCAGTCGGACTACATCCGCAACGAGCTCGAGCAGTACATGACCGCCCGCCCCTGCCCCACCTGCGAGGGCAAGCGGCTGCGGCCCGAGGCGCTCGCCGTCACCATCACCGACCTCAACATCGACCACGTCAGCCACTTCTCGATCACGAATGCGCTGCTTTGGATCGAGCAGCTGGCCGGACTGGCGCTCAGCGAGCAGATGCTGGCGAGTCCCGATGGCGACGGCAGCGGGCACAACGGGAACGGCCTGGGCAGCGCACGCCAACAGCGGCGTCTTGAGCACCTACAGCCCGCTGGAGGCCGCCCGCCGCATCGGTTCGTCCGAGACCGTCCCGCCGTCGTCTCCGCTGTCACAGCGCGAGTACACGATCGCGCGCCAGATCCTGAAGGAACTCCACGCCCGGCTGCGCTTCCTGACCGACGTGGGCCTGGACTACCTGGCGCTCGACCGGATGGCCGCCACGCTGTCCGGCGGCGAGGCGCAGCGCATCCGGCTGGCGACCCAGATCGGCTCGCAGCTGATGGGCGTGCTCTACATCCTGGACGAGCCGTCCATCGGCCTGCACCAGCGCGACAACGCGCCGGCTGATCCGCACCCTGGAGGACCTGCGCGACCTTGGCAACACGGTCCTGGTGATCGAGCACGACGAGGAGACCATGCGCTCCGCCGACTGGATCGTGGACCTGGGGCCCGGCGCGGGCGAGCACGGCGGCTACGTCGTCTGCTCCGACTGGCGCGACGAGTTCATGCGCTGCGGCGACAGCCTGACCGCGCAGTACCTGCGCGGCGAGAAGCGCATCGAGGTGCCGGAGGTGCGCCGGCCGGGCAACGGCCAGTACCTGATCATCCGCGACGCGACCGAGAACAACCTGAAGCACGTCGACGTGCGCTTCCCGCTGGGCAAGTTCATCTGCGTCACCGGCGTGAGCGGCTCGGGCAAATCCAGCCTGGTCAACGAGGTGCTCTACAAGGCACTGGCTATGCGAATCTACCGCGCCAAGGACAAGCCCGGCCGGCACCTGACGATCGAGGGCATCGAGAACCTGGACAAGGTCGTCGACATCGACCAGTCGCCCATCGGCCGCACCCCGCGCTCGAATCCCGCCACCTACACGAACCTGTTCACGGAGATCCGCGATCTGTTCGCCGCGCTGCCCGACGCGAAGATGCGCGGCTACAAGCCCGGCCGCTTCTCGTTCAACGTCAAGGGCGGCCGCTGCGAGGCCTGCCAGGGCGACGGCATCATCCGGATCGAGATGCAGTTCCTGCCCGACGTGTACGTGCCGTGCGAGGTCTGCCACGGCAAGCGCTACAACCGCGAGGCGCTGGAGATCAAGTACAAGGGCAAGAGCATCGCCGACGTGCTGGACATGACCGTCGTCGAGGCGCTCGAGTTCTTCCAGAACATCCCGCCCATCCGCAACAAGCTGCAGACCCTCACCGAGGTGGGCCTGGGCTACATCCGCCTGGGCCAGCCGGGCACGACCCTGTCCGGCGGCGAGGCGCAGCGCGTCAAGCTGAGCAAGGAGCTCAGCCGCCGCGCGACCGGCAAGACGCTCTACATCCTGGACGAGCCCACCACGGGCCTGCACTTCGACGACGTCCAGAAGCTGCTCCAGGTGCTCCAGCGCCTGGTCGACCAGGGCAACACGGTCGTGGTGATCGAGCACAACCTGGACGTGATCAAGTGCGCCGACTGGGTCGATCGACCTGGGTCCGGAAGGCGGCGACAAGGGCGGCTGGGTGATCGCCGAGGGCACGCCCGAGCACGTCACGCGGGTGCGAGCGCTCGTACACCGGCCAGTTCCTGAAGCACATGCTTGCGGGCCACGAAGCCGTCCAGCCCGGCGACTACCTCGCATCCATGGAGAAGAAAGAGAATTGAAGATTGCAGATGGAAGATTGAAGATTGATCGCGGCGTCGTTCTTCAATCTTCAATCCTCAATCTTCAATCGTCGGGACAATGAAATGAAGCGATATCACATATGGACCATCGGCTGCCAGATGAACGAGGCGGACTCGGGCCGGGTGGCGGCCGAGCTGGATGCCCTGGGCTACACGCCGACCGACGAGGCGAATGACGCCGATGTCATCGTCCTCAACACCTGCGTGGTCCGCCAGAGCGCGGAAGACCGGGCGGTCGGCCGCTTGTGGTCGCTGCGGCCGCTGAAGCAGGAGAACCCGGAGCGGGTCATCGCCCTGATGGGCTGCATGGTGGGCATCAAGCCGAACCGGGCGCTCAAGGAACGCTTCCCGTTTGTGGACGTGTTCATGCCGCCGTCTGACCCCGCGCCGCTGGTGGGCTTCCTGAACAGCGACGCGGTCGAGGCCGAGGCGCGGGTCTGGGACGACGAGCAAACCGCGGCCCGCTACGAGTACCAGGACTACGGCAGCCCCGAGGCCGCGGCCATCGGCTTGATCGAGCCGGAATGGGACGGGCCTGCGACCGGCGCGATCCCCGACGTAGGCCCGATCGCCGCGCCCACCGACCACGCGATCCAGAGCGTCCGTCACCTTTCGCTGCGCGGGCTGGCGCCCGTCACCGCGCAACGTCCCGATCGTCTACGGCTGCTCGCACGCCTGCACCTTCTGCATCATCCCCTTCCGCCGCGGCGTCGAACGCAGCCGCCCGCTGGACGAGATCGTCCGCGAGGTGCAGGGGCTGGTGGCCCAAGGCGTGCGCGAGGTGACGCTGCTGGGCCAGATCGTGGACCGCTACGGGAAGGACTTCTCCGGCGGCCGGCCCGACCTGGCCGACCTCCTGGAGGCGATCAACGATATCGACGGGCTGTGGCGCATCCGTTTCCTCACCAGCCACCCGAGCTACATGACCGATCGCATCCTGGACGCGGTGGCGCGGCCTGCCCAAAGTCTGCGAGCAGATCGAGGTGCCCGTGCAGGCCGGCGACGACGACGTGCTGGCCGCGCATGAAGCGCGGCTACACCGCGGACGAATACCGCCGCCTCATCCGCCACATCCGGGACGCCGTTCCGCACGCGGCCATCCACACGGACATCATCGTCGGTTTCCCCGGCGAGACCGCAGAGCAGTTCCAGCGCACGCACGACCTGCTCAGCGAGCTCAGGCTGGACAAGGCGCACCTGGCGATGTACTCGCCTCGTCCCGGCACGGTGAGCGCCCGCCGCATGGACGACGACGTGCCGCCTGCGGAGAAGAAGCGCCGCTGGGATGCCCTGGATGCGATCCAGCGCGAGGTGCTGGCCGAAATCAACGGCCGGTCGCTCGGGGAGACGGTCGAGGTGCTGGTGGAGGAAAACCACAAGGGCCGCTGGCGCGGGCGCACTCGCACCAACAAGCTGGTGTTCTTCGATCACCCTGCCGACTGGCGCGGGCGCCTGGCCGATGTTCGCATCACCTGGACCGGGCCATGGTCCATGATCGGGGAGATCGCGGAGGGTAACCGGGCGCCGGTCACGCTGAGCTAGACTGCGCTGCCGGAAAATCAACGGGGGCCGCGGTCGCGGCCCCCGTTTTTTCTATCCTAGGGCATCAGACTCAGGGGATGCAGTAGCTCTTGCCAAGGACTACGACGTCGGCATTCCTGATGCCGTTCGCGCGCATGATGCTGCTGGCCGACGCACCGTACTTGCGTGCGATGTTCGCCAGAGTGTCACCGCGCACCACTGTGTGATAAGCGGAGCAGCCTGCCGCTCGCGACCGGCTGCGCGCTTGCGACAGCAGCGGTAGCGGCAGACGCCGACGGCGGATCCTGGACGTTGGTGAAGTTGACGACGGCGCCCTTATACCCGAGCGGAACCGGATATGGGAACCGGATCGTCACGCACTTCGGCGTCACCGCGATCCAGTGGTCGCGTTCTTCCTCGCACACCTTGATCGAGGCGCCCGGAATCGCCATTCCCGCCGCGTCGAGCGCGTCATAGGTGAATTCGTACTCGCCCAGCACGTTGGTCTGGGTCGCGATCTTGGTGCCCACGCCGATCAACTCGGCCGTGATCTCCCAGCCGTCCAGACCCACAGGCACGTTCTTGTACGGCTTCACCCACGCCTGGAAGGTCTTCTTGCCGGTGATCTTCAGCTGGTTGATCAGTTCCTTGTCGGTGAAGGGCACGTCCACCGTCTCGCAGTCCACGAGCGTGACGGTAACGGGGTTGTCGCCAATCACCTCCCAGCCCGCCGGTACGGTCTCCGTGACCTTGTACACGCCGGGATACAAGCCGTCAAAGACGGCTCGTCCGTCGCCAGAGGTGACCTTCGTGATGGGCGGGTAAGCGTTATCCGCCCGGCTCACGGTGAACTTGAAGCCCGGGAGTACGCCGAGGTACTCGTCCTTCCAGTCCGCGTTCGTGCCATACCCGGCCTTCGTCACGATGATCTTGGGATGGCAAACTGGTTCGCGATTCTTGAAAACGACCTCGTTGGTCACTGGATCGTATTGATCGATGATCCGCTGCACGACAGGCGGGGTTAAGGCGACCCAGCCTGACTTGAGCGTCTCCGCGATGTTCCAGGTGCCGGGGGTCAGGTCCAGGACGGCCTGGCCGATCGGGGCCACCGCCGTTGTCTGGGCACTGGTCGTCGTGGTCACGACCTGGGTCACCGCCCAGGGATCGTTCACCGCCGTTGCCGTGACGACCCATTCCTCACCGGGCCGGACCGTCCCATCAAGCCGCTCTTCCCACTTGTAGACCTTGATGCTGACGACGCGCTTGATCTTGAACACGATCCGATAGCAGTAGTCGTCGGCATAGTCGCTGTTCCACTTGAACTTCGTGGGATTGGTCCGAGCCGTGCCGCCGCTCGTGAGCATCTCCGGCGCGATCCCAAACCATCCGTCCGGAAGGTCGATCGAGAAGACGATCGGGGTGTCCTTCGGCAGGTTGGCGAACTTGAAGTACCCCTTCTTGTCGACGGTGGCCGAGACTGTGTTCGGCGCGCCGTTGATGGCCCACGATGCCGTCACCATGAGGTAGACGGGATTCCCATTCGCATCTTTCGGCAGCATCTTGCTGCCGTCGATCGGGTTTTCGCGATGATTGATGACGTACCCGTCAACGCACACGGGTTTGACGTCGGTGACTACTTGCTCCGCGGGAACCGTGCCAGCGGTCGTCGGGCCGTCGGCAAACGCGACGCTGCCTACCATCAGGAGCATCAGCAGCGCCGCTGCCAGGGCCAAAATAAGCCTCCGATGCATAACCATTTATCCCTCCTCTGTACCATCGGCCGGTGATGGGTCTGAGCGAGACCCGGCATGAGTGACAAAACAGGATATTGGCTGGCAAACGGGGCGCCAACCCCCCTCTGGGCAAGAAAACCTCCTACGAGCAGCTTCACGCTTGCTCAGGTCGCCGCCCGTACCGCATCGGCGGCCGACTCAGCTCGATAAACGTCGCACGCTCGGACCGGCAGCATGCGCCGGCCCGAGGCTCCAACAGACAGCGGCTTCAACAGCCAGGCGCTCGCCTGGGCGCCAGAACTGGATCCCTACGGGATGCAGAGCCGCTGCCCCACGAAGATAAGGTTGGCGTTTCGTAGCCCGTTGCGCTGCGCTATCGCCTGTACCGTCGTGCTATAGCGGGCGGCGAGCTTCACGAGCGTGTCGCCACGCTGCACCACGTACCACGTGCACGCATTGCTCGGCGGCCGCGTTCCGCCGCCGTCCTTGCAGGGCACCACCAACCTTTGTCCCAAAATCAGGATGTTAGGGTTCCGAATGCCGTTCGCTGCAGCCAGTTGATCGCGTGTCGTACCGTATCTGGCGGCGATGTCGGCAAGCGTGTCGCCCGACTGCACCACGTAGTAACAGGGGCCGACCACGATGGGGGGCGGCGTCCCGGCGGACGAGCAAGCCACCAGCTTGATCGCGTCCAGGTTCACGTCCAGTTCGCGCTGCGGCGTCCCCCACTTCTTCCAGGCCCGGAAGGCGACGATTGTCCTGCCGGCTGGCGCCGCAAACTGCGCCTTAAAGGATGACATGCTGCCCGGCGCCGTCCGGACATAGATCTTGTCCCAAGGCAGCTCGGACCAGTTCGTGATGTCACCCTCGCTCGGGTCCGCGTCCGCCGGGGCATATCCCCACTCCACCCGGTAGCGGAACTTGTCCTCGTTCGGATGCGCTGCTTCCTCGCGCAGCATGCCCCATGCCGAAATCTCGTAGGTCGCGCCCGGCCGCAGCCCCCCGACGACCTGGTAGATGCCCGCGAAGCGGTCGTTCTGCGACGCCGCCAGTCCCCACGTGTTGATCTCGATCAACTGGCCGTGCGTGCCGTCCTTCACCACCGGCTTCCACATTTCGTCATAGAAGCCGTAGGCCGCCGCGCCGCCATTCGTGAAGGCCGTCCACCGCTTGCCAACGCCGTTGGTGAAGCCGCCCTCGAAATCGCCGTTCGGTAACAGCGTCCCACCGCCGCAGCTGAGAGCAGGCGGGCTGATCGGGTGCACGGGCTGCGCGGTGCCATGATCGATGACCGGCGGCTTCATGCCCTCTGGCTTCTGCGGCGGCAGCGGCTGCCGCACGACCTGGCCCGTCAGGCTGACGGCATCGATGTTGACGTCGAGTTCCTTGTACGCGTTGCCCCACTTCTTCCACGCCCGGATGAAGAGCGTGATCTTGTGGCTGGGCGCGATGAAGGTCGTCACATAGCTCTGCAGCCCGGTCGGCGCAGTCCGCTCGTCGATCTTGTCCCACGGCATATCGGTCCAGTTGGTGACGCGGGTCCAGTCTGTCGAGCCGTCGGTGGTGAAACCCCACTGCACGCGGTACCGGTACTTGTCTTCCGTCGGATCGGGCTGGTGCTCGCGCATCCCGCCGTGCAGGCGCAGCGTGTAGCTCGCTCCGCGGGTCAGGCCCACGGTCTGGTAGATGCCGGCAAAGCGGTCGGGTTCAGATGCGGCGTACTGCTTCGTATTGATTTCGATCAGTTGGCTGTGGGCTCCGTCGGCCACCACCGGCGCCCACTGGTCGTCGTAGAAGCCATACGCTGCGCTGCCGCCATTGGTGAAGCAGCCCCAGTTGTTGCCCACCATGCCGCATCCCGGGATCATGGTGAATCCGCCCTCGAAGCTCCCGTTCCGGATCACGTCCATCGTGGTCACCGCGAGGCCGGTGGCGCTCCCAAGCGTGAGACTCACGAGGATGGCCAGAGCGAGAGCAAGCGCCGTCAAGCGGCGAGGATTTCTCAGAAATCGCATGCGACCCTCCTTCACAACCACCGTGCCCCTTCAGCCCTGCTCAGAATGAGCGGAACTGAAAGCGGGCGAACTCACAAGCTGCGGGACATATCTCGCGCGGATTGTAGCACATGTGACACGCGAACGCAATAGGGTTATTCTTCCAATTCCATCACAATTACGTTTTCGGTGCACCTCCTGTCAACTTTTTTCCTCTCTCGACACGCATTATGTTAATCCAATCCCGCCGCAGGCCCGTTCGCCCACGGGATTTCGGCTATTGCGGCCTCCAGTTCGGCTCGCGCCCGCTCCGCGTACGCTCCGTATCGCCGCCGCTTGTCGCGCACCGGCGGATCGAGATCCGGCAGCAAGCCGAAGTTCGCCTTCATCGGTTGGAAGCCGGCCGGGTCGGCGTGCGTGATGTAGTGCAGCAACGCGCCGGTCATCGTCGTCGGTGGCAGCTCGATCGGGGGGAAACCCCGGCTCAGCGCCCACACGTTCAGCCCGGCGATCAGCCCGCTCGCGGTGGAACCCACGTAGCCCTCGGTGCCGGTGATCTGCCCTGCAAACAACAGCTCGTCGCGGCCGTGCCACTGCAGCGTCGGCCGCAGCAGCTTCGGACTGTTAAGGAAGGTGTTCCGGTGCATCTGGCCGAAGCGCACGAACTCCGCATTCCCGAGGCCGGGTATCATCCGCAGCACCCGTTCCTGTTCGCCCCACTTGATGTTCGTCTGGAAACCGACCAAGTTGTAAAGGGTGCCCGCCGCGTTGTCTTGCCTCAGCTGGACGACCGCAAACGGCCGCCGTCCAGTGCGCGGGTCCCGCAGCCCCACCGGCCGCATCGGCCCGAAGGCCAGCGCCATGGGGTCCCGGGCGGCCAGCACTTCGATGGGCAGACACCCCTCGAAATACCGCCGGCGCCTCGTCATCCTCAGGGAGCAGCGTCTGCTCAAACTCGCGGAGGCTGATCTTCTCCGCGTCGTTGACCGCCTGGACGAAGGCGAAGTACTCATCCTTCGTCAGCGGGCAATTAATGTAATCACCCTCGGGTTCACTCGCGGCTTCGCCTGCAGCCGAACCCGCTTGCTCGCCGGCGCCCGGCTTAGGTCCCCCATACCGGCTCTGCCGGAACGCAACGGACATATCGACCGAGTCGATCGAGACGATGGGCGCCATCGCATCGAAGAAGTAAAGCGTCTCATCCCCCGCCAGCGCCCGGATCCGCTCGGCCAACGGCTCGGAGGTCAGCGGGCCGGTCGCGATGACCGTTGGCTGCCCTTCCGGTAACTCGACGATCTCCTCACGCGCCACCTCGATGCGAGGGTGCCCCACAACCGCTTCCGTCACCCCGGCCGAAAAAGCCTCACGGTCAACCGCCAGCGCGCCTCCCGCCGGCACGGCGTGCTCGTCCGCCACCCGGATCACTAGCGAACCCAGCCGCCTGAGCTCCTGCTTCAGCACCCCCAGCGCCCGGTCCGGCAGGTTCGAGCCCAGGCTGTTGGAGCATACCAGCTCCGCCATGAAGTCCGTTTGGTGCGCGGCGGTCATCCGCCCCGGCCGCATCTCGTACAGCAGCACCCGCGCGCCGCGCTCGGCGGCTTGCCAGGCCGCCTCCGATCCCGCAAGCCCGGCGCCCACCACGACAACATCGTGCCCAACCCCCGTCATTCTCACCACTGCCACCTTGTTCCGGCCTTCAGGGCTCTGGCCCCGATCTGCCGGTCATTTTTGCTTCTGCTGATAAGAATGACGGCGCGCTCACCTAAAAGTAACGCGCATATCTGGTTATTGCCGGACAGTATACACCGTTCGGTTGTAAAAACAAGTGGCAATTTATGGTTGTCATCGCCCATTATACAGGTATCCCTCCCAAAGGCAAGTAGCAATTTATTGACAATTCCTTGACAGCATGTTGAGGCCGGGGTATGCTGCGTCCGTTCGTTCTTTCACGTTGGAGGCAGCGAGACCGATGCGGACCGTAGACATCATCACGAAGAAGCGCGACGGCGGTGAGTTGACCCGCGCCGAGCTTGACGCATTCATCCGGGGCTACGTCGCTGGCGATGTCCCCGACTACCAGGCCGCGGCGTGGGCCATGGCCGTCTATTTCCGGGGCATGACGCCCGGCGAGACCGCCATGCTGACCGAGGCCATGGCCTTCTCGGGCGAGACGATGGATCTGCACGACACGCTTCCATTCATCGTCGACAAGCATTCGTCGGGCGGCGTCGGCGACAAGACGACGCTCGTCGTCGGCGCGATGGTCGCCACGCTGGGCGTTCCGGTCGGCAAGATGTCGGGGCGGGGCCTGTCCTTCTCCGGCGGCACGCTCGACAAGCTGGAGTCTATCCCCGGCTTCTCCGTCCGCCTCAGCCTGGAGCAGTTCAAGCGCCAGCTGCTGGAGGTCGGCCTCGTCGTGGCCGGGCAGACCAAGGACCTGGCCCCCGCGGACGGCAAGCTGTACGCGCTGCGCGACGTGACGGGCACGGTCCCCTCCCTCCCCCTGATTGCCAGCTCGATCATGTCGAAGAAGATCGCCTCGGGCGCCGACGCCATCGTACTCGACGTCAAGGTCGGACAGGGCGCGTTCATGGAAACCGTGCCGGCCGCGATCGAGCTCGCAGAGCTGATGGTGGCGATCGGCCGGCGCCTGGGCCGGAAGATGACCGCGCTGATCGGGGACATGAGCCAACCCTTGGGCCTGGCGGTGGGCAATGCGCTCGAGGTGCAAGAGGCGATCGCCACCCTGCACGGCGCAGGGCCGGCCGATTTCCGCAGCCACTGCGTCGACGTCGCGAGGGAGATGCTCCTGATCGCCGGCAAGGCAACCGATCCCGAAAGCGCAGCCGCGGCCGCAGCGAGGACCCTGGCGGACGGCTCGGCGTGGGCCAAGTTCCGCGAGTTCGTGGCCGCCCAGCGCGGCGACGTCCGCTACGTTGACCATCCTGAGCTGCTGCCCCAGGCGCCTGTCACCGCGTCGCTCGTCGCGCCGTCCGACGGCTACGTCCACAGCGTGGATGCCCGCGAGGTGGGCTACACGGTGGTCGATCTGGGCGGCGGCCGTGCGCGCAAGGAAGACGCCGTGGATCCGGCAGTGGGCGTCGTGCTGGACGCATCGGCGAAGGTTGGCTCGCAAGTCCGTGCGGGCCGGCCCTTGGTCACTGTCCACGCGGCGAACGAAGCGTCACGCGATGCCGCGCTCGAGCGCCTGGCGCGCGCCATCCGCATCGGGCCGGAGCCGGTCGAAGCTCCGCCGCTCATTCACACGGTCATTCGTTAGGGGTTCGGTATACTCCGGCCGGTCGGCCGGCCGTTTGCGTGGATATCCGCGGCCAGGGCCTGCAAAAGGCTCCTGGCCGCTTCTTTTGCCTGCGCCTGTTCTTGCGAGAAGTCCCCATTGGCCGGGTACGCCTGCGGCAGCGGCCGGTTAGCGAGGTGGCTCCGCCGAAGTACCGGCTCCGCGGCGGCTGCGGTACCGGGTGAGAAGGGACCCACAACGCCGAATACATCCCGATCGAGCCCCAACGCCAAGGCCTGCTCGCCGGCAGTCACGGGATCGAGGTTGTCGTTGAAGGCGGCGACCGTCACCCGGTATCGCCCGAGGCTGCCAGAGGCATTGGCCTCTGCCACCGCCTCCTTGATCGCCGGCAGCACCGCATAGCCGAGGTCTCTGCCCCGGCCCTCGAACGGCCCGATGACGCCCAGCTTGACGACGGGCGCCGCGTCGCCGGGCAGGCTGAAAGCCGCCAGCCCACAGCTCACGAGCAGGAGCGAGAGTAACAGGGTTCTCTTGCCGTGCATCACGCCACCCTCGCCCGCTCCTGCATTGCCCGGCCCGCCCCTACTTCTGATACGTCGCGATATTCGCCTGGTGCTCGGCAAGCGTCGTCGCAAACACATGCCCGCCGCCCTCGCCGGTCGCCACGAAGAAGCAGTACTTCGTATCCGCCGGCTTGATTGCGCCCTCGATCGCGGAAATGCCGGGGCTCGAGATCGCGGCCGGCGGCAGCCCCGCGTGCAAATAAGTGTTGTAGGGCGACTGCACGGTCGTGTAGGCCTCGACGTTCGGCGGCTTCCACCACCACTCGCCCGGCCGGCCCGCGGCGTACTGCACGGTCGGGTCCGCCTGCAGGTACGCGCCGCCGGTTTCCTTGCTGCACGCGCCGCTCGCCCGGTTCCAGTACACGCTGGCGACCAGCGGCCGCTCGTCTGCTCGCGGCGCCTCCCGCTCGACGATGGACGCCATGATGACCACCTGCTCCAGGCCGCGCCCTGCCTGGCGTGCCGCAGCCAGGGTTTCGTCCGACACCTTCGCCTGGAAGTTGTCAAGCATGCGCTTCAGCAGGTCGGACGGCTTTGTCGGCACGGGCAGCCGGTAAGTGTCCGGGAAGAGGTAGCCTTCCAGCGTCGTCAGGCCGGGGGGCAGCCAGTCGTATTCGCCGAGCGCCTTCGCAGATCCGCTCCCGCCCTGCACCATCGCCAGGAACGCCGACCCGTCCATGACGCCCTTCACGTCGAGCAGCTCGGCCACTTCTTCGGCCCGCATGCCCTCCGGCACGGTGAAGGTGATTTCTTCGTAACGCGCCCGCTGGAGCTGCTCCGAGATTTCGGCCATGGTCATGGCAGCCGATATCTCGAAGTCGCCCGCGGCCAGCTTCTGGTCGATGCCGTTGTAGCGCATGTAGTTGCGGAACAGCCCCGCGTCCTTGATGAAGCCCTCTTCCTCGAGCCGCGTCGCGACGCTCAGCGCGGTCTCCCCGGAATCGATGCTGAACACCTTCCGTTCGTCGACCGTGCTTGCCGGCGTGTCGATGGCTGCCTGTTGGGTCTTCAGGTAGATGCCCATCACCCGCTGCTCGATGGTCGCGGGCTGCAGGTCCAGCGGTTGCTCGGACGCCGGCCGCAGCAGCGCCACCCTCGACGGTTCCGGCACGTCGGCCAGTTGCGCGGAGACAAAGCTGACCGTCACGAACGCCAGCAGCGCCAGTGCGGTGAGCGGTATCAGGAAGAGCAGGAATCGTAAGACTAGATGAAGCGCCCGGTGCATCAGGGGGCCTTCCTCCTTCGAGCTTCAAGGTAATCGGCCAGGATCAGCGCCGCCGCCGCCGCGTCGATCCCGGTCCGGCCGCGGCTTTCAGCCAGCAGCGCCGCCGCATCGACCGACGACAAGGTCTCGTCCCAGAACGCCACCGGCACGTCGAGGCTGCCCGCCAGCCGCCCGGCGTATCGCCGCGTCCACCGGGCTTGCGAGCCTTCGCCCTCCGGGCCGTGCTGCCGATGCATCGGCAGACGGCATCCCGACCAGGACGCCCACGGCCCGCTCGCGCCTTACGAGGTCCGCGATTGCGGCGAAGTCTTCCGCCCGGGTTGCCCGGCGCCGCACCACGGTCAGCGGCGTGGCGAGCATGCCCGCCTCGTCGCACACGGCAACGCCGAACCGCGCCTGCCCCAGGTCCAGCGCCAACAGCCGGCCGGGAGGCAGATCAAAGGGCGAAGACAGGATGGGCATCGGCTCGCGCTACGGCTTCATCGCGAGCCGCGCCGCCTCGTCCCAATCCACGACCACCCGGATGCGCCACGGCAGCGCAGGCAGATCCACGGGGATCACGTACGGCAGCCAGTCGGGCCCCAGCGATATCTCGGGCGATCGGGCAAGCACGAGGCGCTGCTGCAGCACGTCTGCGGCCGCCGCGCGGCTCTTTCCCATCACCGCATCACGAACCGCAGCCGTATCGATCGAACGCAGGACGGTCCCCTCTGCCGTCACCGAGAAGTTGACGCCCCCATCCCGGCTTGCGCTCACGCCGCCCGGGATGAACCGGATCGTGTCCGAGATCAGCCGCGTACCAGGCGGCATCGCTGCCTGCAGCTTCGCGAGCGCCGCCTTGTTGGCATCCGCCTGGTCGACGGCCAGGCCCACGGCCTGCACGCTCATGCTCAGGAACAGGTCCTCCGACACCTCGCCGACAAAGGGCGTAAACGAAGGCGACAGCGGCACAAAGCTGATCGACTCGGGCGAAATAAACGTGCCGCGCGCGCCCCGCTCCACGAGCTTGTCGTACGCCTGCTTCTTCAATTCCTCGAACAGCTGGGCCTGCAGCCGAGTCTTGTCGTCTTCGGTGACCACCGGCTGGGGCGCCATGCTGCCGCCGCCGAAACCCGCGTCGTTTGACACCGCAACGGACAGCGAAAGCGGCCCTTCCACCCGGGTGACCGTGCCCGCCCGCGCGTTGCCGCCCGGGCCGGGCAGCAGCGCCTCGACCTGGGCCGCGGCCCGCCCATTAGGCCCGAGCTCGGTCGGCGCCAGCGTCCCGAACTGTGCGTTGTCGCCCGTCGCCGTGGAAACCACCGACCCCTGCGGGACGTTGATCGACCGGTTGGTCATGTTGATGAAGACCACCCGGCCGCGCGCCTTCCCGGCCGGCTCCGACCGTTTCCCGGTCGTCTTCGTGCGCGCCTCGCCCGAGACCTGGACGCTCATGGTCTGCGCGGGCACCACGCCCGCCTCCAGGTCCGTGCGGGCATTGGGCACCCCTTTGAGCTGCACCTCGGCCTGCACCGGCTCCGAATCCGGCGTGACCACGATTTCGGCCGATGGGATCACCACCATGAGCGCATAGAGCAGCCCGCCGAGCAGCGCGGCCGAGGCCAGCACCAACCCGAGCGTCTGCCACCAGGGGCTTGGCTGCCGGACAAACGATCTGACGATCGCGAATGGGCGAAAACCGGATGGGGAAGGCTTCTGGAAGACGCCCGGTCCGGGCGGCACCACCACGACGGGATCGGGCGGGCGGCGCCTGGAGGGCGAGGGCGGCGACACCCGGCGCCACCGGCTGCGTTCGCGCGCGCTGCGCGTCCCGGAACGTGCTGATGCCCTCTCTGCCGAGCGCCATCCGCGAGCCGGGATGCGCGGTCACGAATGCCACCCCGACGCCCTGTCCGGCGGCCTCCCGGCGCACCACCCGCGCCGCCGGCGCATCGATGTGGGACTTGCGCGGCAGGACGAACAAGACCCGTTCGCCCCTCGGTGTCGTGCGAAGCGCAGCCATGACTCCGGCCAGCACGTCGCTCGCTGCGGCCGAGGCCGGGCGCTGCCCGTGAGGCCTCTCGCTCTCGGGCAGCCGCTCCGGCTCGGCGATGATTCGCGTTATCGTCATTTCTTCAGTTGCTGGCGCACCACGTCAGGAACCTGCGCCAATGCCTCGCGTAGTTTGGAGAGATCCCGGCCGCCCGCCTGTGCCAGGCTCGCCCGGCCGCCGCCGCCGCCGCCCACGACCCGCGCGACGGCCTTGACCAGCTCGCCGGCATGTGCGCCACGCGGGAGCAGATCGTCGGTCACGGCAGCGATGAACTGCGGCTTGTCGTCGATCGCGGTTGCCAACACGACGACCGCGGAGCCCAGCTGGCCGCGCAACTTGTCGCTCATCTCGCGCAGCGTCTGCATGTCCGCGCCCGCGACTTCCGCGGTCACCACCTTGACGCCCGCCACGTCGACCGCACTCGCGGCCAGCCGGTCGGTCTGCTGCAAGGCGAGCTGCGCCTTAAGCCGGCGCGTTCTCCTTTTGCGCCGTCTGCAGTTCCCCGTAGAGGTTGCGGACGGCCCGGTCGATCTGGTCGGGCTGCACCCGGAGGATCGCCGCGGTCTGGTCGAGCAAGCGCAGGCGGTCCTGCGCCAGGTGCTGCGCCTCGCGCCCCGTCACCGCCTCGATGCGCCGCACGCCCGCGCCGATGCTTTCCTCGGAAACGATGTGGAAGAACGCGATCTCGCCCGTGTGGGCGACATGCGTCCCGCCGCACAGTTCCTTCGAGTACACGTCGTCGTCCCAGCCCACCTCGACCACACGCACTTCGTCGCCGTACTTCTCGGTGAACAGCGCGGTCGCGCCGCCCGCGATCGCTTCCCGATACGCCATCTGCTCGAAATTGAGCGGCAGGTCCTCCAGGATCACCTCGTTCACGCCCTCTTCGATCGTGTCCAGCTCGTCCTGCGTCAGCAGCGACGAGTGGGTGAAATCGAAGCGCAGGCGCTCCGGCGCCACCACCGAGCCGGCCTGGTGTACGTGCTCGCCCAACAGGTTGCGCAGCTCCCGGTGCAGCAGGTGCGTCGCCGTGTGGTTGCGCATGATGTCGAGGCGGCGGTCAAAATCGACCTCGGCCCAGCACGGGTCGCCGGCCCGCGGCTCGCCGCCCATCACCTCGCCCGTGTGGACGATCAGGCCGGGCACCGGCCGCCGGGTATCGGTAATGGTGATCTCCCAGATGATGTCGTCCGAGTCGCCCTCGTACCGGGTGATGAAGCCGGTATCGCTCACCTGCCCGCCGGATTCCACGTAGAACGGCGTCTCGGGGAGCACGACCTCGACCTTGTCGCCCAGCGCGCGCTGGAAACCCGCTGCCCGTCGCGCACGATCGCCGCGAGCTTCGTCTCGAGCTCGAACTCGTCGTAGGGCTGGTGCTTCACGCCGGCCGCGGTCAGGACGCCCTCTGACTTGAGGTCGCGCAGCAGATCCAGGTACACCTGGACCGTTTCCGCGCCATGGCCCTTGAACTGCTCGGACCCCCCGGACTGTTCTTTCTGCTTGCTCAATGCGACCTTGTAGCCTTCCACGTCCACGGTCATCCCCTGGTCGCGCGCGACGTCCTGCGTCAGGTCGAGCGGGAAGCCGTGCGTGTCGTACAGCCGGAACGCGTCCGCGCCGGGGATCACGCTCTCGCCGCGGCTCTTCAGGTCGGCGATCAGCTCGTCGAGCAGCGCCAGGCCGTTGATGAGCGTGGTGCCGAAGCGGCTCTCTTCCTGCTCGATGTTGGTCAGGATGAACTCCCGCCGCCGCACCAGCTCGTCGTACTGCCCGCCCATCGTGTCGATGACCGTCTTCGCGACTTCGGCCAGGAACGGCCGCGTGAAGCCGAGCATCCGCCCGTGCCGCGCGGCCCGCCGCAGGATCAGGCGGAGGACGTAGCCGCGGCCTTCGTTCGCCGGCATCACGCCGTCGCCGATCAGGAACGTGATCGGCCCGGCTGTGGTCCGCGATGACGCGGTACGAGACGCGGCGCTTCTCGTCTTCCATGTCCTTCGAGACGTCGCGGTCGATGCCCGACTCGGCAAGCAGCTTCTGCGTCGCCTCGATGATCGGGGTGAACAGGTCGGTCTCGTAGTTGCTCTGTTTGCCCTGGAGCACCTGGACGACCCGCTCGAAGCCCATCCCCGTATCTACATGACGCGCGGGCAGCGGCGAGAGTTCCCCTTCCGCGCTCCGGTTGTACTGGATGAACACGAGGTTCCACAACTCGATGTAGCGCCGGCAGTCGCCGTTGACCCGGCACACGTGGCCGGGCACGTCCTGCTTGTCGCAGCGCTCGGGCCCCAGGTCCAGGTGGATTTCGCTGCACGGCCCGCAAGGCCCCGTGTCGCCCATTTCCCAGAAGTTGTCCTTGCGGCCGAAGAACAGGATGTGCTCGGGGTCGATGTCCGTCTCCGAACGCCAGTACCCGGCGGCCTCGTCGTCGCGCCCGACCTGGCCCTTGTTGTCCTCGAAGACCGTGGCCCACAGCTGCGCCTTGGGCAAGCCCCACACCTGGGTCAGCAGTTCCCAGGCCCAGCTGATGGCTTCCTTCTTATAGTAGTCGCCGAAGGACCAGTTGCCCAGCATCTCGAACAGCGTATGGTGGTAGGGCGAGCGCCCGACATCTTCCAGGTCGTTATGCTTGCCGCTGACGCGCATGCACTTCTGCGCGTCGGCCACCCGTCGCGACTGCGGCTCGGCCAGGCCCAGGAAGTAGTCCTTGAACTGGTTCATGCCCGCATTGGTGAACAGCAGCGTGGGATCGCCGACCGGCACCAGCGAAGCGCTCGGCACGATTTGGTGTCCCTTGCTGCGGAAGAAATCGAGGAACTGCTGCCGTATGTGGCTGCTAGTGACGGGCGCGCTCGTTAGACTTCTGGATCATTCGGATAAACCTCGTATCAGGGTGACGGCATTGCTGCGTAACGCTAGACAAGTGAAGGCGCGCTGAATCGTCCGCCAGCGCGCCGTAAGCGTTCATTGTACGGAAAAAGGGGGCAATGTCAAAACAGATTCGAAATGCAAGCGCAAAGCTATTTTTGATAACACGGCCCGCAGTGCGATAATCGCGCCAAACCGCCGGGCCTTTCTTCGTCCACTCTGAACAGGAAACGTGACCCATGCCTTCCATCCAATCGATCGTCGAACAAATGACGCTTGAAGAGAAAGCGGCGCTGTGTACGGGCGAGACCGCCTGGACGACGACGCCCGTCGAACGCCTGGGGGTGCCCTCCATGTGGGTCTCCGACGGGCCCCACGGCATCCGCCGCCTGGCGGAAGCGGGATCGATGGCGATCGAGAGCATCCCGGCCACCTGCTTTCCCACCGCATCGCTCCTCGCCGCGACCTGGAACCGCGACCTGATCCGGGAGATGGGCGAGGCCTTGGCGGACGAAGCGATTGCCTTGAATGTCGACGTGGTCCTCGGGCCGGGCACGAACATGAAGCGCACGCCGGTCTGCGGCCGCAACTTCGAGTACTTCTCCGAGGACCCCTACCTGGCGGGCGAGATGGCCGCGGGCTTGATCAACGGCGTGCAGAGCCGCGGCGTGGGGACGTCGCTGAAGCACTACGCGGCGAACAACCAGGAATACCGGCGCATGGTGACCGACGCGGTGGTCGACGAGCGCACCCTGCGCGAGATTTACCTGCCCGCGTTCGAGACCGCAGTCAAGAAGGCCCAGCCGTGGACGGTCATGTGCGCGTACAACAAGATCAACGGCCGCCGCGGGTCCGAGCAGCGCACCCTGCTCACCGACATCCTCAAGGACGAGTGGGGCTTCGAAGGGTTCGTCGTGTCCGACTGGGGCGCGGTGCACGACCGGGTTGCCGCGCTCGCGGCGGGGCTAGACCTCGAGATGCCCGGCCCGCGGCCCCTGCGCGCCGAAGCGGTCATGCGAGGCGGTCCGCAGCGGCGAGCTGGACGAAGCGGTGCTCGACGAGTCGGTCCGCCGCATCCTCCGCGTCGTGTTCATGGCGGCTGATACCCCTAAGGGCGCCGGCTTCGACCCGGCCGCGCATCACGCCCTGGCGCGCAAGATCGCGGCCGAAGGCATGGTGCTGCTGAAGAACGACGGCATCCTCCCGCTCCGCGACGTGCGGCGGCTCGCGGTCATCGGTCGCGCGGCCCAGGAGCCTTACTTCCAGGGCGGCGGCAGCTCGCACATCAACCCCACGCAGGTCGACTCGCCGCTGGCCGAGCTTGCCAGGCTCGCCGGCGACGCCCAAATCGTCTACTCGGAGGGGTATCCCGACGACGACAGCCGCCAACCGGCCATGATCGATGCGGCAGTCGCAGGCCGCGGCGGGCGCCGACGTCGCCCTGCTCTACATCGCGCTGCCGCCCTGGAAGGAATCCGAGGGCTACGACCGGCAGGACCTTGACCTGACCGCGCACCAGGTGGCCCTGATCCAGGCGGTGACCGCAGCGCAGCCCAAGACGGTCGTCATCCTCAACAATGGCTCGGCCGTGACGATGAGCGAGTGGCTCGACGGTGCGGCCGCGGTGCTCGAAGCGTGGATGATGGGCCAGGCAGGCGGCGGCGCGATCGCGGATATCCTCTTCGGCGCAGCCAATCCTTCGGGCAAGCTGGCAGAGACCTTCCCCCTCCGCCTGTCCGACACGCCGGCGTATCTGAACTACCCGGGCGAAGCCGACGTCGCCCGCTACGGTGAGGGCATCTTCATCGGCTACCGCTATTACGACGCGCGGCAGCAGCCCGTCCTGTTCCCCTTCGGCCACGGCTTGAGCTACACCACCTTCGCCTATCAAAACCCCAGGGTCTCCGGTTCGGCGTTCCGCGACGTCGACGGCCTCACCGTATCGGTCGAACGTCACCAACACCGGACCACTGCCCGGCAAGGAGACCGTCCAGGTGTACGTGTCCGACCGCGAAGTCCGGCCTGGTCCGCCCGCCGAAGGAGCTGAAGGGCTTCGCCAAGGTGGAACTGCAGCCGGGCGAGACCCGCACGGTCGAAATCCACCTCGACTTCCGCGCCTTCGCCTACTACCATCCCGCCTATGGCCGGTGGATCACCGAGGACGGCGCGTTCGACATCCTGATCGGCGCATCCGCCGCGGACATCCGCTGCGTGCAGACCGTGACGCTCGAGTCGACGCTGCAGCTGCCGTGCATCCTGGACCGCGACTCGACCCTGCGCGATTGGCTGGACGACCCGCGCGGCAAGGCAGCGATCGCCCCGCTGGCGGCCGAAATCAGGGCGCGCACCTGCGCCGTGTTTGGCGACGAGCAGAGCGAGGCCAGCCCGGTCGGCATCCCGGAGTTCCTGCTCGACATGCCGCTGCCCAATGTCCTGGAGTTTGACGACTACCAGCTCCCCGTCCCCCCGGTCCGTCTCGTCGACGATCTGCTGCGCCAGGCCCACGCGAATGATTAGGGAGCGATGAAAAGGGAGTGTCGCTGACTTTTCGCCGGTCACACAAGGGATAGCATCTGCCGCATGGATCACAAAAAAATGCATCGACTGACTGTGCGGTTGGCCATGCTCTGCATGGCCTTTTTGTTGCTTTCCGCTTGTGCCGCGTCAGGCCCGGCGGCCTCTCAGCAGGCCTCCGGCGCCAGGCTCAATCTGCGAGCGTTGCCGTCCGGGCGCTGGCCGCGACGCCCTTGCCCACCTCAACGTCCGCGTCCACTGCGACGTCCTTGCCCAGCGCAGCGCCCGCGTCCACCGCGACGTCCTTGCCCAGCGCGGCGCCCCTTCCCGCTTCCGCCTCCACGCCATCCGCAACGTCTCGGCCGGGCGAGCAGCCCGCGGTGACTTTCGCCGTCGTTGGCGACTTCGGCACGCACGGGCCCGAAGAGAAGCAGGTCGCAGCGATGGTGGAAGGCTGGAAGCCGGACTTCGTCATCGACGTCGGCGACGCGTACTATAAGTCGGCAGGCGGCGCCACCACCGGCAAGTACGACCGGTCCGTCGGCACGTTCTATTGTAATGACCTCAAGGACGTGACGACCGTAGGCGCGAACTGTCCGCAGCGGAAACGCAGACCGGAACCGCTTCTTCGCCACTCTCGGCAACCATGACTACGAGGAAGCCGGGCTGGAAAACTACCTGAGCTACTTCGATCTGCCGGGCAGCGGCTTCAACAACACCTCGGGCAACGAGCGTTACTACGACTTCACCTGGGGTCCCGTGCACTTCTTTTCGCTGGACTCGAACGACCAGGAGCCTGACGGCATCTCGCCGGATTCAAAGCAAGCTCAGTGGCTGAAGACGCAGCTGGCGAAGTCGACCTCGCCCTGGAACATCGTCTTCTTCCACCACCCGCCGTACTCTTCCGGTGCGCGGCACGGCTCCAAGGACGAAATGCAGTGGCCGTTCAAGGATTGGGGCGGTCAGGTGGTTCTGAGCGGACACGAGCACCTGTACGAACGGCTGCAGGTGAACGGGGTGACATACTTCGTCAACGGGTCAGGCGGGAGCCCGCTGTACGCGTTCAAGCCCCAGCCGGTCGACGGAAGCCAGGTGCGCATCGCCGGCAGTTGGGGCGCGCAGCAGGTGACCGCGACGGACAAGCAGCTCACCTTCGACTATTACACCGTCGACGGCAAGCTGGCCGACTCGTACACGCTGCAGAAGTAGCCGCCGGAGCTACCGCTCCGCCGTACCTATGACTCCGCCGGCTCGACGTCGGCCACTGGCCGCTCGTCACGCGCCTGGGCCTTAAGCGCCCGTTCGCCGATGCGCTCACGCGGGGCGAGCAGCGTGACCAGCAATGCGAGGACCGCCGCGGCCAGGGCCGCGACGAACACGCTGGCGAGCGCGCCTGCGATCGCGGTTTCGATTTCGGTTCCCCGCGCGCCAGGCTGGCGAGGTCTGCCCCGCCGATCAGGGCCGCGAGGGAAACCGAGCTTGGGTCGATGTTCTGCGCCATCAGATTGGCGGTCGCGTTCGCGGCGAAGATCGCGCCCATCACGCTGACCCCCAGCGTGCCGCCGATATTCCGGCTGAACTGCAGCGTGGCCGTCGCTGCGCCCAGCATGTCGCGCCGCACCTCGTTCTGCACCGCGATCAGGAACGCGGGCAGCGCCAGGCCCATGCCGGCCCCCATGAGGCCGAGGCTCGAGACCACCAGCAGCGTCGACGGCATCGCCGCCACCCGCGTCATCAGCAGCGCGCCCGCCGTGAGCAGCACCATCCCGCTTACGGCAACGGTGCGGTAGCCGATTCGCAGCAGCAGCCGGCTCCCGATGACGCTCGCAAACATCCAGCTAAGCATTTGCGGCGCAAGCATGCTCCCCGCGGCCGTTGCGCTCAAGCCCATCACCGCCTGCCCGAACAACGGCACGAAGTTCGTGCTGCCGAACATGGCCCATCCGGCAAGCAGCCCCTGGACGGTCGCGACCGCAAAGAGCCGGTCAGGGAACAGCGCGAGCGGGAGCACCGGGTCGGCAGCCCGCCGCTCCACGAAGAACAGGGCGACGAACAGCAGCGCGGCTACCAGGACGCACGCCCAGCTAAACGGCGTCCCCAACTCCAGCAGGCCGAGCAGGAACGCCAGGACGCCCAGCGAGAGCAGGGCCACGCCCGCGTAGTCGATCTGCGGGCGGCTGCCCTCGGCGTGCCGGTGCGTATCGCGCCAGCCGCGCCGACCAGCAACGCCGCGAGCAGCCCGGGGATGATGTTGACGAAGAAGACCCAGTGCCACGACAGCTGGTCGACCAGGAAGCCGCCGAGCAGCGGGCCCATGATCGCCGCCACCCCCCACACGCCCGAGAAGAGCCCCTGCATTTTGGCCCGCTGCTCGAGGCTCGAGCATGTCGCCGATCATGATGAACGAAAGCGGCATGATGCCGCCCGCGCCCAGCCCCTGCAGCGCCCGGAACGCGATCAGTTGGCCCATGCTCTGCGACAGCCCGCTCAGGGCCGAGCCAACCAGGAAGATCGTCATCGAGATGAAATAGAGGCGGCGCCGCCCGTAGAGGTCCGACAGCTTGCCGTACAGCGGCACCGTCGTCGTCGACGTCAGCATGTAGGCCGAGAAGACCCAGCTGTACGACGCCAGCCCCCCCAGCTCCGCCACGATCGTCGGCATGGCGGTCGCGACCACGGTCGACTCGACCGCGGCCAGAAACAGGCTCAGCATGATCCCGGCGACGACGATCCGGGTCTGTTTTTCCGACATCCTATACAACCTTCGAAACGAAGTCGCCCACTTCTGCATCCGGCAGCGCCCGCATCAGGTCAACGCTCCTGAGCACCACCGCAGTTCCCTGGACGCCCGATCCCATGGAGATAACATCCTGGTGCAGCACCGCGCCGTCGACGAGCACGCGCATCGGCGCCGGCAGTCCAAACGGCGCAACGGCGCCGCGCGTGTAACCCGTGACCTGGAGCAGCTCCTCCTCGGTCGCCGTCGTGAGCCGCGACTGCCCCAGGTACGCGCGCAGCTTCGGCCAGGCAATCTGGTCCGGCCCCGCCGCAAGCACCATGACGAACTCGCCCGCTGCCGTGCGGAACACGATGCTCCGCACTACCTGCTCGGGCCGCTGCCCGCGTTCGGCCGCGGCCTGCTCCAGCGACCGCAGCGGTCCGGGGTGCTTCCACACCTGGTGCTCGATTCCACGCGCCGCAAGTTCCCACGACACCGGCGTTGCATCTGAAGTCAGCTCAATCATCTGGTATCCCCTAATCCCCCCATCCCCGCAGTTCGGGTGTCGAGCCGCCGTCCGTGACGCCAGCGGATTGTACACCCGCGCCTGCCACGCGCAAAGAAGTTGCAGCGAAACTATGTTTTGCGTGGATCGTATTATAATGATCAGGTATTTGGCGAACTTGTCTTCCCGGCCGTGCCCGATAACGCGGGAGGAGCTAGCAATGACTTCTCTGCCGAACGAAAATACTCTGGCTGCGACCGCGCTGTGGACGGCGGCCGTGCGCGCGCGGGAAACCGGGCGCGACGACGCGCTCTTCGCGATCCCTGGGCCGGCCTGCTGGCCGGCGAGACCGGCATGGCCTGGATCGCCTCCCGCCCGCCGGACAGTACGCTGCCGATCCTGATACGCACCCGCTACTTCGACGATTTCCTCCTGCGTGTCACGTCCGGCGGCATCCGCCAGGTCGTGCTGCTGGCCGCCGGGCTGGACACCCGCGCCTATCGCCTGGCCTGGCCGCAAGAGACAACCGTTTACGAGGTCGACCAGCCCGCGGTGATGGCCTACAAGGACCAGGTGCTCGCGGCCGCGGGAGCACAGCCCGCCTGCCTGCGCCGGCCCATTGCCGCCGACCTGACGGAGCCTTGGCAGGACCGGCTTCTCGCCGCAGGCTATGCCCGGTCCGAGCCGGCGTGCTTCCTCCTGGAAGGGTTTCTCTTCTACCTGCCCCAGGACCAGCTCGAGCGCGTCCTCGACCAGGTTGCGACCTTCGCTGCGCCGGGTTCCGGGATCGGCTTTGACGTCGTCAACAGCGTGACCCTGACCAGTCCCTACACGAAACCGTGGCTCGACATGCAAGCCACGGCCGGTGCACCCTGGCTCGGCGCGATCGACGACCCAATCGGGTTCCTTTCGGCCCGCGGCTGGGCCGCCCATCTCACCCAGGGCGGTCAGCCCGACGCACACTACGACCGGTGGACGCTGCCCGTGATCCCGGTCAGCGCGCCCACCGCGCCTCATAACTGGCTGGTGACCGGCACGAAGCAGCCAGGCTAAGCTCGCACTTCACCGCGAGACGTGCCGCAGAACGGTCCGGCCGGTGCGTTTATCGGGATGCAGTGCCAGGTGGCGGAAAGGAGTTGCCGCGGCCAACTTACCTTTCGATCGCCGGCTCATGCGACCTGTCAGAGGCCAGACAGGTCCCGGCGATCGAGCTGCCAGCCCAGAGGTCCCGCACGACCACGCCGGTGCTCCGCGACGACCGGCGGCAAACACCATGCTATGTCCAGGAGACGTGACATGAAGACACCCCGCACACGAGGCAGAAACACCTCGACGCTCCTCCGCGTGACCCTGGTTGGCGCCTTGCTCTTGAGCTTCCTCCTCATCGGCGGCCCAACCTCGTATGCCAACACGCCCACGCCCGACTCGGACGGCTTCGCCCTGATGACGTTGCCGCCCGAAGCCATGACCATGTCCGCGAATTTTGTAGCAGCCAAGGCGACAGCCGGCGATCCCAAGCTGGAATCGTCGCTGAGCCTGCTGGCAACCGCCGCGGTGAAGTCGCAATCCGAGGCCCTCTCGCTCGCGCAATCAGAGCAGTTCCGAACCCACGGCGATCGCGTCCAGATCCTGGTTACCACCACGCCGGATCGCGCCGCCGACGCAGCCGCCGCCATCCGTTCTGCAGGCGGCGAGGTGACCGGTCGGGCCAACGGCGACGCGTGGCTGCAGGCCTGGGCGCCGGTCGACGCGCTCGGCGTCATCGCGTCCGACGCGAGCATCGACCACGTCGGCCGGCCCGCCGAAGCGATCACGATGGCGGTGACCGAAGGCGCGGCCGTCATCAACGCCCCGGCCTGGCACGCATCCGGGCAAACGGGCGCGGGCGTGAAGGTCGCGGTTATCGACGGCGGCTTCATCGGGTACACCGGCCTGCTCGGAACCGATCTGCCCGCCAGCGTGACCGTCAGGAACTTCGTCGATTACGAGGACCCGAACAATGTCGCCAGCGCGACCGAGCACGGCACCGCCTGCGCGGAGATCGTCCATGACATCGCGCCGGATGCGGCCATCTACCTCGTCAAGGTCAACACCTCGGTAGACCTCGACGAAGCGGTCACCTGGGTCAAGGCGCAGGGCGTCAACATCATCACGACCTCCCTGGGCTGGTACAACCAGACGCCGGGCGACGGCACGGGCGTCTTCGCCGACATCGTTCAGTCGGCGCGCAACGCCGGCATCTTCTGGACGACCGCGGCCGGAAATGACCGCCAGGCCCACTGGGGCGGCACGTTCAGCGGCGATTCGAACGGGTACCACAGGTTCAACGGGACACAGAACATCGACTACTTTGGCCCCGGCGACGGGCAGGCCTACCTGATACCGTCCGGCTACCTGATCCGCGTGTTCCTGCGGTGGGACGACTGGTCCGCCGTGAACCAGGATTACGACGTCTATATCGTTCGGTGGAACGGGTCGAGTTGGGTCCTCGTCGCTTCGGGTGAGGACTCGCAGACCGGCGCCGCGGGCCAGACGCCGACGGAATACGCCGCGGTATACTCGAGCGGCAGCACCACCGCCTACGGGTTCGTCGTCGCTCGCTGGTCCGCCAGCCGCAACGTGAATTTCGAGATGTTCGCCCCGAAGGTTGCGCGGCTCGACGAGATCGTCACCAGCCGCAGCCTCGCCAACCTGGCCGACGCGCCTGGCGCGATGACCGTGGCCGCCCTTGACGTCAATTCCCCCTACCCCCAGGAATCCTACAGCTCCGAAGGCCCCGACGAACGGTCCCGGCGGAACCGCGGGCGGTGGGGCGATCAAGCCGGATATCGCGGGGTTTGCGAACGTCTCCACGGTGAGCTACGGGACGACCAACAAATTCAACGGCACGTCCTCAGCGACGCCGCACGTCGCCGGAGCCGCTGCCGTGTTAAAGGGCTCCTCCCCGGCCTGACGCCGGACCAGCTGCAGTCCATGCTTCAAAGCCGCGCGATCGACATAGGGGCGCCCGGGAAAGACAGCGCTTTTGGCTGGGGCCGGCTCAACCTGGGTGCGCCGCCTGCGCCGCCGCGCTTCATACTCTCGCTCCTCGTAAGGCGCCGGTAGCCGGTATCGACTCTTGCGCCGCCTGCGCCGTCGTGACGGGCAGCTGGCGCCAGGCCAGCGCGGCGGGTGGGACGCTCTACGCAGCCCACCCGCCGCGTCGCGTCACAACCTCTCGCGGCCGGCGGCGCACCAATATGACGAACATTCTTGTCACCCCGCCCCCTTTCGCGTATACTGACGCCCAGACCTAACCACGGAGCGCAGCAGCGCCCCAACTACCAACCACCTCGAAGGAGACGTGGCGATGCACAAGAAACTGTTCATCCCCGGGCCGACCGAAGTGCGGGAAGAAATCCTGCAGGCCATGGCGACGCCCATGATCGGCCACCGCTCGTCGGCCTACGCCGACCTGCACCAACGAGTCGAGGAGAAGGTCAAGAAGCTCCTCAACGCCGAGCGCCGCGTGTTCCTCTTCACGTCTGCCTCTACAGGCGTCATGGAAGGCGCGATCCGCAACGTCGTCGGGAAGAAGGTGCTCAACACCCTCAATGGCGAGTTCTCCCGGCGCTGGTGGGAAATCGCCAAGTCCTGCGGCGTGCAGACCGGCACGGTCGAAGTTGAGCCCGGCAAGGCGGTCACCCCCGACCTGGTCGACGCCGCGCTCGCGACCGGCGAGTACGATACCCTGTGCCTGACCTACAACGAGACCTCCACCGGCATCCTTGGCCCGGTGCGTGAGGTTGCCGCGATGGCCCGCGAGAAGTACCCGGACGTCATCGTCATGGTCGACGCGGTCTCCTGCATGGCCGGCACCCCCATCGACTTCGACGGTTGGGGCCTCGACGTCTGCCTCGCCGGCGTCCAGAAGTGCTTCGCCTTGCCGCCCGGCTTCGCCGTCTGCGCGGTCAGCGAACGCGCCTTCGAGCGCGCCAAGACCATCTCGCATCGCGGCTACTACTTCGACTTCATCGAGAACGAGAAGTACGCGGTCAAGTTCAACACCCCGGCCACGCCCGGCATCAGCTTCCTCTACGCGCTCGACAAGCAGATGGACTGCATGTTCGCCGAGGGCCTGGAGAACCGCTACGCCCGCCACCTCGAGATGGCGAACTACACCCGCGCGTGGGGCAAGAAGCACTTCGGGCTGTTCGGCGACGAAGCCTATCTCTCGCCCACCATCACGCACATCATCAACAACGGCTTCGACTTCGGCGCGCTGAACAAGGAGCTTGGCAAGCGGGGCGCCCAGATCTCCGACGGCTACGGCCCGTTCAAGGGCAAGACCTTCCGCATCGGCCACATGGGCGACCTGACCATGGACGACATCAAGTGGCTGACCGGCGAGATCGACGACATCTTGAAGCTATAGGTCTGACACAAAGAAACGAAGTCCGAAGTTTCACGAAGACTCGAGACCTGTGAGATTTCGTTTCTTGTGTCTTTGTCGTGAGTTCGCTATTAGGAGAGACGCATGAAGGTTCTGGTTTGCGATTCGATTTCGCCGCGTGCCGTCGAGCGCATGCGGAAGGCCGGGCTGGACGTCGACGTCGACGACAAGATCACGCCCGAAGCCCTGCTCGAGAAAATCCCGCCGTACGACGCGATGGTCGTCCGCTCCCGCACGAAGGTGCGCAAGCAGGTCATCGACTGCGCGACGAACCTGAAGGTGATCGTGCGCGGCGGCGTGGGCGTGGACAACATCGACGTCGCATACGCCGAGGGCAAGGGCATCCGGATCATGAACACGCCGGGCGCCAGCACGCACGCGGTGGCCGAGCTCGCCCTCGCCTACATCTTCGCGCTGGCCCGGCCGGTCGTCCAGGCCACCGAGTCGATGCGCGCGGGCCTGTGGGAGAAGTCCAAGTTCGAGGGCATCGAGGTCGCGGGCAAAGTCCTGGGCGTCATCGGCATGGGCCGCATCGGCCTGGCCCTCGCTCAACGCGCGGCCGCGCTCGGCATGTTGGTGCTGGGCTACGACAGCCGCACCGTCGGCGCCGTGCCGTTCATGCACATGGTCGAGCTTGACGAGCTGCTCGAAAAGGCGGACTTCCTCTCGCTGCACATCCCGCTCACCGAGTCGTCCAAGCACATGCTCAACGCGGAGATGTTCGCCAAGATGAAGCCGGGCGTCCGCATCGTCGACTGCGCCCGCGGCGGCGTGCTCGACGAGGAGGCGCTGTACGAGGCCATCGTCGCGGGCAAGGTCGCCGGCGCCGCGCTCGACGTGTTCGAGAACGAACCGCTGACCGACCGCAAGCTCTTCGAGCTGCCGCAGGTGATCGGCTCGCCGCACGTCGGCGCCGCCACCAAGGAAGCCACCGCCCGCATCGGCGACGAAGTGGCCGACCTGTTGATCGGCGTCAGCCAGGAACCGTGTAACTGAATCCCTTGCTAACCACGAAGACGCAAAGGCACAAGGTCTCACAAAGTCTTTGTGTAGCTTCAAGACTTCGCGTCTTTGTGGTTAGCTAACCTCTCCACAAAGGCTCGAAATGACCGAAGGCGTTCAAGTTCCCACCGTACTACTCCCGCGGCCCGGCGTCGACCTCCACAAGTGGGCCGTCATCGCATGCGACCAGTTCACTTCCGAGCCCGAGTATTGGGCCGAAGTGGCGCGCATCGTGGGCGACGAGCCGTCCACCTACCACATCACCTTGCCCGAAGTCTATCTCGATACGCCGGAAGAAGCGGGCCGCGTCCAGTCGATCAGGGACACCATGCGTGACTACCTGGAGCGGGGCCTCTTCGAGGAATTCGGCGGGATCGTGCTGGTCGAGCGCACTGTCTCCGGCCATGAGCACACCAAGACCCGTCACGGCATCATGCTGGCGCTCGACCTGGAGCACTATAACTATGCGAAGGGCTCGACCAGCCTGATCCGCGCGACCGAGGGCACGATCCTGGAGCGCATCCCGCCGCGGGTCCGCATCCGTTCGGGTGCGCCGCTCGAGCTGCCCCACATCCTCGTCCTCATCGACGACCCGGACGGCAGCGTGATCGAGCCGCTCGTCGCGCAAAAGGCCGCCTTGCGCCGGCTCTACGATTTCGACCTGATGCTCGGCAGCGGTCACCTGGCCGGCTATGCGGTCGAGGACCGCGAGGCCCTGGGCCGGCGTGCTGGCCGCGCTCGGCGCGCTCGGGGAGCCGGAGACATTTGCGGGCAAGTACAACCTGCCTGCCGGCACGCCTCCGCTCGTCTTCGCGATGGGCGACGGGAACCACTCGCTTGCGACCGCCAAGGCCATCTGGGAGGACCTCAAGGCCGAGGCAAGCAGGAGCGGCGCGGACATCGCAGACCATCCGGCCCGCTATGCCCTGGTCGAGATCGAGAACATCCACGATGCCGGGCTTGAGTTCGAGCCGATCTTCCGGGTGCTGTTCGACGTCAAGCAGGGCCTGGCCGAGGCGCTGGACGCGTTCTACCCCGACCGCTACCGCCTGGTCCGCGTTGCCAGCACGGCCGCGATGACCAACCTGGTCGACAACTGCGAATGCCAGGACCCGCCGAAGGCGGCGCGCGCCAGGCAATCGGCGTCTTCACCCCCGATGGCTGCTACGTGCTCTACATCAGCGAGCCGCCCTCGAACCTGCCGGTCGGCACGCTGCAGTCGTTCCTCGACGCGTGGGGCAAGCAAGGGGGCTTTGCCAAGATCGACTACGTCCACGGCCTCGACGTCACGGAGCGCCTGGGGACGCAGGCGGGCAACCTGGGCTTCTACCTGCCCGCGATCGACAAGTTCAGCTTCTTCAAGACCGTGATCCTGGACGGCGCGCTCCCTCGCAAGACCTTCTCGATGGGCGAAGCGAAGGAGAAGCGTTTCTACATGGAAGCCCGCCGCATCGTCTAGGGCCGCGCGCGGCGCAGGCCGAGGTGTGCTTTACCTGTCGGGGCGGGAAGCCCGCCCCGACGTTCATTTCCGAGGAACCAGTATGTCCATCTTTGGTCACATCCCCCGCTACCCGCTCGCCTTCCTGCCCACGCCGGTCCAGCGGCTCGCGCGCCTCAACGCCTGGTTCGCCGATCAGGGCATCGACGTCGACCTGTGGATCAAGCGCGACGACCAGACCGGGCTGGCCCTCGGCGGGAACAAGACGCGCAAGCTCGAATTCCTCCTCGCGGACGCTCTGGTGCGCGGCTGCGACACCCTCATCACGACCGGCGCAGTCCAGTCGAACCACTGCCGCCAGACCGCCGCCGCAGCGGCGCGCGCCGGCCTGGACTGCCATCTCGTGTTAGGCGGGCAGGCGCCGGACGCGGCGAACGGCAACCTACTGCTGGACCAGCTCTTCGGCGCGGTCCTGCACTGGACCACACGCGAGAACCGCATCAGCCGCCTGGCTGAGCTCGAGCAAGAGCTGACCGCCGCGGGCCGGCGGCCGTACTTCATCACCTACGGCGGCTCCGACCCGGTGGGCGCGGCCGGCTATGCCGTGGCGATGGAGGAGTTGCTCGAGCAGGCCCGCGCGGAGGACCTTGCGCTCGACGCCGTCGTGATCCCATCGAGTTCGGGCGGCACGCAGGCCGGGCTGGCCGCGGGCGCCTGGGCGCTCGGCGCTGACGTCCGCGATCCTGGGCATCAGCATCGACGAGCCGCAGGCGACGACTCCAGGAGCACGTCGCCGCCCTCGCGACGGAAACCAGTCTCCGCGCGGGCTTTGCCCACAACTTCAGCCCCGCCGATATCCACGTGTCGACGCCGGCT
Organism: uncultured Chloroflexia bacterium; assembly: GCA_963800615.1. Lineage (GTDB taxonomy): Bacteria > Chloroflexota > Anaerolineae > CG2-30-64-16 > CG2-30-64-16 > JALOOB01. The sequence goes on from CAWDBO010000001.1 coordinate 184,079, forward strand.
ACCTGGGCCAGGGCTACGGCGTGGTGGGCGAGCTCGAGCGCGACGCGATCCGCGTCATGGCCCGGTGGGAGGGCATCCTGCTCGACCCCGTCTACACCGGCCGCGCGTTCGGCGGCTTGATCGACCTCTTGCGCCGCGTCCCCGACCGTTTGGGCACGTCCACAGGCCGTCCGGCTGTCCTCTTCTGGCACACGGGCGGCGCGCCCGCGCTGTTCGCCTACGCGGACGAGATCCGCTAGCATCGTGAATTCTCATATCGCCCGTAGGTTGGGACGCGCGCGCCTGACCGCGCCTGGAGCAACCACACATGGAACTTCCTCGTACTGCAGATGTAGTCATCGTCGGGGGCGGCATCATCGGCTGCGCGTCCGCCTTCTTCCTGAGCCGCGCCGGGTCTGCGGCCGGTCATCGTCGAACGCCTGCCTACCCTGGCCGGCCTCGCCACCGCGCAGTCGATGGAAGCCATCCGCGCCCAGTTCGTCGAGCCGGAGAACGTTGCCATGATGTCCGAGAGCATCGCCTTCTACGAGCGCTTCGGGCAGGAAACGGGCCTGGACGACGAGCACGGCGAACGGTATGACATCGGGCTGCGCCAGCAAGGCTACCTGTTCCTGACCACCGAGCCTGACGGTCCCGAGCGTTTCAGCCGCCGGGTCGCGGACCAGCATGCGCTCGGCCTGGCGGACGTCGAGTACCTCGGGCCCGACGAGGTGCGCCGCCGCTTCCCGTATGTGACCGGGCCGGTCACCGCGGCCACCTACCGGGGCCGCGACGGCTGGCTGTCGGCCAACGAAGCCGCGGCGGGCTTTGCGCGTGCATCGGGGGCAGTCCAGGCGCTCGGCGTCACGGTCGATCGATTTTCGCCGCGACGAAACCGGTGTCATCGGGGTTGAGACAGATGCAGGGCCGATCGACGCGGGCGCGGTGGTGCTCGCCGCCGGTCCGTACTCGAAGCGCCTGGCGAGCCTTCTGGGGATCGACCTGCCGCTCGTGAACCTGCGGCGGCACCGGGTGACCATCGGCGGCCATCCGCGCATCCCCCAGGACGCGCCCATGACCATCGACCAGGACACCGGCGCGCACTGGCGGCCCGAAAGCGGCGGCGCCGCGCTGGCCTGGGCGCAGAGCCACGAGCAGCCGATGGAGCCAGTGGACCACGTCAAGCCCAACCCGGACTTCCCGTTCGAGGTGCTGGAAGGGGTCTCCCGGCTTTGCTCGTTCTGGGAAGAGGTCGCCGGGTCGCTCAAGAAAAACCAGGTGCATCTCGGGGCAGGCCAGTACACGCTCACGCCCGACGACCGGCCCATCGTCGGCCCTCACGAGGAGGTCAAAGGGCTGTACTTCAACTGCGGTTACGGCGGTCACGGCGTGATGGCCGCGCCCGGGCGGCGGCCGCCTGCTCGCCGATCTCGTGACCGGCCGCCTGCCCGACCGTGCCAATCCGTTCACGCACCGTCGCCTGGCAAGCCTGGACATTGCCGCCCACCAACGCCTGCTGTAGGGTGGGAGGCAACGGATGCCCTCCGGGCGAAACGGAGAAACGGATTTCGCAATGAGTTGATCCATCGCAGCCGAGGAGCAGGCTGCTGCCGCGCTGGGCGAAACGGAGAAACGGATTTCGACATCCGTTGATCCGTTCCGCCATCCGTTGCGTCGCAGTACACATCGCGCAACGCGGCCCGATATCCGTTGATCCGTTCGCCAATCCGTTGCGTCGTCCACCATTTCGCGCTATACTTGTGACGCGACCCTAATCCCACCTAACAGGTAGCAGCATGATATTTCTCTACATCCTCCTTGCCCTCTTCCTCATCGTCGTCGTGGCAGTCTTTGCGTTCGCCGCCGCGGCCGGGGCAGGGGAAACCATCGCGTGGTGGACGCGCCGCGGCGTCAGCCGCACGCCCGTCGACTCGCCGATCGTCATCCCCCCTCGTGACCCGAACAAGCCCATCGCCGACCAATACATCATCTACCTCAGCGGCGTCGGGCGCAACAGCGGCGAGGAGGTGCCAGATAAAGAGGCCCAATTCCTCGACATGGTGGAGAAGGGTGTGCCCGGTTCGGTCATCGTCCGAGACGTCTTCCCCTACTCGCCGAGCAGTACTCCCTTAACAGAGCATCGTCCCGCAACGAAGATCTGGGCCCGCCTGCCAAAGCTTGCGCGGCGCGGGCGCAACTGGATGTTCTTCTACCACATCATCTACTTCCGCAACATGCTGCAGGTCTGCGCCTCGCGCGACTCTTTCTTCGGGCCGTACTACGCCTATGGCATCTCCAAGGAAATGATCAAGGGGCTGTTGCGGTATGGCTACCGCCCCGAGGATCCGCGGCCCGTAACGATCCTGTGCATTAGCGGCGGCGGCCAGTTGTCCCAGGCGGCGGCGCCCTACCTGGAAGCCTGGCTCGGCTACAAGCTCCGCGTCGTCTCAGTAGGAAGCATCTTCGCGGACGATGACGGCACGCAGTCCATCGCCGAAATCGTTCACCTCTCGGGCAGCCAGGACATGAACCAGTACGCGGGCAAGATCCTGGGGTACCGCAGTTGGCCCATCTTTCCTAATTCCGCCTGGAATCGATTCGTGCGCTCGGGGCGCTACCATGTGATTCCAATCGGCCCGATGAAGCACATGGGTTGGGGCGACTATTTCAGCCGGTCGGTCAAGCTTCCCGACGGCACACCTCACGTGCAGAAGACCGCTTCGGTTGTCATCAGCTTGCTCGTCCCACCCTCTGATGTCGCTGGTCCTGGCGGTCTCAGGCCGGTGGCAACGCCCGCACTCGGTCCCGCCTGGGAGCAGGGTGCTTCCGCCCGTGCGCCGCTGGCGGCAGGGGAGGCATGACATGGAACTGCCCATCTTCAAGCAAGCCGTAGTCGTGCTGCTGTTCGCCGCTGCATCCTATTCCATCGCGCACGGGGGCCGCCTCCTGATGCGGCAAGAGCGCTGGCCCGTGTGGGGGGCGGGGGTTGCGTTCGGTTTCATCGCGTTCCTGGTCAGCCGGGTCGCGCTCGCGGGCGCCGCGTGGGTCGTCGATGCCGTGCTCTTCGACCGTTCACCCGATCCCTGGATGCTCGTCACACTCGTCGGCGTGGCCAGCGCGCCGCTGCTCCTTTCATTCGTTAACCTCACGCCCTTTTACGGCCCGGGCGTGATGCGAGTTCTATACGTCATCTCACTGATTATGCTCACGTGGCTGACTAGTCTCCGGCTGAACCTGGATTGGCTTGGGTGTCTTGGCTGGTGGGCGAGCGCGTGGCTCATCGAGTTCGGCGTGAGCGCGGGCCTGACCTGGGTATGCAGAGATGCCAAGTGGCTTGCCTGGACGGGGATGCTCGGCCCGTTCAGGACGACGCCGCAGGAGATCATGGCCCGGATGCCGGGCATGAAGGACGCACGCTGGACCTGAGAAGCCTTGAAAACGCTTCATAGAGATCGCCGCCCCGCGCGGCTACATTCTCAACGGGGAGGCTAGATGGCCGAGAAGGATCTCGGTTATGTCGAGCTGGAGTGGACTTGTCCCTCCTGCAACGCTCGGAATCCTGGCGGCGCAACGAAATGCCATCAATGTGGCGCGCCGATGCCGGCGGACGTCAAGTTTGAGCTTCCGCCCGAAGAGCAAGCGGTCACCGACAAGGACAAGCTCGCGTCGGCCCAGGCTGCGCCGGACGTCTACTGCGCCTACTGCGGCACGCGGAACTCGTCAACCGCGAAGGTCTGCCGGCAATGCGGGGCCGCGCTCGCCGAGGGTAAAGCCCGCGACGTCGCGGGCGTCTTGGGCGCGTTCGGCGACAAGCCCGCTCCCCCGCTGCGGTGCCCGAGTTGCGGCGCCGAGAACAAGCCGTCGGCGCTGAAGTGCGAGAAATGCGGCGCGGTCCTCGTCAAGCCGGCGGTGACCGCTCCGCCTGCCGCAGCCCCGGCAGGATGCCGCCGCGCGCCCATCCTGGCCCTCATCCTGGTTGGCGTCGTCGTCGTCGCCCTGATCGGCGTGTTCATTTCTCGTGGCAGCCGCAGCAGCGACGCGGTGGGCCAGGTGGCCGATCACGGCTGGCGGCGCACCATCGCCGTCCAGGCCCTATCGCCGGTCGAGCGCGACAGTTGGCGCGATCAGCTGCCGGCCGGCGCGGACCTGATCGGCTGCCAGAAGAAAGTCTACCAGGTCGTCGATCAGCCGGTCGCCGGCGCGCGCGAGGTCTGCGGCACGCCCTACGTGGTGGACACGGGCACCGGCTACGGCAAGAAGAAGCAGGACTGCAAGTACGAGGTCCTCGCGGATTACTGCCGTTACCGCACGATGGCCTGGGTGGGCGTCGCGCCCATCGTCCTCGAAGGCCGCGACCTGAACCCCCGCTGGCCGCAGGCCAACCTCGCCTCCAACCAGCGGGCTAACGGTCAAAGCGAAGAGTACTTCGTCGTCTTCCGGGCGAACGACCGCGAATACCGGTACACGGTTCGCAACCTTGACGAATACCTCCGCCTCGCTCAGGGCGGCCAGTGGAAGCTGAGCATCAACGGCTTCGGCCAGGTCACCGGCGTCAGTCAGGAGTAAGCAGCCGCCGCAGAAGCACGTTTCAAACCAGGAACGGGTCCCGCCCGGCACTTTTGCGGAACGCGTCCCACCGGCGAAGGAGCAGCGCAGTGTCGCGCACCATTGCTTTCCGCATCGTTCTCGCCGCCGCAGTTCTGGTTTGCTTCACCGGGATCGCCGCGGCCGCATCCGACCCGCCCGCTCCCGGCTCTGCCGCGTCCGGTGTTCCCGCCGCCGAAGCCGCCGGCTTCCCGCCCGTCGCCACGCCCGACCCCGTCGTGGCGTGGATGGCCGGCCAGGTGCGGCAGGACGAGGTCGCGAAATCCGTTGCCGAGCTCAGCGGGGAGCTGCCCGTGACCATCGGCGACAGCTCGTACACGATCCAGAGCCGTCACATGTACAGCGGCATCGCGCTCGAAAATGCGGCCGCTTACGTGGCCGAGCGCCTCGCCCGGTCGGGCCTCACCGTCGAATATCATCGCTGGGGCGGACCGTCGAGCGCGCCAAATGTGATCGGCGAGAAGAGAGGGATCGCGCGGCCGGACGAGATTTACGTTCTGGCCGCTCACCTGGACGATATGCCGCTCGGGATCGCCCCAGGCGCGGATGACGACGCCAGCGGGTGCGCCGCCGTCCTGGCCGCGGCCAAGATCCTGTCGCAGTTCAGTTGGGACTGCACCCTGCGCTTCGCCTTCTGGACGGGCAACGAGCAGGGCTTCGATGGCAGCAGCCGGTACGCGTCGCGCGCCGCCGGCAGGGGTGAGAACATCGCCGGCCTGATCGATCTCGACATGATCGGCTGGCGCCCGAGTGGCGGCGCCGCCGCCGATCTGCACGCAAACAGCGACATCCCCCTCAGCGTCGACCTGGCAAACCAGGTTGCGAGCGGGATGAACGCTTACGGGCTGGGCCTCGCGCCCCAGGTGTTTGTGGACGGCTACAGCGAGGGCGACCATCTGAGCTTCTGGAGGTACGGGTACAGCGCGATCCTTGGCGCCGAGCATAACTCGCCCGGCCCCGGCGGCAGCAACCCCTACTATCACACAGCGGGTGACAGGCTGTCCACGCTCGACCTTGCTTACCTGACCGGGTACACGAGGGCCGCGGTGGCCGCGACTGCCCACATGGCTGGCTGCCTGACCACCGGGCGAATCGAGGGTAGGGTCACGGCCGCCCACGACGGCTCGCCGGTCCCGAATGCCGAGCTCGTGCTGCGCGACAGCGGGGGCCGGCAATACGTGCTCCACCTGGGCGGCGATGGCCGCTACAGCCAGGCGATACCCCCTGCCTCGTACAGCCTGACCGTCTCGGCCTACGGCTACGCCGAGCTGACGACCAGCGGGATTCGCCCGCCCGTGAACGGGTCCGTAACCCAGGAGATGCCGCTGGTCGCGCTGCCGCCAACCGCGCCAAGCCTGACCGTGGCGCTCGACGCAGGCGAGGCCGGCCTGGCCTGGCAGCACGTCGCCCCGAACACGGCTTACCGTGTGCGGCGCAGCGCCGATCCGTATTTCGTAGCGGCCGGCGGCGTGGTCGTGGCCGAGGTGAATGCGACGCACCCGCCCGCACCCGGCGAGACGCTAACGTATCGCGATCCCGACAGCGGCGCAGGCGACGCGTCAGTCAATCACTATTACGCGGTGCAAGGCATAAATGCAGCCGGAGCCACGGCTGGTTCCGACCAAATGGGCGAATTCGACTATCAGCTGGCCCGTCCCGCCGGCCCAGACTGAGCTAAGCCGAGTTCGTCGGAACCGTGAAACCCCTGTGGGTTTGGCGCATCAAAGCGGAAAGGTTGCGCCGCCGGTGCGCCGCCATCGCCCACCTTCAGGGAGTGTAAGATGAAACGAGTGATTGTGCTTTCGGTGCTTTTGATTGCCGTCGTCATGCTGCTCGGCGCCTGTGCACCCGCGCCCGCCGCACCCGCAGCGCCTCCGGTTGACGTGACCAACCTTCCCGCCGACGTCACCGTCGCCCAGACCAAGGCCCTCCTGGGCCGGCCCGACGTCGTGATCCTGGACGTGCGGGAGCAGCAGGAGTATGATCAGGGCCACATCCCCGGCGTAAAACTAATCCCGACCGGCCAGGTCCAGGATCGACTAAGCGAGATCCCGACAGACAAGCCGGTCATCGTCACCTGTCGCTCGGGCAACCGCAGCGCCGCAGTCACCAAGTTGCTGCGCGAGCAGGGTTATACTAATGTTCACAACATGGAGGGCGGGATCGTAGCCTGGCAGGGGGCGGGCTATCCCGTCGACAAGTAGCCCCACCACAAGAGGAGCAGTATCGTGAACGTTCCGGTAAAACGCGACGCCAACCGTGACACCGGCGACACCATCCGCCAGATTGCCGTCTGGATCGCAGCCATAGGGACCATCGCCTTCAACGGGCTGGCCGAAGCGCTGCCGATCAACAACCAGACATCCGGCGAGATCGCCAACCAGTACATCGGCCAGAACCTGTGGCTGCCGGCCGGCTATGTCTTTGCCATCTGGAGCCTGATTTACGTCGGCTTTATCGCCTACGCCATCTTCCAGAGCCTGCCGTCGCAGCGTGGAAATCCACGGCTTCGGGCAATCGGTTGGCCCTTCGTGGTGTCATGTGTGGCCAACTGTCTTTGGCTGCTCTTCTTCCACTACGACCTGTTCGTACTCTCGATGGTCGTGATGCTCGCGCTGCTGGCCGTTCTGATCTGGATCTACCTTCAGTTGCGGGCCGGCGATCCCAACGTCTCCCGCGGCGAGCGCTGGACTGTCAGGCTTCTCTTCAGCATCTACCTGGGCTGGATCACCGTTGCCACGGTCGCGAACGCGGCGCACGTCCTGGTCGCGGGCGGCTGGACGGGCCAGCCCCTGCCCTCGCTCGTCTGGCTCATCATCATGCTCATCGTCGCGCTGGTGCTGGCGTGGCTGATGGCCTTCAAGCGCCGCGACGTCGCTTACCTGTTGGTGCTCGTATGGGCCTTCGTGGGCATTGCGGTCAATTACAGCAACCTGCCGGGAGTAGCGATCAGCGCTGCCCTCGCCGCAGTGGTGGTTCTCGTGATGGCGTTTCTCGTCGTCGCACGGAAGGCGTGGCAGGGCAAGGCTTACGCATGACGCATGGCTGAGGTCGCCAACGTCCTCCTGCCGATCTTCGCGCTGATTGCCCTCGGGGCGGTGCTGCGGTATGCCCGTTTCGCGCCGCCCCAGTTGTTCCGCGAGACCAACCGGCTCGTCTACTGGGTCTCGCTCCCCGCGTTCCTGTTCTATCAGACGGCCGAGTCCCAACTGCAGGGCGCTGCGGCCGCCCGGATCTTCGCCGTGCTGGCGGGCGGCATGCTCCTGTCGATCCTGCTGGCGTACCTGGTCGCCCGCGTCATGCGCCTCTCCAGGCGCACCACGAGCGCATTCGTCCAAGGCAGTTACCGGAGCAACCTCGCCTACGTCGGCCTGCCGATCGTGCTGCTGGCGGTCGCATCGCACGGTGGTCCCCGAACGGCCGAGCTTCAGGCGCTGAGCGTGATCTCCATCGCGCTGCTGACGCCGATCTACAACTTCGTCGCGGTCTTCGTGCTGCTCGCCGGGCGGGAAGGCAGCCGGGACCAGCTCCCCCAGCGCCTGCGCGAGCTGCTGTTCCGTCTGGTCACGAATCCGCTCATCCTCTCCTGCGCCGCCGGGCTAGTCGTCATGGCGCTCGGCTGGAAGATCCCGCCGCCAATCCGCCAGACGCTCGTGCTCGTCGGCAGCATGACGACGCCGCTGGCCTTGCTGGGCGTCGGCGCCGTCCTGACCTTCGCCACCCTCCGCGCCTATGCCCGCAATGCCTCCGTCGCCGCGCTCATCAAGACCGTCGCCGCGCCGCTGCTCGGGCTTCTGGTCGCGACCAGGCTCGGCGTGTCTGGCGCCGAGTTGCGGATGGCGCTGATCTTCCTCGCCTGCCCCACCGCTGTCGCGTCCTACGTCATGGCCCAGCAGCTCGGCTCCGACGATGGCCTCGCAGGCAACATCGTCGTTGTGTCGACGCTCTTCTCCCTGCCCGCCATTGCGGCAGTGATCGCCCTGACTTAGCAGTCACTTCCGCCAGGCCAGGTGCTCCCCGCCGTCCACCTCGATCACCGTCCCCGTTATGTAATTCGCTCGCACGAGGAACACGACCGCTTCGGCCACGTCCTCCGGGCTGCCCCAGCGGCCGAGCAGGGTGCGATCCGCCGCCGCCTGGATCTGCTTCTCGCCGTAGTTCGGCGGAGGCAGGACGGGACCGGGCGCAATGGCGTTCACGCGCACATGCGGCGCCAGCTCGATCGCCAGGCTCTTCGTCAGGTTCAGGAGCCCGGCCTTACCGACCGAGTGCGCGACGAAGTTCGGGAACGGGACGAACGCCGACAGGTCCACGATGTTCACGATCGCGCCGTCGCCGTGCTCGGCCAGGTGCGGCGCGGCCGCGTGCGACGTGAACGCTGCGCCCTTCAGCAGGATGTCGGTCACCGCATCCCAGTCCGCCTCGGTCAGCTCGGCGAACGGGGTCCGTTTCCACAGCGACGCGCTGTTGACGAGGATGTCCAGCCGGCCCAACGCCTGCGACGGTGCCTTCCACCAGCGCCGCGGCACTCGGCGACGTTTCCCGCGTCCGCCCGCTGCGCATGGGCGCGCCGCCCCAGCGCTTCGATCTCCCGCCGCGTCTCTTCCGCCTCGCCGGCCGACGAATGGTAGCTGAAGCCGACATCCGCCCCCGCCTGCGCCAGCGCCAGCGCAATCGCCTTCCCCACCCGGACCGCGCCGCCGGTCACCAAAGCCACTTTGCCATTCAGGTCCACGGCTCACCTCATCGCTTATCCTGTGATCGGAAACATTATAGACCCCTTGCCGATTGAGCGCTCGCCACCGTAACCTCGCCCACTGACCCATCCTCTTCTTTTTCGGTATTTTACACATCGTTATTTGCACTTATTCGCCACTTGTGTTACACTCCATACCGAGTCAGAGAGGCGTAGCGAGTGAGGGAAGTATAGCATGATCCAGAAACAACTAACCGGCAGCCCGGCGGGCGAAGTGCTTACGCTGCTGCAGCGCAAGGGCGCGGCCACGGTCAAGGAGCTTGAGGATGCGATGGAGGTCACCGCGACCGCGGTGCGCCAGCAGCTGAACGTGCTCCTGGCCGAAGGCTTCATCGAGCAGCGCGCCGAGAACGTCGGCCGGGGCCGGCCCAAGCACGTCTATTCGCTGACCGCCAAGGGCCGCGCGCTCTTCCCGCACCACTACGACGAATTCACCAACTCGCTGCTGCGGGAAATCCTCCTGGTCGAGGGTCCCGGCAAGGTGGAGGAGCTGCTCGGCCGGATGGGCAAGCGCATGGCCGAGCAGTACAGCCAGCAGATCGCGTCGCGGCTGCCGCACGAACGGGCGCATGGCGCTGACCGAGCTGCTGAACGCCAAGGGCATCATGGCCGAGGTCCAGTTCGACGCCGACGGCATCGTCTTCCGCGAGTACACCTGCCCCTACTACGAGCTGGCGCGCGAGCATCGCGCGATCTGCGACATGGAGCAGGACATGATCGAGCACGTGATGAACCAGCCGGTGGAGCTGGTGTCGTGCACGCTGGACGGGCACCACGGGTGCCAGTTCAAAATTGAATCCAAATAACTACCCTACCCTATCGAGGAGCTGTAAGTCCATGTCTTCTGAGTTGGTCATCAAGGATCTGTTCGTGAACGTCGACGGGAAGCCGATCCTGCAGGGCGTCAACCTGACGATCCGCCAGGGTGAAGTGCACGCGATCATGGGCCCGAACGGCTCGGGCAAGAGCACGCTGGCCTACACCATCGCGGGCCACCCGCACTACGAGGTCGTTTCGCGGCGACATCCTGCTCGACGGGCAAAGCATCCTCGAGCATGGAGGCGGACGAGCGCGCCAAGGCGGGGCTGTTCCTGGCCTTCCAGTACCCGACCGCGATCCCGGGCGTCAGCATGGCGAACTTCCTGCGCCAGGCGGTCAGCGCGGTGCGCGGCTACACGGAGAAGGCCAAGCAGTCAGGTCAGCCGATGGCGGCAGCGCCAAGCCCATCGGCTCCGAGCTGATGCCGATGCGCGAGTTCCGCAAGGAACTGACCGAGAAGATGGACCAGCTGCACATCGACCCGGCCTTCGCCCGGCGCTACCTGAACGAAGGTTTCTCGGGCGGCGAGAAGAAGCGCGCCGAGATCCTGCAGATGGCGATGCTCGATCCGAAGATCGCCGTGCTGGACGAGACCGACTCGGGCCTCGACATCGACGCGCTGCGGGTGGTCGCCGAAGGCGTCAACAGCCTGATCGGGCCGAACCTGGGCGTCCTGCTGATCACGCACTACCAGCGGCTGCTCAACTACATCAAGCCGCAGTTCGTGCACGTCTTCTACAACGGCCGGATCGTCCTGTCGGGCGGTCCCGAGCTGGCGCTGGAGCTGGAAGAGCAAGGGCTACGAGCTGGATCCGCGCAGGAGTTCGGCGAGCCGATGGCCGGCCAGGAAGTGGCGTAAAGGAGCAGACTCATGCCTGCAACCGAATCAGATCAGACAACAACTGACGGACCTGAAGTCCGATTACTCAATACGGCTGGAGCCAGCCCGAGAACTACGCCTTCAAGGCGCGCAAGGGGCTGGACCACGACATCGTCGACCAGATCAGCGCGATGAAGCACGAGCCGGAGTGGATGCGCAAGCTGCGCCACGAGGCGCTGGACATCTTCCTGTCCAAGCCGATCCCGACGTGGGGCGCGGACCTGAGCGGGATCGACTACCAGGACATCTACTACTACATCAAGCCGACCGAGGCGCAGGGCAAGACCTGGGACGAGGTGCCGCCGGACATCAAGGAGACGTTCGACAAGCTGGGCATCCCCGAGGCCGAGCGCAAGTTCCTGGCCGGCGTGGGCGCGCAGTACGAGTCCGAGGCCATCTACCACTCGCTGAAGCAGGAGTGGGAGAAGCATGGGCGTCATCTTCATGGACTCCGACAGCGGCCTGCGCGAGCACGAGGACATCTACAAGGAGTACTTCGGCACGGTCGTGCCGTCGACCGACAACGTCTTCGCCGCGCTGAACACCGCGTTCTGGTCGGGCGGCTCGTTCGTCTACGTGCCGAAGGGCGTGCACCTGGACATCCCGCTCCAGGCCTACTTCCGCATCAACGCGCAGAGCATGGGCCAGTTCGAGCGCACCCTGATCATCGTGGACGAGGGCGCCAGCGTCCATTACGTCGAAGGCTGCACTGCCCCGACCTACTCGCAGGACTCGCTGCACTCGCGGCGTGATCGAGATCATCGTGCGCAAGAACGCCCGCTGCCGCTACACGACCATCCAGAACTGGTCGACCAACGTCTACAACCTGGTCACCCAGCGCTCGCTGGTCTCCGAGGGCGGCACGATGGAATGGGTGGACGCGAACCTGGGCTCGAAGGTCACGATGAAGTACCCGTCGGTGTACATGCTCGGGCCGGGCGCGCACGGCAACATCCTGTCCATGGCCTTTGCCGGCCCCGGCCAGCACCTGGACACGGGCGGCAAGCTGGTCCACGCCGCGCCGAACACCTCCAGCCAGCTGATCTCGAAGTCGATCAGCAAGGGCGGCGGCCGCGCCTCCTACCGCGGCCTGCTGAAGGTCGCCAAGGGCGCGGTCGGCGCGAAGTCGAACGTGGTCTGCGACGCGCTGCTGCTCGACGAGAAGAGCCGGTCGGACACCTACCCGTACATCGAGATCGACGAGGAAGACGTCACCGTCGGCCACGAGGCGTCGGTGAGCAAGATCGGCGAGGAGCAGCTCTTCTACCTGATGAGCCGCGGCCTGAGCGAGGACGAGGCCAGCGCCATGATCGTCTCCGGCTTCATCGAGCCGATGGTCAAGGAGCTGCCGATGGAATACGCCGTCGAGATGAACCGCCTGATCCAGCTCCAGATGGAAGGCTCGATCGGTTGAGGCCAGAGGATAGATACAGATGACAACCTAGACGACGTTAGCGCCGAAGTTCAAGTTGCAGCCAACATGTCCCAGGCCTCGGTCGAGGCGCTGTCGCTCGCGCGGCACGAGCCCGACTGGATGCTCGACCTGCGCCTGCAGGCGTGGCGGTTCTTCGAGGAGATCCCGTGGCCCACGGGCAACGAGGAGACCTGGCGGCGCACCAAGCTGACCGGCTTCAAGCTCGAAGACTACACGCCCGCTGGTCGGCGCAGGCGCGCCGTCGGCGCTGCCCGAGGACGTGACCAAGAGCCTGGCCGAGGTCGAGAGCGTGGGCGAGCTGGCGTTCGTCGACGGCGCGCCGCGCGCACTACCGGCTCGATCCCGAGCTGGCAGCCAAGGGCGTGATCTTCACCGACCTGGCGACCGCGGTCCGCGAGCACGCCGACCTGGTGCAGCGCGCCTTCGGCTCGGCGGTGGCGACGGACGAGAACAAGTTCAGCGCGCTGCACTATGCGCTGTGGAACCGCGGCACGTTCGTCTACGTGCCGCGCAACGTCGTCGATCGAGAAGCCGCTGCAGGTGGTGATCGAGCCAGACGCGCGGGCAAGCAGGCCGGCTTCCACCACACCTGGTGGTGACCGAGCAGGGCGCGGTGGTCACGCTGGTCGAGGACTTCCTCGGCGCCGACGAGCGGCATGAGCGACTCGCGTGGTCGAGCTGCTTGCCGGGCACGAACAGCCAGCTGCACTACCTGCACCTGCAGAACCTGGCCGACACGCGCCTGGAACTTCACGACCCAGCGCATGAAGCTGGGCCGCGACAGCCTGCTGCGCTACTTCATCGGCTCGTGGGGCAGCCGCCTGACCAAGGCGTGGCTGAACATGGACCTGGACGGCCAGGGCAGCCACGGCGAGCTGCTCGGGCTGTACTTCCCCGGCGGCCGCCAGCACCTGGACCATCACACGAACCAGTTGCACCGGGCGCCGAACGCGACCAGCGACCTGCTCTACAAGGGTGCGCTGAAGGACCGGGCGCGCTCGGTGTACCAGGGCTACATCAAGGTGTACCCGGACGCGCAGAAGACCAACGCCTACCAGGCCAACCGCAACCTGATGCTGAGCAAGACCGCCCGTGCGGACAGCATCCCCGGCCTGGAGATCGAGGCCGACGACGTGCGCTGCACGCACGGCGCGACGGCCGGCCAGGTGCCCGCGGAGTACATCTTCTACCTGATGTCGCGCGGCATCGACCGGACCAACGCCGAGCGGATGATCGTCCAGGGCTTCTTCGAAGAAGTGCTGAACCGCATCCCGGTGCCCGGCGTGCGCAACAAGCTCGAAACCGAGATCGCGCGCAAGCTGGGGCTGTAGCCAGCATAGAGGAACCTGGTTCCTCGAAGAAACCAGGCTTCTGGAGCGGACAGGTGTCTACGGAGGTGCTAGATGGCTGAGAATGGCGGTTACGTTCATCCGGAGAAGCTGGTTTCGACGGAGTGGGTGGCCGAGCATCTGCAACGACCCGGAGGTGCGGATCGTCGAATCGAACGAGGACATCCTGCTGTACAGCCGCGGGCACGTCCCCGGCGCGGTGCAGATCGACTGGGTGGCGGACCTGAACGACCCGGTCGAGCGCGACTACCTGAACCGGGATCAGTTCGAGCAGCTGATGTCGAAGCAACGGCATCGCCAACGATACGTTCGTGGTCTTCTACGGCGACAAGAACAACTGGTGGGCGTGCTACGCGCTGTGGATCTTCGAGCTGTTCGGCCACACCGAAGTCCGCGGTCATGGACGGCGGCCGGCTCAAGTGGGAGCAGGAAGGCCGGCCGCATGACCAAGGACGTGCCGAGCTACGAGCCAACCGCGTATCATGCGCAGGAGCGGGACGACAGCAAGATTCGCGCCTTCCGCGACGATGTGATGAAGCACATCCAGGCCGGCCTGCCCCTGGTGGACGTGCGCAGCCCGGGCGAGTACACCGGCAAGCTGTACCACATGGAGGGCTACCCGCAGGAAGGCGCGCTGCGCGCCGGCCACATCAAGGGCGCGGTCAACGTGCCCTGGGCCAAGGCCGCCAACACCGCGGACGGCACCTTCAAGAGCGCCGACGAGCTGCGCGCGATCTATGAGCAGGAGCAGGGCTTGAAGCCGGGCGACAACGTCATCGCCTACTGCCGCATCGGCGAGCGCTCCAGCCACACCTGGTTCGTGCTGAAGTACCTGCTGGGCTACGATAACGTGCGCAACTACGACGGCAGCTGGACCGAATGGGGCAACCTGGTCGGCGTGCCGATCGAGAGGTAGGGCATCGCACCCGAGAAACCAGGTTTCTGCGACTTGGTACTGATGCTAAAAGAGGGACTGCCGGCAGATGGATCGACAAGCAGCAGATCGATTTCATCCTGGACCATTACGAGAATCCCGCGCCACTACGGGCCGATCGAGGATGCGACCGTCGTCGCAGAAGGGCGGCAACCGGGCTGCGGCGACATCGTCACGTTCTACCTGAAGGTCGGCGACGACGGCCGGATCGAGGACATCTCGTTCGAGGGCGAAGGCTGCACGATCAGCCAGGCGGCCTCTTCGCATGGTGACGGAGATGTTCCACGGCAAGACGCTCGAGGAGGTGGAGAACACGTCCGTCCGAGGTGATCCTGGACATGCTGGGCCGCGAGCTGGCCGCAACGCGGCTGAAGTGCGCGACGCTGGGGCTGAACACGACCAAAGAGGCAGTGCGCCAGGTGCGGCGGCAGAAGGTCAGGGATTACGGCAGTCCCGTGTATTGCACGTCGTCAGGTCGACTACGATGGTCGACATTACGAGAGACGAGTTTACTCGAATACCGCGTAGGCATCCAGGCCGGCAAGATGCCATGTGATCTGCGCCAAGCTCATCGATCGCTCGGCATTCGACGTCCAGCGCATTCGCGCCGACTTCCCGATCCTGGAGCGGCAGGTCAAGGGCAAGCCGCTGGTCTACCTGGACAACGCGGCTTCGCTCGCAGAAGCCCGTCCAGGTGCTCGACACGATGGACCGCTATTACCGCGAGACGCACGCCAACGTGCATCGCGGGGTCCACACGCTGAGCGAGGAAGCCACCGCGGCGTACGAAGGCGCGCGGGCCAAGGTCTCCAACTTCATCGGCGCGTGCTGCCCGAAGGAAGTCATCTGGACGCGCAACGCGACCGAGGCGATCAACCTGGTGGCCTACAGCTGGGGCCGCGCCAACCTCAAGCACGGCGACCGCGTCCTGCTGACCGAGATGGAGCACCACGCGAACCTCGTCCCGTGGCAGATCCTGGCTGCGGAGAAGGGCGTCGAGCTCGACTTCGTGCGGGTGGCCGACAACGGCACCCTGATCCTGGACGACCTGCCCAAGCTGCTGACGCCCAAGACCAAGCTGTTCGGCTTCACCGCTGCCTCCAACGTGCTCGGCACGCTGAACCCGGTCAAGGAGCTGACGCGGGCCGCGCACAAAGTGGGCGCGCTGGTGCTGGTCGACGCCTGCCAGGCCGTGCCGCACATGCCGTTCGACGTGCAGGACCTCGACATCGACTTTGCCGCCTTCTCGGGCCACAAGATGCTCGGGCCGACCGGCATCGGCGTGCTGTGGGGCCGCCGCGAGATCCTGAACGCCATGCCGCCCTTCATGGGCGGCGGCGACATGATCCGCGAGGTCAAGCTGCGCCAGTCGAAGTGGAACGAGCTGCCCTGGAAGTTCGAGGCCGGCACGCCGGCCATCGCCGAGGCCATCGGCCTGGGCGCGGCGGTAGACTACCTGTCGGCGCTGGGCATGGACAACGTCTACGCGGCCGAGCACGAGCTCGTCACCTACGCGATGGAGCAGATGCAGGACATCGAAGGGCTGCGGATGCTCGGCCCGCAGCGACGGGCGCACCGGGCTGGTCAGCTTCATCCTGGGCAACGTCCATCCGCACGACATCGCGGCCGCGCTCGACAGCCTGGGCATCGCCGTCCGCGCCGGCCATCACTGCGCGCAGCCGCTGCACGAGCGCTTCGGCGTCCCGGCCAGCGCCCGCGCCAGCTTCTACATCTACAATACCCGCGAGGAAGTCGACGTCCTCGTCGCCGGCCTGCCGCAAGGTCGCCGAGTACTTCAGTTTCTAGCGCAGCTCGCAGGATCGCTAGTTGCGGAGGAAGTGCCAGCATGGACTTATACGCAGAAGAAATCCTGGATCATTACAAGCACCCGCGTCACTTCGGCCACCTGGACGAGCCGACGCTGGTCTATCACGACCGCAACCCGCTTTGCGGCGACGAGATCACGCTCGAGCTCAAGATCGAGGACGGCAAGGTGGTGGACGTCGGCGTTCACCGGCCACGGCTGCGCCATCAGCCGGGCCGCGGCCTCCATGATGTCGGAAGAGATCATCGGCAAGTCGCTGGACAGAGCTCAGGGGCTACGACAAGGAGAGACATCCTCGACCTGCTCGGCATCGAGGTCGGCCCGGTGCGCATCAAGTGCGCGCTGCTGCCGCTCAAGGCGATGAAGGCCGCCGTGTGGGGCCTGACGGAGGACGAGGGGGAGGAATGACTATGGAAGGCATCCAGTACGTGACGGACGATCGAGGAAACCGAGGTGGCGGTCCAAATTGATCTACGGAAGCACGGCGAAGTTTGGGAGGACTTCTACGACAGCCTCGTTGCGCACGAGCGTGCCGACGAGCCAAGGGAAAGCCTTGACTCAGTCCGAACGCGACTTGCGCGAACAGGGCAAGTTGTATGGAGTAAGTACTCCGTTACCTTAAGCCGCTCGGCGGTTAAGGAACTGAAAGGCCTTGAGTACGACCGTGCTGAACCGCATTTTTCCGAAGATCGAAGCGCTTGAGTCCGAGAGCCGCAGGCCATACGGCACCCGCAAACTTAACAGGCGAAAGCTGACACTGTGGCGGCTCAGAGTTGGAGATTACCGAGTGGTGTACAGCGATCGACGATCGGCGAACGTCTTGTCGATATTGTATCTGTCCGCCACCGCAAAGACGCATATCGTTGACTCACTGGAAAGATCGGAGCGACGTGGCCAAGTTCGTGAAGGTCGGCCGGGCCGACGAGATCGGCCCCGGCGAAAAGAAGATCTACGAAGTCGACGGCATCCTGGTCGTCGTCGTCAACCTTGGACGGCGAGTACTACTGCGTCGAGGACGTCTGCACGCACGACGGCGGGCCGCTCGGCGAGGGCCGCTCGACGACGGGCAAATCATCTGCCCACGGCACGGAGCGCGCTTCGACGTCCGCACCGGGGCGAGCCCTGACCCTGCCCGCATTCGAACCCGTCCCGACCTACGAGGTCAAGGTTGAGAACGGCGACTTGCTGGTCGAGTCGTACTGAACGGAGTGAGAAAATGGCGCAAGTGACAGAAGAAGGCGTCTATGACGTCATCCGAAAGAATGTCTTTGACCCCGAGATCGGGCTCAACATCGTCGATCTCGGACTGATCTACGATGTCAAGATTCCCGGCGGCAAGACGTCGACGTCAAGATGACCCTGACCTCGCCGGGCTGCCCCGTCGGCCCGCAGATCATCTCCGGCGTGCAGACCTACGTCCACCAGGCGTACCCCGACCTGGACGCGATCAACGTCCACGTCGTCTGGACGCCCATGTGGAACCCGGACATGATGACCCAAGAGGCCAAGGACCAGCTGGGCTTCTTTTAGGCGCACGAAGAAACCAGGTTTCTGTATAGAAACCTGGTTTCTTGTCTACGAGGAGCGTTCATGTCGCGAGTCTATCTTGGCACGCAGGGTTGGAGCTACCCGTCCTGGGTCGGGCCCTTCTATCCCGACGGGCACGCCCACCACTCGCTTCCTCGAATACTACGCGACCCAGTTCAAGACGGTCGAGCTCGACACGACCTTCTATGCCATCCCTCGGGAAAGCACCGTGGCCGGCTGGCGCGAAAAGACGCCCGCCGGCTTTCGATTTGCGGCCAAGTTCCCCCAGGTCATCACGCACGAGAAGGGGCTCAGGGACTGCGAACGTGAGGCCCGGTCGTTTGTCGAGGCGATGGCCGCGGCTGGACGACAGGCTCGGCCCGCTGCTGCTCCAGATGCCGCCGCAGTGGACCGCGGCCGGCATGGCCGACCTGGAGAAGTTCCTCCCGCTGCTCCCGCCCGGCTGGCGCTACGCGCTCGAGGTGCGGCACAAGTCCTGGCTGGCGAAGGAGACCTTCCCGACGCTGACGGACCTGCTGCGGACCCACGGCATCGCCCTCTGCCTCGTGCAGCACGCCTGGATGCCCGCGCTCGAGACCACCACCGCGCCTTTCGTCTATATCCGCTGGCTCGGGCCGCCGGGAGGACATCCCCGACGACGACTTCGGCCAGGTCCGCATCAACCGCGACGTGCAGTTGGACCGCTGGGCGGCCCAGGTGTACGTCCTACATGCAGCAGGGCCTCGAAGTCTACGGCTATTTCAACAACCACTACCAGGGCCACTCCCCTGCGTCCGTGCGCGCGTTCCAGCTTCGCCTTGCCGAGCTCGATTCCGGGGTCGCCGAGCCGCCCACCGAACCCCCCACCCCGCCCCCTGGCGCGCCAACCCTCTTTGACCTCGATTAGCGTGTGCCGATACCGACGCCTTCTACGCTGGGCTGGAAGGCGTTAACGGCGAAGAAGAAGTGGCAGGTAGGTTCTGCAACAGGGGATGACCTGGGCAGTGAGTCGCGATCCCCAGGGGCACCAGGCGCAACCCGGAAGGAACGAGCCGCATGCTTCATCCAGGTGCTGCTCCACCCCGAGGATTGTTGCATCGCAAACCTCGATCGCGGCGTTGACGAACTGGACGGAGGCCGGATCGAGGTGATAGTTCCAAGGGGGATTGTAAGCGGCAGGTTGCTTCGCGATAGTGCCTACGATCATCCGGCTCGGTTTCTGGCCGCTAATGATCGCCTGCGCTTCCTGTATCTTCGTGGGATCCGTCAGCATGAAGACAAACGTCTCCGGATTCGGAGGCTGGTCGAAGCGGAAGTAGGCTGCGCCTGGCTGAGCGGGCGCAGCAGATTGAGATGACGGGGCCCGAGCAGCGGCTGCATGGCCAACAAGCAGAAGGCACGCGACTGCGAGGACCGCAGGCAGGCGCCGCAGGGTGCGTCGTCGGCCCTGTAGCCGGGCAATGTCTCGGCTGGCCCGCAGTCCGCGAGATAGCGTCACACAAGCACTCGGGGTCTGAGACAGTGGCCGCCGCTTGGCGGCCACTGTCCTGTGCTTACCTAGCGATCCGGACGCTGGATGACCCGAACCGCGTTGATGATGGGCGTGCCGTATGACCGCTGCGGCACAAATCGCACGTTGACCTGGCCGTCGGTAATCGCCACGTAGAAGGTGTGCTTGTCTGCTGTCAGGCTCCCGGCATCGAGTGCGATGTCGTGCGCGTGGATAACCGTGTTGCCTTCGATCAGCACGTCGAACATTCGTCGACCAGGCTGGGTGGGTCGAATCTCTGCGAAGAGCAACTCGATCTGGCAGACGCCATTCGGGACCCCATCGAAGCGGTACTCCAGGACCCCATCACGCAGGTCCTGATACAGTTTCGGGTCGGTCGTGCCCTTGATCGTCGATTTGGTGCTGGCGGTCGTTGACTTGTTCACGAAGCCCCAGCTCCCCGCAGCCCACTGCTTGTCCGCGGCCCACGGGTCGCCCAGGACATCCGTGTAGAGCTTGCCGCCGGCATTAATGCCCTGCATGTACCTAGACACGATCAGGCTCACCGGCACACGGATCGTGGCCGTCTTCGCACCGTTCGTCGTGATGAACAGGTTGGCGTTGTAGACGCCGGGCAGCATGCCCGCTGTGTTGAAGGTCACCTGGATGTCCTGGTTGGCGCCTGGCGCCAGTGTGCCAGAGACAGGTTCCTCGCTCAGCCATTTTACGTCGTTCCAGTTTGGAACACCGCTTTCCATCAGGTAGGCCATGTGCGCGTTCTGGCTAAGGACCCACAGGTTGCCCAACTGGTCCATCTCGATGCCCGCACCGTTGTAGTACGGGTTTGGATGTGGCAGTGACGTCAGCACCGTGCAGTTATTAGGAGCGTAGGCTACTTCGTATATGGTGTCGGACCAACTGTTGGTCGCCTCCCATAGGATGCCAGCTGCCTGGTTCCAGGCCAGGCCAGAGATTGCATAGTCAGGGGCGTAGCACTGGTCAATCACCGCACCCTTGTCGGCATGCGAGAGGCCCTTGATGTGATAGATCACGCCTTCGTTCCAGTTGCCTATATAGAAGCTGTCGTCGTCGGGCCGGTAGGCGAGGCCGCGTTGTGAGTAGTAGGTCCACGGGAAGCTGCCAGTGATGGAACCGACCAAGCTGCCGGTATCAGGGTTCCAGCAGTAGATCCCGTTGTCCCCACCCACGTTAACCTGGCACATCGCGTTGCGTGCGCTGTCGTAGGCCATGTCGGCCGGCCAAGCACCTGCCCAGGGCGTGGTCCAGGTGCGGCCGGTCGCATTGCCGAGCACGTCGAACTCGTAGTTGGCACAGTTGCTACCAGAGCAGGACACGTTCGAGAGCCACACCTTGTCCGTCGTGCCGACGCCCCATGCCCATGGCACGGTGGATGTGGACCACGAACGGATGACGTTGCCGGGCGCGGTGATGGACCAACCGCCTGGACCGTCAGTCGTGAACATGCCTTGTGTCGTCTTCGAGTTCGGATCGTAGCTCGGGTTGCGCGTCAGCCCGGCGCTCGAGGTCGTCGTAACCTGTCCACCGCCCGACTCGTGGATCTCCCAGTTCATGTCCAGTGAGCCCGTGTTGCTGAGCGTCAGCGTTCGCGTTCTTGTCTGGCCCGCAGGCATGACGACTTCGAGAGTGTTGGGCGTCACCTCGGCGCGCGGCGTGCGCAGCGCGAAAGTCCTGCGTCAGCGTTCCGCCGTCGGTATCGAGCGTGACCGAAGCCGTCTCGGTGCTGTACTTGCTGGCTGAAGCCTCGATGGTGTACGAACCCAACTTGAGCATGGTACGGTAGAAGCCCTGGTCGTTCGTTAGTACCTGCCGCGGTTCGGCGCCGTCGTGCAGGAACCGCACGGTCGCGCCGGCGATGGGCACCCCATCGTTCTGGTCTTTGACGTAGCCCTGCACAAACTCCATCGGCGGGAGCTTGTAGCGGATCGCCAGTTGGTCCGTCAAGACCGATTCATTGTACGAGTACTGGAAGGCGGTGGTCCCGGTTTCGTTCTCGAGGCCGATCGTCGCCGAGGCGCCTGGTTCTGGCCAGTAGGACGGGTCGATTCCCTTGTACTGGGTCAGTATCTGGCCATTCTCGTTCAGGACGACCTCGAAGCTCACACGCGGATCCCACCAGCCCTGAGCCATTACGTCGCGCCATTCGATCACGAACTGGCGGTTCGGCGCATCGCCTAGGCTCTCGGTACGGACGCTCGAATAGCCCTGGGGTACGTAGAAGTAATCCCAGAACGGGTAGATGGCTGCGTTGGGTTGCGCGGGGTCTGGGATCGGCCCGTTGTCGAAAACGTTGCCTTCGAGGAAGTTAATGTAGCCGTAGGTGGTGACGTATGCCTGGTCGTAAGTCTGGCCATAAAACGTGAAGGGGAACGGCAGGCTCACCTTGGTCCAGGGATTGGAGTAAAGGGGCAGTTCGGTACTCGCGTCGATGAAGTTGAACTGCTCCATCTCGCAGTAGTAGCCGAAG
This sequence comes from uncultured Chloroflexia bacterium, assembly GCA_963800615.1. GTDB lineage: Bacteria > Chloroflexota > Anaerolineae > CG2-30-64-16 > CG2-30-64-16 > JALOOB01. Next base: position 206,183 of record CAWDBO010000001.1, read on the forward strand.
CTATCCGTGCGTCTTGGCAAGGTGAAGTCGAGCGTTGCGTCACCGCTGCCTACCGCTAGAGAGAGAGTCTGCGGATCGTTGCAGCGAACGTAGCGCGCCTCGACGTCGTACGACCCCACGGGGACGGCTGCGAAGCTGTACATGCCGCTGACATCCGTGGTGGCCGACAGAGGCGTGTTGAGAACGGTCACCGTCGCACCTGCGATCGCGTCACGCACCTCGTTCCGCACGAAGCCGGAGACGCGGTGCTGGGGCTTAGGCGTGAGGTCGAAGTCCCGTGTGACGCTGCCACCATCCTGATCGAGGGTGAGTTCGGCGCTCGCAGCGAAGTGGAAGAAATCGCTCGCCTGCAGCTTGTAGGTTCCCAACTGAAGGAGAGCGCTATAGTTGCCTGTCCCATCCGTAGTGCGTTCGCCCACTTGAGCGCCGTCCTTGAAGATCTTGACCGATGCGTTGGCGATGGCTTCGTTAGTGAAGGCGTCCGTGACAGTGCCCTGCACGGTCTCCATCGGCGGGGGCACGTACAGGATGGCCAGGTCATTGGTCAAAACCGGCTCGTTATACGAGTACTGGAACCCGTCGGTGCCGGTCTCGTTCTCGAAACCAACGCTAGCGTACGCGCCGATCTCGCGCGGGTTTCTGATCGATGCTGCTGTACTGCATAACAATGCTGGCGTTCTCGTAGAGTACGACCTCGGCTCGGATTCGCTCCGCGCTGATGCAGCAGAACGCCACGTCGCGCCACTCAATCACGAAGCGGCGGTTCGGCGCGTCGCCCTGCAGTTCCGTGCGAACACTGGCGTTGCCGTAATCGACGTAGAGATCGTCCCAGAAGACGTAGATCGCGGCGTTGGGCTCCCAGGGGGCGGGTATTCGGTCCCCCGTGGATATTTGTCGGTCCGGTCAAGAAGTTCAGGTAGCCGTTGGTGGAGACCGAGGCCTGATCGTAGGTTTTGCCATACAAGGTGAACGGGAACGGCAAGTTCACCTGTGTCGCGGTGTCGTCACCGTACATCCCAGTATCGTTCGCAGCCTCGACGTAGTCGATTGGCTGCACCCGGCAGTGGTAACCAAAGACGTCGGTAAGCCTAGGCAACGTGAAGTCCTGCACGGTGTCGCCCGCAATGGTCACCTCGACCGTCTGATCGCGTATACATCGCCCGTCACCCTTAGCCTGGAGGTTGTAGGTCCCTTCCGGCACCTCCGGCAAGCTGTACGAGCCGTTTGGATCGGTAACGGCAGGCGAGAGAGGCGTACCGAGAATGGTGACCGACGCGTTCCGCGACCGGCTGCCCGCCATCATCACGGACCGTGCCGGAGAGCGAATGCAGAGGTGCCGGGTCCAAAGCGAAGTTCTGCTCCGTGGGCTGATCCTGGAAGATTTCGACCTGCACGAGTTGCGACAGGTAGCCGAAGAGCGACGCGGTGACATTGTAGGTTTCTGGGCCAGGGGCAGGATCCACGGGCAACGTCACCTGGTATTCGCCGTTGTCGTCGGTCGTCGCGGCGAAGCGCGCTCCATCGTCAACGCGGACGGGCGAGATGAATGTCATCGGCAGAGGCAGGCTTGCCTCCGCGTCCGTGACGGTGCCGTGCAACGTGCCGACGATGCGGGGTGCTGCCTGAACACTGGCGAAGGCATCGACGCGGCCGTTGCCGTAGACGTTGTTCGGATCTCCACTCGGATCCCCGCCGCACTGCGTATCGATCAGGTTCAGCGTGTTGTTGTTCAACAAATCGGCCGTCTGCTGCAGGTCGCCGATCAACGCGGGCGCGGCGGACCAGAGCAGAGCGACTGTCCCGGCCACGTGCGGCGCGGCCATCGACGTACCGCTGTACCAGTCATAACCGTTGCCCGGCACGCTGGAGCGGATGTTGTAGCCCGGCGCAGAGACGTCAGGCTTGATTCGGCCATCCCAGCTTGGACCCCGGCTGGAGAAGTAAGCAATGGTGTCGTTGCTGTCGGTCGCTCCCACCCCGAAGGACTCGGGGTAGTCGCCCGGCGAACTAGCTGAGTAACAGGCCGACCCGGAATTCCCGATGGAAAAGACCGGGAATATGCCCGATGCACGCCAGGCTTGTACGACCCACTGGTACCATGTGTTGCCGACGCCGCCGCCCCACGAGTTGCTGACGACTTGCGGGCGAAGATCAGGCTGGGAATTCTCCCCGGAGAGATCGGTAGGCGCGAGCATCCACTGGCCGGCCGCCAGGAGCGAGCTATCCGAACACCAGTTGGACTCGCAGCCCTTAGCGGTGATCCAGCGCGCGCCGGGCGCCACGCCAATCTGGTTTCCCGCGCCATCGTCGCCGACCATCGTGCCCATCGTATGGGTCCCGTGGCCGTAGTTGTCGCACGGTGTACGGCCAATAGGATCGCAGACCCGTGCGGGGTCGTACCAGTTGTAGTTGTGATCGAACGCGCCGCCCCCGAGGTTCCCGCGATACTGGTTCACGAGCGCTGGGTGGTCGAACTGAGCGCCCGTGTCAATACTGCCGATGACGATACCCTGCCCCGTGTCGGAGAACTGACCCCATACATCGTCAGCGTTGATCTTGGCGATGTTCCACTCCACGCTGTTGACGCGTGGCTCTTGCTTCGCAGGCAGCAGCGGAGGGAGCTGGTAAACGCGGTCGGGGAGGATGCGCTCAACATCCGGCCGAGCGGCCAGTTCCTCGAGCGTAGCCCGGTCCGATGTTACGCGAAGCGCGTTTACGATCCAGAAGGACTTGTATCTGGCCCCCTGGGTTTGGTGGAGCGTGGCCTGAATACCGGCCTGGCTTTGCAGGGCGGTCGCCTTGAGCCGTACATACACGAAGCGACCCCGCGTGTCCAGTCTTTGATCTTGTATGCCGGGTCGAGGTTGGCCTTCTCCTTCATAATGACCCAAAAGGTCGCTTCATCTTTGGGGCCGAAGGTCTGAAGCACTGCGGGGTCGATGGGTGCCGTGGGCGCGGCGGCAATTTCAGCGGCCGCCGACAGCAGTAGCAAGAAGAGAACGAGCAGAATCGCAAGGGGCCAGCGAGAATGCAGACGGTGACTCACGACACACCTCCTTGTGATATTCACCTGGTGCCAGCTTCTGCAAATGTGCTACTTCCCGCCTGAGAACCATTGGCTACTTAGGATCGCGGTCTTTGGGTGCCGGTTCAGTTCGCAGGACGCGAACGGGCGCGAACGGACCAGCGGCTCGAAGTGTGTTGAAGACTGAGTTGCAGCGAATCAGGGAGTCGTAGATCGGGTCAATGGCGCCTCCTCCGGCCGAAATGGCAGCATGCGGCGCTCGAAGGCCGCGCGGATTGAGTCAGCGCTGCCGAGTGGGAGGAAGTGCAGTGCAGCCGAACGATGATGGCAAGTAGGTTGTGCTGTGCTCTGAGCGCCGACCGGGAGCCTGGAGATCAAATCTCGATTCGACGCCGGAGCGGCTGGACCGTTGCCACTCTGCACTGTGAAGCATAGCACTTGTCACAAGCATTGTCAATGGGTCAACAAAAGTCGACGCTGATTTCATTCCTGAAGCGTCGATTCCGGAATAAGAGTGGCCGTACATGGGACCATGCGCAGTAATCGGCAAGCACGAGCGCACCCTGTGTCCTCTCCCAAGTTCAAATGAGCCGCCGCCCGTCATTGCGCGGACCGCTCGCCTGTGGCATACTTCACTCAAGGCCGCGCGCAGCGCCGCCGCATCCCACCCCGGACGGCTTCATGCTCGACATCTTTCGCGACAACCGGCGCTTGCTGGTCTTCATCATCCTCTCCAACTTCCTGCTCAATTTCGGATTCCAGGTCTGGCAGACGCTCTTCAACAACTTCGCGGTGGACCAGCTGGACATGGGCCCCGGGCAGATCGGCATGATCCAGGCCGTGCGTGAGATCCCCGGCCTGCTCGGCTTCGTCATCGCGTTCCTCGCGCTCGTTCATGACCGAGTTCCGGATCATGACCCTGAGCGTCATCGTGCTCGGCGTCGGGATTGCGCTCACCGGCAAGGCCACCGGCTTCTCGTCCCTGCTCATCACCACCTTTGTCATGAGCCTCGGCTTTCACTTCTTCATGCCCAGCAGCAATTCCGTCGTGCTCATGCTGATGAGGCAGGAGGACACGCCGAAGACGCTTGGCAACCTGGGCAGCCTCGGCTCGCTGGCCTCGGTGGCGGGCACCGGCGCGGTGCTGCTCTTTGCCGGGGCCCTGGGCTACTCCGCCATGTTCATCTCGCGTCGGCATCCTGGTCGTCGTCGCCGGCCTGATGCTGCTGCCGTTCGGCGAAGATCAAGAGCGATCTGCCCAACGGGCGCAAGGTGCAGTGGCGCAAGCGCTACTGGCTCTACTACACGCTCTCGTTCCTGCTGGGCAGCCGGCGGCACATCTTCACCACCTTCGCAGTCCTACTTGCTCGTGCAGAAGTTCGGCGTCGACGTCCAGACCACCGCGCTGCTGTTCCTGGTCAACGGCATCATCAACGTGGTGACCCTGCGCTGGACGGGCAAGCTGGTGGGCAGGATTGGCGAGCGCGCGGCCATGAGCATCACGTTCGCCTCGCTCGCCCTGATCTTCCTCGGCTATGCTTACGTCACCTTCCTGCCGCTGCTCTTCGTCTTCTTCATCCTCGACAACATCTTCTTCGGGTTCAACGTCTCGCTGTCGAGCTACTTCCAGAAGATCGCGGTCTCGAAGGAAGAGGTCACCGCGAACGTTTCGACCCAGCAGTCGATCGAGCACATCGCCGCGATCACCGTCCCGCTGATCGGCGGCACGGTCTGGGCGGTATACGGCAGCCAGGCGCCCTTCCTCTTCGGCGTCGTGATCGTTCTGGTCGGCCTGGTGCTGGCCCAGTTCATGCGCGTCAAGCCCACGCCCGCGGCAATTCCGGTGGCCGGAAGCTGACGGCCGCCCCTGCTGACCGTGAAAGCCGGCGCAGCCAGAGCTGGACGCGGCGAATGGCCTGTCAGGTTGTCGGGTCGCGCCAGTAATGCTAGAATAGTCTCACATCAATGCGGCAGATAGGGCAGTCTCCTGACCCAGTTGCCAGCCCTCATACCGCCACAAAGGAGTGTCAGTCTCATGCCGGAGAGAGAGTATTGGGATGCGTACCTCGGCGCCGACCTGGGCGTCGTCGATCCCGACATCGACGCAATCATCGACTTCGAAGAAGAGCGCCAGGCCCGCAAGCTCATCATGATCCCCTCCGAGTCGATGGCCCCCCTGGCCGTCCGCCAGGCCCTCGGCTCGGTCTTCAACAACGTCTACGCCGAAGGCTACCCGCCGCTGCGCATGACGCGCGACGACGAGGACCTCCTCCTCGACTACCCCCACCAGCTCGCCTACTACCGGCGCTATGCCGACCGCCGCTTCTACAAGGGCGTCGACTACGTGCACTTCGTCGAGACGCTGGCCCAGCGCCGGGCCGCGCTGATCTTCGCCAACGACCGCGTGTCGGACAAGAACATCTACGTCAACGTCCAGCCGCTGTCGGGCGCCGCCGCCAACCTCGCCGTCTACGATGCCTTCCTGCAGACCGGCGACACGGTCATGGGCATGGACCTCTTCCAGGGCGGCCACCTGACCCACGGCAGCGAGTTCAACTTCTCGGGCAAGCGCTTCCGCGTCGCTTCCTACGGCGTCAGCAAGGCCACGGGCAAGCTCGATTACGACGAGATCCGCGACCTGGCCCGGCGCAACCGGCCGAAGATGATCATCGCGGGCTTCACCTCCTACACCTGGGCGCCCGACTGGCAGCTGTTCGCCGAGATCGCGCACGAGGTCGGCGCGATCCTGCTGGCCGACATCAGCCACCCTGCCGGCATGGCGACCGCCGGCGCGTACCCGAACCCGGTCGGCATCGCCGACGTCGTCACCTGCACCACCCACAAGACCCTCTGCGGGCCCCGCGGCGCGATCATCATGACGACCGACGAAGACCTCAGCAAGCGGATCGACATGGCCGTCTTCCCGGGCGAGCAGGGCGGGCCGCACACGCAGAAGTTCGCGGCCATGGCCGTCGCGTTCAAGATCGCGGCCACCGCCGAATTCAAGCGCATGATGCACCGCATCAAGGAGAACGCCGCCGCGCTCGCCGAACGGGCTGACCAAGCGCGGGCTCAAGCTGGCCTACGGCGGCACCGACACCCACTTCTGCATGCTCGACCTCAACAGCGTGAAGTCGAAGACGGGCCTCCCCTTGCGCGGCGAGCCGGCCGTCCGCATCCTCGACCTGGCGGGCATCGTCGCCAACAAGAACACGATCCCCGGCGACACGCTCACCGCGGTCGGCATGGGCATCCGCCTCGGCACGCCCTGGCTCACGCAGCGCGGGTTCGGCCCCGCCGAGATCGACCGGGTCGCGGAGCTGATCCACCGGACCGTGACCAGCATCCAGCCGTTCAGCTACACCGGGCTCTCGGGCGAACTGCCCCGCGGGAAGATCGACCTGGACGTCTTCGAGGGGATCAAGCGCGAGGTCGCCGAGCTCGCCGCCAACGGCGCGGCCGAGACGCCGAACCGGGGACTCACAGTACCCGCACTACTACACCCTGCCCGCGTCGAACGGCCATTCCGCCGAACAGCCGCTGGGCCAGGCGCCGGAGGCGGAGCTGCGGGCCGCGCAGGAAGGCGCGGCGATGCTGGACGTGCGGCGCTGCGGCCTGCTGCTCGTCTCGGGCGACCGCGCGGAAGCCGGCCTGAACCAGATCGTTACGGCCGACGTGCCGTGCCTCAAGCCGGGCCAGGCCGTCCCGACGTTCATCCTCGACGCGGACGGCGTCGTGATGGACGACGTCTTCGTCATGCGCCTGCCCGCCGACGGTTACGGCCGGCATCGCTTCATCCTCCGCACGCAGCCGGAGAACCACGAGCGCGTCAAGGCGTGGCTGCGCGGGCTGGGCGACGGCTACATGCTGTTCGACCGCCAGGACGTGTTCCGCAAGGTCGAAGGGCCGCTGGTGGTCGAGGACCTGCGGTTCGAGAACGGGGGCAAGTTCGTGGCGCTCGCGCTGCACGGCCCGAAGTCGCAGGAGGTAGCGTCGAAGGCGCTGCCCGAGGCGAATACGATGCCTGCGGCCGGCGAACCGGCTGACGGAAAGCGGACTGCCCGCGATCGCTGCGTTTGGGCTCGGCCCCGGGCACGTCGAGCTGGTCGTGGCAGGCGACGGCGCCGAGGCGATCGAGCGGCTGGCGGCGGCCGGCGCCACCCCGACCGGGCCGGCCACGCTGAAGGCGTTCCGAGCCGGCTCGCGGCTTCCCGATTATGCTGCCGAGCGGCCCACCGGCGCCGGCGTACTGGCGCGAACCGCAGCCCATCCGCTTCGAGCTCTGCAAGCCCTACATGGTCGGCCAGCAGGTGTTCGCCGAGGCCCGCAAGGCGCTCGCCCTTCAGCCTGCTCCCGTCTTCGAATGGCACGAGCCGGAGGACGCGCCGCTGAAGCGGACCGCCGCTTTACGAATGGCACAAGGCGCACACTCGCCACATCGTCCCGTTCGCCGGCTGGGAGATGCCGGTGTGGTACACGGGCGTGCTCGACGAGCACAACGCGGTGCGGAAGGCCGCCGGCCTGTTCGACGTGTCGCACATGGGCGTCTTCGAGGCAACCGGCCCGCACGCCGAGGAGTTCCTCGACCTTGTCCTGACCAACTACCCTCGCTGGTATGCGCCGGGCGAGAGCTTCTACTCGTACCTGCTGGACCCCGACGGCAACGTCATCGACGACCTGCTGGTCTACCGCCGCTCGAAGGACAACTTCCAGATCGTCGTCAACGCGTCCAATGCGGACAAGGACTGGGCGTGGCTGAACGCGGTGAACAACGGCGAGGTGCTGCTGGACCGCAGCCGGCCCGAGCTGAAGGTGCTGCGGCCGGCGACCCTGCGCAACCTCAAGGACCCGTCGAGCGGGCCGGACATGCGGGTCGACCTGGCGCTGCAAGGCCCGGCATCCATGCGCATCCTCCAAAGCCTGACGGACGACCCGCGGCTGCAGGACCGGATCGGCCGGCTCGCAGCGCACCGGCGTGGATCACTGGCAGTTGGCGGGGTTCGACCTCGTCGTCGCGCGGACAGGCTACACCGGCGAGGACGTCGGTTACGAGATCTTCGTCCATCCCGACCGGGCTGTGGCGTTCTGGGAGACGCTGATGGAGGCGGGCAAGCCGTTCGGCCTGCAGCCCACCGGCCTGGCCGCCCGCGACAGCACCCGCACCGAGGCGGGCCTGCCGCTGTACGGCCACGAGCTGGCCGGGCCACTTCAACATCTCGCCCGCCGGCGCCCGCTTCGCGGCCTACGTCAAGCTGCACAAGCCCTACTTCGTCGGCCGCGACGCCTACCTGGCGCGCGGAGAAGGAGCCGGACCATGGAGGTGGCGCGCTTCCGGATGAACGACAAGGGCGTGCGCATGCCGAAGACGGGCGATCCGGTGGTGAACAAGAAGGGCCAGGCGCTCGGCTGGGTCACCAGCGCAGCGGTCGACGTCGACGGGGTCATCCTCGGCCTCGCCTACGTCCAGAGCCGCTACGCGAAGCCGGGCGACGAGATCGGCATCTTCAACCTGCCGCAGAAGCCGCTGGTGGAGAAGGGCAACAAGGCCGAGCTCGCGCCGGGCGACAAGATCGCGCTGTCCGACAGCGCGACGCTGCTCCCGCGCTTCCCGGACAAGGCCGAACGCGCGCACTGGCGCCGATAGAGGTTCATAACACAAAGACACCACGGCAGCAGAGGAGCTCTTTCTTCGTGCCGTGGTGTCTTTGTGTTTTCAGAGGAAGGAGTTGGATTGTGGAAAGAAAGCAGCGCCTTACGGGTCGTGGAGGTCGCCCATCACCGCGGAGAAGGCCTCCGCGTCGAGCGTCGGCTTCGGGCTACTGCAGTTCGACGGCGACGACATGTATTGGCTGGAGACGCGGCCGATGGAACGCGGTCGCAGCGTCATCGTCAGGTGCACCCCGGACGGCGCACTCACCGACGTGACCCCGCCGGAGTTCAGCGTGCGCACCGGGTGCACGAGTACGGCGGCGGCGACTACATCGTCGGCGGACGGCGTCATCTACTTCGCCAACTGGCGGACCAGCGCGTCTACCGCCAGCCCGCCGGCGCGCCTCCCGAACCCATCACACCCGAAGGCGGATGCGCTACGCCGACTTCTGCCTCGACTGGCGGCGCAACCGCCTGCTCTGCGTGCGCGAAGACCACTCGGCAGGACGGCGAGGCGGTCAACACGATCGTGGCAATCGACCTGCCGGAAGGCGGACCGGGCGAGGTGCTGGTCGGGCTACGACTTCTACTCGAACCCCCGGCTCGACCCATCCGGCGAGCGGCTCCCTGGCTGTCGTGGCGGCACCCGAACATGCCCTGGGATGGCACCGAACTGTGGGTGGCGCGACGTCGCGCCGGACGGCAACCTGGAGGACACCCGCCTCGTTGCGGGCGGCCCCCGCGAGTCGATCTTCCAGCCCGAATGGTCGCCGGCGGGCGTGCTGCACTTCGTCTCGGACCGCAACGGCTGGTGGAACCTGTACCGGCTCGTCGATGGCAGGCCGAGCCCTCTGCCCGATGGAGGCGGAATTCGGGCAGCCGCAGTGGGTCTTCGGAATGACGACGTACGGCTTTGCCGACGAGGACGACATCGTCTGCGCGTACAAGCAGAAGGGCACGTGGCACATCCTGCGGCTCCATCCCGAGAGCCGGTCAGCCGAGGACGTTCCGCTGGACGTACACCGACCTGTCGGGGCTGAAAGTTGGACCGGGCTGCGCGGCCATGGTCGCGGGCTCGCCCGACAGGCCCTGGTCGGTCGTGCGAGCTTGCGCTGCCGGGCGAAAGTCGCGAGACGGTGCTGCGCGCAACGGAGACGGGCATCGATCCGGCGTTCTTCAGCATTGCTGAGCCGATGACGTTCCCGACCTCGGGAGGACGGCAGGCGTACGCCTATTTCTACCGCCCGCACAACCCGGAGTACACCGGCGCCGACGGCGAACGCCCGCCCCTGCTCGTGCTCAGCCACGGCGGGCCGACCGGCGCGACCTCTCCAGCCCTGAACCTGCGACTGCAGTTCTGGACGAGCCGGGGATTTGCGGTGGTTGACGTGGACTACGGGGCAGCACGGGCTACGGCAGGGCGTATCGCCAGCGGCTGAACGGGCAGTGGGGCGTGGTCGACCTGGAGGACTGCGTCAACGGCGTACGCTACCTGGTCGAGAAGGGCGAGGTGGATCCCGAGCGGCTGGCAATCCGGGGCGGGAGCGCCGGGGGCTACACGACCCTCTGTGCGCTCACGTTCACCGACGTCTTCAGCGCGGGCGCCAGCTACTATGGCGTCAGCGACCTCGAGGCGCTGGCGACAGACACCCACAAGTTCGAGTCCCGCTACATGGACAGCCTGGTGGGGCCGTATCCGGAGCGAAGGATATCTACGACGCGCGGTCGCCCATCCACCACACCGACCGGCTGTCCTGCCCCTTGATCCTCTTCCAGGGGCTCGACGACCCGGTGGTCGCGCCCGCGCAGTCCGAGAAGATCTACGAGGCGCTGCAGGCGAAGGGCGTGCCGGTCGCGTACATGCCATTCGAAGGCGAACAGCACGGCTTCCGGCAGGCGAAGAACTCGATCCGCTCGCTGGAGGCGGAGCTGTACTTCTACGGCAAGGTCTTCGGCTTCGAGCCGGCCGACGAGATCGAGCCGGTGCAGATCGACAACCTGCCGGCACAGCTGGATCCGCTTAGCACAAAGACGCGCGAGGCACGGGCGGATAAGGGAGATTGGCAACGTTCTATCTGCCATAGCCCCTGCATCGTCGCCGTCTTTCTGGTCTGGGCCGGTCGCTTCTGGCCTAACGGCAGCGTTGCTTCGGCGGCGCAGGCTGCGCGGCCTTCCTGTCCTTCTTGCGGTCGTCGGTGCCCAGGATGCGCTTGCGCATGCGGATGCTCTTCGGCGTGATCTCGACCAACTCGTCGTCGGCGATGTATTCGAGGCAGTCGTCCAGCGACATGTTGATCGGCGTTTCCAGGTGCACCAGCTCGTCGCCGGCCGAAGACCGGTGGTTGGTCAGGTGCTTCTTCTTGGTGACGCTCAGCACCAGGTCTTCCTCGGTCGGCCGGCGGCCCACGATCATGCCCTCGTACACCTCGACCCCGGCGCTGATGAACAGCTTGCCGCGCTCCTGCGCGTTGAACAGCGCGTAGTTGGTGCTGAGCCCGGGCTCCCAGGCGACCAGCGAGCCGGTCTGCCGCGACTTGATCGTCCCATGTACGGCTCGTAGCCGTAGAAGATGCTGTGGATGATGCCCATGCCGCGGGTGGCGGTCAGGAACGACTGGCGGAACCCGAGCAGCCCGCGCGTCGGCACCAGGAAGGTGTAGTACACCGTGCCCGATGAGCCGTTCGAGCCCTGGTGCATGTTGGTCATCTGGCCCTTGCGCGGGCCGAGCATCTCGACCACCACGCCGGAATACGGCTCGGGCACCTCGATGTGGACTTCCTCCACCGGCTCCAGCTTCTCGCCGGTGTCCGGGTCTTCGTGCAGGATGACTTCCGGCGCGCTGACCTGGAACTCGTAGCCCTCGCGGCGCATGGTCTCGATCAGGATCGCCAGGTGCAACTCGCCGCGGCCGCTCACCAGGAAGGTGTCGGCGGCATCGGTCGGCTCGACGCGCAGCGCGACGTCGCGCTCGACCGCCCGCTCCAGGCGCTCCTTGAGCTTGCGGCTGGTGACCCAGGTGCCCTCGCGCCCGGCAAAGGGCGACGTGTTGACGCCGAAGGTCATGCGCACCGTCGGCTCTTCCACCGTGATCGTCGGCAGAGGCCGCGGATCGGCGGCATCGGCAATCGTTTCGCCGATATTGATCTCGGGGATGCCGGTCATCGCGATGATCTCGCCCGCCTCGGCCTCCTGGACCTCGATCCGCTCGAGCCCTTCGTAGATGAAGAGCTGCGTGATCTTCTCCTGGTGCACCTCGCCATCGCGATCGATGCGAGCGATGGCCTGGCCCTTGCGGAGCGTCCCGGCATACAGGCGGCCCATGATGATCTTGCCCTTGTAGTCGTCGTAGGACAGGTTGGTGACGAGCATCTGCGCCAGCGCGTCCGGGTCAACGTCGGGCGCGGGCAGCGACTCGACGATCGCGTCGAAAAGCGGCTTCAGGCTGCCCTGCAGGTTGTCCGGGTCAGTGCCGGCCTGGCCCGCGGTCGCGATGGCAATAGATCACGCGGGAACTCGGCCTGCTCTTCGGTCGCGCCCAGCTCGATGAAGAGGTCAAATGCCTCGTTCACGGCCCAGGACGGGCGGGCGTGGTTGCGGTCCACCTTGTTGATGACGAGGATCGCGCGGCGGCCCAGCTCGAGCGCCTTCCGCAGCACGAAGCGGGTCTGCGGCATGGGGCCTTCGGCCGCGTCGACGAGCAGCAGCACGCCGTCGACCATGTTCAGGACGCGCTCGACCTCGCCGCCAAAGTCGGCGTGGCCGGGCGTGTCCACGATGTTGATCTTGATGCCGCCGTAGCGCACGGCGGTGTTCTTCGCCAGGATCGTGATGCCGCGTTCGCGCTCCAGGTCGTTCGAGTCCATCACACGCTCGGGCACGTTCTGATTGTCGCGGAAAACGCGCGACTGCTTCAGCATGGCATCGACCAGAGTGGTCTTGCCGTGATCGACGTGCGCGATGATGGCGATATTGCGGATGTCTTCTCGTTTAACCTGCATGCTTCACCTTGGTCCGTTCCCGGCTGCCTTAATCCAAAAACGCCGGAAGCCAGTCAAAAGCTCCCGGCGTCTCTCGCAGACGCTTTGCGCCGCTAGGCGCTCACAAAAAAGTCAGCCCGCGAGACGCCGCGGCTGACAATTCAGTAATTATATTCTAGCCGAAAACGTCAGAGAAATCAAATATGGGCCCTGATTCTACTCGGGCGGCAATTGCGCCGGACTGCCGTGAATTGTCATGCGCTTTGCAGCTTATCGTGCGGGTTAGTGCGTTACTGAGGAGAACGTACTGAGCGAGGAGCATCATGGCAAAACTGATCTACACGTCGAACGTCTCACTTGACGGCTTCATCGAAGATGAGACCGGCAGCTTCGAATGGACTGAACCGGATGAGGAATACCACAGGCATATTAACGACGCCGAGCGGGGGGTGGGCACGTATCTCTACGGCCGCCGGATCTACGAGACCATGGCGGTCTGGGAGACGGATCCATCCCTCGCCGCGTTCTCGCCGCTCACGGCCGAGTACGCCCACATCTGGCAGTCCGCCGACAAGATTGTTTACACCAGCACCCTGCAGTCCCCGGTCACGACCAAGACGCGCCTCGAGCGGAGCTTCGACCCCGAAACCGTTCGGCGACTGGTCGAATCGTCAGCCCGCGATGTATCGGTAAGCGGGGCTGAGTTGGCGTCGCACGCATTCAAGGCGGGGTTGGTGGACGAGGTGAGGCTGTATGTCATCCCCATCCTTGTCGGAGGTGGGAAGCCGGGCCTTCCGCGCGGCGTGTTCTTGAGGCTCGAGCTCCTAGACGAGCATCGCTTCGCCAGCGGCACGGTGCATTTGCGCTACCGGGTGCAGAAGTAAACGCGGTGCTTCTGGGGCCTCCTAGGGCAGCTCGAGCTTGCGCCCCTTGTTCACCATCAAGCCAGGCTGGCAGTTGCGGCAGAAGTAGGTGGTGGACCGCTCGTAGGTGATGGTGCTGATCCGGCCGCCGCAGCGCGGGCACTCTTCGTCTTCTTTCCCGTGGATGGCGAGGAAGTCTCGGATCTCGACATCGATGTTGTCGCCCACCCGTTCGCGCAGGGTCTCGATCGCCCGCTGCAAGACGATCCGCATGCAGTTGTAGAGCCGGTCGACTTCCTCGGGGCTCAGGCTCGCGCGGCGGCGCATCGGGTAGATCGCCGCGCACCACAGGATCTCGTCGGCGTACGCGTTCCCGATCCCGGCGACGAATTGCTGGTTCGTCAATACGCCCTTGATCTCGCCCTGGTGCTTCCGAAGCCGTTCGCGAAAGGCCTCCAGCGTTAGCTCGGGATCATCGGCTTCCGGCCCCATCCCGGCGATGCCGGGACCTGGTTCAGGTCGGCGGTGATGTATACCTTCCCCATGTCCTTCGGGTCGTGGTACCGCAGTTCCATGCCGTTATCCAGCGCCAGCACCAGCCCATCGCGCACCCGCCTCTTGCCGAGTGGCGGACCGTAGCGGATGCGTCCCGCGAGCATGGGGTTAATTGCCATGAAGACGCCGTCGTCCAGAGAGAATATGAGAAACTTGCCGCGGCGAGCTACTCCGGCGAACCGCTGGCCGCCCAGCGTGCTGGTGAGGTCGGCGCCGAGCAGGTTGCGAACGATCAGCGGCCGCGGGGAGTCGGCCGAGGTGATGGTTGCACCGGGCAGGCGAGGGGCAAGGTATTCGCGGATGATCTCGAGATCAGGTAGTTCAGGCATCTCTTAACTCGGTTTCATTGTATCATAGCAGGAGTGCATAACCAGACGGGAACTTCCCGCGCACACAGCAAGCTTGCCTGACCCTGCGCCTTAGTCTAGAATTGCGAGGTAGGAGCGAAGACCATGAGCGGACTTGAAGTGCTGCAGTCGGTGCAGTTCGTGACGGCGGGCGGAAAAAGGCTCGCGGTGCTGAGTGCTGAAGACTGGGAGGCTCTCATAGAATGGCTTGAAACGATCGAGGACTTTCAGATCGCTCAAGAAGCCTATGAGCAGCTCGATGCCGCACAAGGGGATCGGGAAGGCGGCGGTTGGCTGCAGTGGGATAGCCATAGTCCGTAAATGTAGTCTATATCGGGGAGGGATTCATGCCAGAGCGAAAAACGGCAAGGGTCGAGGTGCTGGCGCGGGACGTGCTCAACAAAGTACCGCGGCCATACGGTGAGGACGTGATACTGGATGTCTTCGAGATAATCCAGGAAGACGGGGCGCTGCTGGCGTGCTACCAAGATCTGGAAGCCGAGTTGACGAAGTACGTAGTGAACGCTTGGGTCGGCAGATATACGAAGGAACTTGCCGAGATGGAGACGGTCAGGGAGGTCGATACGGATCGTTCGTCTTTGATCGTTAGCTACAGCAAACTCAGGCCCAAATCCTAATGCAAAGAAGAAACCGGGTTTCTGGCAGAAACCCGGTTTCTATTGCTTACACTCAGTTGCAGCCCGGCGCGTAGCAGAGGTGCATTTCCTTTGCGGCGCGGACCTCGTCCAGCCGCTTGACCGGCGCCTTGTGCGGCGCGGTCTTGAGCAGCTCGGGCGTTTCGCGGGCTTCCTGCGCGATCTGGATCATCGCGTCGCAGAAGGCGTCGAGCGTCTCCTTGCTCTCCGTCTCCGTCGGCTCGATCATGATCGCTTCGGGCACGATCAGCGGGAAGTACACCGTCGGCGGGTGGAAGTCGTAGTCCATCAGCCGCTTGGCGATGTCCATGGTGTTGATCCCCGGCGCGCCGTCGAGCTTGCCCTGCGCGACGAACTCGTGCATGCAGGTCCGGTCGCCGTGCGGGATCGGGTAGACGCCGCGCAGGCGCGCCTGGATGTAGTTGGCGTTCAGCACTGCGTTCTCGCTGATCGCGCGGAGGCCCTCGGCGCCGTGCATGCGGATGTAGGTGTACGCGCGCACGAGGATGCCGAAGTTGCCCCAGAAGGCCTTCACCCGGCCGATGCTCTTCGCGGGCATGACCCACTCGAAGTAGTCGTCGTCGGTCTTGCCGACGATCGGGCCGGGCAGGTAGTCGACCAGGTGCGCGGCGACGCCGACCGCGCCGGAGCCCGGGCCGCCGCCGCCGTGGGGCGTCGAGAAGGTCTTGTGCAGGTTGTAGTGCATGACGTCGAACCCGACCTGGCCGGGCTTGGCGATGCCCAGGATCGCGTTGAAGTTCGCGCCGTCGCCGTAACACAGGCCGCCGGCCTCGTGCACCAGCCGCAGCACCTCGGTCACGTGCTCGTCGAACAGGCCCAGCGTGTTCGGGTTGGTCAGCATCAGGCCGACCAGCTTGTCGCCGTGCTTGGCGATCAGCGCCTTGAGCGCGTCCAGGTCGACGTTGCCGCGGGCGTCGGACGGGGCCTCGACCACCTTCAGGCCGGACATGCTCGTCGTCGCCGGGTTGGTGCCGTGCGCGGAGTCGGGGACGATGATGACGTCGCGCTGCGTCTCGCCCTGGTCGTAGAGGTACTTCCGCATGATCAGCACGCCGGTCAGCTCGCCGTGCGCGCCGGCCGCGGGCTGCAGCGTGACGGCGGCAAAGCCGGCGATCTCGGCCAGGATCTCCTGCAGGTTGTACATCAGCGCCATCGCGCCCTGCGCCGTCTCCGGGTCCTGCAGCGGGTGCAGGTTGGCGAAGCCGGGCATGCGGGCGGCGAACTCGTTCACCTTCGGGTTGTACTTCATCGTGCACGACCCGAGCGGGTAGAAGCCGGTGTCGATCGAGTAGTTCATCTGGCTGAGCCGGGTGTAGTGGCGCACCAGGTCGACCTCGGACACCTCGGGCAGCGGCAGGTTGTCGCGCAGCGCCTCTTGCGGCAGCGGCGCTTCGGGCACGTCGACGTCGGGCAGGTGGACGGCCTTGCGGCCCGCGCGGCAGATATCGTAAATCAGCGGCTCGCCCATCACGCCACCTCCTCGATGTCGTCTAATTGGTCCTGGCCTTCGAGGTCGTCCTGCAGGCGGGACGCGATGTCGGCCAGCGCCTCGGCCAGCGCCTCGATCTCGGCCCGGCTGTTCATCTCGGTGACGCAGACCAGCATGTGGTCCTTCAGCTCGGGGTAATCCTGGCCCAGGTCGTAGCCGCCCAGGATGCCCCACTCGTCCATCAGCCGCTCGTTGATCTCGGCCACCGGCAGCGGGCACTGGACGACGAACTCCTTGAAGAACGGGCCGTCGCTCTTGACCGCGTAGTCCTCCAGCTTGTCGATCAGGCTGGCGGCGTAATGCGCCTTGTGGTAGGACAGCTCGGCGGCCTTCTGCAGCCCGTGCTTGCCCATCGCGGCCATGTAGATGCCGGCGGCCAGGGCGTTCAGCGCCTGGTTGGAGCAGATGTTGCTCGACGCCTTCTCGCGGCGGATGTGCTGCTCGCGGGTGCTGAGCGTGAGCACGAAGCCGCGCTCCTCGTCCACGTCGACGGTCTGGCCGACGATGCGGCCGGCCGACTTGCGAACCTCGCCCGTCTTCATCGAGAAGAAGCCGACGTACGGGCCGCCGAAGCTCGAGTCGGGTTGCCCATCGGCTGGCCCTCGCCGCAGGCCACGTCCGCGCCGTACTGGCCGGGCGGGGTGAACAGGCCCAGGCTGATCGGGTCGACGGCGACGATGAGGAGGGCGCCGGCCGCATGGACCTTGTCGGCCAGCGCCTGCATCTCGGACGGCATGTAGAGCCGGCCGAGGAAGTCGGGGTTCTGCACGATGACGCAGGCGCAGTCCTTGTCGACCAGGGCGGCAAGCGCGTCCAGGTCGCCCAGCGGCGCGTTCTCGCCGATGGTGGTGATGCTCATGCCCTGGGTGTAGGTGTGGACGACCTCGCGGTACTGCGGGTTGAGCGTGGGGCTGAGGATCACGTTGCAGCGCTTGTAGCGGCCGACCTGGAGCGCCATGATGACCGCCTCGGCGACCGCGGTCGCCCCGTCGTAGTGCGACACGTTCGAGACTTCCATGCCGGTCAGCGCCGTGATCATGGACTGGTACTCGAAGTGCGCCTGCAGCGTGCCCTGGCTGATTTCGGGCTGGTAGGGCGTGTAGGCCGTGTAGAACTCGCCGCGGGAGATGATGGAGTCCACGACCTTCGGCACGAAGTGGTTGTACGCGCCCGCGCCGAGGAAGCACGCCAGGTGGTTCAGGTCGTCGTTCTCGTCCGCCAGCGCCTGGAGCTCCTGCAGCATCTCCATCTCGGTGAGCGCGGGCGGAAGCTCGAGCTTCGGGAAGCGGAACTGCTCCGGCACGTCGCGGAACAGGTCCGCCACTGACTCGACGCCGACGACCTTGAGCATTGTCCTCGCGGTCGGCGTCAGTGTTCGGAATATAGTCCATATCAGTGTCCGCCTTTTTCTTCCTCTTCCTGCACGAAGGCCTCGTAGGCCGTCGCGTCCATCAGACCGTCGAGCTCGCCGGCGTCGCTCGGGGTGATCTTGACCAGCCAGGCCTTGCCGTAGGGATCTTCGTTCACCCACTCGGGGTTGTCTTCGAGCTCGGTGTTGACCTCGGTGACCTCGCCGCTGATGGGGGCGTTGACGTCTTCCGCGGCCTTGACCGACTCGACGGTGCCCATCGGCTGCCGGCGGTGACGGTGTCGCCCACTTCGGGCAGCTCGACGTAGACGACATCGGAGAGCAGGTGTTGGGCGTAGTCGGACACGCCGATGACTGCAACGTCGCCCTCCATGCGCACCCACTCGTGCGACTTCGCGTACCGGGCCTTGGCGTCGAACTTGTAAGCCATGATGTCCTCCTGATGGTGTTGCTGGGCTGGAGAAACCAGGTTTCTGACAGAAACCTGGTTTCTTAACGGGTTAAACAAAGAGACGGAAGACACGGGCAGAGGGCTGCCCGGCTTCCGTCTCTGTCTGGTGACCTGAGAGATTGCCCACGTTGGCTTGCCCCATCGGTGACCTCTCCCCCCGACCCCCTCCCCTGAACGCGGTTCAGGGGAGGGGGAGACGCGGGGGTGAGGTGATCTTTCCAGAGTGCTGTCCCGGCGCGATGTGGTGACCTGAGAGATTGGCCGGCCCGGCCCGGCGGCCCAGACGGCGTGCCCCTTCGGTGGCTCGTTACGGTGGGACGGGCGTCCTACCGGACGAGCGCTCTCTCGCGCAGTTCTTCCAGCTTGTATGCGTTTTGTCAGGGTGAGTCTATCACACGACCGGACGGTGTCAACGAAAGCGGCTGCTTTTGAATAGTGCGAGGGTGTGCGGGCAGCAGGAAGGCGTCGCATAACCGGATGCGCATGCCGGGAAGATATGGCAAGTCCCACCAATCCCGAAGATCCCTCAAATCCGAGGTTTCAGACATACCCAGCAACAGATGTTGATGGGCGCAGGCGCGGCGAGCAGGGGGCTGCATGAGAGGCCGGGCATCGAGCGATGCCGGGATGGGGAGGGGGCGGCCTCCGGCAGGGCGAGTTGCCGCGCGATCCGCGGGGTGTGGTATACTCGCGTCCTGCTCGAGTTACATCTCACACTCGGAAGGACCTCTGGTATGCAATCTTGGATGCCTAACACGCCGGTGGAGCGCGTGATGTGGCTGGCTCTCATTCTCCTGGTCGGCGGATACCTCGGCGGGCAGTACCTCAACCGGCAGCGCACGAAGCGGATCGGGGGTTGGATCCAGGCGGGGCTGGGCTCGCTCGGGGGGCGGGTGGCGTGGCGCTGGGGTAAGACGATCAGCGCGGGCGCGGAGGCGGTGGTGCAGGAAACGCGGGCACCGTACCGCGACCTGATCATCTCCTATTACTTCCTCACACGCGAGTTCGCGCCGCTGTGGCTGTGGGAGCGGCTGCACGGGAAGCATGACCTGGCGTCGATCCGCGCGAATCTCCGGCTGATGCCGGCGCGCGAGTTCGAGATCGTGCCGCTGGCTGGCGCGCTGCGAAAGACGCTGGACGATGCGGCGGCGAAGCCGCCGGCCGGGGAGCGCCGGGGCAGCCGTTTATCTGGCAGGAACTGAGCGGCGGGCTGGGTTTCGGGATGCGGGGGGTGCTGGACGAGGCGACGTGCGAGAAGGCGCGGGCGTTTGCGGCCGCGTACGGCGTGCACGTGGAGCGGGTTTCCTTACGGAAGCGCAATCCGCACGTGATGGCCTTCTTCCGGCTGGGATCGATCGAGCGGAAGCCGAGCGTGGAACTGTGGAGGGCGCTGGGGGAACTGGCGAAGGGGTAGCGGGGGGTGAGGACGGAGGGCTGCGGGGATTAGGGGATGGGGGGATGATCTTTATGATATCCCGTTATCGCCTCGTCCCCGCAGACGTGCAGGTCGGACGGTTGTCCGAGTTCAGGTCGGTTGGTCTGTCAGGCGGCGGGCTGGGCGGGCATCTGGATGCCGAGCGCTTGCATCAGGTCTGGCGTCGTAACGGGGTCATCCTGCACGATCTTGCCGTTGGCGAGACGGTAATAGGTCAGGCCGCGCATCGCGATCTGCTTCCCGGTGGGCGACTCGCCCATCATCGAACCGGTGTGGGTCCCCTGAGCGGTCCAGCGGGACACCACGGCATCCCCTTCGGCCACCAAATCCTCGATTTCAAAGTGCAGGCCGGACAGGGCGGAGTTGAACCCGGCGACGAAGCCCTTGAACTTGGCGATGTCGGAGCCGGTCATGCTGTTCGTGTAGTTCGGCGCCAGCAGCTCGTCGGCCAGCCCGATATTGCGGCCGCCCAGCACCTCCTCGGTAAAGCGGCGAACGACAGCCTTGTTCTGTTCTGTTGACATGCTTCATACTCCTTGCCAGGATAATTCGCAACTGAATCTACACCGGGGGGGCGGGATTGATGTGGGGGGTATTCCAGTGGGGGGTTTGGAGGGCGAAAGGTGGTCCAGCAGCCTCCTCTCCGGGCTGATCGCAGCGCTCTATGTTACAGCGACAAGACGCCGCACGAAGTCTGAGAGGTTGGGGCGAAGGGAGGAACGCATGCGAATCGCGGTGATGGGGACCGGCGGGGTCGGCGGCTACTTCGGCGGCCTGCTGGCGAGGAACGGCGAAGACGTGACGTTCATCGCGCCGCGGCAAGCACCTGGAGGCGCTGTGCCGCGATGGGCTGCGCGTCGAGAGCGTCCACGGCGATTTCAGGATCGAACACACGCAGGCGACGGCGACCCGAGGGCGGTGGGGCCGGTGGACGTGGTGCTCTTCGCGACCAAGACGTACCAGCTGGACGAGGCGGCCGGGGCGATGAGGCCGCTCGTGGGGCCTGAGACGGTCGTCGTGCCGCTGCACAACGGCGTGGATGCGGCGGAGCGCACGGGGGCCATCGTCGGGGAGCAGCACGTGCTGGGCGGACTGTGCTACGTGGGCAGCATGATCGCGGCGCCGGGCGTGATCCGGCAGGAGAGCCCGTTCCGCCGGGTGGTGGTGGGCGAGATGCCGTGGAGCCCGAACCGGGGCACGGTGACCGCCCGGGTGCAAGAGCTCGTCGACACGCTGGCCGCGGCCGGCGCGACCGCAGAGGCATCGACAGACATACAGGCGGCGCGGTGGACCAAGTTTGCGTTCATCGCTCCGTTCAGCGGCGTGGGCGCGGTGACACGGGCGCAGGCGGGCGCAGATCAACGCGGTCCCGGAAACGCGGGCCGTGCTCCACGCCGCGATCGGCGAGGTGGTGGCCGTGGCCGAGGCAGAGGGCGTGCGGCTGCCGGAGGAACCGGGCAAGACGCGGCCTTTTGCGACGGGCTCGCGCCGCACATCACCGCATCGATGCAGCGCGATATCCTAGACGGCAGGCCGTCGGAGCTGGAATCGATGATCGGCGTGGTGGTGCGGAAGGGCGACGCGCACCGCGTGCCCGTGCCGACCTTCCGCTTCTTGTACGCGAGCCTGCTGCCGCAGGAGCGGCGGGCGCGGGGGCTGAAGGGCTGATGTCGACCTTCAACCGGGACGATGCGTACCGGGTGCAGCTGCCCGCCTTCGAGGGGCCGCTCGACCTGCTGCTGCAGCTGATCGAGCGCGAGAAGCTGGACATCAGCGCGATCTCGCTGGCCCAGGTGGCGGACCAGTTCCTCGCCATGGTGCGGCAGATGGACGACGTGGAGGCGGGCGACCTCGCGGACTTCCTGGTGGTGGCGGTCAAGCTGGTCTGGATCAAGTCGCGGCTGCTGCTGCCCCAGCCGCGGCCGCCGGCCGAGGACGACGACGGCATCGACCCGGCGGAGGCACTGGCGGCCCAGCTGCGGGAATACAAGCGTTTCAAGGAGGCCGCGCAGACGCTGCGAGCGATCGAGGAGGCGGGGCTGCGGACCTACCTGCGAGCGGCGCCGCCGCCCGAGCTCGAAGCGCGGCTCGACCCCCAGGGCGGGCTGCTGAGCGAGCTGCTGGCCGCGGCCCGGCTGGCGTTTGCCGCGCTGCCGGCCGCAGTGGACCTGCCCCAGGGCATGGTCGTGCCGTTCACGCTGACGATCCACGACCAGATCGTACACATCCGGGAGATCACGGCGGGGAACAGGTCGGTTACGTTCCGCAGCCTCCTGTCGCAGGCGCACCACCGGCTGGAGATCATCGTAACGCTGCTGGCCGTGCTCGAGCTGATCAAGCGGCAAGCGATCCGGGTGAACCAGGAAGCGGCGTTTGGCGAGATTACGATCGAAGGCGTGGAGGGCGCGGCGTTCAGGAGCGAGGAGGACGACTCCGACGAGAACGGCGCCACCTGATGAGGAGCAGGGCCACGGCCGCGCCGGCGACGTCCGTCATGACGTCGAACACGTCCGGGTTGCGGCCGGGCACGAACGACTGGTGGAACTCGTCGCTGAGGGCGTAGAGCAGGACGATCAGCAGGGCGAAGAGCGCGGGCCTGGATGCGCCGACCCCGGCAAGCGCCCAGTACAGGAGCGCGGCGAGGACCGCGTATACCGTGAAGTGGCCGAGGACGTCCTGGAGCTGATCGCTCAGCGAGCCGACCACGTGGGGCAGGCGGGGCTGCGCGGACAGGGTGAAGATCAGGCCCATCCAGGCGAGGACCGCGACCCAGCGCAGCCACTTGTTTTCCGATACCGACGATCTTTCCCTCAACGCAGCTAACCCCCGTAGGCCGAAAGGGCAACCCCGGCCAGCACATCCCAGCTGAATTGCTCGTGAACCCGCTGACGGGCGCACGCGGCCAGGCGCGCCCGGCGCTCCTCGTCTGCGAGGAGCGAGATGACCGCCGACGCGAAGGCAGCCGCATCGCCGGGCCGAACGCAGGACGCCCGCGTCGCCCAGCGTGACGGCCATCTCGCCGACGTCGTAGGCGACCACCGGGACGCCGGCCGACATGAGAGTGAGGATTTTGGCGCTGTGGCGGGCGCGGTTGGCGGCGGTGTTGGCCCAGGGCGCGATCGCGACGGCGGCGCGGGCCAGGACCTGGTGCAGATCCTGCGGTTCAAGCCAGCCGGCGACGGTCACGCCGGGCAGGCCGTCGAACTGGTGCTCCTCGCCCTGGAGGCCCTTGCCGGCGATGGTGAGGTGGGCGGCGGGGTTCGCCTCGCGGACGCGGCGCCAGACGTCGAGGACGTCCTCGGGGCGGACGCCGGCGAAGCGGGTGTAGAGGAGGATGTCCGAATCGCGGCGCGAGACCTCCGAGGTTTCCGGCAGACCTCGGAGGTTACTGCGGGAACCTCGGAGGTCTCGAGGTCGGGATGCCGTTGTGGAGGACGTGGACGTCGGCGGGGCGGGCGCCGAGGGCGATGGCGCGGTCGCGCAGGCAGGCGCTGGTCACGGTCCAGGCGTCGGCATGGGAGAGGCCGTACTTCTCCTGCCAGGCGAAGAAGCGCTTCTGACCCTCGGAATAGCCCGCGGCCGGGTTGTCGTTCCAACCGCCCGGGCCTTCCCAGTCGTCGGAGTCGACGACGAGGCGGGGCTGGGCGCCGCGTCGCCGGGTCCAGAACATGGTCGCGGCGAGGCCGGACGGGCCTTTCGGCTTGAAAGCGTGGACCACCTGGGGATGCCAGCGGGCGGCGGCCGCGTACAGGCGCCAGCCGAGCTGCCAGTGCCACGGCGCGCTCTGCCGCCCGGGGGAAGGTTGAGGTGGACGACCTCGACGCCTGCGTCGCGCCAGCGTTGCCGGCATCCTCGATGCTGTCGTAGGGCGGGATGAAGACGGCGACCGTGTGCCCACGGCGGGCGAGGGCGTGCGCCAGGGGCAGGGTCCGGGCGCGGGCGGTGCCCTTTGCCGCGCAAGCCAAAGGGCGCCAGGAGAGCGATTCGCATGGGGGGCATCGTACCATAAGGTGAATGCAGCGGGAATTATGGTATATTATCCCCATGGCCTACCCTCGCGCCCAACCTCCCCGCCGAGCGCCTGGCCCTGCTCGCCCGCCTGGCGCAGCAATTCAACTCGTCGCTCGACCTGGACGAGGTGCTGAGCCGGGTGATGGACGAGGTGATCGCCGCGGTCCACGCCGAGCGCGGCTTCGTCATGCTCCGCGACGAGCGCGGGCGAGCTGTCGTTCAAGGTGGCCCGCGGGATGGACCAGCGCACGATCGACCACCCGAGCTTCCAGGTGTCGCGGGGCGTCATCGAACGGGTGGCGGCCGAGGGCAGGCCGCTGCTGTCGTCCGACGCGCAGCAGGACGACCGCTTCTCCATGCGGCAGTCGGTCGTCACCCTCGGGCTGCGCTCGATCCTGTGCGCGCCGCTGGTCGTGCGCGACCAGAACACCGGCGTCATTTATGTCGACAGCCGGCTGCAGGCCGGGATCTTCACCCCGGCCGACCTCGAACTGCTCACCGCCATCGCGTCGAGCGCGGCGATTGCCATCGAAAACGCGCGGCTGTACCAGGCCGCGGTGGAGAAGGGCCGGCTCGAGCGCGAGCTGCAGATGGCGCGCGAGCTGCAGGCGTGGCTGCTGCCCCAGGAGGCGCCGGTCGTGCCCGGCTGGGAGTTCGCCTCGCACTGGCAGCCCGCGCGCGAGGTCGCCGGCGACTTCTTCGACTTCATCCGGCTGGGACCGGGCCGGGCCGGCGCGCTGGTCGCAGACGTGGCGGACAAAGGCATGGCTGCCGCGCTCTTCATGGCGCTCTCGCGCAGCATCCTCCGGGCGAGCCTGGCAAGCGCGGCCTCGCCCGCGGAGGGCATCGCGGCGGCCAACCGGCTGATCTGCGAGGACGCGACCGGGGGCATGTTCGTCACCCTCTTCTATGCCGAGGCGGACGCGTCGGGCGTTCTGACTTACGTCAATGCCGGCCACAACCCCGCGCTGCTCGTGCGCGGGCTCGGGCGGCATGGCCGAGCTGGCCCTCACCGGACCGCTCCTCGGACTGGACGAGAGCGCGGCGTACCGGCAGGGGCAGGTGCAACTCGAGCCGGGCGACTTCGTACTACTGTATACCGACGGCGTGACGGAGGCGGTTTGCCGGCGCGACCCGGACGAGTTCTACGGCGAGGACCGGCTGCGGAGCCTGCTGGCGTCGCGGCGGGGGGCGGCAGGCGAGCCAGGTACTGGAGGCGCTGACGGCTGCGCTGGCAGGGCTTCATCGGGCCGGCGGCCCCGTACGACGACGTGACCGTCGTGGGGATCAAGAGGGTGTCATGATCGGTGCCGTGCTCAACAATCGCTACCGGCTGGATGCGGCCCTGGGCGAAGGCGGCATGGGCGTGGTGTACCGCGGCCATGACCTGCTGCTCGGCCGCGACGTCGCGGTGAAGCTGCTGAACAAGGCGGGGCTGGGCACGCAGGGCCGGGCGCGGCTGCTGCGAGAGGCGCAGGCGGTTGCGAAGCTCAATCACCCGAACATCGTCACGCTCTACGACGCGGGCGAGGCGGACGGCGCGCCCTTCATCGTCATGGAGCTCCTCTCGGGCGTCTCGCTGTACGAGCGGAAGCCCGCGAGCATCGACGAGCTGGTCGAGGTCAGCCGGCAGGTGTGCGCCGCGCTGAGCCACGCGCACGAGCACGGGATCATCCACCGCGATCTGAAGCCGGAGAACGTCATCCTGACGGACCGGCGGGCCAACGGGGACACCGGGCGAGCTGCGCGTCAAGCTGACGGACTTCGGCCTGGCGCGCTCCGCTGGCAGTCGCGGCAGACCACCGAAGGCGGGCTGACCGGGACCGTTTACTACATGCCGCCCGAGCAGGCGATGGGCCGCGAGCTGGACGGCCGGGCCGATCTGTACTCGCTCGGCGTCATGCTGTACGAGCTGGCCGCGGGCAGGCTGCCGTTTGCCGGCGACGATCCGCTGACCGTGATCGCGCAGCACCTCCACGCGCCCGCGGTCCCGCCCAGCACGTTCAACCCGGGCATCCCCGCCGCGCTCGAAGCGCTGATCATGCGGCTGATGAGCAAGCAGCCCGAGGACCGGCCGCAGACGGCAGCCGAGGTCGAGCGCACGCTGGAACGGATCGCGCGCAAGAGCACCGACCTGATCCTGGCCGCGGCAGAGGTGGCCGAGCTCTCGCCCCTCGAACGGCTCGTGCGCGGGCGGCTGGTGGGCCGCGACGGCGAGCTGGCCGAGGCGCGGCTGGCGTGGCAGAACGCGACCGGGGACCAGGCCGCGGACTACCCGCACGTGCTGCTCATCTCCGGGGAGTCGGGCGTGGGCAAGACGCCGTTCGTGCGGGCGCTGCGGGCGCTGGCCGAGGTGTCGCGCGGGCGCTGGCTGCACGGCGAGTGTTACGCAGAGGGCGGCGCGCCGTACAGCGGCGTTCGACCAGGCGCTGCGGCGCGATGGGCGAGCGTGTTCGGCGATCCGGCCGTCGACGCGGCGCGCTGGCCCCCTGGGTGGCGAGCGACCTGCTGCGGATCGCGCCCTCGCTGCGGCAGGCGCTCCCCGAGGCCTCGCAGCCCGAGGGCGATCGCACCCGGCTCTTCGAAAGCGTCGTGGCAGCCTTCGAGACGGTGATCCAGGCGCCGCGAGGGCGCACGCCGCCGCCCTCCCCGCTCATGCTGGCGATCGAAGACGTGCAGTGGGCCGACGCCGCGGCGCTGGCGCTGCTCCGGCACCTGGCGCGGCGGGCGCGCGCCACGGGGCTGAAGATGCTCCTGGTGCTGACGTACCGCGAGGGCGAGCTGCTGGAAGCGCGGGCGCTGCACGATCTGCTGCTGGACTTCACGCGCGAGCGCCTCGCCGCCCGCATCCGGCTCGAGCCGTTCGACCGCGACCAGACCGCCGAGCTGCTCGGCGTGATGTTCCAGCAGGACGTCCCCGCGGCATTTGTCGACGAGATCTACCGCGAGACCGAAGGCAACCTGTTCTACATCGAAGAGGTCTGCAAGACGCTGATCGAGGACGGGACGCTGAGCCGGGCCGAGGGGCGAGTGGCGGTTTCCCGACGAGCTGTGCTGCGAGGCGCTGCCGCAGAGCGTGCGGCTGATGGTGCAGGCGCGCACGGCGAAGCTGGCGCCCGAGACGCAGGACGTGCTGCGGCTGGCCGCGGTGATCGGGCGGGAGTTCGACTTCGAGACGCTGCGCCGGGCCGGGGACTTCGACGAGGACATGCTGCTCGACGCGCTCGAGGAGGCCCAGCGCAGCCCAGATCATCGCGCGAGGTCGCGGACGGCGGGCCGGCGGAGCGACCAGGAAGCGTTCCGCTTCCTGCACAACCTGATCGTCGCGACGCTCGCGGGACAGCATCAGCGGCATCCGGCGGCGGCGCCTGCACCGGCGGGTGGGCGAGGTGATCGAGGCGCTGCGGCCCGGCGAACACGCGGCGCTGGCCTATCACTTCGTCGAGGCCGGCGACGAACGCCGGGCGGCAAGCCATTTCCGGCAGGCCGGCGATGCGGCCGCGGGCGGTCTATGCGAACGCGGAGGCGCTCGCGGCCTACACGAACGCGCTCGACCTGACCCCGGGCGACACGCCCGAGCGATTTGACATCCTGCTCGCGCGCGCCCAGATGTCAACGTGCTGGGGCAGCGGGCGGAGCAGAAGGCCGACGTCGACGAGCTGCTGGTGCTGGCGGAGAGGCTGGCGCGACGAGCGGGCGGTTCGAGGCGCTGCTGGCGCAGGCGGAATACGACCTGGACACGGAGCACCTGCACGCCCGCGAGCCCGCGCAGCGGGCCGTTGAGATCGCCCGCCAGCTCGGCGACAAGGCGCGCGAGGGCCGGGCGCTGATCTGCTGCGGGATGGACGCCCGGCTGCATGGCGACCTCGAGCGGAGCCGGCCCGCGCTCGAACTGGCGGCGACCCGCCTGCGCGAGGTCGGCCTGATCGGCGAGGCGGCAGCGTGCCTCATGACGCTGTCGCTCACGCTCGGCGACCTGGGCGAGTTCGAGCCCGCGCTTCGCCGCGGTTCAGAGGCAGTCAAGCTGAGCCGCCAGGCCGGCAACAAGCGGCTGGAAGGCGTGGGGCTGCGCCGGCTGGCGATCGTGCTGATGGAGCAGCGGCGCTTTGCCGAGGCGCTGCCGTACGCGGAAGGAGGCGCTCGAGCTGCGCGGGAGGTCGGGGAGCCGGTCGAGGAGTGCCACGCGCACAACGTGCTCGGCATCATCAAGGCCTACCTGGGGCGCGGCGCGGAGGCGGAGGCGCACTGGCGCGCCGGGCTGCCGCTGGCCGAGGCGGCCGAGTCCGCGGTGGCGGGCTGTACACGCTGGGCAACATGGCGTATTCGCACTTCGCCTGGCGTGGCGAGTACCTGGCGGGCATCGCGCTGATCGACGACCAGCTGCAGCGGCCGTACCTGGGCCAGAACGCTGGCGCCGCGACCGAGCTGCGTTTCTACATCGCCGATCTGCGTTCACCCTGGGGCTGTACGAGCAGGCGCTTTCGAGGATGCCCGAGCTGCTCGCGGCATCGAGCCGCCTGCTGGCCGAGAGCATTATCCCGCAGGCGGCCACGCACGGCGGCTCGCGCAATACGGCAGGATGCTGGCCGAGGCCGGACGGGTGGACGAGGCACGGCCGCAGCTGGCGGCCGCGCTGCCTGCGGCCCTGGCCAGAAGCTGACCACGGCAGCGTGCGGCGGTCCTGCTCCACTGGGGCTGGGGCGTGCTGGCGCTCGGCGACTGCGAACAGATGCCGCAGGCGGTCGAGCTGACCGAGAGCGCGCATCGCGCGGTACGGCGGCGCGGCGCCGTGGAACTACGACGTGGCGGCCGCGCACCGCCTGCTCGCCGAGCTGCATCTCGCCAGGAGCGGACCGCGCCGCGGCGCTGAAGCACGCGCAGGCCGCGCTGGAGATCCACGGGCTGCGGCAGTACGGCGTCGAGCGCTACCACCTGACCCTCGCCCGCGCGCTGCGGGCCGCAGGCCGGCCGGCCGAGGCAGCCGACGCGATCCGCGCCGCGTACCAACGGGTGTTGCTGGTCGCCGGCCGCACGCCCGACCCCGAGGCCCAGGCCGCATGGCTGGAGCAGGTGCCGGCGAACCGCGAGATCATCGCCTGGTGGGAAGCAATCAACGAACCCGACGGCTCGCCCGCCGTCACCCCCGGCTGACGGAGATCATGGCCGATCCATTCATCCCTACCAACAGCCTGGTGCTGTATCGCACCCGGCCTGCCCGCGTCGCCGGCGCGAGCGGCGACAAGCTCTCCCTCGAGATCGAGGGCGGCGAGACCGCCAAGGTGCGGCCGAAGGACGTGACGCTGCTGCATCCCGGCCCGCTGCGCTCGCTTGCCGAGCTCAGATCGAAGCGGCGCGGCCGGCGACGTGGCGACGGCGTGGGACCTGCTGCAGGGCGACCCGACCAGCGTCCGCGGAGATCGCCGAGCTGGCGTTCGGCGCCTTCACGCCCGCCGCGGCCTGGGCGGCATGGCAGCTCGTCGCCGAGGGCGCTGTACTTCCGGCAGGCGGGCGACCAGGTGCGGGCGGCGACCGGCGAGGAGGTCGAGCACATCGCAGGCGCAGCGGGCGGCGGAGGCCGCGGAACGGGCGGCGTGGGAGGCGTTCCTGGGGCGGGCCAAGGCGGGCAAGGTGACGGCGGACGACCGGCGCTACCTGCGCGAGGTCGAGGACCTGGCCTACGGCCGCACGGAGCGCAGCCGGGTGCTGAAGGCGCTGGGCCGGGAGGAGAGCCCGGAGAACGCGCACGCGAGCGCTGCTGGACTGGGGCGCGTGGGACGACTCGGTCGATCCGCATCCGGTGCGGGCGGGGCTGGCGCTCCTCCCGCCCACCGACCGGTGCCGGTCGACCTGCCAACGCTGCTGGCCGACCCGGCGCGGGTGGACCTGACGTGTCTGCCAGCGTTCGCCATCGACGACCAGTGGACCGAGACGCCGGACGACGCGTTGAGCTGGGAAGAGGGTCCGGGCCTGGGCAAGGTGTGGGTGCACGTGGCCGACCCCGCCGCGGTCGTTATGCCCGGACGATGCGCTCGACCTGGAGGCGCGCGGGCCGAGGCGTCACGCTGCACCTGCCCGAGATGGTCGTGCCGATGCTGCCGCCCGCGACGACCCCGCTGCTGGGCCTCGGGCTGAGCGAGTACTCGCCCGCGCTGTCCTTCGGCATCAGCCTGGACGCGGAGGCCGGGATATACCGGCCGTGGAAGTGCTGCCGAGCATCGTGCGGGTGACGCGGCTGACCTACGAGGCAGCGACGGAGCGGCTGGCGAGCGGGCCGCTGGCGCGGCTGCAGGCGATCGCCGGTGCGTTACGAGGCCCGGCGCTGCGCGGGGGCGCGGTGAACATCGACCTGCCCGAGACGCAGGTGCGGGTGCGCGACGGCGAGATCCGCATCGAGCCGGTGCCCGACGCTGCCGGCGCGCCGATGGTCGAGAACTGCATGATCCTGACGGGCGAAGCGGTTGCCCGCTTTGCGCAGGAGCGCGACATCCCCCTGCCCTACTCGACGCAGGAGCCGCCGGACAGCCCGCCGGCGGCGCCGCCGCAGACGCTGTCGGGCATGTTCGCGCTGCGCCGGACGATGAAGCGCAGCCAGCACCGCAGCACGCCGGGCGCGCACGCGGGCCTTGGGCTGGCGGCGTACGCGCAGGCTACCAGCCCGCTGCGGCGCTACCTTGACCTGGTGGTGCACCAGCAGCTGCGGCTGCACCTGGCGGGGCGGACGCTGCTGACGCCGGCGGAGATCATCGAGCGCATCGGCGAGATCGAGCCGCCGGTGGCCGCGGCCCGGCAGGCGGAGTCGCAGTCGGACAAGCACTGGACGCTGGCGTTCCTGCGCCGGCAGCCGGGCTGGCGCGGGAAGGCGGTGCTGGTGGACCGGCGGGGGGCGAACGGCATCTTCATCATCCCCGAGCTGGCGCTGGAGACGCCGGTGCACCTGAATGCGGAGCTGCCGCTGGACGCGGAGGTGACGCTGGCGCTGCGCTCGGTCGACCTGCCGCGGCTGGATGCACGGTTTCGAGCTGAAGCTTGAAGGTTGCAGCGCAAGTTGCAGGTTGAACCCATGGACAGGGAGGAAACATGGCGTACTTCTTTGATTCGGCGGCGCGGACGCCGAAGGAACTGCTGCCCGGCATCGTGACGCGCACCTTCTGGGGCGAACGAATGCTGCTGTCGCTGGTCGACCTGGCGCCGCATGCCGCCATCCCGCCGCACAGCCATCCGCACGAGCAGATCGGGATGGTGGTGAAGGGCGAGATGGAACTGACGATCGGGGGCGAGACGCGGGTGGTGAAGGAGGGGGATGTGTACGTGGTGCCGGGCGACGTGGAGCACAGCGTGCGGATGGGCGAGCGGGGCCTGCCAGGTGGTGGAGACGTTCGCGCCGGTGCGGGAGGAGTACAAGTTCCCGGATTGAGGCCGAGGAGAAACCGGGGGGTAATTTGACCTGAAGGGCGGACGCGCGTATAATGGCGGATAGTGTGAACGAGAGCGTTCGCGCGGGTCGCTAGCTCAATTGGCAGAGCATCTGACTCTTAATCAGAGGGTTCAGGGTTCGAGTCCCTGGCGACTCACTACAGTTACGAGGCAATGAATGTGGTCAAGGCGCGCAAGTGCGAGGCTAAGATCATTCAGTCCGGACAAGTCATGAGCCACTGGTTAAGGTGGACGGACCCTCCGGGGATGGTGTGATAAGGTTTGGGATATTCGGTTGTCAAAGTGCGTGATGGCCCTGGGGCAATCGTTTCCATGAATCGGCAGCGTTGGCCAACGCTGCCGATTCGCTTTTAACGGGCCTGCGCGCCTGTGTGCGCCCGACGCCGGCGGTCGAAGTCCAGAACACTGTCCTGGTCGACGATAAACGCCGAAGTGCGGCCGAACGTCTTCTTGAACGCGCTGATCTCGCCCTTCTTCACCAGCAGGCGAACCGTTTCCCGGTTCAGGCCCAGCATCTGTGCGGCTTGAGCGAGACTGACTGTCGCCGTCACAGCGACCTCTCCTATCTTTGCACTTCTTCCAATCGGCTCGGACAGGCTATAGCATGGTGGAACAGACGTGTCAAAACGACGAACAGCAAGATGGCTAACCCCCAGGCGATCATACCAAACCGCGTCCCTTCTACAGGCGTTCTGCGACGAGGACAGGGCATCCTTGCACAAGCACGAGCTTAAGACGATGTCGGCTTTGGAGTGGTCCGAAGAAGGTGTCCGCCTCGCTGCCTTCGAACTTCCGAGGGTAATTGAAAGGGTTGGTAACGTGATTGAGCATTGCATCCCGAAACGCACGTTTGTTATCTTCGATCGTCCTCCGTACCCCGCTGCACCAGCCGATACTACTCGCATCCGACGATGAATCGGCTAGCATTCGAGGACTCAATCCCATCTACTGTGAACAAGCCAGTCACAGTGAGGGTGGGAGCCGTCCTACTGTAAGCACCGGGCCGCAAGACAAATTCCAGATTCCCGTTGCCTAGCGAGGGTGCGCGGTCCGAGCTTTGATTGAAACGCTACAAGTGAAATCCCCGAATTGCTCTTCTCTCGTCGGAACATAGTCTCCGACGTAAGTTATCCTCCCCGGAACTAGGCGAACCCAACCGACCCATCCGGCAGGTAAGCTCAAGCATGCGAACCGTTGCTCGGGATCAAGGGACTGGACCTGCCCTTCGACCAGCCATGTGGTCAGCTTGTCGCTCCTATCATCCGGGAATAGTGATCGGTAGTGACCGCTCGGGCCATTGAGGCGGGAGACTGTACACATGTATTCGTGGCGCGAGCGGAACGTTCCCAAGCCCTTCCTGTATCCGGGTCAAAGCCTCAGTGCTCTGCCTTGCGCGTTCCACCTCAGCAACCAACTCCTCGACCTCTTCGACTGAGCGAGCAAAGTGCGCGGACCGCTCGCACAAGGCGGGAAGACGGGCAGCAAGATCGTCAACCATCGCGGCCGAGATACGATTAGCCTCGTGCTCCCAGTCGGCCAAGTGGGTCCGGGCTGCAGAGATGACGCCCGGGTCCAACGTCACAATCGTTGCTCGGCGTGCTGCTTTCCTCGTTCCGTCAGGTTCTGGCTCCCGACGCTCAGGGCGGTTTCTCCGGCGAGCACGATCTTGGCATGTAGATTTGGCAGATGATATACAGCGAACCCGGACTCGAGCAGCGACCTCAACGCGTCGAGCGAGGAGCTGCCTTGTGCGAACAGCTTCGTATCCCAGAGAGTGTAAACGCGGGCTGAGCCCCGATCTGCGTCGGCAAGGATGCTGACTGCAACGTCGGAAGTGAGATACGGAGCGAACACGCGGACGTCAATTCCAGCCTGCTTCACGACGCGAGCCATTTCGGCAGTCGCATCACCGAGAATTAATGGACGCTGCTCTTTTCATTGGCCTCGGGCGCGGTCATCGTGGTTCAAGTCCTTTGGGTGCTGGCTACGTCTTCCGCTAGCCTATCGAGACTCCCCACACGTCCTTGATCAGCCTCGCCAGCACGTCGGTCGATTCGGGCCGGGGTTCAACCTCCGCTGGTGCCGTAGACGGGCGAGCGTATTGTCGTCGAGTTTTGTTCCATAATGGCGTCTAGCCACCTTGATGTGGGGCAGGTCGCCGGCGAGCAGAGGAAAGAAGTAGTAAAGAGCTGGCCTGCGAGGAGCCTGCTCATCGCGCGGCGGAGGTCGGGCAACGGGTCGCTGTTGGGCCCGCTGAGGCTATACAACGGTCTCGCGATCCGCATTGAAGGCATGCATTCGGTCGACGGCCTGCTCGATGTGTCCCATACGTCGTCTGACAGGCTTATGGCTGTGCGATTTTTGAGGACCTCCAGGAATGCGTCGAACCGGAAGGGGACCCACGCAACGCTGCCACCAGCGCCGGTTATGGCCCCCGTGTTGTACTTGGCCCAGACAATGTTTAGGTTGAGTTCCGTGGCCAGAGCGTGAAGCAGGTCGAATCTGGCCGGCGCGTACGCCTGTCTTCGACAAACAGAATGACCCACGTGCTGAGCAGACCGCCGCCGATGATCGCCAGAGGAACCTCGACAATACGCTCTTTGCCTGCAGTCGAGAAGCGGACCACAGCGAAGACGATAACGACCGCGACCACGAAACAGTAGCATGATGAGCAGTGCGATGCCCGCTGCGGCAGAACGAGTCGGGACCGCTGCCCGGCGGAGCCCGAAGATGTTGAGAGGCCTGTTGGCTCAAGGTTGCTCCTTTGCTACCTCAATGACCGCTGCGTGCGGCCGGCCGGGCTAACCGATGATCTTGCGGGCCAGGTTGCGGTCGCCGGGGAAGAGGATGTGATGGGCCTCGAACTCGGCGTCGGTGTGATGCAAGTTGCCGAAGTTGGGACGGACCTGCTCGACGTTGTCCTCCGAGACGAGGTAGGCGTCGAGCGTGACGTTCGGATTCGCCAGCCGGGCGGCGATCGGCTGGATGGTGCGGTAGAGCTGGATCTTGGGATTGTCGAAGTTGTTGGGCTTGAGCAGGAGCAAGCCCTTGGGGTCGATGAATACGATCCGCTGGCGGACGCCATCGAGCACCCATAGGATGAAGTCGGGATAGAAGCCGTCGGTCTCGAAGAAGCCGATGCCCTTGCCACGGCTCTGGTTACGGAGCAGATAGAGCCGGCGATTGCCCAGGTAGCCCGGGTTCTGCTTCAGGAAGTCGCGCAGGAGTCGAGGCAGGCGCGCCTCGCCGTGATTAAGCGCGACGGGAACGGTGCGAATGGCCGGCTGGCGCTTGAACTCAGTGCCCTCGAAGACGCCCTCGGCAAGCAGCGGCTGGTAGAGGTGGCGATCGAAGTAGACGTTGGGCAGGTCCTTGACGTCCTGCTGGTACAGGCGCTGGCCCTCAGCGATCAGGTCGGCGACGGCCTGGACCAGGTCGGACTTCTGCCGTTCGACGCGACGACGTAGCCCGGGCGGCCGTCGGCAAGCGCGACGGGACGCAGGTTGGCGTGCTCGCGGTCGAGCACCTCATACTCAAGGTGCGACATCTCGCCGCGCTTGCGGGCCTGACCGTAGAAGCGCTCGGCATACTTCTTCAGGATGGTGAGCGCCGTGGCCTGCACCCGGACCACGTCGGCAAAGCTGGTCGGGCCGGACGGCGGACGGAGGCGCGTAAAGGACTATAGCGGCGGTCGACCAGAATGCGGCGGGGCACATCGCCGGCAATGAGCAGGTTGGTGTAGCCACGCTGGCGGCGCCAGGCGAACAGGTCGGCGTAGAGCCGGTCCCAGTCGAGCAGGTCGAGGACCCAGTCCTCGAGATAGATAGCCTGTTCTTCAACGATCGAGGGCCCCTCGGGGGCATGGCTGGAGACGGCCTGAAGCCGGGCGAGTCGATGGTGGGAATCACGCCGGCATCGTCGACTGAGGCGACGGAAAAGGCAGGCTGCGCAGCGAATTCGAAGCCGGGCTGAACGCGCAGGCTGAAGAGAGACGGCTGCTCGACGTCAAACAGGCCGTACTGGAGCGGCACCTCGAACTCTTCATAGTCGGCGATGCCCTCGCGCTCCAGCGCCTTCCGGAACTCGGCCAGGTAGTCGCCGTTGATCGAGAAGATGTTGAGCGTTTCCAGCATCTCGATGCCGGCGGATGGGTGCCGGCCAGCGCCGCCGACCGTTTGAGGCTGAAATCGCGGCCCTTCAGCCGCACGCCGCGGCCAAACATCTGGATGATCTCCGAGCCTTCGCTGCGGCCCACGTTCAGCAGCCCCATGGCGCTGACCCGCCAACTGTTCCAGCCCTCGGTGAACTTCTTGGCGCCGATGAGCAGGTTGACCGGCGAGTCGGGCGTCGTTGATGACGCCGAACAGCGAGCCGCGGATGGCTTCGCGTCTCGATCGTCAGCCCCAGCTGCGCCTCTTCGGCCATCTTCATGAAGTTGGCGTCGTCGCCGATGTTGATCACGCCGAAATAGGTGTCGCTGTTGCCGGCGCGCAGGCCGATCTCGCCGGGCGCGTTGCGCAGGTTGGCCAGGTGCAGGCCGCCGGGGCCGGCGCGTGAAAGACGCGGCGCAACAGGTCGGCGTAGATCCCTCGGCCGGCAGCTGGGCGCTGCGTTCAGGCGTCAGCAGCTTGTCGGCGAAGATGTCGCGGCCCGTGCTCGTCGCGGAGATCGGAGCGTGCCGGCCAGGATGCGGTCGATGGTCGCGACCGCCCAGCCGTCCTCGTTGGTCGCCACCCGCTGCAGGAAGCGCACCATGTTGAGCACGTCGCTCAGGCTGGCTTTGTCGTCGGCGGTCAGGTCGCTCTTGCTCTTGCCGGTTTGCACGGTGTGACCGATGAAGACCAGCAGCGGCGGCTCGATGTGGTACGGCCGCAGGGCGTCGCCCAGCGTCGGCGTAGAGCCGCAGCTGCTCGTAGAAGGCCAGCAGGTTGCCCATCAGCAGCACGTCGCCATAGGCCGGATCGTAGCCCTGGGGCAGGTTGAGGATGTCGTAATCCTTGCCGTAGCCGTCGCCGTGGAAATACTTGTAGCGGTAGTCGAAGACGATGGCCTTGCCGTAGCTCTGGCGCTGGGCGAAGTCCTCGGCTTGTTGCCGCCGTTGAACGCCTCGCCGAAGGTGGCGCTGTACTCGAAGGTGAAGCCCTCGGCGGCGACCTTGTCGCGCAGGCCGCATCCAGACGTCGCCGCTGGCGCCGCGGTGCCCCTCGTCCACGAAGACCAGGTTGTTGCCCTCGAAGCTGTCCACGTGGACGGTACGTGGCCCGCGGCCTCGCTCGCTGAGCTTGGTGATCTCCAACACCTGGACCGTGTTGCGGTCGAGGCCGGCGCCGCCGCTGCTGCGGAAGCGCTGCGCCGGGATGCCGCTCTTGGCGAACTCCTCCAGGTGCTGATCGCTGAGGCCGGCGTTGGGCGTGATGAGCAGGATGTTGTCCAGCGGTTTGCGCGCCGGCCTGGCGCGTGGTAGTGCAGGAACTGGAGGTAGTTGATGTGCAGCAGAAGCGTTTTGCCGCTGCCGGTGGCCATCCAGTAGGCCAGCTTGGTCAGGTCGGCCGCGGTGAAGGCGGGGAAGTGGTCGGATCGGCGGCTGATGCCCTGCATTCCACTGCGCCACGAGCGCGTTCAGGTCGGCCAGAAAGCTGGCGCGATCCAGGAAGTAGCGGTGCAGGAAGTGCTCGGTGTAGAGCAGAGCGCAAGATACTGGAAGTACTTGAGGACGATGTTCTCGCCGGCCGGCCGGCGGCGTTGATCGGTCCAGGTGGCGCTTGATGTTGTCGTCGTACAATCGATATTGGCCTGGGCCAGGCGGGGCGTGGGCAAGAAGCGCTGCAGAGCGATGAAGCGGCTCGCCATGTAGGAGCGGCCATCGGCGTCGTAGCCTTCCGGCACCTCCCCAGCAACTCCTTGAGCGCGGAAGTCGCGCGCGCCGAACAGGGGATGCAGGTAGCCGTCGAGGAGCACGAGGCTGTGTTCCAGCCGCAACCAGGGTCGTGGCATGGGTCAAGCCTCCCGTTCCGGTTACGGGCTCGAACATCAGCCGCTGAAATCCGGCTCGATGGGCAGCGCGCCGGGCAGCGCGCACTCGCCGTTGACGTAGAGCAGTCGTACTCGCCACCCTTCCAGGGCGTGCTGGCCAGCAGCCAGGCCCTCGGCCTCCATGTCTTCGAGCGGCGGGATGTTGCGCCAGAGCACGCAGACGCGGCGGCCGCGGCGTCCTCGCCGGTGACACGAACGACAGGGCGGCCGTCGCGCGCGAAAGCGGCGGAACGTCCGCACGCGCAGGCCGAGCAGGAAGTTGAAGGTGGTGACCAGGTCCACGGCGTGCGGCGCGTGACGTCGCCGGGTGATGTCCAGCTGGTAGTCGAAGGGGCGCTCGAACTGCGCGGGGTCGAGCAGGCTGGGGCTGCCTGCGGTCTCGAAGTCCAGCATGTAGCGGAGGATGTAGTCGGGGATGCGTCGAAGGCCTCGAGCAGGCCCGGCTCCTTCTGCTCGGCGGAAGCGGACGTTGTTCAGCGTGTCCTCGTAGCTTTCCAGGCGGATGTACTGGAACATGTGCGACTGGCCCGGGCTGCCGGCGACGGGTTTGCCGTCGCGCCAGTCCGCGGCATACACGACCTTCTGAATTGGGGTTTTCGCACGGTATCGAAATAGTCAGCCATTTCGACCATGATGTAGTGTCGTTTGCCCTCGTCAGACGAATTGAGGGCCATCACCGCATGCGCCGTCGACCCCGAACCTGCGAAATAATCCAGCACGGTGCTTGTCCGACTCCCCAAATAGCGAACTAGTCTCCACAGATCACGCCAGTTCTTAGGGTTGTCAAAGGACCTCTCCCCCATGAGATACCATGTTACTCCGGGCTGCAGACTGCGCGTAGCTGTAGAAGACCGAGGGCATCACCTGGCCGTCGCCATCGAAGAGCCGTGAAATCGGTCGAGGAATGCTCGTTTCATCAGGTCCGAACTCGATTTTGCCTTGGCGATAGACCTCCCAAAACCGTTCGACGGTAGGGTAGACCCAGCCCCTGGACGGAACCCTAACGGGCTTTCCTGTCGCAGGATGATTGACATCATCGAGGGCCACCGCCACCAGGCCAGCTTATATCGGCTCGTCGCGGTACGGTCCACCTGGTCCAACCTTTGAATAGCGGGCCAGCCTCCGTCTCGTGTCCGATCCAGGCATGGTATCAAACCATGCTATCCAGGCTTTGCGGATGGCCTCCCAGCCTTACCATGCTGCTTACGCAGCCGTGCGAAGAGCTTCCGCGCATCGTCTATCCCTTCTTTCGGCTCGCGGAACTCGATCCCCCGCTGGAGCAAGAGCTGACGGTCCTTTGCATAAGTCAGCATGTACTCGTGCCCAACAGAAAAGAACGTGGCATCATTCTTGCGATTGCGGTCGAAGACCAAGACGGCCAGGTCGTTGTTTTCACCGTAAATCAGGTTGAGCAGAGTCGTGAGGCGAGAAACCTCGACATCGTCAATGCTGGCGACCAGAACGCCGGTGTCTGCTTGCAGCTCCCGGCCTAGTGCGAGCCTGTCAAAGAGCATGGCAAGCCACGAAGAATGATAGAAGTCGTCCTTGTAGGGGAAGTCGCCGTCTCCGGTGTTATAGGGTGGGTCGATGTAGATCGTCTGGACATGACCACGCTGTTGAGGAGTGAGCAGTTGGAGAGCCTGATAGTTTTCTGAGTGCACGAGTAAGCCCAAAAAGCGGAATCAAGATCGTCGAACGACGCAAGCAGTCGGCCCTTGAAATCCTCGTCAAAGAAGGCCGTGTCCACCATCATCGTCTGATGTTGCCGCAGAAACTCCACTGCGCCGCAGGGGACCGTTGGGGCCGAAGAGGCCGGGCTGGTCGCCGGGCTGAGAGCGTAAGCCACACCCACTCGACAACCTGACGCTCGTTTTTGGCGATCTCCTCGTACAATTCCTCGGGAACACGGTCAAGCGTGACGCACCAGTCGCTCTGACCACGAACTTTCGCTTCTCCCAGAGGCGCTTCTGGAACTCCTCGATCTGGGCAAGGAACGCGATGATGCGGCCGGCGATGAGCCGGATGGTCTCGACCCGGGCGGCGGTCGTTCGGACGACGCCGGGCTGGGTCCAGTCGAGGTCCTCGATGGGAGGATTCGCTCTTGAGGAAGAAGTCCAGCTCGCGCTCGAGGAAGCGCTGCAGGTTCTTGTGGATGAAGTAGTCGCGGGTGTTCTTGGCGGTGTAGCGCGCCAGGTGGCGGGCGAGCCGCGGTGCGCTCCTGCCCT
Organism: uncultured Chloroflexia bacterium; assembly: GCA_963800615.1. Lineage (GTDB taxonomy): Bacteria > Chloroflexota > Anaerolineae > CG2-30-64-16 > CG2-30-64-16 > JALOOB01. Next base: position 245,723 of record CAWDBO010000001.1, read on the forward strand.
TGACGCCCTCCCAGCGCACCGAGACGATCGGCGAGCAGCCGGCGTCCGGCGCCGCGGCAAGGATCCGCTTCTCCGCGTCGCCGTTGAGGCGCCTGCTGCTTCTGGGTGCCGGCCCATTTCTTCTCGTCCGTCAGTGGACGGTATTCGAAGCCGACCGTGAGCACGCGAGCGGCGGCGTCCCAGGCAACAGGGGTATCGCCGGCGAGGATGAAGGACCGCTTGTCGCCCTTGGTGTTGTTCTGGGCAACCGAGGCGGCCCGGAGCTTAAAGGCGACGGCGGCGGGCGGGAAACCGATGCCTTCGGGGAGCTGGAAGCGGTAATCAGTGAAGGTCTCGCCGGACTTGACGTAGTATTGGTCGTAGTTGGCCCAATAGAGGGTGACTTCCTCGCCGTTGTAGGGGATGGCGTACTTCTCGGCCGCGCCGTACGGCGCTGGCTGACGGAGTGCCGTCATCGTAATAGCGGGCGAAGAAACGGTAGAGGTCGTTGTTAACGCGGGCCTCGAGGTCGGCGGACTGGCGGGCGGCGTCGACAGCGGCCTTGGCGTTCTGATAGGCGTCACGGAGACGCGCATGGTGCCGCCGCGGGCCGCGAGGGCCTCTTCGGTCAGGTTGCCGGCGGGGTCCAGAGCGACGAACTCGTCGCCGACCTGGGCCTCGAGCGGGCCAGCTCGCGATAGGCGGCTTCGGCCTGGTCGCGCTGGGCGTCGGTGATGAGCTGCAGGCCGCTGGAGACGGCCTGGAGGAGGTCGCGCTCGATGAAGGCCGTGATCTCGGCCGCCTTGTGGTTCATGATGGCGTAGATGCCGAAGTCCAGGTCGGCGCTGTCGTTGAACTGGAAAAGCTCGATGAGCAGGTCTTGCAGCTTGCGGCGGTAATCGGGCATGTGGACTCCGGTCTAGTCGATGGACAATGAAAGGCCGCCCTGGCGGCGCCGGGGCGGCCGGATGGTCAGGTGGCCTGCGGCGTCGTCAAGTCGTCCGGTGTGGACATGATAGCATAGGCCGTTGTGGCCGTAAAAGGGGACCTTGGACGGAGAACATGCGGAGTGGACGCCCGTCCAACGGCCTACTCCGGCTCAGATGAACAAGACTGAACGGCAAGTCCTCATCCTGAGGAGGGTACTTGTCGTGGAGATAGGTGATGTAGGACGCAACCAAGCTCAAGCACAGTTCGGCTTCCACCTCACTCACCGGGTAACCATTCAAGGCAGCGTGTGCGACTCCTGGGCGTTGCCACGGAAGGCACGCAACTTGATGATGCTGTCGGCAATGGTCGGTGGAACCTGGTCCGACGGGTTACCCTGCTTCGACTGAACTGCTTTGTCGAAGTCCTTCGCAGCCTTCTTGCTAAGAGAACTTCGACGAAAGCTTCGAGCGCGCACACCGCCTCCTTGACGCAGTTTTCCGAGTCAATGTTCGGGCGGCTGTTGTAGAAATTCATCGCCTTCTGATAGTAGGCTAGCACCGACACGTAGCGGGGTCGGCCAAAATCGCTGAAACACGTTAACGCTTTTTTGAGTTTGCGGGCGACCGCGGCGATGGAACTTGCCTTCGCTGAATTCGTACGCCAGATTCTCTTCGGCAAGGAGTTCGATTAAGTTCCAGCGAATACTGTTTCTGGGCATCTTCGAGCGTATGCACAACAACCCAGCTATCGTCATCCTGATGATAGTACTCGTATGCCTGCAACCTACGGTATATACGTTCACAAAACGAATAAACCCGGTCCCAGCGCATATCCATAACCAGAGTGGTGCAGATTGCACGTGACGAGACGTTCTTGAACTCGTCTGCAAGCCTCCGGGCAGCGTGGAGCGCTTCGGATGCGAGAAATCCCAGGAGAAGATGAGATGGCTATCCTCGGCCGCTCGCAGGATGTTCATGAGCCCGGCTCGCGCATCTTGGGGCACGTCGTTGTCGATCGAGCGCGGACACGGCCCAATGACAAACCTCTGATTGAATGGGACGGTCGTGGACACAGATTTGCTCCTCCTGCTGCCTATGGTCGCCCCTCTAGTCGGCTCCCAGGTATGGCGTCGTGGCTACTCGGTCGGCCACGCGGCCTTCCAGCGCACGGGCCTAACTCAATCGGGAGCGCGTCAAGATCACCTTGAAGCCTTCCAGTCGTTCACAATGTCTCTGTAGATGTACCGCCGAGCAGGCCGGGAACAACGGCCGAGCTGGAATATCGAAGCGCGATGATGGCGAACTTCTTCCCCTTTTGGCGCTTTTGGCACGGCATATTCGACTTCCGTGGCAAGATAGGAGTCGTCCTTGAAGCCCCGTGATAAAGAAGACCGCCGCCAGGAATGCTCGAATCCGTCAAACAGCTTCACGCTCAAGATTGGCGCCTGCCGGCATGTGGACTCGTCGAGCCACGGGCTGAAGCCAAGGACTTTGAGCGCTTCGTAGTACCGGCGCACCATCGGCTTGTCGACGGACTTGTGACTCAGGAAAATTGATCTCGTTCGGACTTGGAATCGGTGGAGTGGTACAGCCTGCAAGGTTCGAGCCTCCGGGGATGCAATGTTGGCAGCATCGCCAATGCGATGAGTCGACTCAGCGGCGAGCGGCCGAACAACGACCGAACGGAAGACCTCGATGGCATCGTCACGCTTATGCTTACCGAACGCCATGCCGAAGCGGAAGACCAGATTGGGTCGCGAGTGAATGCTGCGCAGGATGGGTCTCGGAGGGCGAGATCTTCGCTCTTCGTTATGGAAAGGCTACGTCGCCGTCGCGGCTGCCGGCCTTTGCCCACCTTGCACCACGTCAACAGGGGCACCGGCGGACCTGGCTGCAGGACGCTATGTACCAGTTGGTCGGTGTCACAGAACTGGAGAAAGCGCTCGAGCTGGTACTCGAATGCTGCCTCATCCTCGTGGAGCAGATCGTCCCGACAGGCTCGAAGGTCTGGATCGAATCGGTTATGCGGGTTGATGTGATATCATGAGCGGACACGGATAAGTGTAACGTGACTTCGGCGGCGCAAAATGGGCAGCGACTCGGACCGACCAGTTTCTCCCGTGACTCGCTTGCCACAACACGGCAGATCCACGATCTTCATGTCGGGAGGCTCGGGTCCGGAGATAGGTCGGGGCGGGAGTACGCTTCGAGTACGTGAAGTGGATCTGGACGGAAAGAGACCGCCTGAACTACGGTGGGAACCGAAAAAATTTTAGAAGTCGCGCAAGCATGTCGGAAACTTGCGGCAGGATGAATTCGCGCATAGCGCATCGCTCGACGTACGACTGAAAGGAGGAGGTGAGGGTGTCGTCGCGTCCGACGTGGCCAGGCGATAGGGCGAGTCAAACGCTGTGGTTCCTCGTTGTTTCATCGCCTGGCGCTAGCACAATCTCAAGAACCGTGCAGCAAAAAAGCGGGTTGCAGAGACGTAACGATGTCGGCCGGGTCGGTCTCGGTATTGAGTCGCGCCCGCAACTCGGACAGGTGCGCCGGAAGAAGCCGTGCCGATCAGTGGTGAATGTCAAGCTGAAAGTTACGGTCTGAGGGTCCTCGGCCTCGTCGATAGCATTGGTTCTCTCCGGAGAGTAATG
>CAWDBO010000002.1:0-36022 GCA_963800615.1 uncultured Chloroflexia bacterium
CGCGCGGGCGCGGGCAGCAGGAAAGGCCGACTCAGCCGGCTGAGTGACTGGGGAGCTATGTGTCAGATCTGAGACTCGTGAGACTGCCAATCGTATTTCGATTCCACATCACTTTGTGCCAGTATCTCGGAATTCCAGATGCGCGCAGTGTCTCAAATAGCGTCTGTGCCCGGAGATCGTGAAACAAGACCGCGTGCCGCCTCACATAGCTTCCGGATCGCGTCGACTGCCGCCGGGTTTTCCAGAGAGCTCACATCACCCGGGTCCTGCCCAGGTACGCGGCGCGAATCATCCGGTGCATGACCTTGGCATTGCGGGTGCGGGGGAGCGCCGCGGCAAACCTAATCTCGCGCGGTTTCAGGGGCTTGCCGAGCTCCTCTACCAGAGCGCCAGCAGCTCGGCCCGCAGGGTGTCGTCGCCGGCAATGGCGGCCCGGCGCCAGGCAGCAGAAGCAGACGATTCCTCGCCCTTGACCTCGTCCGGCACCCCGATCGCCGCGGCCAGCGTGACGGCCGGGTGGCCCACAGGACCGCTTCGACTTCTGCCGGGCCGACGCGCTTGCCCGCCACCTTGATCGTGTCGTCTGACCGGCCCAGGATGTACCAGTGGCCGTCCTCGTCGAGATTGCCCAGTCGCCATGCACCCAGACCCCCGGGAAGCGCGACCAGTACGCCTCGAGGTAGCGCTGTCGGGGGTCGTCCAGAAGCCGCGCGTCATCCCGATCCACGGCTGGCGGATCGGCCAGTTCGCCGACCTCGCCGCGGCGGCGCCCGCCCTCCGCGTCCACCACGTCCGCCGCCATCCCAGGGCGGGCCGGAGAACGCGGTGGGCTTGACGGCGTCAGCAGGTTGCCGACGAGGATGCCGCCGGAGATCTCCGTGCCGCCGCTGTAGTTGATGATCGGGCGGCGGCTGCCGCCGACCACGTCGAAGAACCAGTGCCAGGATCGGGGTTCCAGGGCGAACCGGTGGACCCGAACCAGCGCAGGGACGACAGGTCGTGGCGCTGACCGGCTCCTCGCCATGCGGCGCGAGGCGCGGATCAGCGTGGGCGAGACGCCCAGGCCGGTCACGCCGTGGCGTTCCACGAGCGCCCAAAGGCGGTCGATGTCGGGATAGTCGGGCGCGCCATCGTAGATCAGCACGCTGGCGCCCAGCAGCAGGCTCCCCACACCGCCCAGGGCCCCATCATCCAGCCCATGTCGGTGATCCAGAACAGCATGTCGCCGGGCTTGAGGTCGAAGCCATGGCCATGTCCTGCGCGGCCTTGATAGGAAAGCCGCAGTGCGTGTGGATCGCGCCCTTCGGCCTGCCGGTCGTGCCCGAGGTGTAGATGATCATGACCGGGTCTTCGGCCGACGTGCGTTCGGTCTGGGCTTCCGCGGGCTGCCGCCCGACCAGCTCGTGCCACCAATGGTCGCGGCCTTGCGTCATGGGCAGACCTGTCGGTGCGCCTCATGACGATCACGTGGCGCAGCGTGGGCACGTGGGAGGCGGCGCGTCCGCGGCTTCATATGGACATACTTGCTCCGGTGGTAGAATCCGTCGGCCGTGAACAGCGCCACTGCTCCTGCATCGGTCAGCCGATTGGCGACCGCGCCCTCGCCATATCCGGAGAAGAGCGGCACCAGGATGCCGCCGATCGGGCAATGGCCAGCAGGCGATGACGATTTCCGGGATCATCGGCATGAATAGGCCCACGGCATCTCCCTTGCCCAGCCCCAACTCGCGCAAGGCGCAGGTGGCCCGGCAGACCTCGGCGCCAGCTCCGCATAGGTCAGGGCGCGCGTCTCGCCGTCTTCGCCCTCCCAGCGCAGCGCAGCGATCTCCACATCCTCCCGCTAACCACTTATCGAGGCAGTTGTGGTGATATTCATCATCCCGTCCACGCACCAGGCCGGCCACTGAACCCCGCGAGTGAAGTCGGCAATCTGCGTGTAGGGCTCGTAGAACTGGATGTCCAGGTCTGCCAGGACTGCGTCCCAGAACGGGCGACGTCGTCCAGGGAACGTGGGATAAGAGCGTCGAGCGGACTGCGCGCCATCGCGCCGCATGAAGCGGACCAGGTTCGTTTGCTCGACGACGGCAGGGTCGGGCTGCCACACAAGTCGGCTGCGAACGCGGAATCAGGCATGGCTCTCCCCTCCCGAGCTCGGCTCAGTGCCTGGCGGCAGTGTATGCTCAAGACCCTGCCCGCTTCTATTGCCTAGCTTCCACGGCCGTTTAGTCCATCGCGATGCATCCGGCAAGATCCGTCGGAGAGAATGGGCCGGGACGTGCGATAAGCTCGCGCGCGCGCGTCGATCTTGCCCCAGACGTTCCACAGCAGGACCCCGCGCACCCTGCCGTCGCCGAGGTAGTACACGATGCCCTTGTTGAAGCGCTCCTGCCAGTCTTCTACCGTTTGCAGCCTGCGAATCCAGCTCGCCCACCGCCTCGTACCCGAGCTCAAACAGGTCCGAGTAGAAGAAGGGCAGGTGATCGTAGGTCGACCGGCGCCCCGGCCATCGCCTTGCCGGCCGCCGTCCCCATCGTATTGGCGTTGTCCTCGTGCTCGACCCGCATCCACTTTGCGAGGGCCGGGTTATAGAAGCGTGCAACGTCGCCGGCCGCGTAGACGTCCGGATGGCTGGTGCGGAGGCCTTGCGTCGACCTCGATCCCGGCGTCGACCTTCAGGCCCGCGCCCTCGGCCAACTCGACCGCGGGCATGATGCCGATCCCGGCCACAACCCCCTGCCCGAAGCAGGACTTGCTCCTGCGACGTGCGCTCATTTCGGACCGTTACCCTGAAACCATCGCCGGAACGAACGGCCCCTACCACCGAGGCGTTGTTGGCGATGGCGACGCCCTTCCCGCGGAAATAGTCGGTGACGAACGGCGGCCAGGTCGCGCGGAAACATGCGCTGACCGATCAACTCGTCGGGGAATACCATGGTGACGCGGCTGATCGTTCATCGCCAGCGCCGCGGCGATCTCGGAACCGATGAAGCCGCCGCCGATCACGACGAACTGCGCTGCGTCGCCGGCTGGTCCCTGGACTGCGAAAGCGCGCACTCGCTGGTAATCCTGGAAGGTGCGATAGTAGACGATGCCGCCGTTGGTCGAGGCGCGGTCCTGAATCGAAGGGCAGGCGCCGCGGGTAACCCGCCCGTTGCCAGCAGCAGCTTGTCGTAGCCGTAGCTTGTGCCCTCGATCGTCGGTGACGGTGTGGGCCTCGGGGTCGAGCGAGACGGCGCGGCGGCCCAGGTGCAATGTCGACCGCATCGCTCGGCCGTCCGCCGCCAGATCTTGTCGACCGGCTTGCCCTTCCACAGCGCCTTGGTCAGCGGCGGGCCGGTTGTACGGCGGATCAGGCTCCGCGCCGATCAGCCCGATGGAGCCGCTCCGTGTCCAGGCTCCGGATGCCCCGCACTGCCGCGTCCGCGGTCATGCCGCCCCCGACGATCAGGTAACGATAGTGCTTGTCCTGCCCGGCCATACCAACCTCCCTCCGTTAGATCAGCGCTGCCGAACCCAAGCGGTCCCATCTGCGCCTCGAGGTCGCGCTTCGAGTTCAGGATCGTCCTTGAACGCACCCAGACAGGGTCCGCGTGACCATGCCGCGCGCCCGTCTTCTCCACCCCGCGAATGAGCATACACGTATGCACGCCTTCGACCGTAACTGCCACACCTCTCGGCTGCAGCACGTCCTGAAGACACTCGGCGATCTGCTGCGTCATCTGCTCCTGCAAGCTGAAGCCGGTGGGCGAACATGTCGACGATCCGCGGGATCTTGGAGAGGCCGACGACTTGCTTGTCCGGCAGGTACGCGACGTGCACGCGGCCGAAGAAAGGCAGCAGGTGGTGCTCGCACAGGCTGTGAAATTCGATATCGCGAACGACTACGATCCCTTCATACTCACTCGGGAAGAGCGCGCCGTTGATGACAGCCCGCGCGTCCATGTGGTAGCCTGAGAGCAGTTCCCGGTACATCCGCGCGACCCGCTCCGGCGTACGCTCGAGACCCAGCCGCTCGACATCTTCGCCGAGCGATGTGAGCAACGCGCGGACGTCAGCAGCAACAGGATCGACGTGTGTTCCCTCATCCCGCCCCTCCACAAACACCGCGTTCTCCAGCCGGCTGCCGCGGCTCCGTATCGAAAGTCTTCATTATGCTATCCCCTTGTTCGGTCATCTGCGGCGAGGCAACCCATCGATAGCGCCCGTCTTCGCATCCGACAGCCCTTTGATTTAGTAGTTGCTTCTACAACTACTATTTGCACCAATAGAGATACTCCCACCCAGGCGGGAATTATGTAATGAAGTGTGCAGATTCGCGGGGATGAATGGGGTCAGTATTATAAAGAAACAGGAGGGCTAACATGGACGTAATCTCATTGTTGCGAATGCAGATGTCTGAAGCACATAACCTGCTCGAAGTGACCGTGGGGGAAGTGACCGAGGAACAAGTCCACTATCTGCCGGAAGGCCGGGCGCTGCCTGTCGGCGCCGCCTACGCTCACGTGATTTTCTCGGAAGACATCCTGATCCAGACCTTGAAGGGGCAGGAGCCACTCTTCGAGACAGGGACCGCGACGGGCGCGAGCGAGCCGATGCCGAACTTCATGAAGGGGTGGGAGGACTACGCCGGCTGGACTCGGCGGGTGCGGTTCGACCTCGCGCAGCTCCGCGATTATGCGCAGAAGGTTTATGCGAACACGGATGCTTACCTCGCTTCCCTTTCAGAGGCAGACCTCGACAGACCCGATCCGTGGGGCCAGAAGGGGCTCGGCTACTTCATCAGCAGGGCGTTGATCGGGCACATCGACAACCTGACCGGCGAAATATCGGCGGCGAAGGGCTTCCAGGGGCTGCAAGGCTATCCATTCTGAGGACGGCGTGACATGGACGTACGAGGATCGGGGTCGTGGTCATCACGGGCGCGTCGGAAGGCATCGGCGAGGCAACGGCACGCCGGTTAGCGGCTGAGGGCGCGCGGGTTGCGCTGGTCGCTCGGTCCGGGGAGAAGCTGGAGAGGCTGGCCGCCGAGCTATCGGGGTCGTTCGCACACACCGCGGACCTGCGGGATATGTCTGCCGTTCAGGGGATCGTGCGGAGCTCTTCATTCCCACTACGGCCGGGTGGACGTGCTCATAACAACGCGGCTCGGGGCATGCACGGCATCCGCGTCGAGGACATCTGCCATCGGCGAATTCCGCGAGCTGTTTGAGCTGAACGTCGTGGCGCCGCTGGTCGCCGTGCAGGCGGTGATCCCGATAATGCGGGAGCAGGGCGGCGGGGTCATCATCAACATCAGCTCGCGCCTGTCCAAGCTGCACATCCCGGCCCTCGCCGGATATGCATCGACCAAGTACATGGTGAACGCGTTGACCTTCACCGCATGCGAAGAACTGACACAGGACAGCATTCGGGTATGCCTCGTCATTCCTGGAAAACCGAGACCCGGTTCCAACTGAACTCGATGCACGTGCCATCTGAGATGGGCCAGTGGGACCCACAAGGGGATTCACCGGAGGTGGTTGCGGAAACGATCCTGAGAACGATACGGACCGAAGAGGCTGAAGTGTACGTGTCGTGAACCGAGGGAGCTGCGGCCGGGCATTTCCCCCTGCCGCAGCTCCCCGGTAAGGCCAGCGCCCCGCATCTTCGGGTCGAGCGCGTCGCGGAACGCATCGCCGATCAGGTTCCAGGCGAGCACGAATAGCACCAGTGCCATGCCCGGGAAGACCACGATGTACCAGTACTTCGCCAGGTCCGGGATCCAGTTGCGCGCGAAGCTGAGCAGTTGGCCCCAGTCCGCGTAACCTTGCTCCGTGCCCACGCCGAGGAAGCTGAGCGCCGCGAAAGTGAGCACGTAGGTGCCGATGTCCAGCGAAGCGACGACCAGCAACGTGTACATCGAGTTGGGCAGCAGGTGACGCCAGAGGATGCGCGAGCCGGGCACGCCCAGCGCCTGTGCGCCGCGACGAAGTCACGCTGCTTGACCGCCAGCACGTCCCCCGGATCAGGCGGGCGTAGGACGGCCACGAGAAGAAGACCAGCGCGATCATGCCGGACATGAGCCCGTTATGCAGCTTCGGCGCGAGGACCGCGGCCAGCGTCGAGCGCGGCGAGCAGGAACGGGAATGCCAGGAAGATCTCGACGACGCGCTGGATCGCCTCGTCGACCCAACCGCCCGCATACGCCGAGATCGCCCCGAGCGTGCCGCCGATCAGGACGGTCAGCCTGGTCACGATCAGGCCGATCTCGAAGGCGGTGCGCGTGCCCCACACCACTCCGTAGAAGATGTCGTACTGGCCCTGCGTCGTCCCCAACGGCGAGCCCGGGCCCGGGCGGCTGCGGTTGTGCCATGTAGCCGGCCGCGCGGGATGAGCATCGGGTTCGACGGGTCCTCGGGCGGCGCGATAACCGGCGGCCAGCACGGCCACCAGCACGAACAGGATCGAGCATGACGATGCCGGCAATCGAGAGCGGGTTGTGCAGCAGCGACGCGCAGCCACCGCGGCAGACCGCCGCCGGGCACGGTCTGATACGGTCGGTCGCCAGCCTGGCTTCTTCGATCGTCGCCATCGACTGCCCCTTCCTAGCTCAAGCGGATCCGAGGATCGAGAACTGCGTACATGACGTCCACGACCAGGTTGGCGACGATCAGCAGGATCCCGCCGAACAGGGCAATGCCGAGCACGGAGACGGCGTCCAGGTTGAGCGCGGCGCTGGCCGCCCACCAGCCCATGCCGTGATAGTTGAATACGGTCTCGGTGATCACCGCGCCGTTCAGCAGTCCGACCAACAGCAGCCCGCCGATCGTCGCAACGGGGATCAGCGCGTTAGGCCGGGCATGGCGTGCCTGCAATCGCGCTCGTTGAGCCCCTTGGCCCGCGCCACGTTGACGTAGTCCTGGCCGATCACCTCCAGCATCGAGCTGCGCATGACGCGCAGGATCAGCGCCCAGTTGACGTAGGCCAGCGTAAGCACGGGCAGGATCAGGTGCTTGAGCGCATCCCAGAAGATATCCAGCGCCAGTTCAGCATCGCGTCGACCGTGTTCATGTTGGTGTAGCGGTGAAACGCGGGCGAGTAGACGATCGCGGTGGCCCAGTCGGACAGGCGGCCGGGCGGCAGGATGTGCAGGCCCGCGTAGAAGATCAGCAGGACGAGCAGCCCAAACACGAACGTCGGGAAGGAGTAGCCGACGATGCTGAACACCCGGGCAGCCTGGTCGATCACCTTATCGTGATGGAGCGCGGCCTGCATGCCCAGCCAGATGCCGCCCGACGATGATCGGGCACGAAGCTCCACAGCGCAAGCTCGACCGTGGCAGGGAAGTACTGCTTGAGCGCGCGTCGATCACGGGCTGCCCGGCGGTTTTTGACCAGCCCAGGTCGCCGTGAACCACCCGGCCCAGCCACTGAAATACTGGATGTAGACGGGTTGATCCAGCCCGTATTTCGTGATGATGTCCTGAAGCGCGCCGCGGGTTCGTGGCGGGCTGCTCACGTAGAGCGAGGCTCGCTCCGCGGGATCGAGCATCTGCAACATCCCGAAGATCAGCAGGCTCAGGCCGATCAAAACCACTGGCAGGATCAGCAGCCGCCTTCCGATATATGCACCCATTCACTCCTCCTGCAGGCTGTTCCGCCGGCGGACGGCCTCCCTGCCGTGTTGCCTGCACCGGGGGAACCACGCTTAGCGATACGTGCACGCCGTCAGCCGGTCGGGTCATTGTCCGGATCACGAGCCCTTGGACAGGGTAGAAGTAGAGATCCGTCCCGAAGATCGGGTTATAGAACCAGCCTTGCACCCAGCGCTGCTCGTAATGCCGGCCCTGCGGCTGGACCAGCCAGGTGTCGAGCGCGTTCTGGTACTGCAGGTCCTGCAGCTGCGCGTAGATCTTCGCGCGGGCCTGCGGGTCGGTCGTCGTCACGCCCTGGGTGATCAGCTGGTCGATCTGCGCCTGCAGGTCCTTCGGGAAGTGCTGCGTGCTGGCATACGTGCCGCCGCTGGCCAGGAACGGGCTGCACCCAGTCGTGCGGATCATGGAAGTCCTCCTGCCAACCGAGCAAGTAGAGGCGCGAGCCGCGAGGCGGTCTGGTCCTTCAGGAAGACGGGCAAGGGCTCGTCCACGATCGACACCTTGAACTTCGGGTTGATCTTGGCCAGGTTCGCCTTCAGGATCTCACCTGCCACCCGGCGCTGATCGTTGCCCGTGTTATAGGCGAACTGGATATAGAAGCCCGTGTCCCAGAGGGACTTGCCGTCCGCGCTCTTCAGCGTGGACGCCTTGAACGCGTCGGCGGCCTTCTGCAGGTCGAAGGTGTAGTGCGCCTGGTTCGGGTCGTAGCCAAGCTCGCCCTGGATGATCGGGCCGTACGCCTGCACCGCCTCGCCGTTGTAAACCTGCTTGATGTAGGTGTCGTAGTCGAACGCGTAGCCAAACGCCTTGCGGATGTTGATGTCGCTGAAGAAGTCAGGCGGAACACCGTTGCCGTCGAGCTTGCCGGAGCCCAGCGTGTTGTTGCCGCCGGTCCACGTTCACCGTCTCGTTGAATTGGATCGGGTCGGCAACGACAATCGGCAGGCCCTTGAACACCTTGATCGTGCCGCTGCCGCCCGCAGCCGTGCACTGGCCGGTCTTGTAGTCGCAGGTCTCGCGCGACAAGCGGGTCAACCTGGCTGATGTACTGGCGGTCGACGGTCGCGATGTCCGCATCGCCCGCCTGGAACATGCTGAAGCGCGTGCCCCACTCGGACACGTTCTTGATGATCACCCGCTGGAGCTTGGCCGGGCCGGAGGGCGCGCCTTGCCACATCGGGGTCGTCTGAGCCAGTAGTTGTCGTTGCGGACGAGGTCGATCTCCTCGTTGGGCGCCCAGCGCTCGAGCTTGTACGGGCCGGTGCCGTTCATCACCTTGAACAGCTCGTCCTGCCTCGGCGGCCGGATCATGGTACTTCTCGGCGGTCTGCAGGCTTGCCGTCCCAGCCGCCTTGCTGGATGACCCAGGGCATGCTGACGATCGAGCCCCAGGTGTTGGCGAGGATCTGCAGCATGGGGCCGTACGGCTGCTTGAGGTGCATGGTCACGGTGCCGGCGTTGTTGTCGAACGTGATCGCCTTCTGCAGCGCCTGCACCGCCTTCGCCCAGTCGCCGCCGTACTGCTTGGTCACGACGTCATCCTTGAAGCTCTGGACGTCGAGGCCGAAGAACGGCTGGAGAAGGATCCACTGCGGCCCGCCCGCGCGGTCCTGGATCATGCCGCGCCAGAAGCTGTACGCCACGTCTTCGGGGTCAAATCCTGGCCCTCGTGGAACTTGACGCCCTTGCGGATGGTGAACGTGTAGGTCAGGCCGTCCGGGGAGATGTCCCACTTCGTGGCGAGCATGGGCACGAAATCGGTGGTCGACTCGCGCTTGGGCCAAAGCAGCGTCTCGTAGACGTTCATGACGACCTGCTGGCTGGCCGTGTCATACTCCCACGCCGGGTCCAGCGACTCGGGATCCCCGTAGGTGGCGTAAGACGAGCGTGTCGGGATCCTTGGCCGCGGACGCGCCGGCCGCGGCGCTCGGCGCGTGGTTGTGTTGGTCATGCCCGTGGTGCTCGTGACACCCGTCGTACCGGTGACGCCCGTCGTACCCGTAACCCCGGCCGTGCTCGTGACGCCCGTGGTGCTTGTAACGCCGTTAGTGCTCGTGACCGTGTTCGTCGCGGCTTGAGTCCCGGTGACGGCAGACGTAGCTGCGACAGTCGGGCTGGTGGAGGCGCTTCCGCCTCCCGATGTTGTGGCGGCTGTGCCTGCCGGCGTCGCCGGAGCCGCGCCTGTGTTCGCTCCACATGCCGAGAGCGCCAGGATCGCAATCAGGAAGACGATTGCGGTAGGCGCAAAGAAGGCGCCTCGCCTGCGGTTGCCATGCGGTCCCAATGCCAATCTGAATCGATAATCCTTCATACTCCCACTCCTCTTGACCGAACCATTCCAGTGATGGATATGTAATAGCCCCGCGTCGTCGTTATGTCATTAAAAGCCAGCTAAGAAGTCGCTGAGAAATATGGAAGACTCTGAGATGGAGACACAATTTAGCTTGGGAGCGCGATGGAACTTGCGGGTCGTTCCTCTTTGACCGACGCCATGCGCCAAAGAACCGGGGCGATAAGTGGGCAGGAAACGAGCGGAATCTACGCGATTTGCGCCTGATATCGTAACCAAAGATACATTGCTCCGTTAGACCATCTGTCGCCACCACCCATCCGGCGACATAGACCCCAACTCCCGGAGGAACCCATGAGCGCGAGACAGCTCGTTCGCCCACGCTACCTGTTCCTGTCCGTGGCAGTTCTGTTGCTGGCAGCCGTGCTGCTCGTGCAGCCGACCTTTGCCGCACCTTCCGCTGCCAAACCGACGCCACGACCCCGCGGGACGCAGACGCCGACACAAACGCCAACGAGTCGCCGACAAACACGCCTACTAACACGCCGACTCCGTTGCCGACCAACACGCCAACCACGGCGCCCACTAACACGCCGATCCGCTGCCGACGAACACACCGACGCCGTCGCCAACCTACGACCCGGCGCAACCCCACAAAAGCATCACCGACTACAAGGGGCCGCAGACGTGCGTCGCCTGCCACACGGACGAAGGCAACGCTCTGCGCATTCGGAACACGTGTTATGGCAGGGCAAGTGGCCGCAGATCAACACCTACTGCACGGCGCCGGAGCCATCCGAGTACCAGTGTCTCGGGTGCCATGCGAGCACGGGCAAAGTCAACAACGCCACGATGACCGCAAATGACGTCGACTGCCTGATGTGCCATAGTGACAGCTATTCGCACACGGCCGGCCCGTTGACTGGCTCGATCACGGTCACCGACTGGCAGGGCACGACCAAGACTTTGAAGATCCCGGAGAAGAACGCGCAAGGCGATTACACGCTGCTGCCGGTCGTGCCGGCCACCACGACGCTCCTCCAGGTCGCGCAAAACCCCCAACTGCCGACGCGTGCGACCTGCCTGAAATGCCATGCGAAGGCCGGCGGGGCGGACGGGGCAAAGCGGGGCGACATCAGCTCGGCTAACGCCAACCCTTCGCTGACGTCCGACGTACACATGTCGCCACAGGGCGGGAACTTTGCCTGCCAGACGTGCCACGTCACGACGGACCACCAGATACCGGGCAAGGGCATTGACCTGCGCATCTCGGAGGGCGGCGGGGTAAAGCAGTGCGCCGACTGCCACTCTCCGAAACCGCATGGCGACTCTAAGCTGAACAGCCACACGGACCACGTTGCCTGCCAGACCTGTCACATCCCGGTGTACGGAAGGACGTCGCAACCGAGATGTCGCGCGACTGGACATTCCCAAGTGGAATAGCGCCACGAACCAGTGGGTGCCGGAGGACACGAAGGCGCTCAACGTGAAGCCGCAGTACACCTTCTGGAATGGGACGAGCTATGTCTACAACCTCAAGGATCCGATCAACCCGAATCCGGATGGTACCTTCACGGTATCGAAGGCGAACGGCGCGATCAACGACGCCGGGAGCAAGCTGTACCCCATCAAGCTGCACACCGCCAACCAGCCGCGCCACAACGATAGCGGGAGGTTGGTGGCATACGACACCCGGTGGAATTTCCTGACGGGTAAGTACGAGGAAGCAGCTCAGCGCGGGGTAACCTTTATGGGGCTGACCGGCGGCTACTCATGGGTTACGACGAAGGCCGAGCAGTTGATCACGCACGGTGTTGAGCCCAAGATCAACGCACTTTCCTGCGACACCTGTCACCAGAGCACCGACCGGATGGACTTGCCGGCCTTGGGCTACATGCTCAAGGGCCCGCAATCACAGGTCTGCACGCAGTGCCACAGCCAGAAACCGCCCAAGCCGTTTTACGATATGCATGACAAGCACGTAACGGACAAGCGCTACGACTGCTCGTGGTGCCATGCTTTCTCTGCGCCCCGAGCGCGGCCTCAGACTGCCGTAAGGGCGCTGGGGACCGGGCAAGCGTTCGCCCGGTGCACCGCTAACAAAATGACAATGGGGGCCGCACGGGTAGGTGGGCCCCCATTGTCATTGCAACGCTCTGTATTGGCCTTAAGCGTCTTCGCCCGGCGGTGCTATACTTGGTGCATGGCCGATCAACACCACATCGACACGGCCCTCGCCCGCTTCCGCGAGGGTTACAACTGCTCCCAGTCGACATTCGGCGCCTTTGCCGGGGAACTGGGCCTGAGTGCGGACGTTGCCCTACGCATCGCCGCGCCTTTCGGAGGCGGCATCGGGCGGCAAGGTGAGGTCTGCGGTGCAGCATCCGGCGCGCTCATGGCCCTCGGGCTCCATTTCGGCAGCGCGACGGCGGGCAAGGACGGCAAGGAGCGCGCCTACGCGGTTGCCGCCGAGTTCTTGCGTCGCTTCGAGGCACGAGCGGGCGCAGTCCATTGCCGCGACCTGATTCAGGCAGACATGACCACGGCCGAGGGCCTGGCGGGCGCCCGCGAGCGCAAGGTATTCACCACCCTCTGTCCTGGACTTGTCGCCGCAGCCGTCGAGATTGCCGACGAACTGCTGCAGGAGGCCGGGAAAGACGCCACATGACGCCCGGTGGGTGGCGGCGCCTATTCCGAGCGAACGTCGATTACCTCGACGCCCGGCGCCGACTGCACGGCCCGGACCAGGACGTCCTGGTCGACGAACCTGACTTTCGCGACCACCCACCAGATGAGCGGCTCGTCTGACGGCAGTGCGCCGAACGCCGTTATGTCGCCTTGCTCCGCCGCGATGGCGCCCGTGATCTTCGCGAACTCCCCCGGAGTGCCGGGCACCTTGAGCGTCAAGCGCACGCCGGGCTGCCGCGCACCAAGCAGGTCGAACATCGTGCGCATGAGGTCGATGTCGGTGACGATGCCCACGAGGATGTTCCCGCGCATGACGGGCAGACAGCCGATCTTCTTCTCCCACATCATCCGCGCGGCTTGTTCGATCGGCACGTCCTCGCCCACGGTGGCGACCTGCCGTATCATCGCCTGGCGCACGTTGATCTTGTCGAGCTGGTAGTGCAGCTCGTAGACCGACAGCGTGGTCAGCTTCGACGGCAGCACCTGTTCGAGCGTCGTGCGCGTGATCAGGCCGATCAGCGCGCCGCCGGGAGCAACGACGGGCAGATGGCGGATGTTGTTCTCCCGCATCACCCGCTCAGCCGCAGTGATCGAGGCTTCAGGCGTGATGGTGATCGGGTGGGGCGTCATCAGGTCTTTGACGAACATGGGTGGCCTCCTGCATTGGGGCGCGTGGTGGTTGGAATTGACGTCGATTATACTACAAGCGCGTTTCAACGTAACGAAACCAATCCGCCAACCTCCGCGCAGGAGGAAGAGGCGCCCTATGCAAATCAGATCCCCTAGGTGCAGATTGAGCACGCTCGCGCTTGTAGCAGGCAGCCAGCTGGTTCCAGCCGGCCCGGCTTTTGCGAGCCGCATTCCCCAGACCCCGGTCGATCCGCCCCTGCTGCAGTCATCAGAGGACGGTGGCGATCGCCGGCACTCATCCCCGGAAGGCCGTAAACCTCTGCTCCCCCTGTGCTCGAGCAACGCAAGGGAGAGCGTGCATACTCACACAATCCAACCGCCTGTGCTAGAATTGCCACGCTGAGTACGGTCCTTCGCCCTCTGCGCGCGAATCCCGATCAGCAGCGCTGGCGTCGCGCCGGGTCGTCAACGACGAATGGAGAAGAGCGTGAGTAGCGAATCGAACTCCTCGAGCATCACCCGCGGGCACAGGAACCTCCTGCTTGTAGCGACGGTTTTCACGGCCCTGCTCGTCACCATGGGCGCGGTCGTGTGCGCCACCGAGTCCGGCGCAGCGTGCCCTGACTGGCCGGGCTGCTTCGGCCGGGCCATCCCGCCGCCGCAAATCCATTCCATCATCGAGTACACCCACCGCTTCATCGCCGCGTTGACGACGCCGCTGATCATTGCGGCCGCCGTCGTCGGGTGGCGTAAGACACGGGGAGATCGCCTTGTCTGCCTCCTGCCGCTGATCGCTATCTTCTTTACCCTGGCGGTGGTCGTGTTCGGCGCATTTGCGGTCCTCACGGGCCTCGCCCGGGGCGTTGCCGCGCTCGATCTCGGCTCCACGCTGATCGTGCTGACCCTCATGACGACGGCCACCACCGCTGCCTTCGCCCGGCGCGAGAACCTGCGCTTGCCCGACCGGCTCTCAGCCAGCACCCCGCTCGCGGCTCTCGGCTTCGCGACGGCCATCAGCGTCTACGCCGTGTACGTCGGCGGCGTGCTTGTGGCGGGCGCAGGGTCGCTGACGAGATGCCTCAGCTGGCCGATCTGGCGCATCCTGCCGGCGGACGTGCCCGGCTTCCCGCAGGTCGCGAGGCTCGCGGTCTCGATCGTCGCGGCCATTCTGCTGATTGCGCTGGTCCTCGCCGGCCTCCGCCAGCAGAGCATCGGCGGGGTGCGACGGGCGGCAGCCATCGCAGCGGTCGCGTTTCTCGTGGAAATGGCTGCCGGCCTGATCATGATGTCGGCCGGCGCGAGCCCGTTCATGGCCGTGGTGTACGTGGCGGCCGCAGTGCTGCTGTGGTGCATGGTGGTGAACATGGCCGTGCTGGCGGGCCTCGAAGCGGCGTCCAGGTCACTGCCCGCACAAGCGGGTTCAACGCCTGCGCTCGGCCGCTGACCACAGAGGCGCCAGGTAGGATCGGCTGAGGCCAGGGTTTTGCCCCGGCCTCGTCTTTTGCAGACTGCTTCAGCCAGACGGACCCGGGTGGGATGTGAGACTGTACTTTAATACAATGGCATCGGTGATGTGACAGGTGTATGATTTGGCCGCCTTGGTGGTTGACGCGGCCGTTCGCGCCGCCAGCTCTCCACTCAGCAACGGGCTCACTGCCGGGGATAACCAGCCCCAGTTCGCGAGGATGAAGCATGAACCGATTGAGAATCTGGAGGCGCAACTTCAACTGGCGCATGTTCGTCGTGCGCATCCTGGTCAACATGCTCGCGCTATTGTTCACCGTCGCAATCCTGCCCAATGTCTTCTTCGTGGACAAGCGCATCGTCGTATGGATCTTCCTCTCACTTGTGCTCGGCCTGCTGAATGCGTTCATCAAGCCGGTCATCGCGTTCCTGACCCTCCGGTTCATCTTTGCGACAGGCGGCCTGGTGCTTGCGGTGATCAACGGCCTCATCCTAGCGCTGCTGTCTTGGCTGTTTCCCGAGATGATCCAGGTCAGCAGTCTCTTGTCCGGTCTCCTGGGCGGGCTCGTTCTCGGTCTCTCGTCCGCTTTCCTGGAAGCTCTGCTCGGCCTGAATCCCCCGATTGTCGCGGAAAAGTACCCGGAAATTCGTGAACGGATCAAGGATCGCCAGTTCTACCGAAGCAAGATGGTGCCGAGACGCCTCGCAGAAAGAACACTCCCCAAAGCGGGCGAGCTGGAATCCGGAAGCGAGGTCGAGTCGGAGGGCCTGCCGGCGCTGGCCCACACGCTCACAAGCCCCCTTGCGGAAATGCCACTTGCGGTTGACGACAACAAGAGCGTCCTCGAACCCACCGTCACCGAGCCGGAGGCCTGATCACCATGGAACGAGCATCTGGACTTGACGCCTTCCGCGAGAATATGCGGCTGCAGCAGGTCTACAGCGTTTTCCTGCGATACGGACTTGACATCGCCCTCGATAGGCCGAGCTTCCTGGGCTCGCTGCGACGAGGCATGCAGGAATGGGTCTGGGACCTGCCGCAAGACCTCGAGGTTCCGGAGCTGCCCACGAAGATACGCCTGATGATGGAGGAACTGGGGCCCACGTACGTCAAGATCGGGCAAATCGTCTCCAGCCAGGCTTCCACGCTTCCGTCGGAGTGGCAGATCGAGCTCGAGAAGCTGCAGAGCAACGTGCCGCCGTTCGGAGAAGACCAGGTCAGGCAGATCCTGATGGAGGAGCTGAAGGGCCAGCCGGAAGACCTCTTTGCGGAATTCAGCATTAAGCCCCTGGCGGCTGCGTCAACCGCACAGGTGCACCGGGCGCTGCTGCGCGATGGCACAGAAGTAGTGGTTAAGCTCCAGCGTCCCGGCATACGCAGGCAGATGAAAGCAGACATCGGCATCCTGTCCAACGCCTCGCACGTATTCTCGCGGCGCGTCAAGAGCATGCAGGCGTTTGACCTTGCCGGGATGGTCGACGAGTTTGGGAGCAACGCCCTGCTCGAATTGAACTACGTTGGCGAGGCTTACAACGCCATACGCCTGGCCGAAAATCTGGCCGGCTGCCCCGGGGTCCATATCTGCAAGACGTTCCCCGAATATTCGACCAACCGCGTGCTCACGATGGAATTCGTGCGCGGAGTCAAAATCAGCAACCTCGAAGCAATCGACGCGGCAGGGATCGACCGGGAACTCCTGGCAACCAATACGCTGCGGGCGATGGTCAAGATGCTGATGATCGACGGCTTCTTCCACGCGGACCCACACCCTGGCAACATCCTCGTGAACACGACGACGGGCGACGTCACGTTCATCGACACCGGCATGGTGGGCGAGATCACGGTGGCCCAACGGCTGAACTTCGTTCAACTGCTGATGGCGCTGCAGTCCCACGACATCGAGGGCGCCTCGTGGGTCCTCAAGAGCCTGAGCGTGCCCTTCCAGGAGAGTGTCGACGAGGCAGCCTACTTCAAGGACTTTCAGCGATCGCTCGGCCCCTACATGGCAGGCGCAGGGTCCATGGATTTCGCACAATCGCTTAACACGGGCATGGATGTGCTGAGGCGGCACGGGCTCAGGCTCGATCCGAACCTCACGCTCGCGGTCAAGGCGCTCATGCAGGCGCAGGCCATCACGACCCTGCTCTTCCCCGGGGGCGGCCTGTTGGAACAGGGCGTCCGGGTGGCACAAGAGGAAGCGCTCAAGCAGGTCACGGCGGATAACGTCGAGAAGGTCGCAAAGCAGGCTCTGGGGGTCGTTGCGAGGCAGATCAGCAGCAATCTGCCGAGCCTGAGCGAGGCAACGCTGGGCTGGCTGACGCAATATAAGAAGGGGCGGCTTGAAGTTTACGTCGACACCTCGGCGCTTTCCAAAGAAGTAGTGACGCTCAACCGGTTTGGCCGGCAGGCAGTCATCGCATTGATGCTCGTCGGGCTGGTCATTGGCTCGGCGATCGTTACCGCCGGGATCGCGATGGGGAGCATGAAAGACCCCTTCTGGACCATTATCATCAGGCTGGCCGTCTTCGGCTACATCTTCGCATCGGTCGTAGCCATGTTGATGGTCGTGCGGCTGCTCTGGCGCTGGCTCAGGAAGTCGGACCCGCGCGACGACTGACGCGGCAGCGTGATGCGCGCAATGGGGCCAGCCTCTGTGATAGAGGGTGGCCCTTTTGTTTTTCGTGACCCTGCCCCCGCAATCGAGGTCCGGACGCCCTACTCGCCGTTGCCGGCTAGCGGTGCGGCCTCAGCCATCGACGCGTTCGGTCTCGGCCGTAACCTCTTCTCCCAGGAACTCGTACCACGCCTGCTTCATGTGCCCGTAATGCTTGGCCGCCTCCACCAAATCGAGGAACGCCTTAATGGTCGCGTCGAAGCGGACGGCAAGCTGTGGATCCGCGATCCCTCCGCTCGGGTCGAAGGCCTTCTGCGCTTGGGCCAGCGAGAACATGCTGGGAAAGACGCGGCTGCCAAGATGCTCCAGCGGGATGCGCAGTGACCACAAACCACGGTTTCCCCCGGACATGGAGGGTGAGGCGGACATCAAGAGCCCGTGTTTCTCGTCGAAGGGCTGAGGCCGCAGGCGCGAGGCCCAGTCGATCGTATTCTTGAGCACCCCCGGCATCGACGCGTTGTACTCGGGTGAGGCAATGACGAAAGCGTCGGCCTTGGCCAGGCGCTTGCAGAGCGCATCCGCGCCGGGCGGCAAGCCCTGCTCCTTCTCGACATCCCCATCGTAGGATGGGCAGTCGAATTCGGCCATCGACGCGAAATCGCACTGCGCGCCGTGGCGCTCGATCGTTTGTCCTGCAAGCTTCGCCAGCCGGACATTGAGCGACTCCGCGCGCAGCGATGCGGCGAAGATCAACACCCGGGTTGCCTCCCGGCGCTCAGGCGAGTAGTTTCCATTATCCGGTACACTCATACAAACCCCTCTTCCTGCCCCCTTCACGCCCTCATTACGGTATTCCTCACAGTAGAACAACAAGCTATGAGTTGACGTAACCTGCAATCCAGGGCCTATGAGACCGGGCGGACCTTGGGAAGCTGTCATCCGGAAATCCGCTGCGCGCAGGTCTATCATCAAGTTTCCTTGATGATAGAGTATTCACACGTTGAAGGGTAAGCGATGGCAAAGACCGCTGCTGATGTTCTGATCGATACGATCCACGACTGGGGTGTGGAGGTTATCTTCGGCCTGCCCGGCGACGGGATCAACGGGATCATGGAAGCGCTGCGCAAGCGGCAGGACGAGGTGCGCTTCGTCCACGTACGACACGAGGAGTCCGCGGCATTCATGGCGTGCGCCTACGCGAAGGTGACCGGCAAGCTAGGGGTCTGCCTCGCGACCTCCGGCCCGGGCGGCATTCACCTCCTCAACGGGCTGTACGACGCGAAGCTCGACGGGCAGCCCGTGCTGGCCTTGACCGGGCTGGCGTATCACGACCTGATCAACACCCATCAACAGCAGGACGTCGAGCTGGACAAGCTGTTCATCGACGTCGCGGTGTACAACAACCGCATCATGAGCGCGAGCCATGTCCAGCCGAGCGCCGACCTGGCGATCCGCACCGCGCTAAGCACCGCGGGGTGGCGCATCTCACCATCCCCTCGGACACGCAGGAGACGGAGCTCGACGAGCACTCGCCCCGCAACGTGCCCCATCACACTTCGGACGTCTGGGCAACCAGCGCCGCGCTGCCTGACCGCGGACGACCTGCGCAGGGCCGCGGAGATTCTCAACTCGGGGCGCAACGTCGCCATCCTCGCAGGCCGGGGCGCGCTGGACGCGGGGGACCAACTGGAGGATGCAGCGGAGATGCTCGGCGCGCCGATCGTCAAGGCGCTGCTTGGCAAGGCCTGCGTGCCTGACGACAGCCCCTACACGACCGGCGGCATCGGCCTGCTGGGCACGGAACCGTCACAGGACGCACTGGAAGCGTGCGACACCCTGTTGATCGTGGGCACGTCCTTCCCCTACATCGAGTTCTATCCGAAACCGGGCAAGGCGCGGCGGTGCAGATCGACACCGACCCGGCGCGGATTGGGCTGCGGTATCCCGTGGAAGTGGGGCTGGTGGGCGACAGCCGGGCCACGCTCCAGGCGCTGCTGCCCATGCTGAGCCACCACGAGGACCGCAACTTCCTGAAGAAGGCGCAGGATGGGATGGGTAAGTGGCGGGAGACGATCGTGAGCCGGGCAACCCGGCAGGACACGCCGATGAAGCCGCAGGTGGTGGCGCACGAGTTGGGGCTGCGGCTGCGCGACGATGCGATCGTCTTTGCCGACAGCGGCACCATCGCAACCTGGGCCACGCGGCACATTCACATCCGCCGCGGGCAGATGTTCTCGCTGTCGGGAAACCTTGCCACGATGGCTAACGGTCTGCCGTACGCGATCGGCGCGCAGATTGCCTACCCGCAGCGGCAGGTGGTTGCGCTGGTCGGCGACGGCGGCTTCTCGATGCTCATGGCGGACTTTGCCACTGCGGTCAAGTACGAGCTGCCCATCAAGATCGTCATCTTCAAGAACAACACGCTCGGGCAGATCAAGTGGGAGCAGATGGTGTTCCTGGGCAACCCGGAGTACGGGGTGTCGCTCTCGCCCATCGACTTCGCCGCGTTCGCGAAGGCGTGCGGCGGGACCGGGTTCACGATCGAGGATCCGGCAACCTGCGGCGACATGATGCAGGCGGCGCTGAACACGCCCGGTCCTGTGGTGATCGAGGCGGTGATCGATCCGTTCGAGCCACCCATGCCGCCAAAGGTGACGCGCGAGCAGGCGGCGCACTTCGCGGAATCGCTGATCCGCGGCGAGCCGAACCGCGGGAGGATCGCGCTGACTGCGATCTCGGACAAGGTGCATGAGCTGATCTAGAGAGACCTCCGAGGTTCTGACCGCCACGCAGTGGCGCAACCTCGGAGGTCGAGGGAGAGTTCGGGGGCACGAGGGGAACCTCGGAGGGC
This sequence comes from uncultured Chloroflexia bacterium, assembly GCA_963800615.1. Lineage (GTDB taxonomy): Bacteria > Chloroflexota > Anaerolineae > CG2-30-64-16 > CG2-30-64-16 > JALOOB01. The sequence continues at coordinate 20,172 of CAWDBO010000002.1, forward strand.
GAGGGAATGCTCGGAGGGCGGCGAGGTGGGGGGATGAGGCAGGTGGGCGCGAGCACGGTTCCGATCGAGGATGTCCGGGTGTCGACGTATACGATCCCGACGGATGGGCCGGAGGCTGATGGGACGTTCGCGTGGCACGATACGACGATCGTAATCGTTGAGGTCCAGGCCGGCGGAACGAGCGGCATCGGCTATAGCTACGCGGACCCGGCCACCGCCCGCATGATCGAGGAATCGCTGGTCGAAACGGTGCACGGCTGCGACGCGCTGTCGGTCGAGGGCGCGTGGTGGGACATGGTGGGCAAAGTCCGCAACATCGGGCAGCCCGGCGTGGCCGCGATGGCGATCTCCGCGGTCGACAATGCCTTGTGGGATTTGAAAGGGCGGCTGCTCGGCCTGCCCCTGGTGACCCTGCTGGGCACGGTGCGGGATGCCGTGGCGGTGTACGGCAGCGGCGGCTTTACCTCGTACAGCGACCGGCAGCTGCGGGACCAACTGGGTGGGTGGGCAGCGTCGGGCATCACGCGAGTGAAAATGAAGATCGGGACCGAGCCCGAGCGCGACCTCCACCGAGTCCGGGCGGCACGGGAAGCGATCGGGCCGCGCACGGAGCTCTTCGTGGACGCCAACGGGGCGTACACCCGCAAACAGGCGCTCGCCTTCGCGGAGGCGTTCGCCGCGCTCGGCGTCACGTGGTTCGAGGAGCCAGTGCCGTCGGACGACCTTGACGGGCTGCGGCTGCTGCGAGACCGGGCGCCGGCGGGCATGGACATCGCGGCGGGAGAGTATGGGTACACGCTCCCGTACTTCCGGCGGATGCTCGACGCGGGCGCGGTGGACGTGCTGCAGGCGGACGCGACCCGCTGCTGCGGGATCACGGGGTTCATCCGGGCGGCGGCGCTGTGCCAGGCGCACCTGCTGCCCCTGTCGGCCCACTCCGCGCCGACGCTGCACGCGCACCCCTGCTGCGCGCTCCACCCGGCGTGCCACGTCGAGTACTTTCACGACCACGCACGGATCGAGCACCTGTTGTTCGACGGCGCGCTGACGCCGGTGGACGGTGCGCTGCGCCCCGACCGGTCGCGGCCAGGGCTGGGGATCGACCTGAAGCGGGAGGACGCTGAAGAGTGGAGGGTAGGCTTTTGAAGGGACAGGAGACAGCATTCGAGGCGGGCATCCTCATTCTGGGGCTGGGGATCGCGGCGGCGCTCGGGGTCCTCATTGCGGGGCAGAGCCTCTCGACCGGGCAGGGGCGGACGCGACGGGCAGAGCCGCGTCCGCAGCCCGGCGCGGTGAGGCCGGAACGGCACCAGCACATCTCGACCGTGGCGTCGCGCTGAGCCTGGGAATCAGGGCATCGGGGAGCACATGACGGACGGCATCGAACGCATCGGGGATGAAATCCGGCTGGCGCGGCAGGAGATTCGCGAGGGGCGGTTCCAGCGCAGCATGGCCGTGATCACGTCCTTTGCGGCGATCGTCAGCGGCTTCGAGGCGTGGAGCCAGCACCGGCGGGGCGCGTTCGCCAACGTGCTGATGTGGACGCCGGTCTGGCTGACGCCGCCGGTGGTTGCGAGCGCAGGCGCGGCGCTGGTGAGCGAAACGGCGGCGCACCGGCTGCTGCCGCTGAGCTCGCTGGCGGCGCTGATCGACGGGCTGGTGGGCTTCTTCTATCACGTGCGCGGCATCGGGCGGCGGCCCGGGGGGTTCGGGCTGGGGCGGTACAACATCGTGATGGGGCCGCCCCTGTTCGCGCCGCTGCTCATGGGGATCACCGGGCTGCTCGGGCTGCTGGCGAGCGCGCTGCGGCCCGAGACGCTCGACCCGCTGGTGGTCGAGGCGGACGGGCTGCAGGCGTCCCTTGCGCCGGGGACCCCGGCGCGCGATGGGCTGCGCGGCCTGGAACGGCGGGTCAGTCACGGGCGGTTCCAGAAGCTGATGGCCGCGGCCGCCGCAACGCTGGCCGCGCTGGCGGGCGGGGAGGCGTACTTCGAGCACCTGCGGGGCAGCTACAACTCGTTGGCGATGTGGACGCCGGTGCTGCTGACCCCGCCGACGATGGCCGCGGCGGTCACGTCGGTGCGAAGCGAGAGGGTCGCCCGGCACGTACTGCCGTGGGCCTCGGCCGCCATCTTCCTCGACGGTATGCTGGGCTTCTTCCTGCACGTGCGGGGCCTGGTGCGCATGCCCGGCGACCTCCGGAACCTGCCGTTTAACGTCACCTACGGGCCGCCGCTGTTCACGCCGCTGCTGTTCTGTGCAACCGGGCTGCTCGGGATCATCGCCTCGCTGCTGGGGCGGAGGAAGGACTGATGGCCCTACGAAACCGCTATCCGCACGCCGACATCCTGGCGCAGCGCGAGCACTGGGACGACGCGACGCGGGAGGTCGTGCTGGACCGGGTCCACAATGTGCCCGCATTCGAGCACTTCGGCGAGCACGAGCGGGCGACGCTGGAGGCGCTGTGCGACCGGGTGATCCCGCAGGGCCACAAGCCCGCCGACCGGCAGCGTGCCGATCGCGCCTTGGATCGACCAGCGGTACGGCACGACCTCGCCCGAGGGCTTCCAGTTCGACAACATGCCGTCGAGTAACGAGGCGTGGGACGTGGGACTGAGGGGGGTGGACGAGACGGCGGAGGCGCTGCTGGGCCGGCCGTTCGCCGAGCTCGAACCGGCAGGGCAGGACGAGGTGCTGGCGGCGATCCGCGGGGGGAGCCCGCCGGGCGAGGCCTGGCAGCGGATGCCGGCGCGCCGGTGGTGGATCTACATCGCGCTGCGCCAGATTACGGGCGTCTATTACGCGCACCTGTATGCGTGGGACGAGATCGGGTTCGGCGGGCCGGCCTACCCACGCGGCTGCTTCGCGCTGAGTGACGGCGCGCCCGAGCCGTGGGAGCCGCGCGAGGCCGGCGAGAAGGGAGCGAGACCGTGAAGCTACACGTCCACCTGTCCTCCAACTGGGTTCTGGACACGGAGATGCGCGAGTACGCGCCGTCGGAGACGGTCGACTTCTGCATCGTCGGGACGGGCGCGGGGGGCGGGGTGCTGGCGGAGCGGCTGGCCGGGTACGGGTTCTCGGTGGTGGCGCTCGAGGCGGGGGACTGGCACGACTCGGAGACGGACATGGTGTCGGACGAGGCGGGCTCGGCGCGGCTGTACTGGAACGACCTGCGCATCACGGGCGGGAGCGAGCCGCTGGAGCTGGGCGCAAACAACTCGGGCGCGGGGTGGGCGGGAGCACCGTGCACTATGCGGCATTCTGCCCGCGCTTCCACCCGTCGGACTTCCGGGTCCGGTCGCTCGACGGGGCGGCGGTAGACTGGCCGATCGGGTACGAGGAGCTCGAGCCGTACTACGAGCAGATGGAGCGCGAGTATCCGGTGTCGGGGCCGAGCCGCTATCCCTGGGGCAAGCCGCACGGCTATCCCTACGGGCCGCTGCAGGCAGGGACGGCCGGGCTGATGCTGGTGAAGGGGTGTACGAAGCTCGGGATCCCGGTCGTCGCGGGCGGGCCGGTGGGGATCCCGGCGGGCCGGGTGGGCAAGCGGCCGCACTGCATCATCCGCGGGTTCTGCCTGCTGGGGTGCAAGGTGGGGGCAAAGAGCAGCATCCTGGTGAGCCACATCCCCGGCGCGATCGAGAACGGGGCGGAAATCCGCACGGGGTGCATGGCGTACGAGGTGGCGGTGGACGACCAGGGCCGGGCGACGGGCGTGCGTTACTTTCAGAACGACGACCATGGCAAGCCACAGGCGCACGAGCAGCGGGCTAGAGCCGTGATCGTCGCCGGATATGCAATCGAGACGCCGCGGCTGCTGCTCAACTCGAAGTCGGGCCGCTTCCCGGATGGGCTGGCGAATTCCAGCGGGCTGGTCGGGAAGAACCTGATGGCGCAGGCCGGGCCGGTGGTGTGGGGGCGCTTCCCCGACCCGATCCGGCAGTACAAGGCGCCGCCCGCGTGCGCATGCACGGAGGCCTTCTACGAGACCGATGCCCGGAACGACTTCGTGCGGGGGTACACGCTGCAGACGGTGGCCCCGCTGCCCATCGCAATGGCGCACCTGCTGGCGGACGAGGACGGGAAGTTCGGCGAGGAGCTGGTGGGGGCCATGCAGGACTACAACCATTACGCATGCGTGGGGGTGCTGGGGGAAATCCTGCCAGACGAGCGGAACCACGTCTCGCTGCACCCGACGGCACGCGACCAATACGGTCAGCCCGCGCCCTATGTCCACTTCAACCTGTTCGAGAACGACCGGCGCATGATGCGGGCGGGGATCGGGCGGGCGGAGGAAGTGCTGCGGGCGGCGGGGCGACGGAGACGCACTACGTGCGTCGGTACGCGCATCTCGTGGGCACGTGCCGGATGGGCTTCACGGCGCAGGACTCGGTTGTCGACCGGTGGTGTCGCAGCTGGGACGTGCCAAACCTGCTCGTGTGCGACGGAAGCGTACTGCCGACGCAGGGATCGGCGAACCCAGCGCTGACGATCTCGGCGCTGGCAGCGCGGACGGCGGATTGGCTGCGCGGGGCGGCGCCGGCGGGCGAGCTGAATGCGAGGCCGCGGGCGGAGGAAGGGCAGCGTGGCGCGGGGCATGGCATGTGACCGGAGGGGCGCGGGCGGGCGTGAGGGCGGAGCTGTGTCAAGTGTCTCAGGTGTGTCAATAGTGTCAGGTTACAGACACACCATGCGACAGGTGTGGGGCTACGGCGCAACGGATGGCATGCGGGCGGGAACGGAGAAACGGATGACGCAGGCAGCGGATGGGCTGCGGCGCAGCGGATGGCCCGCGGGCGAAACGGAGAAACGGATAACGGACTGTGCAGAGGCCGAGAAGCGCTGAGGCGGAAAACGAATAACGGGGGAGCGGAGAGGCTGGAAAGCGAATAACGAAGAAACGAAGAAACATATAATGACGGCCGTTGGGGCGCCTCGGCGCTGCGGGTTGCGCGGAGGGAACAGGTCTCTGTGGATGTCCCGAGTGCTCACGTTGCCGATCCGTTTTTTCGTTTCAGCCGCGGACAATCCGCTGCCCCGTCGTCGGTTTCTCCGTTCTCGCCGCAGGCCATCCGTTGCCCCGTCATCCGTTTCTCCGTTTCTCCGTTTCGCAAGAGCGCAGGTTGCGCCGGGCATCCGTTGCGTCGTGCTTCCGCTGTGCGCGCCTTTGTTGCAGCGCTCACATCCGTTTCTCCGTTCCCGCCGCAGGCCATCTGTTGCGTCGCAGGCCATCCGTTGCGCCGTCATCCGTTTCTCCGTTTCGCCCAGCGCAGCCTGCGCCGGGCATCCGTTGCTTCGTGCTTCCGCTGTGCGCGCCCTTGTTGCAGCGCCCACATCCGTTTCTCCGTTCCGGCCGCAGGCCATCCGTTGCGTCGAACGCCATCCGCTGCGCCGTAGCTCGTCCGCCGCCCCCGTCATCCGTTTCTCCGTTTTGGCCGCAGGCCATCCGCCGCGCCGCAGCCCATCCACTGCCTGCGCTATCCGTTTCTCGGTTTTGGCCGCAGGCCATCCGCTGCGTCGTAACCTTCTTTCACACTTCGGACTCCTGCTGGCGGATTTGACAGCTTCTATACCAATCGGTATACTGTATACCGATTGGTATATTGACGCCCGGGACGGGGCAGGGGTCGTACGTGCAAGCTCACCTGATAACCGAAAACGAAAACGCGGAGCGTATCCTGGACGAGGGCTGGAAGCTGTTCCAGCAGAAGGGATACCTGGGCGTGAGCCTAGGCGCACTGTGCGCGCAGTGCGGGCTTACGAAGCCCACGCTCTATTACTACTTCGGTAACAAAGAGAACCTGTTTGTCGAGGTGCTGCGGCACCGGCTGAGCGGGTTCCACAAATCGATCGAGGGGGCGGGGTCGATCGCGGAGCGGCTCGAACGCACCGCGTGGAACATCCTCGAAAGCTTCGAGACGGAGTACAGCTCGCTGCTGCGGGACCGGGAGCATATCACGGACCCGGCGAACCGCGAGCGCATCCGGGAGGCGTTCCGGGCGGAGCTTTTCGACCCCTTGGCCGAGCTGATGCGAGCGGGCCTGGCAGCGGGTGAGCTGCGGCCGGAGAAGCCGGAAACCCTCGTCCTGCTGTTCCTGGGCATGCTCAACAGCTTTATCGGCAAGGCCGAGGAGATGGACACGGACCAGCAGGCGCTTGCCGAGCTGGTGACGCGCTACTTCCTTCACGGCGCCGCAGCCTAAACTCTAGCCTGAACTCTCTCCGAAAGGAACCGGAAATATGTCCTGGAAGCATCTCCTGATGCGCTTAAATCCCGTCGTGCCCCGCAACTGGCTGCTCGTGCTTGCCGGCCTTATGTGGAGCGCAGTCGGCATCCTGCTGTGCAGCTACGCGGTCAACTGGGTGACTCACCCGGCGACCTTCATTGCCCTTGCGTTGGGCTTCCTCGGGCTCGCGATCTCGGTCGCGGTCAACCGCTGGGGCTTCTCCAAGCTGGCGCACAAGAACATCGACCGCATCCTGGCCTACAACGAGCGGGCGTGTGCGTTCGCGTTCCAGGCGTGGAAGGGCTACCTGATCATCGCGATCATGATGACGGGGGGGATCTTGCTGCGCCACTCCAGCATCCCGCGGCCCTACCTGGCGGTCGTGTATGCAGCGATCGGCGCGGCGCTGCTGCAGGCGAGCATGCACTATTACGTGCGGGTGGGGCGGATGACGTTTGCCGCGGCGCCGGCGTCCACCGACTAAACTGTCGCGCGACGAAAGCGACGTCTTTGCCACAGAGGGCACAGAGGCCTCAGAGGCCACGGCGGAAGCCAGGGATTTCTCGCTCACCATCTCTGTTTGCTCTGCGATCTCTGTGGCTAAGCCGGTTGAATCCTGATCAGACCGTGACTGCGACCTCGTAGTTTGTGCCTTCCCAGCGGTCGGCCTCGGCGGGCCAGCGGAAGGTGAAGACGACGGACTGGCCGGGCTGGAGGGCGGCTGTGGGCAGGTCGGCGACGTGCATGCTGAGGGTCGTGTCGACAGTCGGGCAGTCGTCCGCGGTTTGCCAGCCGTCCGCGCTCCAGTGGACGACGGCGGGCGAACGGGTCTCGACGCGCAGGATCTGGCCGGCGGGCAGCTTCCGGGGCTTCTGGTTGAAGCGCCAGCTGGTGAAGGGCGCGCCCTGGCCGTCGCGCAGGTAGCGGTCGACGGGCTGGGGCGGCATATCGATCACGCGGCGTTCCCGAAGCGAGCGGCGGAGCTTGAGGTACTCAGAGTGCGCCCAGACGAGCGGCATGGCTGAGCCGGCGGGCTGGCCGAAGAAGAGCTCGCGGTCGGGGATGTCGGCGGCGTCCCAGGTCTGCTCCGGGATCATGCCGCCCTCGTTGGCGAGCCTTTCCATCACGCGCATCAGCCGTTCCGCCTCGTCCAGATGCCCGGCCGCCAGCTCGTAGTGGGCGCGTTCGCCGACAAGAAGGGGCCAGCCGCGGCCGATGCCGGAACCGTCGAACGGCTCGCCGTCCGCTTGGTCGCCGTAGCCGTCATCCGTATAGCGATGCCACACCGGCCCGTTCGGGGTGTCCACTTTGAGCGTCGCGTCCACAACCTTGATCGTGTTGAGGATGTGGGGGTCGTCGGGCGCGCGCAGGCCGAAGCGGACCAGCGCCAGGGCATCGGGGCTGACGATCTGGACTGCGGGCTGCTTGCTCTCGCCGGGAGGCCGGTTCTTGATCGGCACGTAGCCCTCGCGGATCGATGCGCCATCCCCCACGTCCGGCGACGATATCCGGACGTAGTAACCCTCTACCCCATGCTGCACGGCAAGCTCCGTGCCCGTCACGTAGGTCCAGCGCTCGATGTTGGCGTTCCAGTTGTCCGCGGTCTCGCGCAGATACTGCGCGGAAGCCTGTTTTTCAGCGGCTTCGGCGAGTGAGGGCCGCGGCCAGCAGCCCGGCGATCTCGACTGCTAACGTGAAGGGCGAGTAACCGGCGTTTTCCTCCCAGCGGTCCTCCTTGCTGACCGGGCCGTTCGCCACCACGTACGCGGCCGCCAGCCGCACCATAGGCCAGAGGCTTTCAAGCTGCTGCTCGTCGAGCACGCCCAGGCGATAGGCGGATTCGGTCAGGAGGATCGGGAAGGCCGTCTCGTCCATCTGGATGCCGGCCCAGTACGGCGTACCGTCGAGCCACATATTCTGCGGCCAGTGCCCGTCGGCCTCCTGGGTGACCTGGAGGTAGCGCAGCACCCGGCCCGCGTCGCCCTGCGCGCCGGCCGCGACGAGGCCGCCGACCGTCTCCACGAGATCGCGCGTCGACACGAGGTGGTAGCCGCCCAAGTCGTCGTCGCCCTTGGCGTAGCCCCAGGGGATGGACAGGCTGGCGATCATGCCACCCGCGAAGATCTTGTCCTCGTGAACCCGCAGCGTCATCGCGCTGGTACGGAACTCGTCCAGCGGGCCAGGGTCCTCGTCGCCCAGCGACAGCAGCCCGTCCTGCCAACGCTGCCACGCCCGGACGTAGAGGTCTGCCGCGGCGTCGAAACCGTCGAACAGGCTGGCCCGGGCGTGATGGCCGGCCTCGAGGGGCCGGTTGCTCAGGCCGAGCGCGAGGGAGAACTCCCCGTTACAGGCCGCCAGGTCGATCTCGCCGATCAAGGCGACGTTGCCATCCTCCGCCCGCTCATACTCCCACGTCATCTGGCCGTGCTCGGTCACGTCATGCCAGCCGTCCGATGCGCCGACGAACCCGGCGGACCGTTTCAGCCAGGGCGCGGAACAGCCGAGGGCAAGCGCGGTGCCCTCGCGTTGGGCAAAGAGCATGGGCGTGCCCTTGGTGTCGCCGACCCAGGCGGTGTTGCCCGCGCCCTGGTTTCCCAGGTGGGGGGCAAGGAGCACATAGAGGTGGTAGTCCCCGAGCTTGCCCTGGAGCGGAACAAAGCGGGTGCGCTGCAGGACCACGTCACGCTGCGGGTCGGCCAGAATCTCCTTCTCGATCCGGTAGCGACCGTCACGGTCGGTGTTCGTGAGGCAGTAGAGCGGGACGCCCGGGTATTTGTAGCTGACCTCGGACGCGGCCTGGCGCTTCTCTTCCGACACCCAGCCCTGACCGTCGGCAACGAGCAGCCCCATGTCGCGCGTACACGCCCAATCGATGCGGCCGAAGTAGATCTCGTCGATGATGCCGTGGCTGAGGGTGAACCAGACGCGCGAGGCATTGCTCAGCGCGGCGCCGACCCCCACCTTCGCGCTGCTCGTCCAGCGGGCGGCGATGCCCGGCCCGCCCGGCGCCTGTTTTGTGCTATCCTCAGCCATTCCGCCGCCTCCTACCACTCGATCGTCACCTTGATCTCGTCCTGACCGTGTTCGTCCAGCGCGTCCTGAAACTTATCATGGGGGACGCGGTCGGTGATGAGCTTTGCCACGTGGTCGCCCCACTGCAGCCGGGCAGCGGCCAGGTCGTCGACCGCCATCTGGAAGTGGCCGCGGGCGGCGTTCACGCTGCCGATCATGGCCTTGTTGTCGAGGACGAAGTCGCGCATGAGGGTGGCGGCGGAGACCTGAGCGGGCCGGTTGCCGCCGGGGATGCCGGTTAGCACGTACACGCCGCCCTGCCCCAGCGCGTCCATCAGCCCGAACTCGAGCTTGGCGATGCCGGTGGCCTCAAAGATGAACTCCATGGGTCCCAGCCGCTCATCGACACGATCGGCCTGCACCTGGCGGCCGTCGACATACTGACCGCCTATGGCGGTGAGCCACTGGGGGCGGGCACTGGTTTCGTCGACGATGTCGAGGCCGTAGACCTCGGCGCCGCGCAGGCGGAGCGCCAGGGACGCGAGCAGGCCGATGGGGCCCAGCCCGGCGACGAGGCAGCGCCGGCCAAACATCCAGTCGGGCGCGGCGAGCGCGTCGGGCCGGCGGCGAACTGCACGCGGATGGCCTCGTCGATGGCCTTTTCGGCGACGCTGAGGGGTTCGGCCAGGACGCCGACCGGCTCGAGCTCGTCGGGCACGCGGACGACGTACTCCTCCTTGTCGACCACAAACTCGGCCTGGTAACCGTCGCGGCCCCAGATGCCGCGCTCGGTGTACTCGCCCGTGAGGCACATGTCGGACCGGTTCATGCGGCAGGGGAGGCACTTGCCGCAGCCGCGGCGCACGGTGAAGACCGCGCAGTACCGGGCTTGACGCGGGATACGTTCTTGCCCACGTCGACGACCTGCCCGAACATCTCGTGTCCGATCACGAGGTCTTTCTGGCCGGGCGGCGCCTTTGAGCGACCGCCCGAGACCTCCTCGCGATCCGTGCCGCAGATGCCTACGCGGCGGACCTTGAGCTTAATCTCGTCATCCGCGGCGACCGACGGCTCGGGCCGGTCCACCTGCCGGACCTCCTTGGTTCCCGGAACAATCGCTATGGCTTCCATAGCACCTCGCCCAAAGATGATAAGAAGATTGCGATATTCTGACCGGAGCGCACATTACTCTTTACGCGGCGCTCATCGCGCTTTTATCTGCGCGGAGACAGCCCGTATAATTCGCTTGCAGTAGCGATCGACTGCGGGGATGGGGGGATTAGGGGATAAAAAAGGAGTTGGATCGTGAATCGGACCTGGTGGAAGGAAAGCGTCGTTTACCAGATCTACCCGCGCAGTTTCTGCGACAGCAACGGCGACGGGACCGGCGACCTGCGGGGCATTATGTCGAGTTTAGATTACCTGAAGACGCTGGGGGTCGACGTCGCCTGGCTGTCGCCCATCTACAAGTCGCCGATGGACGACATGGGGTATGACATCAGCGACTACCGCGATATCGCGCCGGAGTACGGCACGCTGGAAGATTTCCACGCGATGCTGGCAGGGATGCACGAGCGGGGCATCAAGCTGATGATGGATTTGGTGGTCAACCACACGTCGGACGAGCACGCCTGGTTCGTCCAGTCGCGCGCGTCGAAGGACAACCCGTACCGCGATTACTATATCTGGCGGCCGCCCAAGGACGGGCGCGAGCCTAACAACTGGCTGTCGCATTTCGGCGGCTCGGCATGGCAGTACGACGAGGCGACCGGCGAGTATTATTTGCACCTGTTCTCACGCAAGCAGCCGGACCTGAACTGGGAGAACCCGAAGGTGCGCGCCGAGGTCTACGACTTGATGCACTGGTGGCTGCGGGAGGGGGTGGACGGGTTCCGGATGGACGTGATCAACATGATCTCGAAGGTTCCGGGGCTGCCCGACGCGCCGGCGACCGGCCCGGGGCCGTACCAGTGGGGCGGGGAGTACTTCAAGAACGGGCCGCGGATGCTGGAGTTCCTCGCGGAGATGCGCCGGGAGGTGCTGTCGAAGTACGACGTGTTCACCGTGGGCGAAACGCCGTCGGTGACCACCAGCCATGCGATCGAGCTGACGAACGAGGAGAGCGGCGCGCTGAACATGCTGTTCCAGTTCGAGCACATGGACCTCGACCGGAGCGAGGGGTCGGAGGCGACAAAGGCCTGGCAGCTGGCGGAGCTGAAGGCGATCACGACCCGGTGGCAGCGGGACCTGGCGCTGGGGAAAGGCTGGAACAGCCAGTACCTGAGCAACCACGACCAACCCCGACCGGTGTCCAGGTTCGGGGACGACGGGCGCTACCGGGTGGAGTCGGCGAAGCTGCTGGGGACGTTCCTGCACATGCTGCAGGGCACGCCGTACGTGTACGAGGGCGAAGAGATCGGGATGACGAACGTGGCCTTCCCGAGCATCGAGGACTACCGGGACATCGCCACGCTGAACCTGTACCGCGAGCACGTGACCGAGGGGGGCATGGACCCGCAGCTGGCGATGGAGATCATCCACAAGCGCAGCCGGGACAACGCCCGGACGCCGATGCAGTGGAGCGACGAGGCGAACGGGGGCTTCAGCAGCGGCACGCCGTGGATCAAGGTGAACCCGAACTACCCCGAGATCAACGTCGAAGCGGCGCTGGCGGACCCGAACTCGGTCTTCCACTATTACCAGCGGCTGATCGGGCTGCGGCACGCGCATCCGGTCGTCGTGTACGGCGTGTACGACATCATCCTCGAAGAACACCCGCAGATTTACGCATTTACGAGGACGCTGGAGGGCGAGCGGCTGCTGGTGATCCTGAACTTCAGCGGGGAGCGGCCGGTGTTCGAGCTGCCCGACGCCCTACACGAGAGCCAGAGGGAGCTGCTGATCGCGAATTACCCGGTGGACGAAGGGGAGGAGATCCGGAGGCTGGAATTGCGGCCGTGGGAGGCGCGGGTGTACAAGATCTGAACCGGTGTGTTTCGCGTTGCTGGCCGTGCCAGCAACGCGAAACTGTCTTCAGGCAGAAGCCTGCGGCTTGTTGCCGCTGCCGACCTTGACCGGCTTGCTCGCCGCGTGATGGGCGTGCAGGCCTTCGCCCATGTCGCGCGGGTGGCGCTGGGCCTCCTCCATTTCCGCCTCGAATACCCGCAGCTCTGGCGGGACGGTGTCGCCGTACTGGGGCGGCAATTCCTCGAACGGGGCCTTCAGAAAAGCTCGAACGTTATCCCGCAGTTCGGTGAAAACGGTGCTCTTCATGCATGCCTCCACTGCCCGGCAAATTCTACACGACCGACCGAACACCTGCCAGGGACTGCAAACATTATACCACCGAGATGACAGCTCCGCGGGCGGATCCGGTCGCATAGTGAAGACACCTTCGGGAATGGGAGCGAGACTACAGAAGAAACATTAGACATAGGTTATACATAAGTTCATAAATCGAACAACATTGATCCAACCCAACCGAGACAAGGAGTCACTGAATGTCGATCAAGCGGAATGTGTCAAAGGTCCTGATGTTCGCGCTCGCCGCGATCCTCCTGCTAACCGTGCCCATGGCGGCCGGCGCGGCGTCGACGAACGGGATCACTACCCCGAAGGATGGAGCCACGGTCAGTGGCGCTGTGGCCGTAACCGGTTATGCAAGCGATCCGAATTTCAGCAAGTGGCAGCTGGACCTGCTGCCGGGCGGCGACCGAATGCGGCGGTCTTCCTGGCGGTCGGCGATCAGGCCGGCGACTTCACCTACGCGCTGAACACGGTGGGCCTGCCCAACGGCGAACATGCGCTCCGCCTGCGTGTCGTGCGCACGGACAACAACTACGACGAGTACACTAACAAGTTCACGATCGCCAACGGCGCCGCCGCAGCCGCGGCAGCCGCCACCAAGCCCGCTGCGGCTTCCAAGGACATCGTCGCGACCGCGGCCGAGGCCGGGCAGTTCAACACGCTGCTCGCAGCTGCCAAGGCGGCCGGCCTGGTGGGCGCCCTCCAGGGTAAGGGCCCGCTGACCGTCTTTGCGCCGACCGATGCGGCGTTCGCCAAGCTGCCGGCCGGCACCGTCGAGGGCCTGCTGAAGGACCCGAAGGCGCTGTCCAACATCCTGCTGTACCATGTCCTGGCCGGCGAGGTGAAGGCGTCCGCAGTCAAGGACGGCCTGAGCGTCAAGACGCTGCAGGGCTCGCCCGTAACCTTCACGATCATGGACGGCAAGCCGATGATCAACGGCGCTAACATCGTGGCGACCGACATCATGGCTTCGAACGGTGTGATCCACGTGATCGACTCGGTGATCCTGCCGCCCGCCGGGAACGCGGCGGCCCCTGCAGCGGCCGCGCCGGCCGAGCATCCCAACGGGATCAGCGCCCCGAAAGACGGCGCCACCGTGAGCGGGACCGTCGAGATCAAGGGCCATGCGGGCGATCCGCGGTTCAGCAAGTGGCAGCTGGATTTGCTTCCGGGCGGCGACCCGAATGCGGCGATCTTCCTGGCCGTGGGCACCGAGCACGGCGACCTGGGCTACACGCTGAATACGGTCGGCCTGCCGAACGGCGAGCATGCTCTGCGGCTGCGGGTGGTCCGGGATGACAGCAACTACGACGAATACGTGACCAAGTTCGTCATCGCCAACAAGTAACCTACACACCCACATCACGGCAGACCGGGCCTCCCCGATCTCCTAACAGTGAGATCGGGGAGCCTCGCGTTGGGAAGCAGCCTCGCGTCCCTACCGATTCAGCCGTCAGGACGAAGGCGGATCGTCAGAGCTAACAATATCGAGCAAGAAGTGCAGGACCGTCTCGTTGAATGCGGCCGGGTTGCCCGACGCCATGCTATGTGATGCAGCAGGGATGGTTTCGCGCTGCGGATCAGGCAGGCAGCGGGCCAGCTCGTCCAGCACCAGCCCGAACATAAGCGGGCTCCGTTCGCCGCGCAGCAGCAAGGTCGGGACCGTCACCCCGGTTACGTCCTGGCACGTGAGCGTCGAGAAGTAGCTCTCGGGACCGCCACTGTCTCCGCATGCAGCGCAGACGCATTGTCGATCTGCACGGAGCGCACTGGATCCGGGAGCTGATCGAACACGGGCGCACCGGAGATGCCGTTAACAAATGCCCGCACGCCCCCCACATTGTCGCCGGCCGAGAAGGCTTGCGCCGCAGGCTGCCATGCGCCGGTCATGAACGCGTCCAGGAGCGGCTTCCCTCCGGGCACATGGTTAAGCCACGGCAGAATCGGCGGCTCGGCAAGAACCAGCGACCGGGCGGCGCCTGGGTGTCGAACAGCGCATAGCAACGAGGTAAGCGCGCCGTATGACGAACCGACCAGGTCCGCGGGCCAGTTGCAGGGCAGCCAACAGCCCAGCCAGATCGGCAGCATGAAGCGCAGCGGCAAACTCGGGGCCACTGCCCGGCCACGGGTGAGGATAATGATAGCGGCGGCTGTAGGCTATCACATGGAAATGCTGCGCAAAGAAAGCGACCTGAACGTTCCACGAGCGATAGTCGCTGATGCTGCCGTGTACGAAAACCAGTGGCGTGCCCTCGCCCTGCTTCGCGTAGGTGAGGCGGGCGCCGTTAACGTCAACTTCCGGCATACCCTAGTTTCCATAACAGTGGCGCGGTGGTTCACGTATTGCAGGCCTGTAGAGCTGCTGGAACGGTTTTCGTCTGCGAAAACGCAGAAGCAGGAGCGAGCGAACGACATGATAAGCCCGCCCGCATGGCGCACTGTAAGCGCCCTGACGGGACGCGATATAACGTGATTATCAATCTAGAAGACGGCAAATAGTATTACGCAGGTTGCACAGAGTGACCTCGCCTACCGAGGCGGTCGGGCCACGGGGAAGTGTAGGGGCGTTCCTCCGCCTGGCGGCTCATGTGGGGAGCGCGGCGGTCCGGTCGAGATAACGAGAAGGTGGCGTGATGTTTGGTATGGGTGGCGGAACCTCAGTGACTCGGGTGGAAGCGGCGTCGTCCTGACGGGCTGCGGGTGCAGTCCGCTCGGGATCGTGCTTTCCGTCGTGCTGAGCGCGGTTTTGACGCTGGTCGCAAACCTGTCTGGCGCTGTTCCGGAGGCGGGAGTGACGGCGACGCGTCCTCCTGCCGAAAATCTGACGCCGGTGCGGGATGTCTATTTTCGGTGGCTGGACGCATGGAACGGCCAGAACGGCGGCATGGCGGCGCTACTCGAGGAAGACGCAAACGTGGTTGGGTTTGACGGCAGCCAGATCGACGGCCAGGCCGCAGTAGAGGCCGAGATGGGCCGGATTTCGCCGATCACCAGACAGCGGAGTACATCGCTAAGGTCAGGGAGGTGCGGGCGCTGGCCCCGGATGTGGCCCTGCTGCGGGCGGTCGTCGGGATGGTCCGCGCGGGCAAGCCGACCTGAACCCGGCGGTCAACACGTCCAGACGATCGTGGCGGTGAGGCGGGGCGACCGGTGGCGCATTGCCCTGTTCCAGAACACCCCGGCGCAGTTCCACGGCCGCCCCGAGCTCGCGCAGCAGCTAACGGACGAGCTGCGGCAGGCGCTCCGGGAGCGTCGCAACGCACATCGCCCCGGGTATTGATGGAACCTGAAGAACTGCGCGACAGC
>CAWDBO010000003.1:0-87386 GCA_963800615.1 uncultured Chloroflexia bacterium
GTTATCACCTGAAACCGGGGATGGAAGAGAAGCTGATGGGGGTCGAGGCTGAGCTGCGGGAGGCGAAGCCGCCGGGGTTTGTGGCCGAGTTCATCTACCGGATGGACGGCGATCCGTCCGAGCACTATCGAGGTGGTGATCTTCGAGAATAAGGAGGCGTACTTCGCGCTGGCGAACTCGCCGGAGCAGGACGCGCGCTATCGCAAGTTACTTGAAATCCTCGAAGCGCCGCCCGAGTGGCACGATGGGGAGATCGTTTACGCGAACCCGAATCCGGGGGCCGGCCACACGGGGGAAGCCCCGTAGCTCGTATCACCATGACGGAGGCGGAGACGCTCCCAGTAGGCTTGATTGGCCGTGAAGATGAGCTCGCCCGGCTGCGCCGAGCTGCGGACGATGCGGCGGCCGGGGCGGGCCGCTGCATGCTCGTGGCAGGCGAGCCGGGCATCGGGAAGACGCGCCTCGCGGCCGAACTGAGGTCAGGCTTTCGCGGCCCGGTTTTCGAGGGCCGGTGTTACGAGGAAGAGGCCTCCTTCGCGTTTGCGCCCGTGCAGGCCGGCCTGCGAGCGCTGCGCCAGGTCGCGGATGAAACGGACACAGCGATCTTCGAGCGCCAGGGCGCGGGCCTGGCCCCGCTTCTGCCAGAGTTGGTCGATCGAGCGGCAAGCCCGGCGCTCGCGGACCCAGGCGCGGCTGCCAGCCAACGCGCGCTGTTCGAAGCCGCCGCGGGCCTGTTGTTTGACCTGGCCGCCCGCCGGCCCCTGCTCGTCGTGTTCGAGGACCTCCACTGGAGCGACGAGAGCACGCTGGGGTTTTTCCGCTTCATTGCGCGGCGGCTGGCTGGCCAGCCGGTGCTGTTGATAGGGACTTACCGGCCCGTTACGGCCCCGGCACCCCTTGCGGGCGTGCTGCTTGCGCTCTCGCGCGAGCCCGGCGTCGGGCAGATCACGCTGCCGCCTCTTTCCAGAAGCGAAACGGACCAGCTCGTGCGCGGCCTGCTCGGAAGCTCCCAGCCGGTGAGCAGCGGAATTCTTGGCACGGCCGCCGCTTTTTCAGAGGGCAACCCGCTGTACGTCGAAGAGCTGGTGCGGACGATGATCCAGGCTGGCGATATCTACCAGGTCGGGGGCGTATGGAAGCGGGAGGGCGCCCGCGAACTCCGTGTGCCGGGCAGCGTGCAGGAAATGGTCCGGCAGCGAAGCGAAACGATGACGCCCGAAGCCAGGCGGCTGCTGACGGTCGCTGCGGTCGCGGGCCGCGAGTTCGACTTCGAGGTGCTGGCGGAGGTGGCCGGTCAGGGCGAAACGAAGCTCGTGGCGGGACTGAAGGAACTGATCGGGGCTGGGCTGATCAGCGAAGAGAGGCCGGACCGGTTCACCTTCCGGCACGCGCTGCTGCGAGAGGCTGTGCTTGCGGAACTGCTGAGCCGCGAGCGGCGAGCGCTCCATGCCCGACTGGCAGACGCACTGACGCGGGCCCCACGTAGGGAAACGCCTGCGGCAGAACTTGCTTACCATTATTACGAGGCCGAGGCCTGGGAAGAAGCCTTGCTCTACGCGCGCAGGGCCGAGCAGGAGGCGCGGCGGCTGGATGCGACGCGTGAAGCGCTCGCGCAGGCCACGCGGGCCTTGAACTGCGCGGAGCGGTTGGGGCTCGAACCGCCGCTCGAGCTGCTGCTGGAAAGGGCCGAGCTCTACGATAGGAGCGGCGAGTTTGACCTGGCCCAGGCAGACCTGGCTGCAGCCCTGGCAGAAGCCGAACGGACGGGCAGTCCCCGCGGGGCCTGGCGGGCGCTCCTGAGACTTGGCTCACTCTGGGCTGCGCGCGACTACGGTCGCACCCTGGCCTGGCTCCAGAAGGGACTGGGCGCTGCCGGCACGCTGGACGACGCCCTGGCGCGGGCGGAGACGCTCAACCGTATCGGCAACGTGTATCTGAACCTCGACCAGCCGGACAAGGCCCTGCCATACCACGGCGCTGCGCTGGAAGCCTTTGAGTCGACAGGCGACCTGGCCGAACAAGCCAACACGCTCGAGCTGATGGCGGTCTGCTACTTCAACCTGCCGGACGTGCTGGCGGGAGCCGCGTGTGAGGAACGAGCGCTCGCGCTGGCGAAGGCAGCAGACGCAGCAGACGGGCGCGCCCGGTCTGCTGCGTTCCATGCGTCGATCCACCTGCTACTGCCGCTCCGCCTCGAGACCGAAGTCGGGCCGCCGGTCGATGCGGAACGCCTGATCGGCCAGGCCGAGGACGCGCTGAAGCTGGCGCGGGGGATGGACTGGCCAGCGGGCGAGGCGCAGGCGCTGGGACTGCTCGGAGGGTTCCACGGCCTTCTCGGGCAGTATGGCCGCGGCCTCGCCTACCTGGACCAGTCCCTGCAGGTGGTCCAGCAACTCGAACACCTGGCGGGCATTTC
The DNA here is from genome assembly GCA_963800615.1 of uncultured Chloroflexia bacterium. GTDB lineage: Bacteria > Chloroflexota > Anaerolineae > CG2-30-64-16 > CG2-30-64-16 > JALOOB01. The sequence goes on from CAWDBO010000003.1 coordinate 2,417, forward strand.
GGCCACCGAGCGAATGGTCGGCGCGATCCTGCTCGAATTAATGGCGTACGAGGAAGCGGCCGGCCATTTGCGGCGGGCGTGCTCGTCCGCGCGAGGCGGGCGCGCGAACTCTTCGCCGACATCGCGGTGCTCGGCCTGTGCCAGACGCTTGCGGCTGGAAGGCAGCGGCGAGACCTCGCGGAAGCCGAGAGCCTGCTTTCCGGCCTGCTCGACGGGAAGCACCTGGCAGGTGGCCGAATCCAGCGGGAAGCGCTCCTCGTACGCGCCGAACTCGAACTGGCGCAGAGGAAACCCGGGGCCGCGCTCGCCACCCTTCAAGGGTTGATTGCGGCCACCTGCCACCTGCCCGAGCATGGCTTGCCGGCGGTTCCGCGGCTGGCGCTGCTGCTGGGGCAGGCCCGTGCGGCTGCGGGGCAGGTGGAAGAGGCGAGGCTGGCGTTTGAGGCGGCGGTCGCAGGCGCGGAGGCGCAAGGACGCAAGGGACTGCTATGGCGGGCGCACGCGGGGCTTGGCCGGCTGCTCCTGGACCTCAAGCAGCGACGAGCGGCCCGCGACCACTTCGAGCGGGCGGCGGGGCTAATCGACGAGTTGGCGGCGAACCTCCATGATCCCGCGCTGCGCGATGTCTTTGCACGCAAGGCGCGCGCAATCGTGCCCCTACCGCCTGCGCCCACGCCGCGACGCGCCGCAAACGAGGCGCATCACGGCCTGACCGAGCGCGAGAGGACCGTGGCGACCCTGGTTGCGGAGGGCCGCTCGAACCGCGAGATCGCGGACGCGCTGGTTATCTCCGAGCGCACTGCGGAGCGGCACGTCGCAAACATCCTCGCGAAGCTCGGCCTGGCATCGCGGGTCCAGCTTGCCTCCTGGGCGACCGAGAACCTGGCTGCGACATAGCGGCCCCGTCCTCGAATTTCCACGAAAGCCTGCGTATCGTTCTCTGAAAATGTGAGTACTGCCGCCGATGACCGAGGCTGTTGCTCCTGGTACCCTAGGGTCAGAATCGAGCTAGTGTACAAGGAGTGTTCAAATGACAGACCCACGAAACGTGCAGGCAGTCCACCGGCTGATCGAGGAAGGATTCGGGCGTGGCGACGCGCAGATGGTGGACGAGGTGGTGGACGAGGAGGTCATCGAGCACCAACCCGGCATCGAGCCGCGCAACCGCGAGGGAGTGAAGCGGGCGATCCGCTTCCTGCACACCGCGTTCCCCGACTTATGCGTGACCCTTCAGCACACAGTGTCGGATGGCGACATGGTCTGGTGCCACTTCAAAGCGCGCGGCACGCACCTGGGGCCCTTCGGGCACGTACCGCCGACGGGCAAGAGTTACGAAATTGACGTCATCGACATCGCCCGGTGCACGGCCGGCAAGATCGTGGAGCACTGGGGCGTGGCGGACCGGTTCAGCCAGCTCGAGCAACTGGGCCTGCTGCAACTGCGCCGCGAGCCGGTGACGGGGTAAGGGCATATGTACATATTGCACATCGAGCATCCGGTCCCCGACTTCGACGGGTGGAAGAGGGCATTTGATGGCGACCCCGTGGGCCGCGTACGGTCAGGCGTGCGCCGGCACTGGATCTCCAGGGCAATGGAGAACCCCAATTACGTGAGCATCGACCTGGAGTTTGAGACGGAGAACGAGGCTGCCGGCCTGCTGGCTGCCATGCGGAAGGTGTGGGCGCAAGTCGAGGGAAAGGTGATGATGAGCCCGCAGGCGCGGATCGGGGAAGTGGTAGAGGTGCACGAGTACTGAGACTGCGCCTCAGACCTGACAGGTTGTCTTAACCTGTCAGGTCTGGCTACTTGAGCCGCGATCAGCGCGGCTTCCAGTCGGCGGACTTGGCGGCTACGACAAGCTGCGACGTGACGTCCATGATGTGATCGACGGTGAAGCCGAACTCCTTGAAGAGGGTGCCGGCGGGGGCCGACGCGCCGAAGTGATCGATGCCGATGACCGCGCCTTCCGAGCCGACCCACCGGTGCCAGCCCTGAGAAATACCGGCCTCGACGGCAAGGCGGGCCTTGACGCCGGGCAACAGGACGCTCGCCTGGTACGCGCCGTCCTGTTCCGCGAACAGCTCCCAGCTTGGGAAGGAGACGAGGCGGACGCTGATGCCGGAAGCGGCCAGCTTCTTGCCTGCTTCGACGATGAGGCCCACTTCGGAGCCGCTCGCCATGAGGATGGCCTTGGGCAGGCCGGGGCCGAGGTCGGCCAGGACGTAGGCGCCGCGCTGCACGCCTTCCGCGGAACCGTAGACGGTGCGGGGCAGCGTGGGCAGGTTCTGCCGGGTGAGGACCAGGGCGGTCGGACGGTGGCGATTCTCGATCGCGACCTTCCAGGCCTCGCGGACCTCGTTGGCGTCGGCCGGCCGCAGCGTGACCAGGTTGGGGATGGCGCGCATGGCGGCCAGGTGTTCGACGGGCTGGTGCGTCGGGCCGTCCTCGCCGACGCCGATGCTGTCATGCGTGAGGACCCAGATGGTCCCCAGGTGAGACAGCGCGGCAACCCGGACGGAGGGCCGGAGGTAGTCGGAGAAGACGAAGAACGTCGCGCCGAACGGGATAACGCCGCCGTGATAGGCCATGCCATTCACGACCGCGGCCATGCCGTGCTCGCGAACGCCGAAATGGATATTACGGCCCTCCCGGCAGTCGACGTCAAACGCGGGGCTGGCGGTCAGCCAGGTGTTGTTCGAGGGCGCGAGGTCGGCCGAACCGCCCATCAACTCGGGCAGCCGCTCGGCGATGGCATTCAGGACCTTGCCGGACGACGCCCGGGACGCCATGCCCTTGTCGTCCGCGGGGAACTCGATGAGGCCGTCGGCCCAGCCTTCGGGGAGCTTGCCGGCCAGCCGGCGCTCCAACTCGGCAGCCAGCTCGGGGTACGCGGCCCGGTAGGACTCGAACCTGGCGTGCCAGGCCGCTTCCAACTCCGCGCCGTCAGTTTGGGCCAGGCGGAACTTCGTCAGGGCCTCTTCGGGGACATAGAAGCGGGGCTCGACCGGCCAGCCGAGCTTCTCCTTGGCGCCGTTCAGCTCGGCATCGCCGGGCGGCTCGCCGTGCGCCTTGGCGGTGCCCTGCCGCGTCGGCAGGCCATAGCCGATGATGTTCGGCACGATGATGAGGGACGGCCGGGGGTCGCGCTTGGCGGCCTCGACGGCCTGGTCGATGGCCTCGATGTCCAGCCCGTCGGCCAGCCGCTGGACGTGCCAGCCGTACGCCTCGAACCGCTTGCCGCGATCCTCGGTGAAGGCGATGTCCGTCGACCCCTCGATCGAAATCTTGTTGTCGTCGTAGAGGTAGATGAGTTTGCCCAGGCGGAGGTGGCCGGCCAGGGAGGCGGCTTCGGAGGCCACACCTTCCATCAGGTCGCCGTCAGTGACGATGCCGTAGGTGTAGTGGTCGATGATCTCGTGGCCCGGCCGGTTGTAGATCGCGGCGAGGTGGGTTTCGGCCATCGCCATGCCCACGCCGTTGCTCAGGCCCTGGCCGAGGGGACCGGTGGTCGCGTCGACGCCGGGGGTGAACCCGTATTCGGGGTGGCCGGGCGTCTTGCTGCCCCACTGGCGGAAACGCTTCAGCTCGTCAAGCGGGAGTTCGTAGCCGGTGAGGTGGAGCAGGCTGTAGAGCAGCATCGAGCCGTGGCCGCCGGACAGCACGAAGCGATCGCGGTTGGCCCAGGAAGGGTTCGCCGGATTGTGGCGCAGGTGGCGAGTCCAGACCGTGTAGGCCATCGGCGCGGTGCCCATCGGCAGGCCGGGATGCCCGGAATTGGCCTGCTGGACGCCATCAGCGGCCAGGAAACGAATGGTGTTGATGCACAACTGATCGAGTTCGGACATTGAGGATCTCCTAGTTTGCCGTGGATAATGACCCCAGGCAGTGTAACACCGCCCCGTTCTTTTTGTCACGATAAGGTGGGCCGTTGCGGAGAGACGACGGGCGGAGGTCTCTCCGCAACGGCCGGTCAGGCTGCCCAGCCGCTCAAAGCCCGGCGGCCTTGAAGGCGTCGGCCACGATCGCCTGGGCCTCTTCAAAAATGCGGTCGAGGTGCGCCTGGCCGAGGAAGCTCTCCGCGTAGATCTTGTAGATGTCCTCGGTGCCGGACGGCCGGGCGGCGAACCACCCATTTTCGGTGACGACCTTCAGACCACCGATCGGGGCGTTGTTGAAGGGCGCGTTGGTCAGCTTGGCACAAATTATCTCGCCGGCCATTTGCTCGGCGGCCACCATGTCGGGCGACAGCTTCTCGAGCGCCTGCTTCTGCGGCGGGGTCGCGACGACGTCTGCGCGCTGATAGACAGGCTCGCCAAAGCGCTCCGTCAACTCCCGGTAGTGGAGGCCGGGGTCCTTGCCGGTGACGGCCGTGATTTCGGCGGCGAGCAGGTCGAGGATGATGCCGTCCTTATCGGTGGTCCAGACAGTGGCATCGCGGCGCAGGAAGGACGCGCCCGCGCTCTCCTCACCACCGAATCCGAACGAGCCATCGACCAGGCCGTCCACGAACCACTTGAAGCCGACGGGGACCTCGGCCAGCCGGCGGCCGAGTGAGGCAACGACCCGGTCGATCATCGAGCTGGAGACGAGCGTCTTGCCGACCGCGACGCCGGGGCCCCAGTTCGGCCTGTTCTGGAAGAGGTACGCGATGGCGACGGCCAGGTAGTGGTTCGGGTTCATCAGCCCGACCGATGGTGTGACGATGCCGTGACGGTCCGAGTCCGTGTCGTTGCCGAACGCGATATCGTAGCGGTCCTTAAGCCCGACCAGGCTTGCCATGGCGTAGGGGGACGAGCAGTCCATGCGGATCTTGCCGTCCTTGTCGACGGTCATGAAGCCGAAGGTCTGGTCGACGCGCGGGTTGACCACCTCGAGGTTGAGCCCGTACATTTCGGCGAGCGGCTGCCAGTAGGCGACACTGGCGCCGCCCATCGGGTCGACGCCGATCCGCAAGCCCGAAGCCTTGATGGCCGGGATATCGACGACGTTGGCGAGGTCCGAGATGTACGGGGTGATGTAGTCGTACAGGTGGGTCGTCTCAGCCTTCACCGCCCGAGCGAGCGACATCCGCTTGACCTCGGCGAGATCGTTCTTGATGATCTCGTTGGCGCGCGCCTGCATGGCCTTGGTCGTCACGGTGTCGGCCGGGCCGCCGCTGGGCGGGTTGTATTTGAAGCCGCCGTCGTCGGGCGGGTTGTGGGAGGGCGTGATGACGACGCCGTCGGCCAGGCCGGACGTGCGGCCCCGGTTGTAAGCGAGGATCGCATGGGAGATGACCGGGGTCGGGGTGTATGCGTCCCCCGCGCTGCCGCCTTTGGCGTAGCCGGCGGCAATCATGATCTCCTGGCCGTTGCCGGCAAACACCTCGATGGCGGACGCGAGCGCAGGCTCGGAGAGCGCGTGGGTGTCCATCCCGAGGAAGAGCGGGCCGGTGAAGCCTTGCGCCTGGCGGTACTCGCAGATGGCCTGGGAGATGGCGACGATGTGCGACTCGTTGAAATTGCCGCGCAGGGACGAGCCGCGGTGGCCTGAGGTGCCGAAGGCGACGCGTTCGGCAGGGTTCGATGGATCGGGCTCGCGGGTATAGTAGGCCGAGATTAGCCGCGGAACATTGACCAGCATATCGTGAGGTGCAGGCTTGCCTGCTAAGGGATGTAGTGCCATTGTGGTGAGGCCCCCTTATCTGACCGTATCGTCGATCAGCATCGTCCGCACGGTGATGGTGCCGCCGCTCGGGACCACCAGGTCGTCGTAATCCTCGGCGCCGGTGCCCGGGTCGATGCGGCAGTTGCGGCCAACGATCGCGTCGGCCGGAATCCGGGCGCGCTTGCCGACGATGGTGATGCCGGTGTCCAGGTTCGCGGGCTCGAGCTGGTTCGGCGTGTTGTCATCACCGCAGCCAACCTGGGCGCCCCGGCCAATCTCGATCTCCTTGTCGAGCACGCATTTGTCCACCGACGCGCCCTCACGGATGACCGTGTCGTTCATGATGACGCTGTCGCGGACAACCGCGCCCGCTTCCACGATCACCCCCGGGGAAAGGACGCTGTTGAGCACCGTACCCTGGATGTTGCAGCCGTTCGAGAGCAAGGAATCCCGCGCCGCGCCCTTCGGGCCCAAGCTGAACGGGCGGCCGCTCCTTCGAGCGGGTATGGATGACCCAATCCGGGTCCCACAGATTGAGGTCGCCGGGGTTGGTCAGCAGGGCCAGGTTGGTCTCCCAGTACGACTGGATGGTGCCCACGTCGACCCAGTAGCCGCTGAAGGGGTACGCGAAGACGTCGTCCTTCGCCACCATTTGCGGGATGAGGTTCTTGCCGAAGTCGTGCGCGGAGTTCGGGTCTGCGCCGTCGCGCTCGAGGTAGTCGAGCAGGAAACCGGTATTGAAGACGTAGATGCCCATCGAGGCCAGGGTACTGGCCGCCTGCTTCGGCTTCTCGGTGAACTTCACGATCCGGCCGTCCTCGTCGACGTCCATGATGCCGAACCGGAACGTCTCCTCGGGTTTCACATGCATGACCGCGACCGTCAAGTCCGCGGCCTTGGCGTCGTGGAAGGCCAGAAGGTCGCGATAGTCCTGCTTGTAGATGTGATCGCCGGAGAGGATCAGGACGCGGTCGCAACCTGATTCCCTGATGAAGTTGCGGTTCTGGTACAGCGCGTCGGCGGTGCCGCGATACCAATCCTGGTCCTTGCGGCCGCGGTACGGCTGCCAGATCTGCACGCCGTTCGGCTGAGCCCGGTTCAGGTCCCACGGCTCGCCGATGCCGATGTGCTGCATGAGCGAGTGCGGCCGGTACTGGGTCAGGACGGCAACCCGGTACAACTCGGAGTTGACGGCGTTGGAGAGCGGAAAGTCGATGATGCGGTACTTGCCTGCGAAGGCGACGGCAGGCTTGGCCCGCTTTTCGCCCAGAATGCTCAGCCGGCTGCCCTGCCCGCCTGCCAGAATCAACGTTAGCGTGTTTCTTCTCATCGTCGTGCTCCTGTTGGATCGACGCTTCACCACCAAGGACCGAAGAACCCAGGGTTCACAAAGTTGCTTATATGCTTCGTGCAGCTTCGGTTCTTGGCGCCTTGGTGGTTGGCGTTTAACGCATGCGCTTGTAAGCGTTGATCAGGCCGTTGGTCGAAGAGTCGTGGGCCTCCACGGCCTCCTCGCCCTTGAGCTCGGGCAGGATGACCTTGGCCAGCTGCTTGCCCAGCTCAACGCCCCATTGGTCGAACGAGTTGATGTCCCAGATCGCGCCCTGGGTGAAGATCTTGTGCTCGTAGAGTGCGATGAGCGAGCCGAGGGTCTCGGGCGTCAGCTTGGGATACAGGAACGAGTTGGTCGGCCGGTTGCCGGGGAAGGTCTTGGCGGCGACCAGGGTTTCGAGCGCCGGGCCTGCCAGGCCGGAGCCGGCCAACTCGGCGCGCGCCTCGTCGGGCGTCTTGCCCTTCATCAGGGCCTCGGTCTGGGCGAAGTAAGTTCGAGAGCAGGAGCGTGTGGTGCTCGCCGAGCGGGTTCTGGCTCTGGGCCGCGGCCAGGAAGTCGCACGGGATGAGCTTGGTGCCCTGGTGGATGAGCTGGTAGAAGGCGTGCTGGCCGTTGGTGCCCGGCTGGCCCCAGATGATCGGGCCGGTCTGGTAGTCGACGCGCTCGCCCTCGCGGGTGACGCCCTTGCCGTTGCTCTCCATGTCGCCCTGCTGGAAGTACGACGAGAAGTGCATGAGGTACTGGTCGTAGGGCAGGATGGCGTGCGACTGGGCATCGAAGAAGTTGTTGTACCAGATCCCGAGCAGGCCCATGACGAGGGGGACGCTGCGCTCAAGCGGCGCGTCCGCGCGGCGAGGGCGCGGAACTCCTCGTCCACCCGGTGCGCGCCGGCGAGCAGGGCCTCGAAATTGTCCATGCCGATGAAGAGGGCGATGGACAGGCCGACCGCGGACCAGAGCGAGTAGCGCCCGCCGACCCAATCCCAGAACTCGAACATGTTGGCCGTGTCGATGCCGAACGCGGAGACCTCTTTCGCGTTGGTCGACATGGCGACGAAGTGCTTGGCGACCGCGGCCGGGTCGTGCGCCTGCTTGAGGAACCAGTCGCGGGCAGAATGCGCGTTCGCCATGGTCTCTTGCGTGGTGAACGTCTTGGAGGCGATGAGGAAGAGCACGGTTTCGGGGTTGACGACCTTGAGCGTCTCGACCATGTCCGTGCCGTCCACGTTGGAGACGAAATGGACGCGCAGGCTGGGATGACCGTAAGGCTTCAGCGCCTCGCACACCATCTTGGGCCCGAGGTCGGAGCCGCCGATCCCGACGTTGACGATGTCGGTGATGGGCTTGCCGGTGTATCCCTTCCAGTCACCGGAGCGGACCGCCTCGCTGAACGCCCGCATTTTCGCCAGCACCGCGTTGACCTCGGGCATGACGTCGCTGCCGTCGACGAGGATCGGGCGGTTGGAACGATTGCGCAGCGCGATGTGCAGGACGGCGCGGTTCTCGGTGTTGTTGTACTTCCGGCCGGTGAACATCGCCTCGATCTTCTGCCGCACGCCGGCCTCTTCGGCGAGGGCCAGCAGCAGGCGCATGGTCTCCTGCGTCACGCGGTTCTTGGAGTAGTCGAAGAGGATGTCGCCCGAGCGCAGCGAGAAGCGCTCGAAGCGCTCACCCGACCCCGGTCGGGCGTCCTGCGCGAACAGGTCTCGCATCTGCACATCCGGCCATTTCGTCGCGGTGCTGCTGCAGGGCCTGCCAAGCCGGCAGCGAAGTAAGTCCCGGCATATGCTCTCCTCCGGTCGAACTGACAACACAAAGACACGAAGACACAAAGATTGTGAAGTTGCGCCTTGGTGACTTCGTCGTCTTTTGTGTTAACGGATCTACAAGTAATAATCGAAATCGTGTTCCGTTCGCACCTTGCGGCGGAGCGCGAAGATGTGCGCCGGGACGGTGGACGGGTTGAGCTCCACGTAGTTGCGGCCGCCATGCCACAGGTAACGGGCGTCGGTGAGCAGGTCGTGGGCCTGGTAGGGCTGCCACGGGTCAAGGTCAAGCTCCTCGAGCGGCAGGTTGATGAACCCTGATTGCCGATAATGCGGGTCGAGGTTGACGACGACCAGAACCGGGTTCGTCCCGTCCGCGTCTCGTCTTCGTGTACGCGATGATCTGGTCGTTCTCCGCATCGTGGAAGCGCAGGTTGTGGTTCGCCTGGAAGGCAAGATTCTCGCGGCGAATCTGGTTGACCTTGGCGATCAAGCCGTGGAGGCTGCCGGGCTGGGCGATGTCCCAATGCCGGATCTGGTACTTCTCCGAATCCAGGTACTCCTCGCGGCCGGGCGCGACGGCCCGGTTCTCACACAGCTCGAAGACGGGGCCGTAGATGCCGTAGCTCGGGCCGAGGGTGGCGGCCAGGATGAAGCGGATCACGTGGGCGGGCCGGCCGCCGTACTGCAGGTACTCGGTAAGGATGTCGGGCGTGTTGGGCCAGAGGTTCGGGCCCAGGTACTCCTTGACGTCCGTCCGCGTCAACTCGGTGAGGTACTGGCTCAGTTCCCACCGGGTGTTGCGCCACGGGAAGTAGTTGTACGACTGGGTGAAGCCGACCTTCGCCAGCCGCTGGAGAACTTTGGGCCGCGTGAACGCTTCGGCCAGGAAGATGGCCTCCGGGCAGTCCCGCTTGATCTCCGTGATGAGCCACTCCCAGAAGGGGAAGGCCTTGGTGTGCGGGTTGTCCACGCGGAAGATACGGACGCCCTGGTCGACCCAGTACTGCACGACGCTCTTCAACTCGACCCACAACTCGCGCCAGCCGTCGGTCTCGAAGTCAAAGGGGTAGATGTCCTGGTACTTCTTGGGTGGGTTCTCGGCGTACTGGATCGTGCCGTCCGGGCGCTTGCGGAACCACTCCGGGTGCTCTTTCACGTAGGGGTGATCCGGCGCGCACTGGAATGCGATGTCGAGCGCCAGCTCGATGCCGTAGCCGGCTGCGGCGTTGATCAGCTCCCGGAAGTCCTCCAAGGCGCCTAACTCGGGGTGGATGGCCTTGTGCCCACCCTCCGCTGAGCCGATCGCCCATGGGCTGCCTGGATCGTTTGGACCGGCGTTCGTCGAGTTGTTCGGCCCCTTGCGGAAGCTCCGGCCGATCGGGTGGATCGGCGGGAAATAGAGCACGTCGAAGTTCATCGATGCGATGTAAGGCAGGCGGTTGATGACATCCTTGAACGTGCCGTGCTGACCCGGGATCGGGGACGCGGAACGAGGGAAGAGCTCGTACCATGCGCCGAAGCGGGCGCGCAGCCGGTCCACGACGACGCTCAAGGCGCCGTCGGTCGAGCAGACGGCCGACTGGCACGCATAGAAGCGCTCGGCGTGGCGCCCCATCAGCGCGGCGAGCTCAGGAGAGAGCGCCCGGGTGATGCCGTCAGGCCCGCCCTCGCGCACCGACTGGGCGTAGATCTCGTGCCAGGACGCCTCTTGCGGCGGCGCGTTCTTCGCGGCCGCTGCGATCAAATCAGCGCCGATGAGCAAGTCGACGCTGACGTCCTGGTTGGCGTCGACGCGCTTCTTGAGGTCGCGCGACCAGGTCTTGAAGCGGTCAACCCAGCCGCAGACGCGATAGGAGTAGAGCCCGATCTCACGGACGGTGAAGGCCGCGCGCCAGCGGTCATTCACCAGCGGCTCCATGACTACTTCCGACCACTCTGCCGGAGGTGCGCCGGCGGGAGGCTCCCACCGGTACTGAAGGGCAGCCGAGATGGCATCGTGACCGTCGGTGAAGATGTCGGCTTCGACGGTGATAGTGTCGCCCACGACGCGCTTGACCGGGAATGCGCCGTCGTCGACCCTCGGCGTCACGTTTTCAATGATTACGCGCGTCCTGCCGTCTTCTACTGGCACAGCCTGTCCTCCATGAAAGTCACTGCTGCGGGGATCGAGGGGATGGGGGGGTGTGCTGGGGGCCATCCCCCTATCCCCTCATCCCCGCAGCAAGGTCGCTCTTACAACATTTTGTACAGGGCCAACGTGCGCTCCGCGACCGCGGCCCAACTGAAGTGATCCTCGACGCGCTTGCGGCCGTTCCGCTCGTACTTCTGCCGCAGGGCGGGATCGAGCGCCACCTTGTTGATCTCCTCGGCGAGCCCGCGCGAGAACTTCTCTGGATCCACCGGGTCGAATGTGCCCGGCTTTAGTTCCAACGGGATCAGCTCGCCCGTCTCTTTAGGCACGACCACTTCGGGGATGCCACCGACGGCCGAAGCGACGACCGCGGTCTCACATGCCATAGCTTCCAAGTTGATGATGCCGAAGGGCTCATAGACCGATGGACAGCAGAAGACGGTCGCGTTCGAGTAGTATTGGATGACCTGGTCCTTCGGCAGCATCTCTTGAATCCAAATCACGGGCGCCCCACCGGAGCGCTGGCGGTTCGCGCTCACCTCGTCGACGCGAGTCGCCATTTCTTTGGCGATTTCGGGGGTGTCAGGCGCACCGGCACAGAGCACCACCTGGATCGACGGATCGATATGGGGTATCGCGTTGACCAGGTGGATGATGCCCTTCTGGCGTGTGATCCGACCGACGAACAGCACGTAGGGCTTCTCCGGGTCTACACCGTGCTTCACCAGGGCGTCGACCTGCGGATTGTGGCGATACTGGTCCAGGTCGATGCCGTTGTGCAGCACTTTCACCTTGTTGGGATCGACATCGGGGAAGCAATCGAGTACGTCGTTGCGGGTTTCCTTCGAGACCGCGATGACGGCGTCCGCGTCCAGAATCGCATTCCTCTCGATCCACGAGCTAAGATGGTAAGCATTTCCGAGCTGCTCCACCTTCCAGGGTCGTTTCGGCTCCAGCGAGTGCACCGTCAGCACGAAGGGAATGCCCCACAGCTTCTTCGCGAGGAAACCGCCGAACTGGACGTACCAGGTGTGGCAGTGCACGACGCTCGCATCCAGGTTGTCTTTGGCCATTTCGAGGCTGCGGAAGATTGCGTCCGTGGCGCCGCCGAATCGGGGATCGGTGTTCACCTTCGCCTCGGACCACGCTCCATATCCCTTCACCCGCAGGTTCAAACCCTGCCCCGGCAGGGCGTCCACATTCTGGTCGCCGAAGCAGCGCACCTCCATCGGCACGAGCTTCGCCAGCTCCCGGCTGAGGTACTCGACCACGACCCCGGCGCCGCCATAGACATACGGAGGATACTCGTTGGTAAAGAAGGCTACCTTGTTGATGTCCGCCACTTTGCTTCTCCTGTTGCAGGTTGAAGGTTGCAGGTTGCGGTAAGGTTGAAGGTTGGGCTGCAACCTTCAAACGTTTAGCGTGAGAGCCGCCGGATGCCCGACTGTCCGGCCACGATCACTTCGGTCGCCAGGCCCAGGAACAAGCCATGTCCGACGATGCCGGTGCGCGCGTCGAGCCGGGCCGCAAGCGAGGCCGGGTCGGCGATCGGGCCGAACGCGCAGTCAAGGATGTAGTTGCCCTGGTCGGTGATGAAGGGATTCCGGCCAGCGGCCACACGGAGCTTCGGCTGCGCGCCGAGGCTCTCGAGAAAGGCGCGCTGCGAGAACCAGCCAAAGGGGATGACCTCGACCGGGAGCGCCCAATGCGTGCCCAAGGCCGGCGACAACTTCGACTCGTCCACGATGATGACTTCGCGGCGGCTCATTTGCGCGACGATCTTCTCGCGCACCAACGCGCCGCCCCCGCCCTTGATGAGATTGAGCTGCGGGTCGACCTCGTCCGCGCCGTCAAAGGTAAAATCGAGGCCATTCCCGTCGAGCTCGACGATCGGGATGCCGAGGCGAACGGCCTCCTCCTCGATCTGCCGCGAGCAGGCAACCGCGCGGATGTCGCGCAGCTCGCCGCGCGAGAGCTTATGACCGAGGCCGCGCACTGCGAGCACCGCGGTGCTGCCGGCCCCCAGGCCCACGGCCATCCCCGACTCAATGTACTTCAGAACCTCGTCCGCAGCTTGCTGCTTGAGGGACTGGGCAGTGTCTTCCATAGGCACCCTATCGAGCGTGCAAACCAAAGTTCAACACAAAGAAACAAAGGCACAAAGGCGGCGTTTTGCGGCCTGGTGACTTTGTGGCTTTGTGTTGATACACCCCTTTACGCGGCGGGGGCCGGGAGGGCCTCGACGCGCCGCGCTTCGACGGCGGCGAGCAACTCGGTGAAGGCATCGGCGAAGGCCTTGACGCCCTCCTGCTCGAGCTGGTCCGTCACGGCCGACATCGAGATGCCCATCGCCTCGAGACCCTCGAGGATCAAGGCCTGATCTTCAACGCACTCTTCCAGGCTGTTGGGCCGGACAACGCCGTGATCGAGGAACGCGGCTAGCGTGGCGGGCGGAACCGTGTTGACCGTGTTCCGGCCGACGAGTTCCTCGACGTAGACGACGTCTTTGTACGCGGGATTCTTGGTCCCGGTGGAGGCCCACAGCGGCCGCTGCTCGCGCGCGCCGTGCGCCTTGAGCGCCTGGAAACGCTCACCGCCCTGCGGGGCGCCTCCGAACACCTCTTTGTACAGCGCGTAGGCCAGCCGGGCGTTCGCAATCGCGGCTTTGCCGCCCAGGTTCTGGGCCTTGGCGACCAGCGCGCCGTCCCCGGCGGCGGCTTGATAGTAGGCGCCACTTGCCAGCTTGGGGTCCGCCGAGGCGGCCTTGCCGGCCAGCTCCTGCGCCTTTTCCATCCGCACCTTGGCCTCGCCCATCATGCCGGTCAGGAGGGCATCCACCTTCGTGTCGACCCGAGAGACGAAGAACGACGCGACCGAGGCGACCTTGTCGACCGGCTTGCCCGCCGCGACCCGCTCCTCGAGGCCCTTCAGGTAGGCGTCCATGACCGCCTCGTAGCGGGTGTTGGAGAAGATGAGCGTGACGTTGACGTTGATGCCGGCCGCAATCGCGCCGGTGATGGCCGGAAGTCCCTCGACGGTCGCCGGGATCTTGACCATCAGGTTCGGCCGGCCAACACGCTTCCAGATCCACTTGGCGGCCGCGAGGGTGCGCTCCGCGTCGTGGGCCAGGAACGGGCTGACCTCCAGGCTGACGTAACCGTCGCCGCCGCCGGTCTCCTCGTACATGGGCCGGAACAGGTCCGCGGCCGCCTGGATGTCTTCGATGGCGAGCTCCCAGAAGATCTCCTCACCGCCGCGGCCGGCCAGCGCCAGCGGGACGAGCCCTTCGTCGTAGTCGGTCGACTTCACGATGGCGTTCATGAAGATGGTCGGGTTCGACGTGACGCCGCGAATCTCGCCGCGCTCGATCATCCCGGCGAGCTCGCCGTTTTCCAGCAGGCCGCGCTGGATGTTGTCATACCAGACCGATTGGCCTGCAGCTATATAGTTGTTGCGCTGTATTCATGCGTTACCTCCGGTAACGGTGTGCTCCTCGAGATACTAAGCCTGGTACGCCCGCGACGTCACGTCGCCGCCCTGGCCGGTCCAATTGGTGTGGAAGAACTTCCCGCGCGGCTCGTCGATGCGCTCGTAGGTGTGCGCGCCGAAGTAGTCGCGCTGCGCCTGCGTCAGATTGGCGGGCAGCCGGGCGCTGCGGTAGCCATCGTAGAACGACAGGGAGCTGGTGAGGCACGGCGCCGGAATGCCCAGCTGCACGGCGGTCGCCGCGACGCGGCGCCAGGCCGCATCGCCATCGGCCATCGCCTGCTGGAAGTAGGGCGCGAGCAACAAGTTCGGCAGGTTCGGGTCGGTCTCGAAGGCGTCCTTGATCTTGCCGAGGAAGACCGACCGGATGATGCAGCCGCCGCGCCACATGAGGGCGATGCCGCCGAGGTTGAGGTCCCAGCCGTACACCTTCGCGGCCTCGCGCATCAGCATGTAGCCCTGGGCATAGGACACGATCTTGGCACAGAGCAGAGCCTTCTCGAGGTCCTTGAGGAAAGCTTCCTTGTCACCCGTGAACTTCCCGTTGGCGCCGCACAGCACCTTCGACGCTTCCTTTCGCTCGTCGACCAGGGCCGAGAGGAACCGGGCGAAGACCGCCTCGCCGACCAGCGTCAAGGGGGTGCCCTGGTCCAGCGCGGAGCTCACGGTCCACTTGCCCGTGCCCTTCTGACCCGCGCTATCGAGGATGTAGTCTACCACGGCCTCGCCCTTTTCGTCCTTGTAGCCAAGGATGTCGCGGGTGATCTGGATGAGGTAGGAATCGAGCGGGCCCTTATTCCACTCGGTTAAGACGCTGCTCATCTCGTCGTTGCTGAGGCCGATGCCTTCCTTCATGAGCTGATAGGCCTCGCCGATGATCTGCATGTCGCCGTACTCGATGCCGTTGTGGACCATCTTGACGAAATGGCCTGCCCCGGTGCCGCCGACCCAATCGCAGCACGGCTCACCGTTGGGGTCGCCCTCGGGCACCTTTGCGGCCACAGCCTGGAAGATGGGCTTGATCGCAGGCCAGGCCGCAACCGAGCCGCCGGGCATGAGAGACGGGCCGTGGCGCGCGCCTTCCTCACCCCCCGAAACGCCACTGCCGACGAACAGCAGGCCCTTGGACTCGACGTACGCCGTGCGGCGGATGCTGTCCTCATAGTTCGAGTTGCCGCCGTCGATGATGATATCGCCCGGCTCGAGCAGCGGGATCAGCTTCTCGATGAAGTCGTCGACGGGCTGGCCGGCCTTGACGAGCAGCATGACCCGGCGCGGCCGCTTGAGCAGGCCGACCATCTCCTCGAGCGAGTGCGCGGGGAGAATGCTCATGCCCTTGGCCGGGCCGTTGACGAAGTTGTCGACGACCGAGGTCGTGCGGTTGTAGGCGGCGACGGTGAAGCCGTGGTCCGCCATGTTCATGACGAGGTTCTGGCCCATCACCGCCAGGCCAATCATTGCGATATCAGCTTGAGACATAACAGTTCCTTCCTTTCATGCCCCTCCGTGCGGGATGAGAGGATATGAACGGGGACACCGTGTCATCCGCTTATCTTCAATCCCCGCAGGCCTTATGGGTGAATTCTACCGTTGAATGCGGGCGGAACCGCCCTTGGCAAATGCCTGCACCTGTTCCAGGGTGGCCATGGTCGTGTCGCCAGGGAAGGTCGTCAGCAGCGCGCCGTGCGCCCATCCCAGGTTGACTGCTTCCTGCTCGGAGGCGCCGGACAGCAGGCCGTAGAAGAAGCCCGCGGCATAGCCGTCGCCGCCGCCGACCCGGTCGAGCACGTCGAGCTCGCACGTCGGCGACTGGTAGGTCTTGCCGTCGATCCAGGCCACTGCGCCCCAGCTGTGGCGGTTGGTCGAGTGCACCTCCCGGAGGGTCGTGGCGACCACCTTGACGTTCGGGAACTTCGCCTTGACCTTGTCGATCATCCCGAAGAAGACGCTCGGGTCCAGCTTGGACTTGGCGGCAACCTCGGGACCGGGGATGCCGAGGCCGAGCTGCAGGTCCTCCTCGTTGCCGACCAGCACGTCGACGTGTTCCACGATGCGCTTGAGCACACCCAGCGCGACCTCGTGGCCGCCCCACAGGTTCCAGAGCTTGGCGCGGTAATTGAGGTCAAACGAGGTGACGGCGCCGTGGGCTTTCGCGCACTTCATGCCTTCGATGATCAACTCGCCGGTCGTCTCGGAGAGCGCGGCGAAGATGCCGCCGCTGTTGAACCAGCGCACCCCGTGTCCTTCGGACCTACCGAAGATGGCCTCCCAGTCGAAATCACCCGGTTTTAGCTGGGCGGCCGCCTCGTTGCAGCGGTTGTAAAACACCACCGGCGCGCGGACACCCTGGCCGCGATCGCTGTAGACCGTCGCCATGTTCGGCCCGGTCACGCCGTCGTGGGCGAAATGCTTGTAGAACGGCGTAACGCCCATGGCGCGCACGCGCTCGGCGATCAGGTCGCCGATGGGATAGTCGACCATGGCGGTGGCGATGCCCGTCTTCAGGCGGAAACAGTCCGACAGGTTCGCGGCCACGTTGAACTCGCCGCCGCTCACGTGGATGTCGCAGTGCGTCGCCTTCCGAAAGGGGATGATGCCGGGATCAAGACGATGAACCAACGCACCCAGCGACAGCAGGTCAAGGGCGCCCTCATTTTTCAAGTTCAAACCGTATGGCATTCGTATTGCTCCTGGCATATGCGGAGTGGGAGCAGAACACTCACCACCAAGGCACAAAGAACGGACGGTTCACAACGGATTTCGTGCAGCTTCGCTTCTTCGGTCCCTGGTGGTTATCTCACACCCTGACTTTGTACAGCATCTCACCCGCCTTGGGCACGTAGAGGTAGCCTTCGTCCTCGCGGCCCTGCCAATCGGCTGGGCTGATGGTGGCCGGATCGCGGTAGCCCAGGTTGAGCTTCGCGCAGTCCTCCGGCGGGATCTTGCTCGCCAGCGTTACCCTGACATTCGGCTTCTCGATGCCGCTTTCCATGACGCCGGAGCCCCGGACATGCGTGCAGTGGGCGATCGCGCCCAGCGGCAGGTGCTTGTACTTGTCCCAGTCCTGCAGGAAGTACTGCAGGATGTGGTAGCCAGCCTCGTAGATGTACTTGCCGTGCACGGGGCTGACCACATCGAGGTGCGGGGCGTAGATGATGAGCTCGCCTCCGGCCTCCACCACCGACTCCATCTTGTACATGCACTTGCCCGCGGTCCAGAGCTCGTCGTACATCGGCGGGCAGCCCGACAGCACGCTTTTGTACGAGCGGTCGCACCACTTGATGTGGCGCTCCGAGGAGATATCGGCGGCGGCGCTCCACGTCTCGTAAACATCGCCGATCAGCACGCCCGAGAGGTCATGGCCCTGGACGATCAAGGCCACCAGGGTTGTAGGTGTCTTCAGGCGCGACGTCGCGGCGTGGATCGTCGCGCGGACGGGCGTGTCCTTGATGCCGATGGTGCCGCGCACCGTCGCGAGCGCGCCCATCCAGTGGGTGGCGTTGATGACATCCGGACCGGAGATGCCGGGGAAGAAGTACTTGGCGCCGCCCGAGAAGCCGACCACTTCATGCGGGAACGTGGGACCGAGGATCACGATGTGGTCGTGGTCGCACACTGCCTTGTTGATGCGGATATCGATTTCGTTCGGCAGAGACGAGTGATAGCTAGGCCCCGCAAGTTGCTCGATTTCGTCCTGGTCGATCACGCCCAGCGAAGTCAGTGCGGCGGGATCGCTCCAGGCGTGGTTCAGCAGGCCGACATGCCTGAAGGCCGTCGCCCGTTCCTCCGCGGTGATGCCCACCAGGTGATTCAAGCCCGCTTCGTCATAGCCCGGATGCGTGCCCAGGGCCACCATGAAGTTGAGTTCGCGCACGTCGTACAGAACCTCGACGACCATGCGAAACAGTTCGGGCAGCGGCAGCGAGCGGGTATGATCCGGAATGAGGACCAGCACTTTCTGCCCTGTGAACTTGCCACCGAGGCCTTCGGTCAGAACCTCCAGGATCTGATCGTGCGTCAGGAGGCCGGACTTCGCGACTACTCGAGCATCAACCATGTCTCACGCTGCTCCCTTCCCGAGATTGACGATTGAAGATTGAAGATCGCCGGCGCGGCATCTTCAATCTGTGATCTTGAATCTTCAACCCGTCAAACGCCGCTGAAAGACGAGAATCCACCGTCGACCGGGATGACGATGCCGGTCACGAAGGACGAAGCCGGCGAAAGCAGGAAAAGCACGGTGCCCAGCGTATCCTCGGGATTACCGAAGCGGCCCATGGGCGTGTGGTCGATGATGGCCTGGCCGCGGGCAGTCAGGCTGCCGGTGGCTTTGTCGACAAGCATGTCGCGATTTTGCTCGCCCAGGAAGAAGCCGGGCGCGATGGCGTTGACGCGAATCTTTCCCGAGTAGTTCTTGGCAAGGTGAACGGCAAGCCAGGAAGTAAAGTTGGTGATGCCGGCCTTGGCTGCGGCGTAGGCGACGACGTTGGTGAGCGGGCGGTAGGCGGCCATGGAGGAATAGTTGAGGATGACGCCCTCGCCCGCCTCGGCCATCTGCTGCCCGAAAACCTGGCAAGGCAGGATCGTACCGACGAGGTTGAGGTTGAACACGAGCTTCAGCGCGTCCTCGGGGAGATCGAAGAAGGGCTGGGCTGGGCCCGAGTTTGCCTTGGGATTATTGCCGCCCGCGGCGTTCACGAGGCCATAGATGGGTCCATACGCCTGTTTGACCACTGCTGCAGCTTTGACCAGGCTGTCGCGGTCGAGAACGTCGCCCTTGACGGCCTTGCAGCGCCAGCCACCCCGAGGGGACACGTAATCGACCAGGCTGCCTTCGGGCGCCTTGCGATCCAGGACGACGACGTTAGCGTTGACGTCGGTGAGAGCACAGGCAACTTCGCCGCCCAGAACGCCCGTGCCGCCGGTGACCACGAACGTCTTGCCCGTGAAGTCGTAAAGTTTGCCGAATTCCTGAAGATTCATCTATAGCTCTCCCTCAGATTGTCGAGTGCTTCACCCATGGCCGTCATCCCGCGGCGAAGGGCACGGTACTCGCGATGATGTTGTCGGTAAAACTGGTAACACCGGGCATCGGGCGAGTAGACCGGGCCCGGCTCCACGGTGGCCGCGATCTGGCCGGCCCCGATGAGCCCCAGCGCGTGCATGCCGAGCAGCGCGGCACCCGTCGCCGAAGTGTCGGCGACTTCGAGAGCCATTAATGGGACGCCCAGCATGTCGGCCAGAATCTGGACCCAGAGCGGCGTGCGGGTGATGCCGCCGGTCAGCCGCACGCCTTGCCCGATGGGGTCGCCGCGGGTCACGCCTGCATCAGGCAAGGGCGAACCGTACAGGGCATCCCACACGTCGGCAAGGCAGTTAGCCACGCCTTCCAGCGCCGCGCGGGCGAAGTGCAGCGCGATTGTGGCCCATCCCCAGGCCATACATCATGGCCTTGTCCCTGGGCGCCCAATGGGGGCTGCGCTCGCCGGCGAAGTAGGGCAGCAGGAATACGCCTTCTGCGCCCGGCGGGATCGAGGCGGCATCGCGCGCGAGTTGCTCGTATCCCGCGGCGCCGTCGAGGTCGGGATAGAGCTTTTCCCGCGCCCACTGCAGCGTCAACCCGCCGTTGTTGATGGCGCCACCGATGATCCAGAGCGGCCTTTCGGGCCTGTCACTCATGATGTAGCACCAGGTTCGTTCGCTCGAATCGAACCAGGGTTGATCGACAACCTTACGCACTGCACCGCTGGTGCCGACCGTGATCACGGTCTGGCCGGGGGCGGCGATCCCGGTGCCGAGACAGGCGGTTGCGCCGTCACTTGCGCCGGCGACCACGGGGAGGCCGGCAGGGAGGCCAGTCAGCGCGGCGGCCTCCGGCGTCAGGCCGCCGACCACAGCAGACGACGAAACCAACGGGGGCAGCTTGTTGGCGCGCACACCCGCCAGCTGCAGAGCTTCCGTATCCCACGTCAGGTCGTGCAGGTTCAGCAAGCCCGTTGTGGAGGCAAGGCTCAGATCGGTCGCCCAGCACGCCAGTCAGGGCGTGCAGGATCCAGTCTTTGAGTCCCACCCAGAGGTAAGCGGCCTGCGTCTGCTCCGGTTCGACCCGTTCCCACCAGCGCAGGCGCTGAAGATGGTACGTCGAGTGGACCGGGCAGCCCGTACGCCGGTAGATCGCATGGACGTCGGCATCGGCGATCAGGCTCCGATACACGGCCGTCGCCCGGGCATCGGCCCACGTCATCGCGTTGGCAATCGGCGTGCCGGCCTCGTCGGCGACCGGAAACAGGCTGTGCATGGCGCCGCAGATACTGATGCCCTGGAGGATGTCGTGGGGTGCGGAGATGACCGCTTCGGAAGCGGCGACCGCCGCCAGGACCCTCGTCACAGCGCTCCCACATCAGCCGGACGTCCTGCTCCGCCCAACCCGGGCGCGGGATTAGAAGCTTGTAGGACTCGGAGGCCTTCGCCCTGACATGCCCATCCGCGTCGAGAAGGACTGCTTTGCAGTTCGTCGTACCGAGATCGAGACCGATCATTCTTCCCCTCGATGGTAGGGGCGACCGGCGGTCGCCCCTACAGGTGATAACTACAGCTTGAAGGTCCGCCGGGCCAGGCCATTCGCCATGTCGGGCGCCATTTCCATGGCTTCGCTCCATGTCGATCAGGCCGCGAACGACCAGGCTCGCCAGCCAGTTGGCCGACGCGCGGCGCCAGACATCGTGCCGCGCGGGGATCGACAGGAAGGCGCGCGTGTCGTCGATGAACCCGACGGTATTATACAGACCCGCCGTCTCCATCACCTGGTCGAAGTAGCGCGCCATGCCGTTCGGGACTGTCCTGGAACCACCAGGGCGGGCCCAGCTTCAACGCGGGATAGTGGCCGGCAAGGGTCGCCATCTCGCGCGAGTAGCTGGTCTCGTCCATGGTGAACAGGATCATGGTGAGCCGCGGGTCGTTGCCGAAGCGGTCGGTCAGCGGCTTCAAGGTTCTGCACCCATTCGGTTGCCACCGGGATATCGTGGCCCTTGTCCGCGCCGAACTTCTCGAAGACCTGCGGGTTGTGATTGCGGTAGCAGCCCGAATGGAACTGCATGACCAGGCCATCCTCGACGCTCATGCGGGCCATCTCGATCGCCATGTAGCCCGTGAACCGCCTGACATCCTCGGCTGTTGCCTTGCCCGGCGAGGGCGCGGGCGAAGATCGCCTCGGCCTCGGCGTCGGAGAAGGGCCTCGGTGTATGGCGTCTCTACGCCGCTGTCGGTGGAAGTGGCGCCCATGCTCTTGAAGAAGGCCCGGCGCTCCTCCAGCGCCGCGATGAGGCCCTGCGCGGTGGTGATCTCACGGCCGACGACGGCGCTCGAGCGCTTCCAGGTTCGAGCGCCAGGCAGGCAGCCCGAGATTGGTCACGGCGTCAGGGCGGAACGTCGGCCGCACGACCCCGGTCCAACCCGAATCCTTGATCGCCTTGTGATACTCGAGCGAATCCGCGGCGCCGTCGGTGGTGCACAGGACCTCGATCTTGAAGCGGTCGAACAGCGCGCGCGGGCGGTACTGCGGGCGTGGCCAGCTTGGCTTCCAGCTCGTCGTAGATCGCCTGCGCGGTGGCGCCGTTCAGCTTCTGCTGGATGCCGAAGACCTCGTAGAGCTCGTGCGCCAGCCACGATGCCGCTGGGCGTGCCGCGGAAGAGGTAGAAGTGATCGGCAAAGGTCTGCCAGATCTTGCGATGGTCTGTCTCGACCAGCCCGCCATCGCGCCGCGGGATGCCCAACGCTTCCAGGGGAACGCCCTGGGAGTAGAGCATGCGGAAGACGTAATGGTCGGGGATGATGAACAGATCGGCGGGCGTGCCGAAGGTTGCGTTTTCATCGGCCAGCAGCGCGGGATCGACGTGGCCGTGCGGCGAGACGATGGGCAGGCCTGCGATGCACTCGTAGAGCTCGCACGCCACCCGGCGCTGCGCGGGGTCGGGATCGAAGAGCCGGTCTGCCAGAAGAAGCTCAGATGCCATGGGGCTATCCTTTCGCAGAAGGGCCTTCACTTCGACCGCGGCGAGATGTACTTGAGCGCCGTAACGATCATGTCCGTCCCGGCCTCCCAGGACAGCTGAGCCGTATTGATGACCATGTCGTACAAACAGGGATCGGCGATGTCCATGTTATAGTACTGCCTCACGTAAGCTGCCGCGGCGCACGATCGCGACCGAGAACCCGATCGCGCGCCGCATCGAGCGGAAGGCCGTCGAACTGCGCGACGATGGGGATGCGCTTTTCGAGCGGCGCGACGACGCGGACGTGCAAGACACCCGGCCTACCCCGCAGCACCATCTGACCGCCCCGGCCCACCACCACGACGTTGTCCGCGTCGTAGGCCTGGCGGATGAGCTCCTCCACTGCCTGGAACGGCAGCTCGCCCTCACGCACCAGGCCCTCACGCTTGCCGAGCGGTGAGCTTGCCTGGAGGTTGCGGAAGAAGCGCCAAAGCGGGCTATGCTCATCGTGCACGTCTGCCGTGGTCTCGGCATTCTCAAGCACCAGATTCAGAGCCTCGGGTGCGCCAAGCTGCTGCATCAGATTCTTATCGAAGAACCGATAGCCCAAGCGCTCGCACAGCAGACCCGCGATCGGATTGCCTCCGGCGCCATATTCCCTGGATATCGTTATGACCGCCACATGTCCCTCCTTGTGGAGCACTCTCAACACAAAGGCACAAGGACACGAGGGAGTGGCGCTTCACCCAGGTCCACCCTGAACTCGTTCCGGCTTTGTGTCTCTGTGTCTTTGTGTTAAAGGATCCGCTTTTCCCCGACGCTATGCGTTGGCAACGGCCACCGCGGATGGCGTCTTCGTCGTGCGACGGATGAACCACTTGTAGATTTCGGCGGCCACGGAAGCAGCCAGGATGAACGGCAACATCACGATCCAATCGGTGATGGCCAACGGCACGGTGCCGAAGATCGTCTGGAAGAACGGCAGGTAGATCACCAACAGCATCAGAACCAGCGAGATGCCCACGGCATACTGCATCCACTTGTTGCTGAACACGCCGATCTTGAGCACCGAGTAGTGCTCAGAGCGGGCTGTGTATGCCCTCAGGAGCTCGGAGAACACCAGCGTACCGAAAGCCACGGTCTGCTGGCCCGCGAGCGCGGCCGGGTCGCTGCCCGGGAAGCGGACCAGGCGGGCCCACGTATAGGCGCCAACCACTGCCGCAGTCATCACAACGGCCTGCACGCCGATGCCAATCCACATCTCCCGGTTGATGATGGACTCCTTCGGGGGCCGCGGCGCCCGTTCCATGACGTCCGGGTCGCCCTTCTCCATCCCTAAAGCCAGCGCAGGCGCGCCGTCGGTAACCAGGTTCAGCAACAGCAGCATGATCGGCGCCAGCGGGACGCCCCAGCCAGCCAGCATCGTTGAGAATACGATCAGGATC
Source organism: uncultured Chloroflexia bacterium (assembly GCA_963800615.1). Lineage (GTDB taxonomy): Bacteria > Chloroflexota > Anaerolineae > CG2-30-64-16 > CG2-30-64-16 > JALOOB01. The sequence continues at coordinate 26,218 of CAWDBO010000003.1, forward strand.
TCGCCGATGTTGCACGAGATCAGGAAGAACACGAACTTGCGGATGTTCGAGTAGATGATGCGGCCTTCTTCGATCGCCGAGACGATGCTCGCGAAGTTGTCGTCGGTCAGCACCATGTCGGCGGTTTCCTTCGTCACGTCGGTGCCGGTGATGCCCATCGCCACGCCGATGTCGGCACGCTTGAGGGCCGGCGCATCATTCACGCCGTCGCCGGTCATCGCCACGACCTGGCCCTGCCGGCGAAGCGCGTCGACGATCCGCATCTTGTGCTGCGGCGAGCTGCGGGCGCAGGTGTCAAGGTGGGGCGCGATCTTGTCCAACTCGGCGTCGCTCATCGCGTCGACCTCGGCGCCGGTCACGACCTTGCCGCCCGGGGTCAGCATGCCGATCTGGCCGGCGATGGCTGCGGCGGTGTCCTTGTGGTCGCCGGTGATCATGATGCACTTCAGCCCGGCGGTCTGCGCCACGCTTACCGCGACCTTGACCTCGGGCCGGGCCGGGTCGATCATGCCCATCAGGCCCAGGAAGGTCATGTGCCGCTCGACGTTTTCGGGCGTGGCCTCCTCGGGCACTTCGTCCAGCGGCTTGTAGGCGACTGCCATGACACGCAGCGCGCTGTGAGCCATGTCGGTGTTTGACTGGAGCACGGTCTGGCGCAGCTCGGGCGTGAGCGGCTCGTTATGCCCGTTCAGCGCGATGTGGTCGCAGTTGCCGAGGACGATGTCGGGCGCGCCCTTGACGAACGCCACGAACGAGGGCTGCGACGCGCTCCGCTCCGCCCAGTGCGCCGAAGCGGGCCTGCCGGGCCAGGCGTCGGTCGGGTGAATGGTCGTCATCGCCTTGCGATCGGAGTCGAAGGGGATTTCGGCCACGCGCGGGCAGGCACTTCTCGACCTCGTCGCGCCACAGTCCGGCCTTGCCCGCGGCCACGACCATCGCGCCTTCCGTGGGATCGCCGATCATGCGCCAGACGCGCTTGCCTTCGTCGGTCATGACGTGCTCGATGCTGGCGTCATTGCAGAGGAGGCCGCCGTGCAACAGCAAGGCAGTCGCACGTTCACGCACGGGCATGACAGCGGGTCGCTGACCCGGTGGCTTCGCCGTGCCTGAACTCGCCTTCAGGTGCGTACCCTTCGCCCGTGACCTTGAAGGACTTGCCGCCCGCCCACCCCGCGACGACGGTCATCTGGTTCTGGGTCAGCGTGCCGGTCTTGTCAGAGCAGATCACCGAGGCAGAGCCGAGCGTTTCGACGGCCGGGCAGCTTGCGGATCAGGGCGTGCCGGGCGACCATGCGCTGCATGCCCAGGGCCAGGCAGACCGTGACGACGGCAGGCAGGCCTTCGGGCACCGCCGCGATCGCGAGGCTGACGGCAGTCATGAAGAGCTCGACCAACTCCTGGCTGTGTTCGGTCCAGTACACGCCGAGACCTTCGGAGAAGATCTGCGCCGGGTTGGTGTAGCGGATCACGCCGTAGACCAGGATGACGGCACATACCGCGAGGGAGATGATGCCGAGCGTCTTGCCCAGCTCTGCCAGCTTGCGCTGGAGCGGAGTTTCCTCGTCTTCCCCGGACTGGAGCATCTCGGCGATCTTGCCGATCTCGGTGTTCATCCCGGTGCCGACAACCGCGCCGGTCCCGCGGCCGTAGCTCACGAGGGTGCTCATGAACGCCAGGTTCTTGCGATCGCCCAGCGGCGCCTTCTCGTCCAGCACCAGGTTGGCATCTTTGTTGACGGGGACGGACTCGCCGGTCAAGGATGCCTCCTCGCACTTCAGATTGACGCTCTCGACGAGGCGCAGATCGGCGGGCACGTAATTGCCCGCCTCGATCATGACGAGATCGCCCGGCACCAGCAGTCCCGCGGGGACGTTCTCCGGATGACCATCGCGGATCACCCTGGCGCTCGGCGCGGCCATCTTCTTCAGAGCGGCGAGCGCGGCCTCGGCCTTCGATTCCTGGACGACGCCGAGCGTGGCGTTCAGGGCCACGATGGCGAGGATCGCCAGCGCATCGATCCACTCGCCGAGCAGCAGCGAGATGACGGCCGCGACGATCAGGATGATGATCAGGAAGTCCTTGAACTGATCGAGCAGCCGGGCCAGAAAACCAGGTCGGGGCTTCTCCTTCAGTTCGTTCGGGCCATAGCGCTGCAAGCGCGCCGCGGCCTCCTGGCTGGTCAGGCCTACATGTGCATCTGATTGCAGTTCCTGAAGCGCCTGCTCGATTGTCCGTGCGTGTGTAACTTGCTCAGCCATGCTGCCTCCTGTCGAAAGCATCCGCGGGGTAGACGGTTACTCAACACAAGACACGACGGCACGAAGCGTTTCTGTGTGCGCACGCCCTTGTGGCGGCGCCTTGAGACCTCGTGTCATTGTGCCTTTGTGTTAAGGTGCTGCCTCGAGAAGCTCAGGCGGGCGCCGCCTGTCCAGTTCCAAGAACCGCCGGCGCATCAACCTTGTTCAGTGTGTTGGCCTGTGCTGCGGGCGCGGTCCGGTTTCCGGCCGGCGTGGTCCAGAACTCACGCAGCACCTGGGCTGCCATCTTGGGCGTGCGGATGCGGGTGAAGATGCCCTTGTGGTTGAGGCCGCCGACCCTGGCGACGCTCTGCACCGCGGCGAAATCGGCGAAGTTCCAGACATGCATGCCCGCGACGAACTCGCGCTCGTCCGCGACCTCGAGGTGGAAGCGGAGATAGTCCGCCTGATATTCTTCGGTCCACATGACGTTGGGATGACCGTGGTAGCCAGGAATGGTGTCCGCGCCGAACTCGGTCATGATGATGGGCTTACCAAAGCGTTTCCAGACCTGGTCGAACTCCCCGGCAAGCTTCTGGCGGGCGACGTCGAGCTGACCGCCGAGCGTGTACCAGCCCCAGTAGCGGTTCATGCAGATGACGTCGCATTTTTCCATCCACGACTGAGGTCCGCCCATCACGGTCACGATCGTCACGAGGCGGGTTGGATCGAGCTCGCGTGCGCGGGCCAACTCCGTGTCCAGGAACAGTTTGCCTGGCAGATTCGCCGCCTCGGACAACGGGTCGCTCTCGCCCAGGGCCCCAACGCCGAAGCCCTTTGGCATGGGCTCGTTCGCCACGCACCACATCACCACCGAGGGATGGTTCTTGTCTCGGGCGATCATCTCCTCGATCTGCCGCAGACACACCCGCAACCGCTCCGGCGAGTTGGCCTCATCGGCCATCTGCAGGCTGACCGCCGGGATCTCGTCGATGATCAGGAAGCCCTCGCGGTCCGCCATCTGCATTTCTTCCTCGCTGTAGGGGTAGTGCGAGGTGCGATAGCTGTTGGCGCCTATCCAGCGCATCAACTGATAGTCCTTGACCATCAGCGGGAGATTGAGGCCTTTGCCGCTGGCCGGGAAATCCTCGTGGCGGCCAAAGCCATTCATCTTCACCGGGTGACCGTTGAGCAGGATCTGCGGACCGTCTACGGCAATGGTGCGGATGCCGATCTTGAGCGTGTAGCGGTCGGCCGAGGTGTTGACAGCCAGGTCGTAAAGGTACGGGTCCTTGTCTGACCAGAGGTGTGCGTTGGGAATGGTCAGCTCTGCTTCGGCCACACCTTCGACGAACGGCAACTCGGCCTGAAACGCGGCGCCGCCACCCTTCAGCCACAGCTGAGCCCTGTTCGGTCACCGCGGCATTCAGCTTGACTAAAACCTTAACCACACCGGTCGCACCTGCCCCATTGCCGTCAATGCCGGTCACGACGGTGATATCTTCGATGTGCGTTTGCGGAACGGAGTACAACACGACCGGGCGATGAATGCCCGCAAACGGGTAGAAGTCGAACGTGGTAGCGGGCGTGCTGGCGAACATGCCCATCGACGAGTTCGGCATGTTGCCGGACGGCACGCGCTCCGGCTTCAGCCTGTTCTCGACGCAATTGCAATGAGGTTCTCTTCATCCCACTTCATCACGTCGTTGACTTCAAACGCAAAAGGCAGGTGGCCGCCCTCGTGCTCGCCTACCTTGATGCCATTGATGTAGACCGTCGCATGGTAATTGGCGGAGCCCACCCGAAGGAAGACGCGCTGGCCCTGCCAGCTCTGCGGAACATAGGTTTTCTTGAGATACCAAGCGAGATCGAGATAGCCGAAAAGATCTTCGTACTGCTCGTTCCAGCTGCCGGGCACAGCCATCGGGCGCGGGTCGGTGAGTCCGCTGGCCCAGCCGTTCTTTTCGCCAAGGCTTTCGGGGTCGACCTGGAAGTCCCAGATGCCCGAAATGTCCAGCTTGTTGCGGAGACTGTTTTGTATGGGGTAGAGCACCTGTTGCCTCCAGAGCTGTTGGTGACTTGATCAGCCAGAAACCAGGTGCTTCTGCCGGCTGGAAACCTGGTTTCGTTCCTGGGTGAGCTCGGCTTACTGGCCGGCCATGCGGGCTGCCATCCGGGCCTTGCGCCGCTGCACGTCCTTGGGATACGTGAAGTAGAACAGGGTCCAGAAGACCGCGTTGATCGCATACGGCAAGACGACCATGAAGAGGAAGACCTTGTCCAGGCTGCCCAGCGCCTTGACCAGGGGGCCGATCAGCAGCAGGTAGATCGCCGTGATGGCGCCCTGAATGAAGGAGAAGAGCAGGGCGAACGTGGTGGCGGCGTACTGCGGCTCCGTGATTTGGCCAACCATCGGCAGCACCGAACCTGAGAAACCCCACGAGCCGACCAGGCCGGTCAGGAAGGCGACGACCCAGACGATTGGTCCGAAGCCCCAGTCGATCTGGGTAAACAGGAAGGTCATGCCAGCCCAGAGAACCAGGTACATCTGCATGAACATGACGCGGCCCTTGTCGCCGAACTTCTTCTGGAAGACGTCGCCAAGCGTGCCGCCCGTGAGGCCGCCCAAGGCGAAGCCGGCCATGAAGACGGTGTACAGGATCGCAGCGGTCGAGGTCTGCCACCCGCGGACCTTCACGAAGTAGGTGACCATGAAGGCGAAGAACACCATGGAGGTGACGAAGAGGAGCATGACCGCCATCAGCCAGAACGACGGGATTTTGGCGATTTGCTTGATGTCCGACATCTTGAACTTGCCGGCGTCCGGGTCGCCTGCAATCTCGCGGCGGGGAGGCTCCTTGAGGAAAACCTGGAGCAGGATGCCGCTCAGCACGCTGATGCCGCCCATGATGAACATGCCGATGCGCCAGCCGTTTTCGGGAGAGGGCCATTTGGCGAGCTGGCCGATGAGAGGCGTCAGAATGAGGCCGGCCGCCACGCCGATGGTGCGGAGGGTGCCGTATGCCTTGCCGCGCTCGTCTTCATCATACATGTCGACCATGAGGCCGTTCTGGATGGGCTCGGCTGCGACGGTGCCGATGACACCGATGCCGTAGAGGATCAGCAGTTGGGTGAAGTTCTGCGCGAGGCCGGCCGCAGCGGTCCAGAGGCCCCAGATGCCCGTCATCAGGACCATGACCTTCTTGCGGCCGTACTTGTCGCCGAGGATGGCCCACATCGTGCCGAAGAGCATGCGCGCCCACTTGCTCAGGCTGGAGAGCACGCCCAGTGCACCGAGTTCGAGGCCGAGGGCCTGCTGGATCACGGGGAACAGGGTGTTAATGAGGCCGCCTTCCATGCTGTCGCTCATCGTACCGATGGCGAAGGCGAACATGGCGCCCGGGCGGGTCTTCTTGTACTCCGGCGTCAATAGTGAAGGGGGTGCGGCCGGAGGCTGTACGGACGGTGCAATCGTTGCCATGAGACATTCTCCTTTGGGGCTGGCGCTTTCTGCGCCCGGTTTCGTGAGCCTCGGGCAAACCTTATCTGATAAGCCCTGCTCTAATAACCAAACGAAACCGGAACGTAAGGTGGCCGGGCTTGCATGGGGACCAGAACTGGCATCCTGGCCCCAGTGAGGGTGCGGCCTGCGGCGCATGCCTGATGCGATCACCTTAGTGGAGTGCAGACAGGCCGCCTCCTGGCCGTTCTGCGGCTGGCGCTGGATTGTGGTTCCGCGGGAGGCCACGGAAGGATGGGCGGCAAGAGCGGGACGGTTGGACGGACTCTTGCCCTAAACAACCCAGGCTGATGAACGCTATATAGTTAGTTCGATGAACTTACTATATCACCTCCCCCGGTCGGTGTCAAGGGGCTGCACCTTAAAATTCCGCGTCGTCTGGGCAATTGCCTTACTCTCCTTCGGGCTTCGGCGACGACGGTTGGCTCTCGAGCGGCCCGATGAAACCCAGAAAATCGTGGACGGTAGCGCTCGACTCGCGGCGGTCATACATGGCGATTACCCGGCTGTCGAGCGAAACCTGAACGATGCGAATGTTGGCTGTGCAATCGAGCAGTGTTGCCGTCGCGGACGGTGGGACCGCCCAGATATCGAGGATGACGAGGGATGGCTGCGTGGTGGCGACGAGCACCGGGACGGTGTCGTCGTACGGCCGTACACCGATCACCTGGTAGCCGTGATGTTCAAGCAGGCCGCGCAGCGACTCGGCGAACAGGGTCTGTGAGCTGACGATCAGTACGCGTGGAGCAGGCACCTTGTCCTCTCTTCGCATCGAACACAACGGGGTCGCACTCGATTGGCAGCTAATCCCACCACTTTGACAGACGCCCATCGGCGCGCGACGGTTGATCGGTGTAGTGCGACACATCATTGAACAGCATCAGCCGGGCGCGGACCGGATTCTTGAAGTCCAGCACGTTCAGACAGGCGGGAGACTGGTCGAGCCGGTCGCGATAGCCGCGCACGTCGAAGCCAAGCAGGCTGCTAATCAGCAGCCGGATCGTCGCCTTGTGCGAAACGATCGCCACGTTTTCGCCGGCGTGCTGCACCACGATCTCCCTCATGACCGGCAGCGCGCGTGCCAGGACGCTGATGCCGGATTCTCCGCCGGTCGGGGCGAAGGTGGACGGGTCTTCTTCCCAGGCCGCATATTCATCCTTGAACTGCGTCTCGACGTCTGCTCGTCGCAAGCCCTCCCAACGTCCGTGATCAATCTCCCGCAACGCATCGCGTGGGATCGGCGCCAGTCCATGGGGCTCGGCAATGATCCAAGCCGTCTCCATGGTGCGTTTGAGCGGGCTGGCGTAGACAGCAGTAACCTTGTCGTCGGCCAGCCGGTGGGCGAGGCAGTGTGCCTGGGTCCGGCCCGCGTCCGAAAGCTCCACATCGGTCGAACCGGCAAAGCGATCTTCAGCTGTAAGAACGGTCGCGCCGTGGCGGATGAGGAACACACGGGTCGTCATGACCTGCAGCTTATCAAGAAGCCGTCCCCATGTCAGCCCACCGAGGGACCGTTCACGCCGCATCCATCGGCCCATTTGCGCGAGAGCGGACGGCCCTGGAAGGGGTAATGGCATGGTATCCGAAAGGAGTAGCGTCGTGGAGTGGGCGCTTGTGCGCATTCGGTGAAGCGCGGCTGAAGCCCTGAGGATTGTATCATATGCAAGATCCCGCGGCAGACGGTGCGCCAGACCACGACACGCGATGGAGATGCGACATGGCTAATATCCCTCCTGCGGCCCAGGTGCTGATCGACTTCAAGCCTAACTGCCCCTACTTCGTGGGGATCGACTCGGACGGCTGTGCGTTCGACGCCATGGAGCTGAAGCAGAAGGAGTGCTTCACCCCGAATACCATCCGGGTGTGGGGTCTGCAGCCCATCTCCAAATACGTGCGCGAGACCGCCGAATGGGTTAACCTGTACTCCAAATGGCGGGGCGCAAACCGCTGGCCCGCGCTCGTGAAGGTGTTCGAGTTGCTCGCCGAACGCCCGGAGGTGCGTGCGCGGGGGGTCAAGGTGCCCGAGGGCAAAGCCATCAAGGAATTCATCGCCTCGGGGTACTCGCCGAGCGAAGCGGGCTTGAAGCAGTACATCGCGGCCGGGCACGGGGATGAGGAGCTGTGGCGCGGGCTGGAGTGGACGCGGGCCATCGACGCCACGGTGGCCGCGACGGTGCGCGGGGATTCCGCCCTTCCCGATGGTGCGCGAGAGCTTGCAGAAGCTCCAGGGCAAGGCCGACCTGATGATCGTTTCGACGACAGCGTCGGATGCGCTGAAGCGGGAATGGGAAGAGCACGGGCTGGCCGCGGTACATGTCGCTGATCGCCGGACAGGACATGGGCACAAAACGGCAGCACCTGGAGTTCGCGGCCAAGCGCAACTACCCGGACGATCACATCCTGATGATCGGCGACGCTCCTGCCGACCGGGACGCGGCACACTCGGTGCACGCACTCTACTATCCGATCAATCCGGGGGCCGAGGAGGTGTCCTGGCAGCGCTTCCACGACGAGGCCTCGGCCAGATTTCTGGAAGGGACCTATGCCGGCGAGTACGAGAAATCGCTCATCGCCGAGTTCGACAAGCTGTTGTCCGACATACCCCCGTGGAGGAAGTAGTCCGCTCTGACAAGTTGATCGGACATCGCGAGGCGCTTTGACTGTCACCCGCGTCCGTGCGATAATCGGCGCGGGTGATGGTCTGCCCCATTACCCTCGCTCGAAACCGGACGCGAATCGATGTCCACGCCGCGCCTTCAGCTCCACCTCCTCGGCCCGTTCCGGCTGTTGCAGGACAACCAGCCCGTCGCAGGCTTCGACCAGGCGCGCCTCCAGCACCTGCTTGCATACCTTGTGCTGCACCCCGCGGTCTCGATCTCGCGGCAGCAGCTTGCCTTCGTGTTTTGGCCGGAGACGACCGACCAGCAAGCCCTGAAGAACCTCCGCACGCTGCTCACCCGGCTGCGCCGGGCACTGCCTGGCGCGGACCGGTATATCGAGGTCACGACCCAGACGATCTGTTGGCGGCCGGACGCACCGCTCACGGCCGACACGGCCGATTTCCAGAACGCCTTGGCCGAGCGCGGCGAGCCGGGAGCGCGGCGGGGCTGCGAGTGCGCTGGCAGATGCGATCGCGGCGTACGGGGGCGAGCTACTGCCCGACTGCTATGACGACTGGATCGTGCCCCTGCGCGAGCAGTTCCATCACGCGTATCGCGATGCTCTCGAGCGGCTGATCCTGATTCTGGAGGAACAACGAGAGTACGGCCGCGCCCTCCCGCATGCCCGCCGGCTGCTGCACCACGACCCGCTGAACGAGGCGGGCTATGACCACCTGATGCGCCTGCATGCGGCGCTCGGGGACCGGTCGGAAGTGCTGCGGGTGTATCGGGCGTGCGAGACGATGTTGGCGGCAGGAGTTCGGCACAGTGCCCGCGCGGTCGATGCGCGACCTGTACGAGCGGGTGCGCGAAGCGGACGATCGGACGCCCGTGCCGGGGGTCGAGCCTCAGCCGGGGAGCGGGGCGGCCTCGTTGCCGCTGGTTGGAAGGAATGGGGAATGGGCCCGGCTCGTGGCGGCATGGCATACGGCCGCGGCGGGCCACCCCCAGCTGATCCTGCTGACCGGGGAAGCCGGGATCGGCAAAACCCGGCTGGCCGAAGAACTGTGCGGCTGGGTGGCCCGGCAGGGCGCGACGGTCGCGGCAGCCCGCTGCTACCCTGAGGGCGCAGGCGTGACCGCGGCCTACGCGCCTGTCGCCGAGTGGCTGCGCGGCGACGCACTCCGCACCCGAGTGACCACCTTAGACGATGTGTGGCTGGTCGAGATCGCGCGCATCCTGCCCGTGCTCCTGGCCGAACGCCCGCACCTCGCGGCGCCCGGCCCCCTGACCGAGGCATGGCAGCGAACGCGCTTGTTCGAAGCGCTTGCCCGCGGCGTGCTGGGTTCGAGCGGGGCCGGCGGCGCCAGACGGCCGCTGCTGCTGTTCCTCGACGACCTGCAGTGGTGCGACCAGGAGACGCTGGATTGGCTCGGCTACTTGCTCCGTTTCGCGGCTACCGCACCGCTGCTGGTCGTTGCCACTGCGCGTAAGTACGAGGTCGACAAGCTCCATCCGCTCATGGCATTCTGGCTTGGGCTGACTCGCTCGGGCCTCCTGGACGAGGTCTTGCTCTCGCCGCTCGACGCGAATGAGACGGGCTTGCTGGCGGCAAACGTGGCCGGCAGAGCGATCGACGCGTTGGAGGCGAGCGAGATCTACACCGACACCGAAGGCAACCCGCTATTCGTGGTCGAAACCGTGCGTGCAGAGATGGCAAACGAGCAAAGCGGGCGAATGGGCGACCGCAGCCGCTATGTCGAACGGGGGACCAGCCCGGTCATCCCGGCGACGCCGTCTTTCTCACACGGCACGCTGCCGACCAAGGTGCGCGCCGTAATCCAGTGGCGGCTCGCGCAACTATCACCGGCTGCGCGAGCGCTCGCGCAGGTTGCGTCCGTGATCGGCCGGACGTTCGACCTGGAGGTGCTGGCCCGGGCCGCAGGTCAGGACGAAGCAGGGCTGGTCGAGGGTCTGGACGAGCTATGGCGGAGCCACCTCGTGCGATTGCAAGGCGGCAACGCTTACGACTTCAGCCATGACGGGATCCGGGCGGTCGCCTACGATGACACGGGCCGGTACGCCGGCGCGCCATCCACCTGCGGGTGGCCCGAGCGCTTGAAGATCTTCATGGCGGCGAGCCTGATGCGCGCAGCGGCCAGACAGCGTGCCAGTCCGAGATCGCGCGCCAGTCGGAGCTGGCGCACCACTACGAGCAAGCCGGCCTGGTGCAACCGGCGGTGCAGTTCTATCTCCGAGCCGCGGCGGCTGCCCTGGCGGTCTGGGCCAACGCCGCGGCGGCGCAGATTTACGACCACCTGCTCCGCAGCCCGCTCAGCAACGCCATGAATTCGTCCGACCGGTGCAGCGCACTGCTGGCGTTTGCCGAAGTCCTGGCCGCGACCGGCCAGTGGGCGTGGTCGGAAAGGATCGCGCGCGAGGCCCTCACGGAAGCCGAGGCCTTGCTCGAACCTCGAATGGTCAGCCAGGCCCGGAGAACTCTGGGCGATGCCCTGCAATTGCTGGGTTATTACGAAGCGTCTCTGACGCTTCTGGCACAGGCGGAGGAAGGCTTCCAAGCGCTTGGCGACTGGCGCGGGGTGGTGGGCACGCTGCGGATCGTGGGCCAGGTCCACTGGCGGCGAGGCGCGCAAGCGCAGGCGCTGGCGGCCCTCGAACGGCAACTGGAGATCGCGACCGCGGAACGGCGATGCGCGGGGCATTTCGGAGGCCCTGGAGAAGACCGGCATGGTGCTCTGGAGCCAGGGGGAATGCGAGCGGGCTGCGAACTGCTGCCTCGAAGCAACGAAGCTCGCCGGCTCCCTGAAATACAAACCAGTCCTCGCCAGCGCGTCAATCACGCTCGGCAACATCCTTTCCGGGGAAGGCCGGTTTGCAGAGGCGATTGAATGGTACCGGCGGGCCGGCGCACTTGCCAGCGAGCTCGACGACCGGCCGGGAATGTCCTGGGTGATTTCGAACATCTCGCTGATCCTGGCGCACTACGGCGACTATCACCGGGCGGCTGCCGGATTCGAGCTGAGCCTGCGGAAGGCACGGGAAACTGGCGACCGCTGGACCGCCTGCCTGAATATCGCGGGCCTGGCCGCGGTCAACGAACGCCTGGGCCGGGTGGACGAGGCAGAGCGGCTCAACCAGAAGGCGATTTTCTTCGAACAGCGCCTGGGCATCCCCACCTATCTGTCCGAGCGCTACCGGGGGCTCCACGGCGACACGGTGGACCTCTCACCGCTGCCTGACGTCGCGGACCTGATCCCCCAACAACGAGAGCCCTTTGACCTGACGCCGCTTCTGGCCGAGCTGGAGGCCTCGTTCGCCCTCGCAGACAGCGCGTGACAGCACTCGACACGCCGGGTTTCTGAAGCGCCTGTGAAGCGCGGCCCGTTGTATCCTCCTTCCAGCATGCAAGACCGGCCTGAAACGGCGGCCCATTTCATCAGAAGGAGACTCTCCATGGCTGTTATCACGATTTCCCGGCAACTCGAAAGCGGCGGCGACGCGGTCGCGGACCTGGTGTGTGAGAAGCTGGGCTACCAACGATTTGACAAGAAGGTGATGGCGCAGGCCGGCCAGCAGCTTGGCATGGCGGCAAGCGCGGTGGAAGGCGCCGCGAACTTCAAACCCGCCTCGAAGGGCCTGCTGGAGCGCTGGTTCGGCAACTACCAGGACCCGCTGGACTCCTCGACGTGGACGTTCGGCGCGCAGAACGACGCCCTCCAGGACCTCACGGCCGCGCAACTGATGGAGCTCTTCATGGCCGGGTACAAGAAGGGCAACATCGTGATCGTGGGCCGCGGCGGCATGGCCGCGCTGCAGAACAAGCCCGACGTACTGCACGTGCGCATCCAGGCGCCGTTTGCGCTGCGCGTCGAAGCGGCTGGCCGAGCACGAGCACCTCACGCTGGTCGATGCCGAGGCGAAGATGCGCACCGCGACTTGAGCGACGTCGACTGGATCAAGCGGTACTTCGGCCTCGACTCGCACGATCCCGCGCTGTTCGACGTGACCATCAACACGGCGAAGATCGGCCCCACCGACGCAGCCGACCTGGTCGTTCAGGCGCTAGGCAGCCTGTCCAAGAAATAGGTCGCGCCTCACAGAGGCGGCGCCGGCATGGCGCCGGAGCAGAATGAAGCGCCGGAGCAGAATGACGTGCTCCGGCGCTCTGCATTCCGGGTGTGCCCGACATTGGCTACATGCCGCGATTCACTTTGGGCAAGAGGCTGGAAATGCGTGATAATGGGCGCATGTATTGCGTCCCCCGCAGGAGGATCTCCTCGATGAATGGATTGAACGGTTTCTTCTGGGTCCTTGCGATTATCCTGGCCATCGTCTTTGTGGTCATCGGCCTGGTCCTGGTGCGGGACGATCCGGGCGGCAAAAGACGGCTGGGCTGGGCCGAGGGCACCCCGCAGGGTGTGGCCCGATTCGTCGGCATCGTCATGATCGTGGGCGGGGTGTGCCTTGTCTTTCCGCCCCTGATCCCCGGCCTGGGCTGGCTCACCCCGGTGTCAGCGTTCATCCTGGCGATGCTCATGCTTGGGATCGCGCAGTCGTACCTGGCGAAACACGACGGCGAAGGCGCCGCGGTGTACATCCTCCTCATGGTGATGCTGGCCGCGCTGACGTTTGGCCGCTGGTCGATGCTGACAGGGATCACTTAAGCCAGCACCTGCGCAAGGAGTCGACTTTGGTCACCCTCAACCGGACGAAGCGTACTGCAGAGGCAACCGAGCGCTGCGCCCGGCCGGTGCTGACAATGCTCGCGCTCGGCCTGGCGCTGGCGCTCTCAGGCTGCTCGGGACCAAGACAGGAGGCGGCCGGGGCGACGTCGCCTCCTGCAGCCGCGGCGAAGGGGGTCACGCGGACGCCGGCAGCCGCTCCCTCGCGACCGGGATCCGCGCAAATCAACATCTACACGCCGTCAACCACGACATCCGTCCCGATCATCCTCGCTGCCGCGTGAGATGACTGCGCGCCCGGTTGATGGCGAGTCCGTCCGGCTCACCGTCTTCAGCAACCATTCGCAGGCGAACACGCTGTTCCTGCGCGGCGATGTCGATATCCTGGTTACGGGCCTGTCGGTCGGCATCGGGCTCTTCAAGAACGGCGCGCCGATCCAAGTGATCAACTGCAACGTCTCGGGGTTGACCTGGCTTGTGACGTATGGGCGACAGGTGAGCAGCCTGGCCGAACTCAAGGGCGAGTCGCTCTATGTCCCATTTGAGGGCTCTCCGATCGAGGAGACCAGCCGTTTCTTTGCGGAGCGCGAGGGGTTGGCCTGGAAGCAGGACATCAAGCCGGTTTATGCCGCGTCGGATTCGGCGCTTGCCTTGCTCAAGCAAGGAAAAGCTTTGGCCGTTGCACTCCCGGAGCCGTTCGTCTCGCTCGCAGAGCAAGAGCCAAAATCAGGGTCTCGTTCAGTTATCGGGAGAAGTGGGACGCCCTGACCGGCTCTGGCCGCGGGTATCCGCAGGTGCTGCGCGTTCGCGAAAAAGGACTGGCTCGCCGCGCATCCGCAAGCCGCAGCACGCCTGAATCAGGAGATCGCGAAGGCGATCGACCGGTGGCAGCGCGACCCTGCGGCAGCGGCGCTGGAGACAGAAGGAGTGCTGGGTCTGACACAGGAAACCCTGCTATCCGCTTTGAAACGAACGGATTTCGAGTTGCGCGAGGCCCGGGACATGGCGGAGGACATCCGAGGGTATTACGAGGTGGTTGGCAAACCTCTGGACGATGCGTATGGTGAGTTCTTCTACGGCGACTAAATCTACAGTTGCGGAGACGGCCGCCGAGCCCACTGCCCTCGTGGCAGCGGAGCGGAAGGCCGCCCGTCGCATCGCCGCGGTGCGCCAGCGCCTCGACCGGGCGGGCCTGGGACGGGCGGCGACCGGCCTCCTGGCGTATTTCGCCGCCTGGTTCATCCTGGCCCTCTTCTTCCCGCCCTATATCATCCCGTCGCCTATCGCAGTGCTCGCCGGGGTGTCGGCTTACCTGCCCCCGGACTTCTCCTATCACCTGCTCCTGACCGTGTACCGCGTGCTCGCGGGTTTCGCCTGCGCGCTGCTGCTGGGCTCCGCGGCCGGCATCCTCGCGTTCGTAACCCGGAAGACGGAACACCTCAGCAGCACCATGCTGGCGCTGGAGGTCATCCCCGGCACGATCCTCGGGATCATCCTGCTGCTGGCGCTTGGACTCGGCAGCGCGGTTCCGGTCGCGCTCGCGGCCCTGCTCACCCTGCCCGCCATCGCGATCAACACCGCGAACGTGCTCACCAAGAAGAACGTCGCCCTGGAGCAGTACCTGCTGTCCGCGGGCGGCGGCCGCCGGGACCTCATCCGGTACCTGTATCTGCCTGTCCTCGTGCCCACCTCGCAGAGCAACCTGAGCATCGGCTTCGGGTTGGCGATCAAGCTCGTCATCCTGGGCGAGTTCATCGGCGCACAGGACGGGATCGGCTACCTGCTGAACGTTGCGCGGATCTACTTCAACATGAAGGAGGTTTTCTTATACCTGACGGTCGTCGTAATCGCCACGGCCGTGTTTCAGGCCGGCGCGGGCCTGCTGTTCTCGGGCTCGCTGCGAAAGTACTTCTATCCCGAATGAGCGAGCCGCTGATGTCAGAGGACATCCTTGTCGTCGACAAGCTGATAAGGCGCTTCGGAGCGCCTGATGGCAGCCACCGCGCGGTTATCGAGAACCTGTCGTTCTCAGTCAGGCGGGGCGCGCGGCGTGACCGTCTTCGCGCCATCGAGCGCGGGCAAAACCACCTTGATCCATATCCTGGCCGGGCTCGACCGGGAGTACGAAGGCAGCTTTACGCTCGCGGCAAGCAGGCCGGCGACCATTTTTCAGGAACCCCGGCTGTTTCCGTATATGACGGTCGAGGAGAACATCCTGCTCCCGCTGCGCATGCAGCGGGCGGTCCTGACGGCCGAGACGAAGGCGGCGTACGAGCAGTGGCTCGACGTGTGCGAACTTGAGCCGTATGCGCGCCACTATCCTTACCAGCTCTCGGGCGGCATGAAGCAGAAGGCTGCGATCATTCGCGGCTACCTGATCAACCCCGATTTCGTGATGATGGATGAGCCTTTCAAATCGATCGACCTGACGTCAAAACGGGCCATCATCCAGCACATCGTAGACGCGTATCCGCGTGTCACGGTCCTGTTCGTGACACACGCCATCGAGGAGGCGCCACTGCTGACCGAATCGCTGCTGCTGTTCAAGACCAACCAGCTCGCCGAGCACACGCGATTGCAGATTGAAGATTCAAAATTCAAGATTTGGCCCGCCGACGCGGGTACTATCTTCAATTTGTAATCTGCGATCTTGGTTCTCTGCGGAGGCAATCTATGGCTAGAATCAACCCAGGGACGGGAGAACGAGTGCTGGCGCCCGAACTGTACGCCGAGCTGGACGTGTACATGGACCGCCTCCACATCGATCTGGAAGACCCCCGGCGCAAGGATTCGCTTATCCAGACGCTGCACCGCGGCCAGCACATCTTCGGCTTCCTGCCCGAGGAGGTCCAGCTCCATATCGCCGACCGTTTCGGCGTCACCCACGCCGAAGTGTCCGGCGTGATCAGCTTCTACAACTTTTTCACCACGACGCCCAAGGGCAAGTTCCGCATCAACGTCTGCCTGGGCACCGCCTGCTACGTCAATGGCGCGGACAAGGTGCTGCAGGAGTTCGAGCGCATCCTCGGCATTAAGTCGGGGCAGGTCACCGCGGACGGCAAATTCTCGATCGAGAGCCTGCGCTGCGTGGGTGCATGCGGCTTGGCTCCGGTCATCACGATCAACGACAAGGTCTACGGCAAGGTCGAGGCCGGCAAGGTACGCGAGATCGTCGAGCACTACCTGGTCGAGGTTGCCGGCGAGGAGGTAGTGACCTATGCTTAGCAGCATCGCATCCCCTGCAGTCCTCACTTCTTACCAGGACCTGCTCGCGGCCTCCGAGCGGCTTAAGCCACTCCTCGACACCCGGCGCAACTTGCGCCCGGCGGGCGCCGCCCCGGCCAAGCGCCTCATTCTTGTCTGCGGCGGCACCGGCTGCCACGCATCCGAGAGCCAGCGCATCGTCGCCAACTTCCAGGAACTGATCGAGGCCGACGGCTGCTCGGACGACGTCCATGCCTCCATCTCCGGCTGTTTCGGCTTCTGCGAGAAAGGCCCGATCGTCAAGATCTTCCCGGACGACGTCTTTTACGTCCAGGTCAAGCCCGACGACGTGCCCGAGATTTTCGACACGCACATCCACGGCAACCAGCGCGTGCGCCGGCTGCTGTACGAGCAGCTCACCCTCCCGTCGGGGGAGACCGTCAGGCCGGGCCTGGGCAAGCGGATCGAAACCCAGCACGCAATCCCGTTCTATAAGAAGCAGCAGCGGATCGCGCTGCGCAACTGCGGGCTGATCAATCCCGAAGACATCGACGAGTCGATCGCCGCGGGCGGTTACCAGGCCTTCGGCAAGGCGCTCACGGAGATGACGCCGGAGCAAGTGATCGACGTCATGAAGCGCTCGGGGCTGCGCGGCCGCGGCGGCGCGGGCTTCCCCACCGGCAGGAAATGGGAGTTTGCGCGCGGCTATGTGGGAGACGAGAAGTTCGTCATCTGCAACGCGGACGAAGGCGACCCCGGCGCGTTCATGGACCGCTCGATCATGGAGGGCGACTCCAACAGCGTGATCGAGGGCATGGCGATTGCGGCTTATGCGATCGGCAGCCACCAAGGTTATGTCTACATCCGGGCCGAATACCCGTTAGCGATCCAGCGGCTCGAGATCGCGATCGACCAGGCGCGGGCATACGGCCTGCTGGGGAAGAACATCCTGGGCACGGGGTTCGACTTCGACGTCGCGATCAAGCTGGGCGCAGGCGCGTTTGTCTGCGGCGAAGAGACCGCCCTGATCCACTCAATGCAGGGCGAACGCGGGGAGCCCGGACCAAGCCTCCCTTCCCTGCCGAAGCCGGCCTGTGGGGCAAGCCGACGATCGTCAACAACGTGGAGACCCTCGCCAACGTCGCCGCGATCATCAACCAAGGTCCGGATTGGTACTCGTCAATTGGGACCAAGACGTCGAAGGGCACGAAGGTGTTCGCACTTGCGGGCCAGGTCAACAATGTCGGCCTGGTCGAGGTGCCCATGGGAACGACGCTGCGGGAGATCATCTTCGAGATTGGCGGCGGCATCAAGGGCGGCCACCAGTACAAGGCCGCTCAGACCGGCGGCCCGTCCGGGGGCTGCATCCCCGAGCAGTTCCTCGATACGCCGATCGACTACGAATCGCTGGCCGGGATTGGGTCGATCATGGGCTCGGGCGGCTTGATCGTCATGAGCGAAAAGGACTGCATGGTGAACATCGCGAAGTTCTACCTCGAGTTCACCATGGACGAGTCGTGCGGCCGCTGTCTCCCCTGCCGGATTGGGACCAAGCGGCTGCATGAGATCCTGACGGCGATCACGGACGGCAAGGGGACCGAAGCGGACCTGGTCGAGTTGCGTGAGCTCTCCAACACCATCATCGACACGGCCTTGTGCGGCTTGGGCCAGGGCGCGCCCAACCCCGTGCTGAGCACGATGAAGTACTTCTGGAAGGAGTACGAGGCGCACGTGCTCGACCGGCGCTGCCCGGCCGGCGTGTGTCAGAAGCTGCTGTGTTACCGGATCCTGCCGGAAAAGTGCGTAGGATGCACGGCCTGCGCCCGCAACTGCCCGGTCCAGTGCATCTCCGGGCAAGTCAAGCAGCCGCACGTGATCGATGCGGTGAAGTGCATCAAATGCGGCGCATGCATGACCCGGTGCAAGTTCAAGGCCATCGAGCGAGGGTAGGAGGTACGTATGACAAACCTGATCATCGACAACAAACCGGTCAGCGTGCCCGCCGGAGCCACCATCCTCGAGGCCGCGAAAGAGATAAACATCCGCATCCCGACCCTGTGCTACCTAGACCTGGGCGAGCTCAAGATGGTCAACAAGGTCGCCTCGTGTCGTATGTGCGTCGTGGAGGTCGAAGGCCGGCGCAACCTGGCGCCCGCGTGCGCAACCCCGGTCGCCGAGGGCATGAAGGTGACGACCAACTCCAAGCGTGTGCTGTTTGCGCGGCGCCGCTTGCTCGAGCTAATCCTCTCCAACCATCCCTTCGACTGCCTGATCTGCGCTAAGTCGACGAACTGCGAGCTGCAGACCCTGGCGTGGGAATTCGGGATTAACGTCAAGCGCTACCAGGGTGAGATGTCGACGCATCCCATCGACAAGACCAGCGGCGCGCTCAAGCGTGATCCCGAGAAGTGCATCATGTGCCGGCGCTGCGAGACGATGTGTAACGAGGTGCAGACCGTCGGCGCGCTGACTGCGTTCGGCCGCGGCTTCGACGTCATCGTCGGCCCGGCCGAGATGAAACCGCTCGTCCAGTCCAACTGCGTCTACTGCGGCCAGTGCGTCAGCGTGTGTCCCACTGCCGCGCTGACCGGCCACGGCTATATCCAGGACACGTGGAACGCGCTGTTCGACCAGACCAAGAAGACGGTGGTCCAGGTGGCGCCGGCCATCCGGGCCGCGATCGGCGAGGAGTTCGACCTTCCCGCGGGGATGAACGTTACGGGCAGACTGGTGGCGGGCCTGCGCCAGCTTGGCTTCGACGCGGTGTTCGACACCACGTTCGGCGCGGACCTGACCATCGTCGAAGAGGCCCACGAGATCATCGAGCGGGTCAGCCAGGACAAGGAACTCCCGATCCTCACCTCCTGCTGCCCGGGCTGGATCAACTTCCTCCGCTTCCAGTTCCCGAATCTGAAGTACATGGCCTCCTCGTGCAAGTCTCCGCAGCAGATGACCGGGACCATGGCGAAGACGTTCTACGCGCGGAAGATCGGCGTGAGCGCGCAGGACGTCGTGTCGATCTCGGTCATGCCGTGTATCGCGAAGAAGTGGGAATCCGCCCGGCCCGAACATGCCAGCAGCGGCGCGCGCGACGTGGACTATGTCATCACGACCCGCGAGCTCGCGAAGATGTTCAAGGAGGCCGGCATCGACCTGCGGCACATGGAAGACGAGGAGTTTGACAACCCGCTGGGCGAGTCGACCGGCGCCGGGATCCTGTTCGGCGGCACCGGGGGCGTGCTCGAGGCCGCGCTCCGCACGGTGTACGAAGAAGTAATGGGGAAAGAACTGCGGGACGTGAACTTCACCGCCGTGCGCGGCCTGCAGGGCGTGAAGGAAACGACCATCGACCTCGGCGACCGGCAAATCAACGTCGCCGCGGCGTCAGGCCTGGGCAATGCCCGCAAGATCCTGGAGAACATCGAGAAGGGCACGTCGAAGTATCACGTCATCGAGATCATGGCGTGCCCCGGCGGCTGCATCAATGGGGGCGGCCAGCCCTACACGCAGGAGCGGGCGGAACACATCGAAAAGCGCCTCCAGGCGCTCTACGAAATCGACCGCCACCGCTCGATCCGCAAGTCGCACGAGAACCCGGCGGTCAAGAAGCTCTACTCCGAGTTCCTCGGCGAGCCCGGCAGCGAGCTGGCCCACCAGCTGCTGCACACGGACTACTGGCTTTAACACAAAGACACCAAGACACAATGCCATACCGCCTCAGTGTCTTGGTGTCTTTGTGTTCCCGTTAAGGTCACGCCCGCAACGCCTGGCGCCCCTCCCACCGCTCGCGTGGCCCCAGATGCACCGGCGTCTTTACGGCCGCGGCCTCGACACACACAAACCGGAGATAGTCCTCCGGCTCCAGATCGGCCATGGTCACGCACTTGGCCGCACCCGGGTTCCACACCACTGTATCGGGGAAGCCGTGCTTGCGGATCACGGTCGTCCGGTCTTTTTCGGTCAGGTGGGCCACGGCTGGCGCATCGAAGTAGATCCGGTTCACTTCACCCCGGAAGTCCAGCAGTGCCGCATCCTCCTGCGCTTCAACTCCGCCAGCCGCCGCATCGCGATAGGTGAGGGCCACCAACCCTTCCACCGCGGTTTCTGAGATCTCGTCCACCGCGAGATAGGTATGGAACGAGGTCGTGAAATCGAATGGGCTTATGCCTGTGTTCGTCACGGCCAGCGTCACCGAAAACGCGTTTCCGCCGATCTCGACCGCAAGCTCGGCCTGGAATCCGTGATCCCACTGCGCCCGACTCTCCGGAGTATCGGTCACCCGGAACCGTGCGACCGCGCCTTGCTCCACCGGATCAGCCGAAACCAGTTCCCACGTCATCAGCCGCACCAACCCGTGGAGTGGCAGCAGGCCCGACATGCCGAACTGCGGGAAGACGATCGGGATGCCCCCGCGGATGGGCGCGCCGGGGCGGAAGGCTGACTTGCGGCTGACGAATAGGCTCTCGCGGCCTCCCGCCGGAATCCACGACACCACGTGTGCCCCGTGAAGATAGACCTCAGCGCAGCGCGCCGTCGGGCGCGACGAGCGTGAGCTTCGGAAGGTCGCCTTCCGCGGGTTGGACAAACGAAACGGGATTCAGGTTCGCGACGGTCAATTCGGTCTCCTTTCGCTCCAATTACGCGCTGCTGCTCGTCCGACAGGTCGATCACCTCGGCCGGGGTGAGCCCGGCCTGCACCGCCAGGCCGTGCATCAGGTTCTTGTTCGATCTAGCGGTAGCCGAGCCGCTCGCAGAGCAACTGCGCGACGGAGTCGCCGTGGCTGCCCAACTGTCTCGAAATCGTGATAGCCGCCATGTGTCTCCTCTACAGCCAACCCTTGCGGCGGAAGAACAGCAGCATCATGCCGGCAAGGATCAGGCAGATGACCCAGAAGGCGGGGTAGGCCCAGCCCATGTCCAACTCCGGAAAGTGCCGGAAGTTCATGCCGTAAACGCCGGCCAGAAATGTCAGCGGGATGAAGATCGTGCCGATGACGGTCAGCACCTTCATGATCTCGTTCATCCGGTTTGAGACGCGCGACATGTAGCTATCGGTGAGGTCACTCGCCCGCTCGCGGAAGGTCTCGGTGATCTCGATGACCTGGACAACGTGATCGTGCAGGTCACGGAGGTAGATCCGGGTGGCGTCGCTGACGCATTCGTGGTTGTCCCGCTGCAGGGACAGGACCAGCTCCCGCATGGGCCAGGCAACGCCCCGGAGCAGGAGCAGCTCGCGCTTGATCTGGTGAATCCTATCGAGCGTGTCGCGCTGCGGGTCCTCCAGGATGACCGTCTCCAGTTCATCCATGCGTTCACCATAGTGCTCGAGGATGGGGAAGAAGTGGTCAACGATGGCATCGATGAGGGAGTAGGCCAGGAAACTCGCGTCGCTGACACGCAGGCGCGAGCCTTTGTTCTGTATGCGCTGGCGAATGGGGTCCCAGACGTCGCCAGGCTCCTGCTGGAATGTCAGCAGGGTGTTGTGGCCCAGGAACATCGAGACCTGGTCGCTCACAAGCCGCTCACCTTGGAGCTCCAACATGCGGACGACGATGAACAGGCGGGCCTGGATGCCCGTTTCTTCGCCGCCGTAGACGTCGAGCTTCGCCCGCTGGCGCGGGTGGAGCAGGTCCTCGATCGCGAGGGGATGGAGGTCGTACTTGGTTGCCAAGCCGTGGAGCACGCGCGTGTTGGCAAGGCCGTCGACGTTAATCCAGCGGACGGCGGACCAGTAGGGTCGGTGGCATGAGAGGAAAGCCTCGAAGTCGGGCAGGGCAGAGATTTCCTGCACTTGCGCGCGGCTGGGGCCATAGTCGATACAGGCCACGCGCACCGGCGCCGCGGCCTCAGACAGCGTGACGAGCTCGTCGTGCTCGACGCCCGGCGATGCACCTACAATGGGCGCAAGGACGCCCGCGTAAGCCGCTGCCGTCGCCTCCCCTAGCTCAAACGGTGTCTCCATCGCGCCTCGAATCGCTGCCGTTACACGGCCCGGCCTACAGAAGCGCCACCAAACCGGTCCCCAGGTCGTAAACCGCACCAACTAGGCGCACATTACGGATGGATCGCAGGCGATCTACGCTCAATCCGACGTTCGCCCGCACCGCGTTCTCAAGGAGCGGGCCGGGCTCTTGCCGGGCAAGCACAAGCGCTGGCTCGATCGCGTCCACCAAGGCACCCAGTTCCCCAGGTGGCCGGATGCCTGACAGGGCAACCTGGACCGCACCGCATCCAGTGTGGCCCAGGACGAAGATAAGGGGTACGTCCAGTTGGACGGCTGCATATTCCAGGCTGGCGGCGAGGACACTGGTGACGATGTTGCCGGCAACGCGGACTACGAAGAGGTCGCCGAGGCCCTGATCGAAAATGATTTCCGGGACGACGCGCGAATCGGAGCAACTCAGCACGGCAGCAAACGGGTGCTGTCCCGCCACCAACTCCTGGCGCCGTGCGGCCCATGCCCGGGCTTGCGCGAGGTCCGGAGAGGCCCTCTGACCGTCGAGAAACCGGCGGTTGCCAGCAAGTAGCCGCTTCAAGGCCTCGTCCGCAGAGACACCAGGGGTCATGGCGTCTCCGACTCGAGCTCACCTGGCTCCGCACCGGCTGCTTCTATGGCCCGCTCGGTCTCGGCAGCGGACACCGGAGCCAGCATGATGGGCTCTGGCTCCAGCTTCTCTTCCAGCTTCTGCGGTTCGTATTTGATCAGCGCTTCCACCTGCCGTTGCCGGTAGGCCTCGTAGTCGGTCACCAGGCGGTCGTACTCGCCGGTCATCAGGGTTGACGAGATCATGAAGTCGGCGGTAGCACGATTACAGGCGGCCGGGATGTTCCAGACGACGGCGATGCGCAGTAGCGCCTTGACATCCGCGTCGTGGGGCTGCTCAGTGAGCGGATCCCAGAAGAAGATCATGAAGTCGATTTCACCTTCGGCGATCTTGGCGCCGATCTGCTGATCGCCGCCCAGCGGTCCGCTCTGGAACTTGTGAACGGGAGTGTTCAGAACTTCCTCGAGCAGTTTGCCGGTGGTGCCGGTCGCGTACAACTCGTGCTCACAGAGGAGCGTCTTATTCCACTTCGCCCACTCGAGGAGATCCTGTTTCTTGTTGTCGTGGGCGACCAGGGCAATGCGTTTCTTGTGCCCGAGCGTGATAATGCTATGTTCCATGAGTTCGCCTCCTTTGCTACCGCAACCCGCTCGAGTTCTACTCTTCCACGTGCGCCAATGCATCCGGACGCTCGTAGATTACACCGCGTTTGGCGTCGAGGACAATCTGCATGCCATCCTCGAGCGTTTCCATTGCTTCAGGTGCGCCTACGATCGCGGGGATGCCGAGCTCAAGGGCGAGCAGACGGGAATGGGCGTCTTTGGCCGTCTCCGCCGTCACGAGGCCGGCCGCGCGGCGCAGGACACGAACGAACGTGTGATCCGTGTAGGGCGTGACGACAATCTCGTCGAGGTCGACCCGAATCGACGGGTCGAGAGGTGGGTTGAGCCTGCGCACGCGACCAATGACGCGCCCCACCGCGGCCTGGTCGCCGAGGCCTACCCCCTGAGCGAGTATGCATTCGATCAGGTGCACCCGCATCACGTTGGTTGCGCCGTGCCCGTACCCGGCCGAGCTCCCCGTGATGATCACCACGTCGCCCGCGCCGACAAATCCGGCACGTTGTGCTGCATCGACCGCATCGGTGACCACCTGCTCCGTCTGGTTCGAGCGCGGCGCGAGGATCGGATAGACGCCCCAGACGAGCATCAGCTGGCGCTGCGTGATCGGGCTCGGCGTGACTGCTACGATCGAACAAGCCGGCCGGAAGCGAGCGATGGTGCGAGCGGTCTGTCCAGACACGGTCGGAACCAAGATCGCCGCAGCATGCAGGTCGGCCGCAGCATCGATGGTTGCATGTGCCACCGCCTCGGAGAAGCTCACACCGGCCCGTGGGCCGCCGGCACGCGGGCGGACGACATTAGCCTCCCCAGGGGTCTCGGCGGCAACCCCGGCGTGCGCGACAGCGGCGCGGCTGCGGTCCGAGCGGGCCAGTGCGCCAACACCCGCTTCCGCCGATTCGACCTCGCAGGCGATTCGCGCCATGGTCTGGACGGCCAGCAGCGGATACTTGCCGGACGCGGTTTCGCCGGAGAGCATGATCGCGTCCGAGCCGTCAAGGATGGCATTGGCCACATCGCTTGCTTCGGCGCGCGTTGGCCGTGGGTTCCGGATCATAGAGTCGAGCATCTGGGTCGCGGTGATGACCGGCTTCCCCGCCTCGTTGCACTTCCGGATGATCATCTTCTGGACCATCGGGACAGCCTCGGTCGACATCTCGATGCCGAGGTCGCCGCGGGCCACCATGATGCCATCGGCCGCGGCAATGATCTCGTCGATCGCCTGGACGGCTTCCGGTTTCTCGATCTTCGCAATCACCGGGGTCCGCCGGCCCAGCGCGGAGATCTCGCGGATCTCGTCCTTCAGCTCCAAGACCTCTTCGGCCGATCGTACGAACGAAAGCGCTACGACGTCGACCTGCGCCTCCAAGACCAACCGCAGGTCTTCACGGTCCTTTTCAGTTATCGCGGGGATCGCGAGCGAGGCATGCGGGAGATTCAGACCCTTGTTGGAGGTCAACGTTCCACCGGTCACGACCTCGGTTTCGATCTCGTGGCCGTATACGGCGATGACCTTGAGCTCGAGCAAGCCGTCGTCGATCAGGATCCGGTCGTCCGGCTTCACAGCCGCTGGCAAACCCTCGTACTGCACCGGCAAGCGCGCCGGTCCGTCGCTCCCCGGGCCTCCCACGAGCGGATCGGTGGTCAGCACCGCCCGCTGGCCGGCGGCCAGCGGCACACCTTCCGGCGGCATTGTGCCAACCCGCAGCTTCGGGCCTTGCAGGTCGGCGAGGATCGCGACAGGCTTGTTCAGCTCCTCCGCCAACTGCCGGATCCGGCGGATGTTCTCGCGGTGAAACTCAGGGTCACCGTGGGACATGTTGAGGCGCGCCACATCCATGCCGGCTTCGATCAGGGCCCTCAACATCACGGGTTCCCGGCTGGCCGGACCGATGGTGCAGACGATTTTCGTGCGCAGCATAGTTCAACCTCCGAACCTCACCCCCCCGACCCCCTCTCCTGCCTGGGGGCAGGCGAGGGGGAGACGCGTTCCTTTCCCGCTCCTGTTGTCGATAGGACCGGGGCTTGGGGGGAGAGGTCAACCTAGCTCGACGAGCCGCTCCTTGAGCGTCTGAGCCGACGCCTGGAACGCGGCAAGCTCTTCGTCGCTGAGTGGCAGGTTCAGCACTTCCTCGACCCCTCGCTGCCCGACAATCGTCGGCATGCTGACCGAGATGCCGCTCACGCCGTATTGCCCGGTGAGCGGGCTGGACACGGTCATGACCGTGTGCCCGTCGCGCAACACGGCTTCCACGACGTACAGCAGGCCCAGGCCGATGGCGTAGTAGGTGGCCTTCTTGCGCTGGATGATTTCGTACGCCGCGTCGCGCGTCTGGGCGAAGATGCCGTCCAGCGCGGCCTTATCGTAACACTGGCCGTTCGCACCGACGAAGTCCTGCAGCCTGACGCCCGCGATATTCGCCAGGCTCCAGAGAGCCAGTTCGCTGTCTCCGTGCTCGCCGACGATGTACGCATGGACGCTGCGGGAGTCGACGCCGTAGTGCTGACTCAGGAGGAAGCGCAGCCTTGCGGTGTCCAGGATGGTGCCCGAACCGATGACGCGACTGCGCCCGCGTGCGCCTAACTCGGCGCCGACGATGTCCGCGGAAATCTGCGTCAGGATGTCGACGGGGTTCGTCGCCACGACAATCACCGCCTCGGGGCAGGCCGCGATGATCTTGGGCACGATCCCCTTGAAAATGCCCGCGTTCGTTTGGAGCAACTCAAGACGCGTCTGGCCCGGGCGCTGGCCCACGCCCGCGGAGATAACAACCACATCGGAATCAGCCAGGTCGGCGTAATCGCCTGCGGAAATGCGCATGGGGCGCACGAACGGCATGCCGTGGTTCAGGTCCATCACCTCGCCCTCGGCACGCGCCTCGTCGCGGTCGATGAGGACCAGCTCGTTCGCCACCCCGCGCTGCATCAGCGAGTAGGCGAACGACGCACCGACCATGCCCGTGCCGATCAGGCCGACCTTGTGGATGTTTCTGGATTGAATCATGTCGGACCTCTCGGCGCAAGCTAGCCAGCAATCAGTGCGGCGGTTTCCGCGAGGCGGGTGGAATAGCCCATCTCATTGTCGTACCAGGCGGCAACCGAGAGCAACTCCTCCTGGGCTGCGGTCAGGGGCAGGTCGACGATGGACGAATGGGGGTCGCCCACGATGCGGGAAGATGCCCACTCATCCTCAAGTACGCCCATGACGCCCTTCAAGGGCGGGACGGCGGCGGCCTTGCGGAATGCGTCGTTGACTTCCTCGACCGTCACGGGGCGCTCGGTCAGGAGGTTGAGCTCGGCGATGCTGCCGGTGCGAGTGGGCACCCGGTAGGCCTTGCCGGTGATCTTCAGGCCCTTCCAGATGAACGCCAGCGCACGCGCCGCGCCCGAGGAGGACGGGATGATGTTTTCGGCCGCAGCCCACGAATCGCGGCGGTCCTTCATCGGCTGGTCGGTCAGCGACTGGGTGTTGGTGTAGGCGTGCACGGTGGAGAACAGGCCATACTTGATTCCGAAATTCTCGATGACAACTTTGACCACCGGCGCGAGCGCGTTCGTGGTGCAGCTCGCCATGCTGACGATCTTGTGCTTCTCGGGGTCGAACTGGTCCAGGTTGATGCCGGGGAGGAGCACCGCGTCGCAGTCATCGGCCTTCTTGCTCGGCGCGCTGACCAGCACCCGCTTCGCGCCCGCATCAAGATGCACTTGAGCGCCGGCGCGCGTCGTTGCCCGGCCCGTGCAGTCGATGACCAAGTCGACGCCGAGGCCCTTCCAATCGGGCAAGGCCTTCATAGAGTCGAAATAGGGGATTTCCCGGCCGCCGATGACGAAGCAGTCATCCTTCGTCGCGACCTCTTCCGACCACCGTCCGTAGTTCGAGTCGACCTCGAACAGCGCGGCGAGCGAGGGGAGATCCTTGATGTCTGAGATGGAGACGGGAACGAAGAGATCGTTCTTCAGGGCCACCTTCATGAGCGAGCGGCCGATGCGTCCGAAACCGTGAATCGCTACCCTGGGCATGAGCTTTCCCCTTTCGTGGTGGAGGCGGCCTGTGAGGAGGCGGCCTCTGCGGATAGCCGTCGGGCAGGCGGCCATTGCGACCGTTCCAGCTTTGCATTGTAATTCGAATAGAGAGTGCGCGGCGGGCGCGCGGCGATGTCCGTGCTTGCGGACGATCCCAGCTTAGCAGGAAGCCCGGCCGGTGTCAGCCCACCCCGGGACCGTTTGCGCCGCATCCACCGGCCCATCTGTGTGGCACGGGAGAGGGCTGGAAGGGTCACCCCGAAGTAGTCGAAAGGAGTACTGCTTTGGGACCCTTCTCTCGCCCGCGAATGGTTCAATCGTCGTCAGCCTAAGCATCCCACGGTGGGCTGACAGATAGGGCCCTTGGCTGGTAAGCTATGTCGGGTATCCTGTAACCCTCGCACGGGCTCGTCTGGAATTCCCGCGGCGGAATCTGCCGCGACCTGCAATCCGGATCACCAAGGAGCGTGAAATGGTAGACCTGAGAGCAAAGCCCTACTATCTGGATGACGATGGCGTCAAGTGGGTGGAAGACACCATCGATTCGATGACCATCGAAGAGAAGATCGGACAACTCTTCGTCAACATGGGCGCGAGCCGCACGTATGAGTACCTGACCGACGTGCTGGAGAAGTATAAATTCGGCGCGGTGCGCTACAACCCGGGGCTTGCAAAGGACGTCCACGAGCAGAACCGCATCCTGCAGGAGAACTCGAAGATCCCGCTGCTGATCGCCTCCAACGCGGAGGCAGGCGGTAACGGCGCCTGCAGCGACGGCACGTACGTGGGCTACCCGATCAAGCTCGGAGCGACGGCTGATCCGAAGTGGGCCTACGAGATGGGGCGCATCTCCGGCGTCGAGTCGTCGGCCATCGGCTGCAACTGGGCTTTCGCGCCGGTCGTCGACCTGCTGGTCAACTGGCGCAATCCGATCATTTCCAACCGGGCGTTCGGCGCGGACCCCGACCTTGTGCTGGAGTGCGGCAAGGCGTACTTCAAAGGCATGAGCGAATCAGGCGTGGCCTGTGCGATGAAACACTTCCCAGGCGACGGCGTAGACGAGCGCGACCACCACCTCTCCTCGTCGGCCAACTCGTTGACGGTGGAGGAGTGGGATGCCACGTTCGGCAAGGTGTACTCCGGCTTGATCGATGCAGGCGTGCAGTCGGTCATGGTCGGCCACATCATGATGCCGGCCTACCAGAAGCACTTCAATCCCTCGCATGAAGGATACCGACCTGCTGCCGGCATCGCTGTGCAAGGAACTCACGACGGACCTGCTCAAGGGCAAGCTGGGCTTCAACGGGCTAGTCGTGACCGACGCCACGCACATGGTCGGCATGACCTCCGCGATGCCGCGGCGCCTCGTGGTGCCCACGGCTATCGCCGCGGGCTGCGACCTGTTCCTGTTCTTCAACGACCCCGAGGAGGACCTTGGTTACATGATGGACGGGTACAAGAATGGGATCATCACCGAGGAGCGACTGAGAGAAGCGCTGCGCGCGCATTCTGGGCACCAAGGCCGCGTTGGGCCTGCACAAGAAGGACAAGAAGGACATCGTAGCGCCGGCCGAGACCGCGCTCAAGAAGATCGGCCTGCCCGAGAACAAGGCGATCACCGCGCAGGTCACTGACCGGGCGGTCACGCTCGCGAAGAATTTGCAGAAGGATATTCTGCCCGTCACGCCGGAGCGCTACAAAAAAATCCTGATCATCCCCGTGAAGGGGCCGCCGAACCCGGCCGCGTCGATCTTTGGCGGCGGCGGCACGCCGCCGTGGGAGACGTTCGCGGAGGAACTACGGAGTTGCGGGTTCGAGGTGGAGATCTTCGAGTCCGCGTTCGAAAAGCTCCTCAAGCTGCCCGAGGAGGAGCGCGCCAAGGGCGTGCGGAACATGTACGCAGGCAAGGCCCCGATCAGCGGGTTTGTCCAGCGCGCCGACCTGGTGATCAACGTCGCGCAGGTGGTGGGCGGGATGCAGCCGGTCGAGCGGGTGAGCTGGCCCGCCTCGAAGGGTACGCCTGACCTGCCGTGGTACGTCCACGAGCTGCCGACGATCCTGGTCTCGTTCTCGACACCCTTCTTACTGGCCGACGCGCCCGCCGTGAAGTGCATGGTCAACGCCTACGACGCGCGCCCGGACACTATCCAAGCGACGGTAGCGAAGCTGCTGGTGGGCGAGGAGGCATTCCAGGGCGTCAGCCCGGTGGACGTCTTCTGCGGGTTCCCTGACACACGAATCTAGCCCGATAGTGGACACGCAAGCTCTCAAAGGAAATCCAACTATGATCGAAGAAGCTGTACGAGAGAAAGTGACCTTCCCTTGGATGGATAAATCCCTGCACCCCCGTGAGCGCGCCGAGAAGCTGGTCGCCGCTATGACGCTGGAGCAGAAGATCCAGCAACTGCACGGGGCCATGGAAACGATCGACATTTACGCATTGTCGGAACAGGCGACGACGAAGGAGGAGATGGACCGGCTCGCGGCCCAGATCCGCATCGAGCGCCACGTCAAGGGCATCGACGAGCTTGGCATTCCGCGCTTTCGCATCACGAACGGCCCGGTCGGCGTGGGTATGGGCGACGGGACACCTAGCCCACCCGCGACGTGCCTGCCCATGGCTATCGGGTTGGCCGCCGGGTTCGATCCCGAGCTTGCCCGCCTCTACGGAGACCTTATCGGCTCGGAGACCGCGACCCTGGGCCAGCACGTGCTGGAGGGCCCGGGCGTCTGCATCGAGCGCACCGCCATCGCCGGCCGAAACTTCGAGTATTTCTCCGAAGACCCCTATCTCTCAGGCGTGATGGGCGTCGAGGTGACGAAGGCGATCCAGGCGCACGACGTCATCGCGATGGCCAAGCACTACGTCGTCAACGATCAGGAGTACCAGCGCTTCCGCGCCAACATCGAGGTGGACGAGGACGCGCTGCGGGAGATCTACTTGCTGCCGTACGAGATGGTGGTCAAGGACGCCGAGATTGCCGCGATCATGAGCGCATACAACCGCGTGCGCGGCACGTATGCCACCGAGAATCGCTACATCCTGACGAACATCCTGCGCGAGGAATGGGGCTTCGAAGGGTACGTGCAGTCCGACTTCTGGTCCTGCCGGTCGTGCGCGGCGTCGCTGACTGCGGGTATGGACCACGAGATGCCCGACGCAAAGTGGTGCAACGAGGCCAACGTGAAGGCCGCGCTCCGCGATACCAGCCTGGAAATCCAGACGGTCAACCGGGCCCTTGTGCGGCGCTACACGCAGATGTTCCGCTTCGGCCAGTTCGAGCGGCCGTACAACCCGGGCGTGATCGACGCGAAGGGCCATGGCGTCATCTCGCGGTAAGATCGGCGAACAGCTCGCGGTGCTGCTGAAAAATGAAGGCGGGCTACTGCCGCTGGCCCCGAAGACGGCCGGCAAGGTGCTCATCGTCGGCCAGGCGGAGTATGTCGACGACGCGTGCCAGGGCGGCGGTGGCTCCTCGAAAGTGATCCCGCTGTACACGGTGCCACCGGTGGAGGGGATGCAGGACGTGTTGCGTGACCTAGGCTCGGACGCCACAGTGAGCAAGGTTACCGTTGCGGACGACCTGTCGAACCTGGACGAGGCCAGGGCCGCGGTCAAGGCGGCGGACACGGTCATCCTCATGGCCGGCGTCGTCGCCACCGAGGGTGTGGACAGGTCGAACATGGACCTGCCAAACGACCAGAACCGGATGCTCGACGAGCTGTTGGGCCTCAACCCTCGCACCGTCGTCGTGCTGAAGGACAGCTCCCCCGTGTTGATGCCGTGGATCGACAAGGCGCCGGCCATCCTCGAGGCGTGGAACCAGGGCGCGGAAGACGGCCACGTCGTCGCTGACCTGGTGTTCGGCGTCGTCAACCCCTCGGGCAAGGTGCCGACGACCTACCCGGCATCGGAGCAGGACACGCTCTATTACGGCCACCCGGAGCGCTACCCTGGCACGGACGAGGGCGATGGCTTCCCGACCCTCCGGTATACCGAGGGCCGGCAGGTCGGCTACCGGTGGTTCCAGTCCCAGGGCATCAAGCCGTTGTTCCCGTTCGGCTTCGGCCTTTCCTACACCACGTTCGAGATCTCGGACCCAGCCGTCAGTCCGGCGGCCACCACTGGAGCTGCGCCAATCACGGTGGAGTTCACGGTAACCAATACGGGGCCGGTCGCCGGCGCCGAGGTTGGACAGGTCTACCTGGGAATCCCTTCGGAGGGGCAGCCGCCAAAGCGGCTCGTCGGCTTCAAGAAGGTCCACCTGGAGCCGGGTGAGTCGCAGCGCGTCAGCATCGTCGTCGACCCGGCGGCGACCAACCACCCGCTGTCCGTGTGGGACAACTGCACGCGAGGCTTCGTCGTGAAGCCTGGCGAGTACAAGGTGTACGCGGGCAACTCCAGCGAGAACACTTCGCTGGCCGCCACGGTGGTGATCGCGTAGATACCTCGCATCCTGCGATCGCTTGAGACGCGAAGACCTCCGAGGTTGCCTGACCATGTCAGGCGAAAACCCCGGAGGTCTTTTGCTGTAGGTTCGGGTCTGTGTGAGCGGCTAAAGCTTAGCCTGCCACTTGCCAGCCCAGACTAAGTCGTTGGGCTTGCCCTTGAACTCGGACTCACCCATGATCTTGTCGACGACCTGCTTGATAATCTCGTCGTTGCTGTGATACGCGTTGATATAGCACTTCACCATCGTTGCGTCATGCAGATGGGTCGTGAAGTTCAGGGACACCATGACGGTCGGCACCTCCCAGACGTACCAGGGGCACTCGTTGCTCATGGCGGTCTTCCACTGGATCCGGTAGTTGTTCTGCGCGCCGTAGCCGACGACATCGGCGACGACGATCGCCGCGTCGACGTCCTTGCGGTATTTTAGCGTACTCCCTTTGACACGGGTGGCACCGTCGTTGATCGTGACCTCGAAGCCACGCCGGGTCAGTTCCTCGCAGAAGTGGTCCAGGACCTTCGACCCCGCCGCCATGATGCCACCGACCTCCCCCTGCAGGTAGTACAGCCGGATCCGCTTGTGGGTCTCCGGCCGGATCGGCAACTGATCCAGAGTGTTCTTCACGAGCGTGATGCCCTTGTCCGCGGCATCCGCACGCATCGCAAGGTGCTCCGCGCAGCCGACGACTGCCAGGTCCTCTTTCTTCTTCAGCAGCGTGCCATCGGCCTGCTTTACGTGCAGGTTCATCTTCGCCTTCAGCCCCAGGATTCTGCGGACGGCATCGTTCATGCGCTCTTCGGTGATGACGCCCTTCTTATAGCCGTTCAGCATGAACTTGAAGTCTTCGTCGATGTCGTTGAAGAACAGGAACATGTCGCAGCCGGCGGCAATCGCGGCGGGGACGTAGTCCTCGCGGCGCATCGCGGACGTCATGCCCAGCATGTGGCTGGCGTCGGTGATCACCATGCCGTTGAAGCCAAGCTTCTCCTTCAACAGGCCCGTGATCAGCTCCTCGGCCAGGGTGGCCGGCATGATGTCTTATCGAGTAAGTGAGGGGTTGAGCTTCTTCGAGTAGTACGGCAGCGCGATGTGGCCGGCCATGAACATCTCGACGCCATTGTCGATGTGGTGCCGGTAGACCCGGCCGAACGAGGCATCCCATTCATCAGGCGAGAGCTCATTCACGCCCAGCACCAGGTGCTGATCGCGCTCTTCGGTGCCATCGCCGGGGAAGTGCTTGATGCAGGTGACCATATTGCCTTCGGCGCCGGCGCGGTAGCCCTCGATGTACGCGCTGGTGTACTTGATTACGTCATCGGCATTCGTGCCATAGGCCCGGGTGTTGACGATGGTGTTGCGCCAGTTGAACAGGATGTCGACGCAGGGATCGAAGTTGACGTTGACGCCCAGCGCGCCCGCTTCACGCGCCGACACGTAGCCGGCGTTCCAGGCCACCTTGGGGTCGCCGAGTGGCCTCGCATGTGGGCGCCCGAGGCGATATAGGTGCCGTCGGAGCACGCGCCGTTGCCGACCGGCATCGCAGTTGGCCGCGACCAGCAAGGGGATTTTCGAAGTCAGCTTGCAGGCTGTTCAACAGTTCCTGGCATGTTTCTGCCTTGCCGCCCTGCCAGCGTGCGCCGCCGATGTGGTACTTCTCAAGGATCTGCTCGTTGGTCAGTGCGTTGCCACTGAAGATGTCTATGCCGAAAAAGAACAGGTTGGTGAAGAGCTGCCCGGTCTTTTCCTCAGGGGTCATGCTGGCGAGAGTGTCTTCGACCCACTTGATCTGTTCGGCCGACAGGTTATAGGGTTTCTGCGGTCAGGTCTACAAGTCTTGGCATTGGTTTTCCTCCTGTGGTATAACCGACGAGCGGCCCTCGTTTACCACCAAGCGACGAAGAATTGAAGTTTCACCAGGTCTTCGTGCAACCTCGTGTCATTGCGCTTTTGCGGTCAGCGATAGACAGATCAAAAATCTAGTCTTCGTACTCGATCCGCTTGATCTTCTCCCAGGGGGGCGTCTTGGGCAGCAGTTTCTCGAACTTTGCGATCAGCGCATGCTCGTACTCGCCGGCATACTCGCAGTCGAGGAACTTGCCGAGGGCCTCGTCGTGGAAGCGCCGCCAGGACTTCTCCTCGCCGCCGGGGTTGATGGGGTAGTACAGAACGTCCACCGCCTTGGCGGCGTCGCGGTCGCCGGGCGCATCGCCGATCAGCAGGATGTGGTCATCGGGGTACTTGCCCTTGGCTGCAAACTCGAGGTGCTGCTTCTTCGTGCCCATCTCCTGGCCGGCAATGACGGTCATGTACTGGGCAATGCCGTGCTCGCCCCACTCGCGCTCGAGGGCTTCGACGGGCGTGGCGGACACAACCATGAGGTCGACCTTGCCCTGCATGGCCTGGAGGCTTTCGCGGACCCATGGGAAGGGCGGCACGCCGTGCACCATGTCGGCGATGGCCTCGTCGACCGTCTGGGACCACAGCACGGCCTGCTCGAGCTCCGGGTCGCGGGTGGTCCGCGGCATATTGGACGATGCCCTTGTGGCTGAGCGGGTAGCCGGATTCGATGAATTCCTTGATCTTGTCGCCCTCGGGCACCCTCGCATGGCGCGCTTTCACTTCGGGACGCTCCCTCAGCAGGTCGAAGACCCGGGTTAGGGCGATCCAGCGATTCAGGCCGCGCGTCTTGGAGTAGAGGTTCACGAACTCGCAGGTCTCGCGTGCGTACTTGGAGACGGATTGCAGCCCCCAGACCTTGATGATCGTGGGGGTGAAGCACTCTTTGTGCTTCAGCTCCATCGCGTCAAACGCGCAGCCGTCCGAGTCGATGCCGACGAAGAAGTCATGTTGGGGCTTGAAGTCGATCAGGACGTGGGCCGCTTCCGGGACTTTCGCGGGTACCTTGACCATGTTGTTCTCCCTCGCAGGTGAGATTTGGGACGCACGATTTCGCCAGGCGCGAGCGCATAGGGCAGTCGATGGCGCCGAGAGACAGGATCACTCTAGCAGCAACGGGCTAACGTGTCAGCCCACCAAGGGACAATTCAGGGGCCTTCCATGGGCCTACTTCGCGCGAACGGCAAGGACCTGGAAGGGGTATCAAAAGGTAACCTAAAGAAGTAGCACACCGGCGGCAGTGCAGCGGTCTAGCCCCGCGCTTCCGGACGCCGGTCACGAGCGAGGAGCGCAGCCTGCACCCGGTTCTGGACATGCAGCTTAGCCAGTATGTTTCGCAGGTGCTTTTTCACGGTGCTTTCGGTAATGAACAGGCGCTCGGCGATATCGCGATTGCTCAGCCCGGCCGCCACGTACTGCAGCACCTCTTGTTCGCGCTCGCTTAGCGCATCGGCAGCCAGAGGGTCTGCGGACCTGGACTCCGGTCGCGTGAACTCATTCAGCATCTTGGCCGCCATGACGCCCGAAATGGCGGCCTCGCCCGCCATCGTGGCGTGGATGTAGCGGATGAGGTCCGCGATGCTCGTGCTTTTCAGAAGGTAACCCTGCGCGCCGCTCTTGATCGCCGCGAACAGGTCCGCGTCGTCTTCGGAGACGGTGAGGATCAGGATCCGGCACACGGGCAACTCGGCCTTGATGCGCCGGGTAGCCTCCAGGCCGCCCACGCCGGGCATCCTTACATCCATCAGGATGATATCGGGAAGCAGGGAACGGGCGAGTGCGACGGCCTGGCTGCCGTCGGACGCGCGTCCGACGACCTCCAAGTCAGAGCGGCGATGGAGCAGCTCGATGAGGCCCTCGGCGAACAGATCGTGATCGTCCGCCACAAGTACGGTGATCGGGCTCATTTGGTCCCTCAGCAAGTCCAAAAGGCAGGCAGCCGGACCGACACCACGGTCCCGGCGCCTCCGCTGCTGATGCTCAATTCGCCGCCAAGGCACTGGGCACGTTCGCGGATCGTCGACAGCCCGTAATGTCCGGGGGGTTTATTGTCAGGATTGAAGCCGCGGCCCTCGTCGACAATGCGCGCGGTCACAACGCCGTCCTCGAAAACGATGCTGACCGTCACGCGCTTGCTGTCCGCGTGCTTGCGGACGTTTGTCAGGGCTTCCTGCAAGATCGCGCAAGTTCCACCCGGCCTTTTGCGCCGCACGCCTCGGCGACGCCTTCACCGATCCGCAAATCACAGCCTATGCCCCACTGCCGTTCGTACAGGTTGACAAACTGCCGCAAGCTTTCGGCCCACTGCTGCGGCTCGACGCAAGTTGTGCGGAAAGCGACGATCGATTCACGGAGATCGGCCCGGGCCTGCTGCATCGCGATCGAGGCTTGGCCCATGGCCCAGGTAGCCTCGTCGAACCGGCCAAGTCGTAACATCTCCTCAGCGTCCTTTGAGAATGCGGATGCACATGCGATTGACTGCCCGACGCGATCGTGCATCTCGCGGCCCAGTCGGCTCCTCTCTTCCGTAACTGCAACCGCCCGGATTCCATCAAGCAGATCGGAGCTATCAAGGTGGACCGCTAGTCGATCGGACAGGCCCCGGAGGGCATCAGCGTCACGACGAGTAAAGTCAGGTCCTTCCGAACGGCCGATGCTCATCAGCCCAACCAGCCGCGCGCCGGCCCAGAGGGGAAACACAATGCCTCGTCTGCAGGGTGTGCTTCCGCGCATCCGGAACGGTTCCTGGATGTTGCGCAGCGAAGCGCCCGAAGGCAACAGAACGGCCTGCGTCATGACGCCCCGATCGAGGTTCGCCGGTGTGCGGACCAGCCGCGTTCCGCATGAAGCCTGACCGCCTGACTCCTCGTTAAGGCGCACGGCCAGCCACTGGGTGCCAGGAATTACCACGGCGATGGTAACGCTGTCAAAAGCAACAATTGCTCGCGCCTGATCGAGGTATTGAGGAAGGAGCACGTCAGGAGAGGGGGCTGAAGCAGTCGCGTCGGTCAGTTGGTGCACCCACCTGGTCGCGTCGCCCACCAGCGAAAAGAGTTGCGCGGAGTACTTAACCAGCTCGGCCTCAGAGGCCTTGCGCTGACTTATGTCGCGTGCCACGCTCACGATCGCAGGCTGCCCTCGATATGTCACCCGACAGGCGTTTACTTCCACCGGAACCGCCGCGCCGTCCCTCGTGTAGTAGGTGGTCTCCGCCGTACGAGCGCCCAGTTGGAAGAGGTCAGCAATGAGAGACTTCCAGATCTCCTCGGTCGCGTGGTTGACTTGCATGGCGGTGATCGTACGCAGCTCGTCCAGCGTATAGCCGAGGAGCTTGCAAGCTGTGGGATTGGCGTCGAGGTAACGGCCATCGAGGTCGAGGACGACAATCGGGTCGTTGGCAGCCAGAAAGAGATCCGCTCGGGCCGCAGCGACATCCTCCTGCCGCGCACGATGAGGCCGTCGACGAGTTCTCTCCGAACCGCACAGTGAAACACGCCTGGGGGTAGCCGGCATGGGGACTTGGACCATTGCGCTCCTCCTCCGAAAGGGAAAGGACCGTTACGTCAAATATACCATAGAAAGCGTGGGCCGACAGGCGACAAAAGACGTATATGTGCCTGGAGTGTCTCTGCCCGTCCAACTCGCCGGGTTTTAGTTAGTGTACTAAACTAAGTATACCTTCCTCGAACCGTGATGTCAAGAGGGTAAACCTTAAATACGTGCGCAATGAGGTATACAGCCGGGCGGGCTGCGGCGCGAGTCTGTTCTACCTGGAGTGGACAGTTACGAGTCGTAAATAGGAGGGTAGCGCAGGAAATCGTCGAGAAGAAGCATGCCGGCGCCCTGCATGCCCGCGTCGGGCCCGAAGGTGGCAAAACGAATGTCGGGTGGAGTCAGGTGGCGACAGGCCAGGCGCTGGCGCACGTCTTCCGCGATGTCGAAGTCGGGCGTCTCCAGCATCGCCTGCATACGGGAGCGGAACTGCGAGGGGAGCGCCGCGGCTCGGCGAAGCCAATGACGACCAGCTCGGGATCGAAAATGTAGACCAGGTTTGCGATGCCCAGCGCGTTCTGGAGGATCACACTGCGGGCGACTTCAATTGCCAGCGGGTCGCCTTCCACTGCGGCCTGATGGATCGCGCGATGCTCGAGCGCGGCATAGTCGCCGGCCGCGAACGACTGGAGAACGCTTTCTGTCCCGGCCGCAAGCCGCTCCTTGACCAGGTCGGGCTCCCGACCCACGTCGGCCATGGCCTGCCAGCACCCGCGCTGACCGCACGAGCACTCTTCGCCGCGCGGGTCGAGGACCAGGTGTCCCGCGTCGGCGCCCAGCCCGTGGGCGCCGCGGAACAGCTCGCCGTTGATCGTCATGGCGGTGTCGATGCTCGCCCGGACGTCAGTGCCGATGCTCACATAGATAAAGTTGCCCACGCCTTGCGCCGAGCCGAGCAAGCTTTCGGCGAGGGCGGCCGCACGCGCCTTGTTCTCCAGCCGTACGGGGAGCTTGAACCGGCCTTCCCACAGCTCGCGCAAGTCGAAGTTGCGCCAGCCGAGGGCCGGGGAATCGATCACCTGCGATTGGTCGACGTCGACCGCGCCCGGCAGGCTCACGCCGACGCCCAACAACGGCAGGTCGCGCTCCCTGGCCTGGGCCATGGCGTCGATGATCAACGCCTCGCCCAAAGACAGGATCGCGGCTTGCGAGCTTTTGGCCGCAACGGGCAAAGCGTGCCGCCAGACAGGCTTGCCGGCAAAATCCAGCAGCAATGCGGCCGCGTAGTTCGTGCTGATCTCGACGCCGATCGCGCCCCGGCGCGCCGGCGTTCAACTCGAGCAGGTTGCCGGGACGGCCGATGCCGGTCTTGTCCTGCCCGACCTCGCTAATCAGATTCAGACCTGCGAGGTCGCTGCAGATGGCGGACACCGTTGCCTTGGTCAGGTGGTTTCGCTGCGCGAGCGACGCCTTCGAGAGGCGCGGGTTGTGCCACAGATCGCGGAGAAGAGCAGAGGCGTTCTGCTGCCGGGCGTCGCGCTGCTGGGCGTAAGGTCTTGTCACTGCTCCTCCTGTTCGTTCAGTAACCTAACTATACTCCTCGATAGCCCCGGATGTCAAGCCCCGATCGGGGCCACGATGTTTATACCGAGCTCGCGCCCGCGCCCATCGCCGCGATGCGTACGGGCGACCGGCCGGTCGCCCCTGACACCGGCCGCGAAGCGTCCGCCCGGACGAAGATAACCAGAGAGGCGTGACCTGGCAACCCCCATTCGTACGGTGGCCGACTGTATCAATGACCAGTACTCCTTTTTTGCACCCTTTCGGGTCTTGTCCCGATCCTTCGACGTTGCAGAATGCCGGTAGTCATTTGTCTTAACTGGCGGACCTCCATGTCGGTTATAGTCAACTGATTGGGCAGAGGCCCCACCCGAACGGCGGAGCGCAGGTTGCGGGCAGCAATGGGAAGTCGCCATCAACCGCGCCGTTGCTTGCCGCAGGGTTCAACGCGCTCACTGCCAGCGCCGTCATCATCGACAGAAGGGGTTCGATCGTCGCGGTGAACGACGCGTGGCGCTGCTACGCGGACGACAACGGCCTGCGCTGGCCGTGCTATGGCATCGGTTACAACTACCTCTCGGTGCTAGATAACGCAGCCCGGGACGGTGTGGCGGGTGTTGCCGAAATCGCCCAGGGTATACGCCGGGTGCTTCGAGGACCGGTCGACTCGTTTCGTGTCGAGTACTCCTGCGAGACCCCAAGTGGGTGCCAGTTCATACACGACGTGACCGCGTTTGCTCATGTGGGAGAGCGGCACGCGGTCGTTTCGCATGAGAACGTCACGACGCAGAGATTCAACGAAGCGGAACTGCGTGCGGCCAGGGAGGTTGCCGAGGCCGCCGAGCGCGAGGAGCAGGTGCGCCGCGAGGCGGCCGAACAGCGGTTGCGCGTCGCCGCAACGGTTGCCGATATGCTGACCATCGCCAGTTCCGGGCAACCGCTCGAAACCGTGCTCCAGGGCATGGTGGCGCGATGCAGCGAAACGCTAGGGAGCCAGGCGGCTGCCGTGTACCGCGCGGAACAACGCTGGGATTGGCTGGAACTGGTGGCGGCGCACGGGGCGGCTGCGCCGGGCGGCGCGGCGGGGGAAACGCCGGTCGAGCGGGCCGTCCTGTCGAAAGCGCTCGCAGAGAGATGCGGCGTCGCGATCGGGGACCTGTGGCGGGAGCCAGGCGCGTCCGGCGATAGGCCCGGAAGCGCGTCCCTCACGGGTTACCGGGCGCTGCTGGTGACGCCCGTCGAGCGGTCGGAGCGGTTTTACGGCTACCTCGTCCATTTCTACGCGGAGCCGCTCGTCTTCGACGCGGACGACCTGGAGCTGGCCCGGACGTTCGCACAACAGGTCACGCTGGCGCTGGAGAACGCGGAATGGCGCAGCCAGGCGGAAAAGGCAGCGGTCGAGAACGAGCGAAGCCGGCTGGCGCGGGAGCTGCACGACGCGGTCACGCAGACGCTGTTCTCGGCGAGCGTCGTGGCCGAAGCACTGCCGCGGGTCTGGGAGCGCGATCCGGAGAGGGCCGGCGGGCGCTGGACGAGTCTGCGGCTCTGGACGCGCGGCGCGCTGGCGGAAATGCGCACGCTGCTGATGGAACTGCGGCCGGCCGCCCTGATCGAAAAGCCGCTGCCCGACCTGATCCGGCAACTCAGCGAGGCCGCGGCGAGCCGGCTGCTCATTGCCGGTGACTTGCGAGTCGACAGGCGAAGTTGAGCCGCCCGCCGACGTCAAGCTGTCGCTGTATCGCATCGCGCAGGAAGCCCTGAACAACATCGCGAAGCATTCGTCTGCCTCGCACGTCGGAATACACTATCTCGCCGCGGCCGCAGGGGCTGCACCTCGCCATCATGGACGACGGCCGCGGCTTCGACCCGGCAGGCGGGCGGCGGGACAGATGGGCTTGGGGATCATGCGCGAGCGGGCCGGCATGTCGGCGCAAGACTGACGTCGGCAGCGCACCCGGTGCGGGCACCGAAGTGCGTGTTGAGTGGCGTCCGCGGGGAAGGAAGTAGTGGCATGGACAATCGCAATGCTGGTCCGCACATTGATCGTCGACGACCATCCCGGTGGTGCGCCGGGGGATCGCGTTCGCGCTGACTGCGTTTGACGATATCTGCGTGGTGGCAGAGGCGAGCAACGGCGATGAAGCGGTGCGCCTGTGCGGGGTGCACCATCCCGACGTGGTGGTGACGGACATGGTCATGCCGGGGATGGACGGCTCGACGACGATCCGGACGATCAAGCAGCAGTACCCGTCGACGCAGGTGCTTGTCCTGACCAGCTTCACCGAGGCGGGGATGGTGCGCGATGCGCTGAAGGCCGGGGCGATGGGTTACCTGCTCAAAGATGTGGCGATCGACGAGCTGGCGCAGGCGGTGCGAAACGCAAGCCACGGGCAGTCGACGCTGCACCGGGCTGCCACGCAGGCCCTGATCCAGCCGCAGCCCGCCCGTCCCAACTCATGGAAGAGCTGACCGAACGGCAGCGGGAAGTGCTGGCCCTGATCGTCCAAGGCCGCAGCAACCAGGAGATCGCCAGCCAGGTATACGTGAGCCTGTCAACCGTGCGTTTCCACGTAAGCGCGATCCTGGCCAAGCTCGGCGCGGCCAACCGGGCCGAGGCCGCGGCCATGGCGGTCAAGTACAATCTACTCGGGTAAGAGACACTAAACGTTCATACAGTGCGGCACTGAACGAACGCAGGTTGTTCGCGCCTTCCTGTTTCCGTAGAATGACTCACAAATCCTCGGAAGGCTGGACGACACGTTCGAATGGTGCGAATCCTGGTAGCCGACAGCGACATCCGCGTGCGCTCGGCGCTGCACGTCCTGCTGTTACACGTTCTGCTGCAGCAGGAACCGGGGCCGGTCCTGGTCGCAGAGTGTCCTGACCTGGATGGCCTGGTGGAACAACTACGCGCCTTCGAACCCCACCTGGTGCTGCTCGATTGGGACTTGCCGGGCCGGCCCGCGCCCGCGCTGCTGTGCGGCCGCCGCGTGCCCGCGCTTCATCCAAAGCTGATCATATTGGGCCAGCGGCCCGAAGCCCGGCAGCCCGCCCTTGCGAGCGGCGCCGACGACTTCGTGTACAAAGGGGACCCGCCGGAAATGCTCCTGGCGGCGTGCCGCCGGATCATGAGGGAAGCGACCGAAAAGGCGCTCTGATCCGGCGCACGCCGCAGTCATCGTGCCTCAGGCCGCCTCGATCCGGTTCTCCGCCATCAGCTCGGCGGCGACAAAAGCCCGCGCGATGTCCGAGCCCTGGCCCACCTGGACGAAGGCACGGGTATTGCCGGCCAAGGAGCGGGCCACCTCGAGCTTCACACCCTCCCACTCCCACTGGGCAGCCTGGGGGAACTGCTCCAGCCGCTCCTGCAACCGCTGCAAGCCGGAGCGACTCCGAAGCGGCCTGCTGCTCCACCCGCTGCACCTCGAGCGCCTGCCGCTGCTCCACCTCGCCCTTCTGGACCCCAGAAGCTGTCGCACTTCCTGCGACTTCATGAAGTCGAGGGGCGGCGCCGCGTAGGTGATGTTCACCTTGTTGACCTCGACGCCATAGTCTGCCACATCGGCTGCAATGGCACTCGCGCAAGCTCGGCCGTGTTGCCTGGGTGAGATCGGGCACGTGCTGCCAGGGCATGGATGCGGACGAGCTGGCGCAGCGCGTCCTGGCACGCGGCCAGGAACACCTGGTCGAAGTCGTCGGCGGAGATGCTGTAGACGAACTTGAACGGGTCGGTGATGGTAAACATGACAAGCAGGTCGACGGTGGCGGGCACGTTGTCTGCGGTCGGGCTGACGTAGGCCGGGCACGTCAAACGGGATGACGCGCCGGGTGACCAGGTGCGAGACCGGGTAGTACGGCGGAACGATGTGGAGACCGCTGGGCAGCGTCTTATAATACTTGCCGCCCCTCAGCAGCAGGGCATTCGCACCCTCGGGCACCATCACGCGGAACGCCTGGAAGAAACCCAGCACGATCAGAACGATGCCGACGGGAACGCCGAGGCCCACCCACAGCGCGGTATCGGCGGCCGAGTGGCCAGCGATGCCCGCCACAATAGCGACGATGCCGGCTAAGCGCCAGCCAGGGGTTGACGCGGCCGCTGCGCTTCGGGACGACCACGATGGGGATGCGCCCGCTGGCGTCGCGGACCATCAAGGCGTCGCCGGCCTCGCTCAACGGGACCCGCGCCTGAGTAAGCTGGGGCTGCATCGCCGCTCGCGTCGTCGGAATACGGATCGTCGTCTGCCATGATTCCTCCTCGCTGGACCGCGAAGGGTCCGCCTTCGCACAGCGTGCGATTTATCGTCTTCGATAGACGGCGGGCACGGGGCGGGCTGCCTGCGCCGCTAACTTCCGTTCGTACGCCTCGCGCTCGAGACGGCAGAAGACCGGCGGGCATGCCGGGCTCCTTCAGGCGTCCGAAAATGTAGCGCCAGACGTCGCGGGCCACGGCGGCGATCGGCGCGGCGAGGAAGAACCACAACGGGTCCGAGCTGGGTCAGCGCCACAATCACGAGCACGAGAACCGCGGGGTGCACGTCGGACATGGGTTCGAAGCGGTCGGCGATCAGCTTCCCGGTAAGCCACTGGATGCCAACGTAGAGCCCTAGGACTTCCAGCGCAGGAAGCTTGCCGCGGGTCAGCAACGCGAGCAGGGTCACGCCGACGATGTTGACGATCGGCCCGACCTCGGGAATGAGCTGCAGGAACCCGGCCAGCACGGCCAGTGGAAGCTTGTAGTTTACGGCGAGGCCCGAAGTAGTCGTCGAGCAGGTACAGCCCGGCATAGGTTGCCAGGCCAACGGCGATGCCGACGACCACCTGGCCCGCGGAAGAAGGTACCGAAAGCACCGTCAACGATCCGGATGATGGCCCGGA
This sequence comes from uncultured Chloroflexia bacterium, assembly GCA_963800615.1. Taxonomy (GTDB): domain Bacteria; phylum Chloroflexota; class Anaerolineae; order CG2-30-64-16; family CG2-30-64-16; genus JALOOB01. The sequence continues at coordinate 69,947 of CAWDBO010000003.1, forward strand.
CGTCGCGTCGCATCCCCGGCGGCAGCACATTGGCAAACGTCGGCCACGCCCGCGGCTGGTCCTTCAGCACGATGAGCGCCCACGTCGGCAACACGACCAGGCCGAGGATGTTGCTGAAAGTGTTCACCAGCGTCAGAAGCGGCGTGCCGCCGAAGAGCGACGGGATGATGCCGGCGGCTGCCGTGTAAAGCCGCGTCAGGCTCACTGCGATCATGTCGAGCAGTTGCTGTTGCACGAGCGGGGGCAACTGGCTGAACCGGGGTCCGGTCGCGACCCCGGCCGTGATTGTCTGGATCTGGGCGGGGTCGGGCAAGACCTGGATAAGGCGGACGAGTTCCGTAATCAGCGGCGGGACGATGATGTACGCCAGGCCGACCAGGACACCGAGCGCGAGAAGCACCCCGACCAGCGACAGCAAGGAAGCGCGGCAGGATCCGGTCGAGCGCATCGACAAGCGGGAGAACCGTGTAGGCAATGATGCCGCCGACAAGAAACGGCAGCAGTGCGGGCCAGGACGCAATCGCGATCCATGCGACGGCGCCGACTGCGATCAACCCCATAAGCATCCGGCCCACCTGTTTGGGCGTGACGCTGCTGATCTTGATGCCAAGGTTGCGCCAGGCTTGCCGGGACTGGTCGACCGTGGAAGTGTTAGGCTCGGGCATCGTGACATACCTCCGGACGCGCAAAAAACCGCGCGTGGTGCGTGACAAAGCCGGCTCCGTAGAGCCGTCCATATAATAGTGGATTTACATCCTTGATACAATGGACAAACGGCTAGAGTCATTAATCGTGAATAAGGATCAGATGAATGTGGAACGCGGCGAGCCTCGGGATGCACTTGCCCTGCGCGGCGCGCCATGCTAACATCAGTTAGCCACTTATTTCTGACCCGCCCCGCCGACACGAAGCCGGCGGAGGACTCGCCTGGCAGACACTCCTTTGACTTGCGGGAGGCTCGATGAGCGCTGAGGTTCGGCCGTACCGGGAAGAAGACAGGTCTGTGGTCCTGGGGATCGCAGCCGACACCGCATTCTTCGGCTACCCGGTGGAACGATTCATGGAAGACCGGCGCGTCCAGCAGGACTTCTTCGTCGCGTACTACCTGGACCATGAACCAGAACACACGTGGATCGCAGAGGCGGACGGTGCGGTCGTGGGCTACCTGACGGCCAGCACCGGCGGTGCGACAGCCGGGCGGAAGAAAGCCTTCACAGCCCTGCGGGCGGCGTCCCGGCTCGCGACATTCCGCTATCGGGTTGGTCCGGCAACACGGCGCTACGCGCTGCGGGCGGCAGCGGCGGCCGCCCGGGGGGAGTATCCGAAAGCCGACGTCGGGCTCTACCCCGCGGAGCTGCACATCAACCTGTGTGAGGCGGCTCGGGGGCTGGGGCTGGGCCGGCGGCTGCTCGAAGCCTGCCTCGATCAGATGACATCCCTCGGGGTGCCCGGCATCCACCTGAACACGACCTCGCAGAATCATGCGGCCTTGCGCCTGTACGAAAAGCTCGGCTTCGAGCTGCTGGCGTCGGCGGCCCGCGACCGTTTGGGAACCGTGGTTGCCCGGCACACCCATCGAAAACCTCCTTTACGGCAAACGCCTGCAGCCGCCGGGCGCGCCCGAATCCTGACGGCGGCGCACATCCATCCTCAGCGGTAGCACCGCCCCTCCCGGGAAGCAGAGGGCGCGTCCTCTGCCCGCTACGCCCCTGGTACATCCTTTTGGGTCTACCGCAGTCCGCCTGCCGGCGCGAGACTATGCCGGCAGGCAGGAGACTTGCTGCCTGCGGCGCACGGAGCAAGATTTTGCTGCTGCCCAGCCGAAAGCGCAAAGGAGTGCGAGCCATGGACATTCCCCTTAAGGCGGAGGTTTACTGCTCCGACGGCGCGTGCGGCCACAGCACCGCCATCATCGTCGATCCGGCCACGCAACGGGTGACCCACTTTGTCGTGCAGACCGCCAAAGACGAGTTCCTGCTGCCGATCAGCGCGATCGTCGCAAGCACGCCGACGCGGATCACCCTGGGGTGGAGCCTGGCAGAGTTGAGCCATGCCGAACCATTCCTGCAGGAAGCGCCGGCCAGCGAGGAGCAGTTGGACATGATGGCCGCATCAATGACGGCGCTTCGGTGCTCGGACCGTATACGGCGCCGGACGCGTCGGCAATCGCCGATTCCCTGGCAAGCGCCACCGTCATGGAGGAGCAGGTCCCCGAGAACGAGCTGGCGATCCACCAGGACGCCCGCGTCGAGGCCACGGACGGCGACGTGGGTAAGGTCGACGAGTTCGTCATCGATCCCGAGACCAACAAGATATCGCATCTGTTCCTGCGCCAGGGCCGGCTGTGGACAAAACGCGACGTCTCGGTGCCTGTCGATGCGATCGAGCGGGTCGAAGGCGATGTGGTTTACCTGAAGCTCGACAAGAAGGCCATCGAGCAACTGCCCGCTGCCCCCGCACCGAAGAAGTAGATCTGCCGCGCCGCGGGATGCTGCCCCGGCCGGGCCGGGATTACCCATGAGTACACCCTTTTGGGTCTGTTCAGGCTTCTATGCACACCGTATGATGAGCGCATAGGCTTGGCTGCCGCGTTGCTCCGTGCGGCATCATGCCAGACCCGATTCAGGACCGGAGCTCTCACAGGCTCGATAGGAGCGGCTCGAGGGCGGGCCTGTCTCAGAAGCTCGTCTTTTCCGTCTGGACAAATACACGTCCATCACTTGAAGAAGGAGAAAGTGGACTATGCTACGTCGAGGAGCACGCGAAGAACGCCGCGACGACCGGCAGGAAGACCGCCCAGGACCAGTCGGCGGCGACGGTGGCCGGACCCACTACCAGATGCGCCAGAAGATGGTTGCGATCGGCGACGACTTCTGGATCGAGAACGATCGCGGGCAGAAGGTATACAAGGTGGATGGCAAGGCGCTGCGCATCCGGCAGACACTGATCCTCGAGGATGCCCGCGGCCAGGAGTTGTACAAGATCCAGGAGCGCATGCTGCGGGTCAAGGACTCGATGGAAGTCGAGGACGCGCGCGGCCAGCGGGTGGCGATGGTGAAGAAGGCGCTGATCACGCCCATCCGCGAGCGCTGGACCGTGAATGTCAAGGGCGGCCCCGACCTGGAAGTCCAGGGCAACATCCTGGACCACGAGTACACGATTGGCGAAGGCCGCGACAGGGTCGCGGAAATTTCCAAGAAGTGGTTCCGGCTGCGCGATACGTACGGCGTGGAGATCGACGCGGGCCAGGACGACGCCCTGATCCTCGCGGTTGCCGTCTGCATCGACGAGATGGCGCATCCCAGCCGGTAAAGTCTATGAGGGTTCTCCATCCGCACCTCCAATGAGGATAGAGAACCCTCCATCCTATGCGTCAACCAGGAGCACCCTCCCAATGAACCGAAACGCGATCCTCGCTTTCATCACCACGATCCTGGCGATCACGGTGGTGCTTGGCGGATCGCGCGCCCGCCCCGACCCCGGCGCCGGCCCCCACGCAAGCGCCGGTGACAACCACAGCGCCGGCAGGCACACCCGCACCCGCGCCCGATCTCTGGCTTCAAATCCAGAAGAGCGGCGTGCTGCGAGTGGGCACGTCTGCCGATTACCCACCCTTCGAGTATTACAACAGCCGTTTCCAGCTCGAGGGCTTCGATATCGGGCTGATCCGGGAGATCAGCAAGCAGCTGGGCGTCCGGCTCGAAATCAAGGACTACGCATTCGACGGCCTCTACAACGCCTTGCAGCTTGGGACGATCGATGCTGCGATCTCGGCCATCACGGTGACCGACCAGCGCCAGCAGTATGTCGATTTCAGCAACGGCTACTATGCAGGCAAGGGCGCAGCCATCGCGAATGCCGGCTCGCCCGTCCCTTCGATTACCAAGATCGAACAGCTGGCGCAGTGGATGGTCGGCGTGCAGAGCGGCTCGGTGTACCAGAAGTACCTGCAAGATACCCTGGTCACGCCGGGCCTGATGCCCGCCACCAACCTGGTGGCATATCCGGACATCGACCAGGCCGTGCAGGACATGAAGCGCAAGCGGCTCGACATCGTGGTGCTGGACAACCAGGTCGCAGAGTCATACGTCCAGCAAGGCGGCGTGAGGATCGTGGGCGAGGGCGTTAATTCGCAGACCTACGCGATCGCGATCCCGAAGGGCGCAGACTCGTTCCGCCGGGTGCTCAATGGCGCGCTCGGCAACGTCATGGCAAGCGGCGAGTACACCAGGCTGGCAGAAACGTACCTGGGGCTCAAGCCGGACGACATCGAGCCGGCGCCGACGCCCGTGCCAACCGCAGCCGCGCCGGCCACTGCCGTGCCCGTCCAGCCGACGCCAACACCCGCGGGCTGCATCGACAACATGACGTATGTGGCCGACCTGAATTACGACGACCAGAACATGACCGCGCCGCCGGTGATGCAGCCGGGCCAGACGTTCGTCAAGAGCTGGCGCATCCGCAACAGCGGCACGTGCACCTGGAACAGCACGTACTACCTGGCGTATGCCTCCGGCAACACCCCGGCCGCACAGATGGGCGGGCAGCCAACGAACATCAAGGGCACGGTCGCACCGGGCGCCACGTACGACATCTCGGTCAATCTCACCGCGCCGACCCAGCCGGGTGTCTACCAGGGCTTCTGGCAGATGAAGAACGGCAAGGGGACGGCTTTTGGCACGAAGATCTACGTGGGCATCCAGGTGCAGGCGCCTACGCCGACGCCCGCGCCCACCTCGCCGCCTTCGCCCTCGATCACGTTCACGGTCGACAGGATGTCGATCACGGCGGGCGAGTGCGTGGTCTTCAGCTGGGAAGTGCAGAATGTTCAAGCCGTGTACTTCTACGCGGAGGGCGAGAACATGGCGGATCACGGCGTCGCAGGCAAGGGGAGCCAGAAGGAGTGCCCGCCTGTTACGACAGCCTACTACCTGACCGTGGTCTACCCCAACAACACATCGTCGACCCAGTCGATCGTGATCAACGTGGCGCCGGCGCCGATCAACGCACCGGTGATCGGGCTGTTCTCGGCCACGCCGCCGCAAATCACGCCGGGGCAGTGCGTGCTCCTGCAGTGGAGCGTCACGGGCAGCGTGCAGAAGATCGACATCTCGCGCGGAGGCACGATCCTGTGGGGCGGGGCCCCTGTCGCAAGCAGCATGCAAGACTGCCCGCCGGGCACAGGCACGGTCGGTTACAGCCTGGTTGCGAAGGGCCAGGGCGGTCAGAGCACGGCGCAGCAGTACGTGAACATCATGGCGCCGCCTACGGCAGTTCCGCCGACAGCAGTGCCGCCGACAGCAGTGCCACCTACAGCGGTGCCACCTACGGCCGTCCCACCGACAGCGGTTCCGCCTACGGCCGTGCCGCCGACTGAAGTCCCGCCGACGGCTGTGCCACAACCCCCGGCGATCACCGGCAAGAACTGGATCCTGACGGCCTACAACAACGGGCAGGGCGCGATGACGTCAACCATCGCGGGCACCACGATCAGCGCGTTGTTTGGCTCGGACGGGAAGGTGACCGGCAGCGACGGGTGCAACACTTACACCGCGCCGTATTCGGCGACGGCCGATACGCTAACGGTCGGCATGCCAGTGGGCACCGGCATGGCCTGCCCGGAAGATGTGACGGCCCAAGCGCAGGCATATACGGCGCTGCTGCAGGCATCGCAGAAGTACCAGGTGTCGGGCAACCAACTGACGATCTTCGCCGCATCCGGCCAGAAGCTGCTGCAGTACGTGCAGCAATAGCCGGTTAGTTGAAGCGCTTCGCAACATCCGTGCCGGACAGGCACACACCTATCGAGAAGGAGTCACACATGACAAGCAAGAGCAAGCGGGTCGCGGTCGGCAAGCGCGAGTTGCAGGAGACGGCGAACGCCGTCGAGGACATCGCGATTCAGGAAGGCGTCCTTGGCCTGGACCAAGCCAAGGAAGGCGTCGACAAGCTGGAGGCAGCGCGCGAGATCGGCACGCTGAGCCGGGGCGCGCTGGCCGCCGGCGTCGCCAATGTTACCCGCGGAGCGGACGAGATCGCGGTCTCCAAGGGGCTGTCGCGAATCAGCGAAGTCGTGGCAGCGGCGGGCGTCGCGGACATCGAACAAGGCGCCGAACTGCTGGAAAATTCGGAAGACGTCGAGATCCAGAGCGAGATGGTTGGATTCCTGAGCGAAGCTGACCTCGAGCACTCGATGGGCATTGCCGCGATCGCCGGGCAGTTGGCCGTGGTTGCGGACATCGTCACCCTGCGCGACATGCCTGTGCTGGCCGCGTTCCTCGAAACCAAGGGCAACGCACTCCACCAGCTCGCGGTCGAGACCATTATCAAGTTCGCAGCGGGCCGGGCAGTCTCGGCATCGCTCGCTCAGACCGCTTCGCCGCGTCGGCGAGTTGGGCGTTGGCGAAATTGCCGAGGGGATGGTCCGCGAGGGCGTGGCCGCGCGAGCGGCCGTGGTCAGCGAAGTGATGGCCGTCTCCGGCGTCGAGAAGGTGATCACCGGCGCGGTCGAGATCGAAGCGGGTCAGGAACTGCGCGAGGTCGGGCAGGCGCTGGCGCTGCAAGGGGTTTCCGATATCGCCGAGGGCGCCGAGATGATCGGCCAAGCCGAGGCCCTGGATGCGACGGCGGGGGCGCTGAGCGAGCGCGCCGAATAGCAGCGGCATCGACTGCGGCGGCTGGCTTGGGCTTCACTCGGCCGGGGGCCGGCCGCCCAGCACTCGTTTCAAAAGCTGTCCCAAAACGGCAAGCCTTCGGGCGCGACTCGAGCGCTCGACACCCGTTAATCGTGGTGAGACACAGAATGGCCGGGTCTTACTCCAACGGCAAGGTCACTTGATCCCGCCAGTCTTCACCGCAAAGGAGGTTGCCCATAAGCCAAACACTTTCCTCTCCACCCGTAATCCGCCTATTTTAACTCTTTCCCTAATGGAGGAACCATGGTCACTGATTCGTTCTTCGCCCTGGCGTGTGCCGGACTGGTCGGGATTCTGTTCGGGCTTGCGCTTACCTTCGCAGGCTATCGCCTCTTTCTGATCCTGCTGCCCATCTGGGGCTTCGTCTTCGGGCTGGCCCTCGGCGCCCAGACCGTGCAGGCTATCTTCGGCCAGGCCTTCCTCGCCACGGTGACGAGCTGGGTTGTCGGCTTCATCGTCGGCGGCGTCTTTGCGGTGCTGGCGTACCTGTTCTACCTGTTTGCCGTCGCCATTATCGCAGGCTCGCTTGGCTACTCGGCTGCCGTCGGGATCCTGTTGGCGATTGGCCTTCCGATGGGGTTCCTCGTCTGGCTGATCGGCATCGTGGCCGCGGTCCTGCTGGCCATCGTGACGATCCGGTTCGATATTGCGAAGTGGGTCATCATCATCGCGACGTCCGTGCTTGGCGCCGGCACCATCATCGCTTCCATTGTGCAGATGTTCGTGCCCGCGGCGGACTTCATGCAGAATCCGGTGAGGGCAGTGCTGAACGCCTCGCCGCTTACTGCGATCCTGTTCCTCGTGGTGGCCGTGCTCGGCATCGTGGCGCAGATCAAGCAGAACCAGAACTTCAACCTGACGCAGTACGATCGCTGGGCGAGCCCGACCGCCTGATTCTTGCCGGATACAGCCTGCTCGAGACGGGGACTGTCGTTCCCTCATCCTGGCTCGAGGAGGCCCACTACACAGGGGGTATCTATGTGCTGCATTTTCACGATCCTCGTCTTCCTGGGCCCACGCGTCGCCGGAGTGATCTGGTGGCTGGCCCAGCCGCTGCGCTGGCAGACTGCGTTCAACAACTCCTGGCTGTGGCCGATCCTCGGCCTCGTCTTCGTGCCCTGGCTCACGCTGATGTACGTCATCGTGGCGCCCGGCGGCATCGTGGGCTTTGATTGGGTCTGGCTGGGCCTGGCCCTTGTCGCCGACATCGCCTCCTACGGCGGCGGCGGCTACGGCAACCGCAGCCGGCTTGGGTATCGCTAACCGACGAGAGGCAGCCGGAGCCGCGGTGGCGCAGCTCCGGCCGCGTGTTAACGCAGTGAGCGGCAGTCCTGGTGGGCTGCCGCTCACTGCGTTTTCGCCTACGGCCGGGGCGGGATTACCAGTGGTCCGGCAGAAGACGCACCTGCGGTCGCAGGCGAAACGTCTTCATCGGGTCATTCACGACGAGAGCTCGGAGCGGAGCCGCCGCTCCATCTCCGGATCCAACGTGGTCGACAGCACGCGCGGCTCGTAGATCTTGAGCTCCTGGAGCAGCCGCTCCTTGTCGTTGGCGTGACCGAGCACGAAGATGGCGGACGTGCCGGGACGCAGCTGGGCGGCCGTCTTCTTGATGAAGTCGTCATTCACGCCCGCATCCTTCATCCTGCCCGCGACCGCACCGATGCCCGCGCCCACGACAAGGCCGCCGATAGGGCCGCCCAACAACAGGCCGGCCACGAACCCGATGGCAGCGCCGCGCCCGGCATACTTCTTCTTCAGCGGGTGCTGCGTCTGCTCGATCTGAAGCTGGGCAGAGTCGCGCGCCATTTGATCCGTTGCGTGGGTCGAGATGGCGGCCGTGGTGATGCTCGCGGCCGCCATCGGGCTGGCGACGCCGGGATCCTTCGGCGCCTCGCGCCAGGCGATCACGGCGTCCTCGATCTCGACCACGCCGGCTTCCTCCAGCTTGAGCAGATCGCCCCAGACCGACTTCGCGGTGTATTCGCCGTCAAACGCCAGTACCAACAGATTGCCTGCCATTTGCGCGCCTCCTAATGCGGGTTGTGAGATTGCCTGTCGTTTGCCGTCTCAGACGGACGTGGACAGAAGCGAAAGACGCCGCGTTTCTGTAACGCAGCGCCTTGGGGCAGGCTTCCTGAGAAAGCCGCGGATCAAACCGTGGTGGGCGCCTGCGTCTGCGGGTAGCCGGGTATGCCCTTCCGGTTAGCGGCGATCTGGGCCCACTTCATGATGTCCATGAAGAAGCCCAGCCCGATCCACATCCAGTCCCAGCCTTGAATGCCCGCCGGGCTCCAGCTGAGCATATACATGACCGTGGTATAGGGCAAGACGATGATGCCCAACAGGGGCAGGAACCACTGGCCCTGCCAGACGACCTGCCAGCGATTGCTGAAGATCCAGGCGAGAACCAGCACGACGCGGGGCGCGGCGGCCAATGCGAACGCGAACAAACATCCGAACAGAAACACGGTGTCGCCTCCTCAAAAAAGAATCCTGGGCTTGGGCAGGAGTTCCCGCCCACTGTCAACATACGCCGGTTTCGGCGCAAGCAATAGCCCCATTAGGATGTAATCAGGGTGTAATGCACCGCGAAAAGCGCACAAAACAAGAGCGGCCCGGGTGGGGGGCCGCTCTTGGAGTTGCTGCGCCAGATCGCGGGTCTCGATGCGCGTAGTGTGCCGTTGTGAGGTTAAGTGGGGGGCCCGAGCCTCACGGCTGCCAGGCCCGAAGCAGGCCTGCTGTTACGCCTTCCGCTGCTGGAACGCGCGGACGATCAGCACGACGCCGCCGATCAAGGCCCAGATCGACGCGGCCCACAGCATGGCGAGGCCGGTGCCGAGTTGGCCGACTGATCGCCCAGTAGGATGAAGCCAAGCACGATGGAAATCACCGCGAGGATGCCGGCGCCCCAGCCGCCGCCCCGGAAGGCCATGAAGAGCAACATGATGCCCTCAATGAGGGCCCAGATACCCGAGGACACACACGAAGACCTGCGGCAGGACGAGCGCGGCCGAGACCGGGTACATCAGGATCGAGCCACCCGCGATGATGCTCACGACGCCCATAAAGAGCTTCCAGCCCCAGGCGGTATGGTCGATGAACATGTAGACGAGTTCCATGATGCCCCAGATGACCCAGTAGATGCCCGAGCATCTTGACCAGGAACATGTAGGGTCTATGCGCCTGTCGAGGGTGCCCAAAGAGCATGATGGCGCCAATGATGAGCTGCGGCGATGCCGATGATCAGGGTCAGCCACCAGGGGCGCTGCCGTGACGGCGCTGCCACGGAGGATTTCGGTGCTGTTGCTGTGGTCACGATTTGTCCTCCTAAGTAGTACATGAAAAAAACGGATGAGATTGGCGCCATGTTGCGCCTGCTAGACTTGGCAACCGAGACCCAATTGCATTATAGCAGAAACATCGATCGCAACCTCAAAGGTTGAAGAGGGCAGATAAACCGGGAAGCGCCCTGCCCTCGCCGGCAAGCCACTTACGAAAGTGACCGCCGCTCAACCGGCCAGGAGCTTCTGCTTCGCGGCGGCAAACTCGGCGTCGTCGAGCACGCCCACGTTGTGCAGCTGCGCCAGCTGCTGCAGCTGCGCCGTCAGGTCATTGCCAGGGGCGGGCGCGGCCGCCGGCGGAGGTGGTGGCGCATACTCCTGCTGTTGAGCCTGGGCGTCTGCCAGACCTTGCTGATAAGCCTGCTGCTGGGCCATCTGCACCTGCTGATCTGCCGCGGCCTGCTGGCTCGCATACATCTGCTGCTGCTCGTAAGCCTGCTTCTGGTACTTCTGGTCTTGATGATGATGGACTGCACCTGCGGTCCCCGCAACGACAGCCGTGGTGGCTGCGGCGCGTACCAAGGGAGCCCCTCGCCTTCTCATCATGGGTTAGCCTCCTGTGTTTGAGTTAGAGTTCGCACCCGGCGCCCCCTTCACAAGGCAAGGCCGTCGGGCGACGCCATTGTGAGGCGTCTCGAGATCAGGCGGCTGTCGCCAGCGCTTCGATGTCCGCCAACGCCTCTTCGACGACGTCATGCGGGATCCGTTCGAACATCACCAGCCGGCCGTTGGCCTCGATCATGGCCTGCTGTGTCTTCTTCGCCCAGAGGTTCTCGATCAGCATCAACCCGGCGGTGCTGTTGCACTCCAGCTTTTCGGCGATCCGGTCGATGTCCTCGGTGGTGATCATCTGGTTCACTTCGGCCTTGAGCGGATTCAGCACGGCCATATTGCCCGAATCCAACTCCTGAAGCTCACGAACCACGACGCAGCCGTCCGTGTCCTTCACGATGATTACCAGATCGATGATCCGAATGATCTCGCGGTCGACCAGCTCAAACAGATCGGGGAGTATTTCCCCCTTGAACTGGTTGCCCGGAAATTCCAGCGCGATAAAATCGATAGGCCCCAGGCTCATAAAGCGCTCCTTTCCAAAGTCAAGATAGGTTCAAGCCGGATCCTCGCTGTTGCGCGGGTCACCGGCGGGGGGCTCAGGCAGCCGCTTGACGTCGAGCAGGGTGTAACCCATCTCGTACAACGTGGTGAGGACCCCCATTAGCGACGCCTGGTCGATCAACGTCCCGCTCAAGACCGAGGTCGGCGACTTGCCTTTCCCCCGCCTCGAACTAATGGACATGCCGCAGAACGTGTCCGACCATTCTGCAGCCACATGGCCTTGCACACGGATCCGATAGGAGCCGGATGCGTCAAAGAGGTATCGTTGGGTGCTTGGCTTCAAGCTGCGACCCCCTATCACTACCAGAATCCGCGTCATGCGCGAATAAGGTTACTACCTGCGCATCACACGCGGTAGCCCCAAAATGGTGTATTCAGGGTGCAAATCTAAGGTCGCGCCTTAAGGCGCAACGACCGCCACTGCCCCGGGAATGACCCGGGCGGTGACCGGGCTATCGCCCTGATACTCGCCGTCCATCCAGATGGCCTGTTTCGGCTCCGCCTCGATCGTGATCTCGCATCCGCGCCAGCAGTACAACCGGGCGTCAACAGTCGGCAGTCGGAGCAATCGGGCTTGAGCCGACATGAGGCTCAAAGGCTTCCGGCTGACGACGAAGACGTCGAGAATGCCGTCGGTCGGGCTGAAATCCTCGTCGACCGAGAGACCGGTTCCCATCCTGCCGGAATTGACGATGTAGCACTTAAGCCCGCTGACATTGATCACGCGCCCATCGATGGTCAGCCGGTATTCGGACTCGCCTGTGCCCAGCACCTGCTTCGGGAGCGTGACTGCGTAGGCGAGCAGGCCGAACCGCTCTTTCAACTCGCGGCTGGTCTGCTTCTCGGGCGGCACGCCCGCATACAGACGCTGGATGAAGTACTCCTCGCCGACCAGGCCGGCGTCGACATGACAGAGGTTCTTGCTCGTGCAGATCAGCTCGACTGCCTCGGCCAGGTCCTTGGGGATGCCTATTTCGCGGGCAAAACCGTTGCCGGTGCCGCCTGGGAGGATGCCCATGGGGGTGGAGCTGCCAATGACGGCGTTGGCAAGCTCGTGCTGTGTGCCGTCGCCGCCGTAGCCGATAACGAGGTCGACGCCGCGCTGGATCGCTTCCCTGGCCTGGCCCCTGGCGTCGCCGTAACGCTTTGTGATACTGACATCCCAGTCCACATCGTACTTCCGAAACACGTCGTTCAGCGTGTTCAGGATCGGGCGGTTGGGTCCCGACGCAGGGTTGATGATCACATGCACGTGGCGATAGAGCGCGGTCATGAAATCTCCCTCTTTACACAACCTACACTTGCCCACCGCGGGCCAGCCGGCAGCCGGAAGCCGGCCCATTACTCCGCGACGGAAAGGATGCCGGCCATCAGGAAGCCAAGCGTGGTGAGCAGGCCGACGGTCTTGCCGCCGAATTCGAAGGCTTCCGGCATCATCGTGTCTGCCAACATGGTCAGCATGGCGCCTGCTGCAAAACTCTGCACTAAACGTCCATCCAGGACAGGCACGGAACTGGCGACCGTATAACCTACCGCGGAAGACAGCGCCGAAGCGATCACCAGGACGACCCACATCACAAAGACGCGGCGCTGGGGGCGGCCCTCGGAAATCATGCACCGCGTTGCGGCGAGTGCCTCGGGCAAATTGGAGACGATCACCGCGACGAAGAACGCGACGCTCACTGCGCCACCCAGCGCCAGGCTGGTGCCAAGAACGAGCGACTCGGGGATGCCGTCGAGCAACGTGCCCAGAAAGATCGCGGTTCCCGATCCACTCGCCTTCCCGCTCGCGATGCGCTTGCGATTCTCACCGCCCTGCCGGTCGATGATCCAGTCGCCCACGAAAAAGGTCAGGGCGCCGCCGGCGAAAGCTGTGAGCACGCCCAGGCCGGCATTGCCAATCAGAGATTCTGGAACCAGCTCGTACGCGATGCTGCCGATCAACGCGCCTGCGGCAAAACCCATGAGCATGCCGGTGACGCGCTCGGATGGATTGAACCGGACGGCCAGGATGGCGCCAAGGACCAGCGATAAGGCGGCCAGCCCACCCCAGAAGGCAGCGGTCACAGCACTTGCTTGCATCGATCGCTCTCTCAGGCGCCCGGGGTGTCAGACCCGGACACGGAACCCTTGCCCCCGGCCTCGTCCCAGCCGGCCCACATTACGGCGTGAGCGTGCAGGTACGCATCGACTGCCTGGCCGAGCGAGACGGGACGAGCGAAGGGTTTTACTTGCGGTTGCACGGTTCAGGATCCTGCTGTGCTACTGTCCCGGCCGGCCTGAGAACGAAGCCAATGGCTTTCAAATGCCCGGATGCGCGACTCGATGTGCGGCGCGTGCGGGTCGGCGACCGGGCGCTGCTCGATCACGAGCTGCATGGCCTCGTTCGCCGAATAGCCGTGAGCGATGAGAATGCACATCGCCATGGCCACACTCCGGTGAACGCCGGATTTGCAGTGAATCAGGACGGCCTGCCCGTGGTCGATGACCGGAAGGGCAGCCTGCACACCCCGGCGCAGCATGAAGAGCGGGATCGGGGTCAGCGGCGAATCGACCGTCGGACAGTGAATGAACGCGAATGGCGGCCGGCAATACACGGCCGGCGGCCTGTACAACGGCATCGAGACAATCAGGCGCACCCCCAGGTCCCAGACGTACCCGGCATGCTCGCGCTTGGGCAGCGACGAGAGGAAGAGATAATCGGTGATCCGGGAGACATCGGGCAAGAGAGTTGCCATGCTCAACCCATGAAAGATGTGAATTGGCTCCCTCCGCCGGCGGAAAACGCTCGAACGGAGGGAGCTACAGTGGTGACCTTAAAGCCCGGCAGCATGGCAGGTCAGCCATTCGGCCGGTTACCGGTCAATAGCTCAAGCTGCCGGGGCCGCATCGGCCGCCGGGGCTTCGGCCGCCTCGGGCTTCTCCTCTTCGACCTTGTTCTCGTCGGCTGCCGCTTCTTCCGGAAGGGCGGCGACGGGGACTGCTACCGCAGTGACGATCGTCGCGCCTTCGTCGGTGACGACGCCGGCTTCCATCATCGCGCCCTCTTCGCTTGCCGCGACAACCTGGTAGGCCACGCCCTCGGCGGTGGCGACGGCGGCGCCGGCGATCACCGCCTCGTCCGTGATGACCGCGCCCAGGACCTCGGTGCTCTCGTCATTGACCGCGATCTCCTTGATCGCGAGGCCGCCTTCGGTCAGGAGGACGCCGAGCGCCATGTCCTTCTTCTCGGCAAGCCGGGCGGAGATATTGGCTGCGAGGTTGGCCACCGTTTCCCGGATTTGGTCGATCGGAACCTGCTTCTGCACCGCGCGCAGGAACGCGTTGCTCGTGATCGCTACGACGGCCGAGGTTTCCGGCTTCAGCGCGATGCCGACCATGCTGAGGCTCTCGTTGCGGAAGCCGCTGTCCTTGCTGGCGGCCGCCGCGCCGGCCAGCGCACCGATCCCGGCGCCAACCGCGAGGCCGATCGGTCCGCCGAGGAGGCTGAGGACGCCGCCGACGAGCGCGCCGATGCCCGCGCCCTTGCCCGTGTTCATGTCCCCGGTCTCGTGATAGTGCACCTTGCCCTTGGCGTCCTGCCGGATAACGGCCGCATCCTCGAAGTAGAACTGCTTCTGCTTCTTGGCCGCCTTCATTGCATCCAAGACCTGGTCCGCGGCCTTCTCGTCGTTAAAGGCCATGACGAGGAAGCCGACGCCGGGCACCGACTGCGGCTCCTGCTCCTGGAGGGCTGCCGCCTCCTGGGTCTCTTGTGGTTGCTCCTGTTCGGGTGTACTCATCTTGCCAACTCCTCAGAATGAAAATGTGAAAGCGCAACTGTCTTGCCCGCAAGCGTTCGCGGAGGCGAGATAACGGGTCAACGTGTCATGCCGGAGCGGGGCCTGCGACGGGCGCCGGCTTCTCTTCAACGCCGGTCACCTTGTGCCTTCTCCGCCCAAAGAACTTCACCACCTCGCTGATCAGCAGCAATCCGAAGGCCAAGCCGGCGGCGAGCAGCCACTGCCAGCCGTTCAGACTGGTCAATCCGAACCGCGACTGCAGGAAACCCAACTCGGTTGGGAGCCAGGTAAGCAGCAGCGAAAGGCCGAACAGCATGAGCTGGCGGCGGTCGGATAGAATGTCCCGGCGAAAGGCGGTGCCGAACTCGTCGCGGACGCTCAGGGCCATGGCGATGTTGAACAGCGAGAAGATAACGAAGGCTGCGGTCGCCTGCGCAACCGCGCCGTACGGTGCGAGATACGCCTCAATCCCGAGTGTGCCGACCGTCATCAGCAGCCCGAGGAAGATGAGACGCATCCACTGCCCCCGCGAGAGCACCGGCTGAGCGAGCGGGCGCGGCTTGCGCTCCATCAGGCCGGGGGAGGGGTTGTCGAAGCCCAACGCGATGGCGAGAGGAACCTGTACCAGGAAGTTGATCCAGAGCACCACCTGCGTGGCAAACGGCACGCCGCCCGCGATGTTGAATATCGCCGCACCGAGGTAGCAGGCGATGAAGGCCACCAGCGCGGCCATCTGGAAGCGGATGTACTTGACCAGGTTGTCGTAGATCGCGCGTCCAAACTCGACCGCCTTGACGATCGTCGCGAAGTTGTCGTCGGTCAGGATCATCACTGCGGCGCCCTTCGACACCTCAGTGCCCGTGATGCCCATTGCGACGCCGATGTCCGCCTTCTTCAGCGCCGGCGCATCGTTCACGCCGTCTCCGGTCATCGCGACGATGTTCTGTTGCTCCTGGAGCAACCGCACCAGGCGGATCTTGTCTTCCGGCGCCACCCGTGCGATCACGCCGATCTGGTCGAGCTGCTTCTTGAGATCCTCGTCGCTCATCGCGGCGAACTGCGCGCCCGTGAGCGCCTTGCCCTCGATGCCGAGCTCGTGCCCGATGGCCGCAGCCGTGACTGCATGATCGCCGGTGATCATACGCACCTGGATGCCGGCGCTGTGACACTTGGCGATGGCCGCCTTTGCCTCGGCGCGCGGCGGGTCCACGATACCGATCATGGCGAGGAATGTCAGGTCTTGGACGAGGTCGAGCAGTTTGCCGTCGCCGGCCGGACCCTTCGGGTCCCGGGTCGCGGGATCGAAGTCGCGGCGGGCCACAACCATCACCCGCTCGCCGGCCTTAGCCATACGCTCGTTTTCCTCGAGCGCCAGCGGGCGCCGGTCATCAGTCGGGGTGAGGACAGCGCCGCTCGGCTGCCAGACAGAGCTGCTGCGAGCAATGAGAACGTCCGGGGCGCCCTTCACGAAGCAGCGCACCACGGGCTTGCCCTGGGCATCCTGCATGTCGTGGAAGGTCGCCATGAACTTGTAGTCGGAATCGAAAGGCACCTCGGCAATCCGCGGGTACATCTGCCGCGCGCCTTCCACGCTGATGCCGCCCTTTTCGGCCAGCACGATCAGGGCGCCCTCGGTTGGATCGCCGATGAGGTTTTCACCGTCAAGACGGGCGTCGGCGCACAGCGCCATCGGCAGCAAGATCTCGTCGAGGTCGACCTTGGCGCCGCCCGAGTGCAGCAGTTCGCCCTTCGTGCTGTAGCCCTCGCCGGTTACCTTGTACCGGTTCACCCCCGGCACCATGAACTCGCGAGCGGTCATCTTGTTTAGCGTCAGGGTGCCGGTCTTGTCCGAGCAGATCGCTGAGACCGAGCCCAGGGTCTCGACCGACGGCAGGCGCTTGACGATGGCGTTCTGTTCCGCCAGGGTGCGGGTGCCCATCGAATACAGCGTGGTTACGACGGCGGGGAGCCCGGTGGGAATGGCGGAAACCGCCAGCGCGACGCCTGCAATGAAGATCGTATCAAACGGATCGCCGCGTGCCACGCCAAGCAGCACCATGATCACGAATGCGAGGCCCACGATCCCCACGATGATGATTGTGAGCTTGTCGAGTTGTTTCTGAAGCGGTGTCTTGTCGGCCTCGGTCTTGTTCAGCATGTCCGCGATGTGGCCCATCTCGGTGCCCATGCCAGTGGTCGTGACGATCATCTCGCCGCGGCCGCGCGTTGACCGCGGTGTTCATGTAGGCCATGCAGTGGCGATCGCCCAGGGCCGCATCGGCTTTCTCGATGATCGCGACATCCTTGGGCGACGCGACACTCTCGCCGGTAAGTGCGGCCTCTTCGATCTCCATCGTCGCGGCGACGAAGAGGCGGCCGTCCGCCGGGACCCGGTTGCCGGCTTCCATCAGCACGATGTCGCCCGGCACGATCTGCTCGGCCTCGATCTCGATCGCCTCGCCATCACGGTCGCACCCGGGCGATGTTCTTCATCATCTTCTCG
>CAWDBO010000004.1:0-6873 GCA_963800615.1 uncultured Chloroflexia bacterium
CTAGGGATACCCAGCTACAGGTGTTGCGCTGCCCGGGCTCCCCGCCCCTTCCTTCTGCGTTCACCGGGGTTGGCGGTGATCAGGCCCAGAAACGCCACCAGGGTTTTCTGGCGCGGGCCAGTGCACCGAGCTCGTAGAGATAATACTCGCCGGCAGCGGTGAGGTCGTTATAGTAGTCCACCCCCAGGCGTCGCATGACGCCCAGAATGTCGTCTTCGGACACGTCCGCGGGGTCATCGGGGAGGTCTTCTTCCTCGGGCTGTTGGGGGCCCTCGTCTTCATCCAGCGTGCCATCGACGTAACCCACGACCCTGAG
Source organism: uncultured Chloroflexia bacterium (assembly GCA_963800615.1). Taxonomy (GTDB): domain Bacteria; phylum Chloroflexota; class Anaerolineae; order CG2-30-64-16; family CG2-30-64-16; genus JALOOB01. Next base: position 317 of record CAWDBO010000004.1, read on the forward strand.
GAGGTCGCGGTCGTAGAAACCGTACCTGTAGGCGCCGGTGCGGCTGTCGCAGTGGAGCGCGAAGACGTGGCCCTTCAGCCGGCGGGACAGCTTGACGCACGGCTCGTCATCATCGGCCATGGTCAGCTCGGGGTCGAGGATGACGGTCCAGCCCTTCACGATGCAAGCGGCTTTGGGCGCGGTCCAGTCGCCATCTCCGGCGGGGCCCGGCCGGACGGGGTACGCCAGGGCTTCCACGACCTGACCCAGTCTTTCACCGGCGTTGGACCCGACTTGACCCGGTAGTCGAACTGTTCGAAGACGGTGGGGAGCGCCGCGCGATGATCGCCGCGAATCATGACGAGAGTGGTGAGGAAGCTCATGCGGGTCTCCTTGGTGTTGGAACCTGCAGGTCGCGCGTCGACCGAGAGTTTCCGCCTGCTTCGCGATCCCCATCCGGGCGCGGCCGAGCCTTCTCAGCTATCCCGCACGACCTCCCAGACGGCTTCAGGGTGGCGTGCGGCGACCTGCAGCAGCACGCGCGCCGCGCCAACCGGCGCACGTCGGCCTTGTTCCCAATTCCGCAGAGTTTTGACGCTGATACCCAAGAGGGCCGCAAAGCGCGTCTGCGAGAGATGGTAACGCTCGCGGATCGCTCTTACGTCGAGAGGCTCGGTGGCGACCACGAAGGAGCGCGACGGCTCCGTCTCGCCGCGCGTGATGCGGCCAGCTTCCTCCACGCTTTCCATCAGCTCGGCAAACAAGTCGTCGCTCATCCCCATAACGCCTCCACGGCACGTTTCAACATGCGCAACTGCTCCGCCGACAGGTCATCTTGCTCGTTCTTGCCGTAGATCATCAACATGTAAAACTCATCCCGACTAATGGCATGAAAGTAGATTACCCTCACGCCTCCGCTTCTACCACGACCTAACGCGGCCCACCGGAGCTTGCGCAGGCCCCCGCTGCCAGGAATCATATCCCCGCTCTTAGGATTTGACACGAGGAGCATCTGCAGCTCGGCATATGCGCGGTCGGGAGCAGATCAATGACGCGCCGGGTGAACACCTTTGTCTCGATGAAGACGGCCATGTTGGATGTGCCCCGTATTCGATCGCCATTGTCAGTCGTTGGCAATGGCGGCCAACCTCACGGCAAGAGTAAGTATACGCCATTGGCGTAGGATGTCAAGAGCATACCCCCTTGGCAAGGGGTCGAACCGGCGGCGGCAGAAGGCGAGTGGTTGGCTACGCGCTGTTGACGGCCCAAATGCCGGCAAGGAGCAAGGCCGTTCCTACGACGATGGGCAGGGTGACGATCTCGCCGAGGAAGAGGACGCCGATGAGGACGGAGAAGAGGGGGGTGGCGATGCCGGCGAGACCGCCGAGGGACGCGCTGTACCGGTTGACCATGTGGAACAGGAGCCAGAACGCAATCACGGGGCCGGCGATGGCCGAGGCGAGAACGGCGGCGAGCGCAGTGGGTGGGACGGCGGGCAGGCTTGCGGCGCCGCCGCCGATCAACAGGGCCGGGCCAAGGACCGCGAGACTGGCTAACACCTGACCGGTCGACAGGACGAGCGTATTCTCGGCGCGCAGGTGGCGCCGGGTATATACCAGCGCGGCCGCTCCGGTGATGCAGGCGAGGATGATGAGGAGCTGGCCGATCCACGCGCGGTCGCTCGACGCGGTCCGGCCGCTGGCGTTGCTGCCCATCAACAGCACGGCGCCGACCAGCGCGAGGACCATGCCAAGCACCTTGCCCCGCGTGAGGCGCTCGTCGTGCAGGGTGAAATGGGCCATGAGGAGGGTGAGGGGCGGCCCGAGGTTGAACAGGATCGCGGCAAGCGACGAAGAGATGTAGCGGAGGGACAGCGGAAGCAGGACGAACGGGAGTCCCACGTTGCCGAGGCCGACGAGGAAGATCTCGGCGACGAGGCCCGGCCGCCAGCGCACGTGGGGCCGGACCAGCAACAGCACGGCGCCGAGTACGACGGCCGCGGCCAGGAGGCGCACGACGGAAAGCGCCAACGGGCTCATGTCCGCGAGGCAATGCCCACGCACACGATGGAGATGCTGTAGAGCAGGCTGGACAGCAGCACCAGCGCGGCCTTGCACGCGGCCTGGTCCGCGCCGGCGGCAGGAAGCTGCAGCTTGCGGATGGGCGCCCCCCGTGAATGCCGGCGTGAGTGATGTGTCGGGTTCGATTTGCCGGCGGTCAGGCTATTGTAGCAGAGATGCCGGCGGATGCGCTGCAACGGATGCCCGGCGCAGGCCGCGCGTGGGCGAAACGGATGAACGGATGGTGGATGAGAGGCTTGCGCGTGCAACCCAGGCGCGGCGGGAAGCGTTTTTCTCCTTGTGGATTGTGTTTCGCGCAGTCGAGCGCGGAGTGAACTGTATCGAGTGGGAGGGTTGTAACGTGAACGGAAGGATGAGATGGACCGGCATGCTGTTGTCGCTGGTTTTCGTGCTGCTCATGACGATGGTCGTGCCGACGGGCGTTTCCGCACAGGGCGGGCCGGGCAAGGGGAATCCGCCGCCGGGGCAGGAGAAGCCGAAGGGCGGTGAGGGCGATCAGGGGAACAACGGTGCGCCGGGGAACAGCGGGGAGGCCGTCAAGGCAGTCGGCCAGCTGGCGGCGCAAGGGAACAACCCGGTGGAGACCCGGCTGATCAACATGCGGGCGAGCCGGCTGATCGGGCTGCCCATCGTCAACCGGGCGGGCAAGGAGATCGGCAGGGTCGCCGACGTGCTGGTCAACCTGCGGGGGCAGCGCCAGTCGGGGAACGGCCAGCAGCCGGCGAACGGCGGACCGGTGGCGAACGGCAGGGCCGACTACCTGGTGGCGCGGTTCGGCGACGTGTTGGGGTGGGGCGGGGAGACCGTACCGGTGCCCCTGACCGCGCTGCGACTGCACGTGGTGGACGGCGGGGCGCTGGGGTTTGACGACAACCTGGTTTACTTCCCCGGCACGGAGCCGGGCGACAACGCGGTGGCCGCGCGCAAGCAGTTCTTCAACGGGAACACGCTCGTGCTGGCGGGGCAGGAGCAGGACCTGAAGGGCGCGCCGCAGTACGACCTGAACCAGCTGCGGAACGACGCGGACCCGTCGTGGGACCGAAGCCTGCGGGCCTACTGGCAGGGGCTGGGGACGAGCTTTCCGGAGGACAAGGCGGGAGACGGCGCGGCGTACCGGGTGGCGAGCGTGCAAAACCTCGACCGGTTCGGGCTGCGCGAGCTGGGTGGCAATGGGCTGGGGTCCGTGGCCGACGTGCTGCTGACGCTGGGGGTGGCGAACCCGAGCCAGGTGCCGGTGGCGGCAGCCGAGGCGGCGGTCAACAGCGGGAACAACGGGAACGGGAACAACGCGGATGACCAGAAACGGGCGGCCGCCGCGGCGCCGGTGCTGGCGCAGACCCTGCCGATCGTGGGATCAAGGATGGATTATGTCCTGGTGAATCACGGCGGATGGTGGGGCTGGGGGGCGAAGACGACGCCGCTGCCCCTGAGCATGTTGATCATGGACCGGAACTACGACCAGCGGTCGGTGTACACGGAGGCGGACGGGAAGATGCTGGAGAACGCGCCGGCGGTGGACAAGGACCCGGGGAACGAGCTGAACGACGGGAACTTCTTCCAGCGGGTGCGGGCGTACTGGCAGGACGCGGGGTTTGGACCGTTCGAGTAAGCGACACCGGCGGGGATGAGGGGATATGGGGATGACGGTTCGTTCTGCTATGACCATCCATCCTGACATCTCCACATCCCCGCTTTGGAACCAGGCCTGAGGGCGCAGCGTCGGGCAGGTAAGACAAACGATCTCAAAGGAGGAGATGATGCTGCTCAAACAGCGTGTCGTTCCCTTGCGGGCGCTGTTCCTCCTGGCGCTCGCGGTTATCGTGGCGCTGCTTCCGGCGCCGACAACCGCGGCCGCCCAGGCGGCGGTGTCGGGACAAATCCAGCCGCTGAATGGCTCGACGGTCAGCGGCACCATGACCGTGTCGGCCGGCGACCAGGGCATTGCGGTCGTCGGGGTGAATCTCAGCGGATTCGTACCGCGCACCGTGTTCGACGTCACCGTGTACCTTGGAACCTGCAGCCAGCCGGGTTCCAGGGTCGCGGGCGTGTTCACGCTGGGCGCGGACGACGCGGGCCGGGCCGAGGCGAGGCGCCGGTGTTCAAGACGAACGGGTCGGCCATGCCCTTCGCCGAGCTTACCGATGGCAACCATATCCTGCTCGTCACGTCAAACGGGTCGGCGCTGGCCTGCGGGCGGGTGCCGCCACGTCGGGAGCCAGACAGGGCTGAACGCTGCGCTGCTGGCCGAGGGCGAGCGCCAGCAGGTGATGCAGTTCAACCCGAACGCGGCGCTGCAGAAGCGCATCTTCGCGGACGGCTTCGTCCCTAACTCGGCGGAATTCGCGCACATGGGTCGAGGGCACGCCGTTTGCGGTGCAGCGGGCCGAGAACCTGGGCAACGGCGTCGTAAGGGCCTATTTCGCAAGGACGGGCGACTGGGCCAACGTGGTATTTGCGCAGCGAGGCCGGAGCACGGATCCGCTGGGCCTGTACATGTTGGCCGAGGCGGAGAAGCACCAGGCGATCCGGTTCAACCCGAACGCGGCCCTGCAGAAGCGCATCTTCGCCGATGGCTTCGTGCCGAACTCGCCCGAGTTTCCGCTCCTCTACGCGGGAGTCAATTACACCGGGCAGCGGTCGGAGAATCTCGGCGACGGGCGGGTACGGGTGTATTACGCCGTGACCGGGCAGTGGTACGACGTGCGCTACGCGCAGCGGGGCGGCGGCGCGCCGCCGCCACCACCGCCGCCGGCGAGTCCTGCAGTCAGCATTTCGCCGACGAGCGGGCCGCCGTGGACGGTGGTGCGCGTGACGGGCAAGAACTTCGGGCGGCAGGTTGGCGTGGCGCTGTGGGGCGGGCAGGTCGGCTGGCCGTTGACCCAGATGGCCAGCGGCATGACGGACGTGAACGGCCAAGCCGTGTTCAATGTGCCGGTGCAAGGCGCGCCGGGACAGCGGTGGGTGTTCAGCCTCGTGTCGGGGCAGCAGCACGCGGAGTCTCAGGAGTTCCAGGTGACGGGGTAGATCTCGAAGGCCCGGGAGAGGACAACAAGACTGGCCCCGGCGCAGTGCGCCGGGGCCGGTAGATTTAGGGGGATGGACGGGCCGAGCTGGTGCTCGGCGGTCCGACCGCGTGCGGTCGGCTTGCGACTTGGTTAGTAGCTGGTGAACAGGAGCACGTTGGGCGAGCCGCTTCCGGCTCCCGTCACCTTGTTGGGCGTGCCGCCGCTGACCAAAGCATTACGCACGGTGGCAGGCGATGCGCCGGAATTGCCCTGCAGGTATAGTGCGGCTACGCCTGTGACGTGGGGCGTCGCCATACTCGTCCCGCTAATCGTGTTCGTGGCGGTGTCGTTCGTGTACCAGGCCGACGTGATGGCGGAGCCGGGCGCAAAGATGTCCAGGCAAGAGCCGTAGTTGGAATATGAAGCACGCGCGTCGGTGCTAGTTGTCGCGCCTACCGTAATGGCGTCGGGAACACGAGCGGGCGAGTAGTTCACACGTTAGCACTCGAATTGCCGGCCGCGATGGCGTAGCTGACCCCATCGGCGATAAAGTTGTTAACCGCTGTGTCGAGCGAAGTCGAGACGCTCCCACCCAGGCTCATGTTGGCCACCGCAGGGTTATTGCCGGCGTGGTTGCTCGTCACCCAGTCGATACCCGCCACGACGCCGGCGGTCGTACCTGAGCCCCTGCAATTCAGCACGCGCACCGCCACGAGAGACACACCCTTAGCGACACCATATGTCTTGCCGCCAACAGTGCCCGAAACATGGGTGCCGTGCCCGTTGCAGTCAGTTCCAGATCCCTTGCCTCCGACTGCATCATAACCATAAGAGGCGCGGCCGCCGAACTCGGAGTGGGTCGTGCGGATGCCCGTATCGATGATGTAAGCCTTGACCCCTGCACCCGTGTTAGTGTAGTCGTAGGTGCCGCTCAAGGGTAGACTTGCCTGATCGATCCGATCAAGGCCCCAGGTCGCGCCGCTCTGGGTCGTGTCGAGGCTGACTGTAGAATCGACCTCGATGTAGTCGATGTTCGGGTTATGGCGCAGCCCCTCTACGGCCTGATCAGGGAGCGCGGCGGCGAAGCCCCGGATCGCATCGGTGTAGACGTAATCCACCTGCACGTCGCGCAGACCGCTCATCGCGTGCTCCACGGCCCCTTCGGGCGCGCGGTCCTTGAAGACCACGATGTAATGTCCCTGGATCGCGTTCGGTGAATCCTGGCCGACCAGGGGCGCGACGGGGCTGTTGCCCTGGGCAAACGCGGGCACCGCCGCGGCCAGCACCAGGAGCAAGACGACGGCAACGAACGCAAACTTCCTGTACTGCATCTCCGGACCTCCTCCACAAGTAGAAAATGGCTGGCGGGCGCCAGCAGTTTACGGGCAGTCTCTGCCAACGCCGTCGTTGCCTGTTCTCCGCCCGAGGTGAAGCGGATTATAGCGGCCGCGGGCGAGAAGTGAAACATGCCCGCGGGAAAGGGCAGCCACGC
>CAWDBO010000005.1:0-14277 GCA_963800615.1 uncultured Chloroflexia bacterium
ACTCAGCCAGGTGGCCGCCCCGCCCGACGTCGACCACGTTTGGAACCTCGAAGGGTATCCCTTCCTCCTCGAGCACGCCCGCTCCCTGGTCTCGCAATCGCCGCGAGCGCCTGCTGATCGCCGTCTGGCCGCAGGAAGCCCACCGCGCTTGCGCCCGACCTGGACACGGCGGACAAGCGGGGGGTCGAAATCGGGACGCTTTGCCTGGCCGGCTGCCCGCGGGAGTGCGGCGCATGCCGGGGCAGCGTCCATCGCCACCGGCTGTCTGAGGACGAGACGGCCCGGACGCTGATCGTCGTGGCCGACGACGGCGACGGGCATGAGAGCAATCATGCGCCCGGCGACATCGTGGCGGCGGAAATCGTCCGCGGGCAGGCCGGATGCGGTGACCGTCCCGGGGGCCCGGGGCATCCGCACCCGGCAGAGGCAGCTGGTGGACCTCGCCGCCTCGTACGTCCGGCACGGCACCGCGCTTGCCGCTGTGGTCGCGGACCTGGGACCACGACTTTCGCAGTTGGTCGTTCCCAGGAAACCCGCCAGGCGCTGGCGCTGCTCTCGGCGGGAGGCGGGCAGAGCGCCTGGCTTGCCGGGCTGCGGAGCATGCCTCCCCGGCATGACGAACAGGATACTTGAGCTGCCAGCACGCAGCCTGACGCGGCAGACCGCGCAGTGGATTTTGAGTAGGGTGAAATGATGAGCAGGTTAGCAGGTGGACGGGTGGTGTGGATAGTGGTGGGTGTGGCGGCGCTGATCGGGGTGTTGGCTGCGCCGGCCGTCGTGGGTGCGGCACGGAGCAGCGGCACGGGCAGCAGGCGGTTCCCCGCCCGGTTACCACTAAGCCGCCCTCTGGGTGAGCTCCCTTTACCCACCACAAACACACCAGGGTTACACAAAGGACACAAAGGCACTTCTTTGTGATCTTCGTGACAGCCTTGGTGTACTTGTGGTAAAACCCCCTCTCACCCTGCCAGTTTATCGGGCTGGCACCACGGTCCCTTTAGCCCTCTTGCATTCCGCATCATCCCCCGCCAGGGGTCCGTCACCTTGTCGAGCCGGTCCCAAATGCTCCGAATGTTGAAGCTGTTCGACCGCAAATCCAGGTACTTCGGCGTCGTCCCAGGTTACCCAGGATCGCGACCGGCGCTCCGGGCCGCGGGCGGACGGGAATACGGCGCAACCGCCGTCGCCCCATAACCATTGCGGACGTAGTCCAGGAACAGCCGCCCCTCGCGCTCGGCCTTCCGCATCTCCGTCGTCAGGGTGTCGGGATGCCGGTCGGCCAGCAGCTGCGCCAGGTCCTTCGCGAAGTCGTGGGTTTCGTCGAAATGTGCCGACCGGTCAAGCGGGGTGACCACGTGGAGGCCGCGCGACCCCGTGGTCATGACGAACGGCGCGAGGCCAACTTCTTCGAGGAGTTCCTTGACCAGGAACCCGGTAGAGCGCGCGATCTCGAACTCGCCGGGCGGGTCGAGGTCGAAGATCATCCGGTCCGGATAGTACAGGCGATCCCCCCGGCTAAGCAGATGTGCAGCGTGATCGTGTCCTGGTTGGCGAGGTATACCAGCGTCGCCGCGTCGTTCGGCAGCACCTGGTTCTGTATTTCGCCGCTCTCCAGCACTTCCACCTTAGCGGTCACGATCCAGTCCGGAAAGTACTCAGGCATCTCCTTGTGATAGAAGCCCTTCTCCCCGATCCCGCCCGGGAAGCGCTGCATGGTCACGGGATGGTCCTTGACATGGGGAAGCATCACCCGGGCGATCCGGCGGTAGTAATCGATCAGATCGGCCTTGGTCACCCCGCTATCAGGAAACAGCACCTTGTCCAGGCTGGACAGCTCCAGCTCGTGGCCGTCCACCTTTACGACGCGCTCGACCGACATTCGCTACCTACCTCCTGGAATTAGGCGAGGGATCAGGGGATACGATCTCCCGATCCCCTCATCCCCGCCGTTGTGATCGATTAAGACGACGGAAAGCGGGGAAGTGTTCGAGGGATGTGCGGCAGTCGAAGCGTTCACCGCCAAGGATCAAAGAATCGAAGCTTCACGAGGGGAGAGCCGGGGGTCTTGCTCCAGCACTCCTGCGCCGGCCGCGGCCGAGACGGGGTAGACGTCCGCCTCGATCCCCGTAGTGGACCCGTACCGGGCCTTGACGGCATCCGAGAACCCGTCCACATCCCCCTGCTCCACCAGCGTCACCATGCAGCCGCCGAAGCCGGCGCCCGCCTGGCGCGCCCCGATCACGCCCGGCGCGCCCGCATCGCCTCCATCATCGCGGGCATGGACGGCGCGCCGATCTCGTACAGGTCGCGCGCTCCCGCGAACGAGTCGGCAAACAGCGCCGCAGCTGCCGCCGGTCCCCGCGGCAGCGCGTCGGCCAGCGGCAGCACCCGTTCGTTCTCCTCGACGATGAACCGGCAGCGCCGCTCGACGACGGGCGACATCTCCTCGCGGTGCGCCTCCAACATTTCGCAGGTCACGTCCCGCAGCGCCGCCACGCGCGGGTAATCGCGCCGAGGATCGCCGCGCCCTCCTCGCACTGCGCCCGCCGCACGCCGTACTCCGTACCCGCCAGGCTGCCGCGCGCCCGCGTGTCGCAAATGACGACCGCGATGTCCGGCGCGATCGGCGCGGGCGTGTGCACAGATCCCGGCAATCGAGCAGCAGCGCGCTGCCCGCCTCGCCCAGCGCCGAGCTGTACTGGTCCAGGATGCCGCAGTTCACGCCCACAAACCGGTTTTCGGCGCGCTGCCCGAGGATGCCATGCGCACGGGGTCCAGGTCGAGCCCGACACTTCCCTGAACGCAACCCCCGCGGCCATCTCGATCGCCGCCGACGAGCTGAGCCCGCTGCCGAAGGGGATCGTGCTGTGGATCAGGCCGTCGAACCCGGTCAGCCGGTAACCCGCGTCCTGGAGCGCCCATGCCATCCCCCGGACATAGTTGCTCCACGGCGCCTCGTTGTCGTGATCCACCGCATCGAGGCTGAACACGGCCGATCCGGGGACGTCGAGCGACTGGACCCTTACCCGCCGGTCATGGCGCGGCCGCACCGCCAGCCAGGTGTCACGGTCGAGCGTCATCGTCATCACGTAGCCGAGGTTGTAGTCCGTATGGCTGCCCATCAGGTCGACCCGGCCCGGTGCGCGCACCCACAGCGCCGGCTCCCCGCCGAAGCGCCGCTCGAACTCCCGCGCGATCGACTCCCGCCGCGCGGCCCTTGCGTTCAAGTCCTGTCCGCTCAACGACAACTCCTGTCAGACCCGGCTCGCGCGGAACGCGGCCAACATGGCGTCCACGTTTGCAAGTGGGATATCGATCATCATCCGGTGCGACGGCCCGAGGAGGAGGCCGGTGCCGTCTGCTGCCAGGTCCGATATCGCGGTAGACACGGCCGCGCGCACCTCCGCGGGGCTGCCGTGGGGCAGGACCGTCTGCGTCGAAATCCCGCCGTAGAAGGCGAGCCGGCTGCCGAACTCGCGGCCGAGCCGCCGGAGGTTCAGCACCTCGGGCTGCACCGGGTTCAGCACGGTCAGCCCGATCTCGATCAGGTCGGGCAGGATCGGCTCGATTTGGCCGTCTGAGTGCATGATGATCGGCAGGCGTGCGGCCCGGAACGGCGCAAACAGCCGCGCGAGCCGCGGCTTGACGAACTTGCGCCAGGTGGCGGGCGAGAAGAGCAAGCCCTTCTGCGCGCCGTAATCGTCCCCGAAATAGCCGCCGTCCACGCCCAGGCCGATGAAGCGCTCGATCAGCTCGAGTTGTATCTGGGTGATGCGATCGAGCAGCGCGGCCGCGTACCCCTCGTCGAGCGCCAGGTCCATCAGAAACTGCTCGAAGCCGCGCAGCGACCAGGCGCGTTCGAAAAGCGCGAAACCGAAGTTGGGGACCACGAAGTACTCGGCCCCCCGGGCCACGAGGGTGCGCCGCGCCTCGTCCAGGAGGCCGGGTGCGTGCGGGTCCGGCCACGCATACGCGTCCAGGTCCTTGACCTCGGCCAGCGGGTTCTCGCGGATGAAGTAGCCTTCCTCGACCGTGTCGTGGCCCGCGCCCCACCAGTCATAACGCACCAGCCGGTCACGGCTGAAGCGGGGCGCGTACGTCAGGTCGACCCGGACAAGGTGGTTGTCGAGATGAACGGGCAGTTGAGCGAGGGATACGCCGAAATCCGCGGCGAGAGCCTGCCCCATGGCGCCGGTGTAATTGATCTGGGTCGGAAGCCGGTCGACGGGCGCGCGCTCGAACGCCGCGATCACCCGTGCTTTGTGGGTCATAGGCATGGCAGACCTCGTCACACGCCGGTGCTCAACGGGGACCCGTCGACTTGCGCATCACCAGGCTGGTGGCGACCACGCGGCGCTCGGGCTCGAGTCCGGAAAGCAGGCCGAGCAGCATATCCATGGCGAGCACGCCAATCTCGTAACGCGGCAGCGCCACCGTGGTCAGGGGCGGATCAAACTGCGAGGCCAACCAGATATCGTCGAGGCCGACGATCGACAGGTCGCCGGGCACACGCACGCCGTCCTTGCGGGCAGCCGACAGCACGCCAAGGGCCATGAGGTCGTTGGCACAGAAGATGGCCGTGGGCGCCCGGCGCTGCTCGGACAGCAGCTGCCACGCTTTGCGCCCGCCCTCGATCGTCAGGTCGGCCGTTGCCACCAGCACCTCGTCTGCCTTGACCCCGCCGGCCGCCAGCCCGTGGAGATACGCGTCCCGCCGGTCGCGGCTGGTCTTCAGGTTGAGCGGGCCGGCAACGTGGGCAAACCGCTTGTGGCCGAGGCTCAGGAGCAGTGCCGCGGCCTCTTCGATGCCCGGCGCAAAGTCCACCTCGATCGTGCTCACGCCCGGCATCCGCCGGCCGGCCCAATCGAGCACGACAGCCGCCGTGTTGCTCACCACCAGCTCGTCCAGCCACTCGTCCGACACGCTGCTCGACATCACCAGGACGCCATCCGCGCGGCGGTCGACGAGCGACCGGACCAGGGTCAGGCCGCGTGCGGCATCGTAGTTCGTGTTGCCGAGCAGGACGTTGTACCCCGCGCCGATTGCCTGGTCTTCGACGCCGTGGATCACGTCCCCGTAGAACGGGTTCGCGACGTCCGAGACCAGCATACCGACCGCGAAGGTCCTGTGCGAGCTGAGGCTGCGAGCGATGGCGCTTGGCCGGTAGCCCAGCGCCTGGATCGCATCCTCGACGCGGCGCCGCGTTTCGGGGCGTATGTCAGTGAAGCGCCCGCTCAACACCCGGCTGACCGTCGCTTTGGACACGCCCGCAGCCGTCGCCACATCGTCAATGGTTGGAATAGACATTTGTGAAACCGGTTTCAAGAATTGCGGCAAGGATACCAGGGACGAGCGGACGTGTCAAATCCTTGTGACCGGGCCAACGGCTGTTATAATGCAAGCCCCGCGCGGGCGGGGAATCCAGGTACGGAGAGCGAAGGTGGCGGAGAGTGAAGTTGCGCGCTGGCACCGGCTGAGCGGGCTGCCCGACAATGTAACGGACGACGGCGAAACAATCTCGGAGGACGCGGGCCGGCGCACGCAGTCGGAAAAAGCCCTCCTCCGCGCTGCCATCGCGCGCCTAAGCGAGAGCCACGCCTCCGACGAAGCCCGCAGTCTCGCCCGGCTTGCGGCCTCCTATCTGCTCGCCGGCGACGTGGAAACGGCCCGCCGCTACGTGGACCGGGCCGCCGGCCTCTGAAACCCCTCCTCTAGCAAAAGTACTAGTCCGCGGGATGCCGTGCGTCCGAATTGGCCCGGTTCCAACGCGTCCTCTGTCCGATGACCGGTGATGGCCCACGTGCTAACATCAGGGCGATGTCCTTCCCCGATGAAAAGACTCTTGTTGAGGCTGCACAGGCAGGCGACTTAGCCGCCTTCAACGAATTGGTCCTGAAGTATCAGGATCAAGCGTACAACGTCGCGTACCGCTTGCTCAATGACGCGGAGTCTGCCGCCGACGCCGTGCAGGAGAGCTTCTTCAAGGTGTACCGGCGCATCGAACAGTATCGGGGCGGCTCATTTCGCGCCTGGCTCCTCCGCATCGTAACGAATACCTGCTATGACACGCTCCGGTTGAGAAAACGGCACTATGCCAGCTGTTTGGACAGCGAGACGCTGCCCCCGGATCGCGACCGCCGGCTCAGCGACCTGCGTTCATCCCCCCACGACGACGTGGTGCGGCGCGAGCTCAACTCGCTGCTCACCCGCGCGATCATGCAGCTCCCGCCCGGACAGCGCACGGTGCTCGTGATGTGTGACGTCGAGGGGTTTGAATATCATGAGGTTGCCGACATGACCGGTCTCGCGCTCGGCACCGTCAAGTCGCGGCTCAGCCGGGCGCGCACCAAGGTCCGCGGATTGCTGGTGCAGAAGGGCTTCTCACCCAACGTACCACCCCACAGAGCCCAGTTGGCGTGCTCCGCCCCCCTCCAGTCATCGTTGTAAACGACCCTGCTTGCCCGTTCGCGAGTTCCTGCATATAATGTCGACACTTTCAGCGCAAAATATAATCAAGCAGTAGACAAAGAGCGATCGAGGTTCTTGCCTCGATGAATGGCAGGGTACAAGCTCATGGCACCGATGTCGCGACGAGTTTTCCTACGGGTTGCAGGCAGCCTGGCAGGTGCGGCGGTAATGGCGGGATGTGCGCCGGCCGCGAGGCGGAACCCGGGACCGCACGGGAGCGCGGCCGCCCAGCTCGTATATCAGGACTGGCGCACCGACTACTTCGCTGCGATGGCCCAGCAAATGCTGGAGCAGTTCCACGCGACCCACCCCAACATCCACGTCTTCTACACGCCCGACCCTCCGACCGAGCTGGCGGAGAAGATGATGACCGACTTCCAGGCGCAGAGCGCGCCGGACGTCTTCGCGGGCTGCTGCGAGTTCTTCCCCGTGTGGGCGCAAAAGGGCTACCTGATGGACCTGCGGCCCTACGTCGAAGCCGAGCTGACAGCCGACAACCTCAAGGACTGGGACCAGGCGCAGTACCGCTCCCTGCAGCTCCGCGACGGCTCGCAGTTCGCCCTGCCCAAGTACCACGGTGCGCTGGCGCTCTATTACAACAAGGACCTGTTCGACGAGTACAAGGTCCCCTACCCCGACTCGACCTGGACCCATTCCGACTATTACGTCGCGGTGAAGCGTTTCGTGCAGCCCCGGCCGAGCGCGGCGGCTCACAAACGCCGGACGCGGCACGGCTGGAGGCGCTGTCTGGGGCAGCATGTTCGACGTCAGCTGGGACCGGATTCAGGTGCATGTCAACAGTTGGGGCGGCCATTTCGTCAGCCCCACCGATCCCAAGAAGAGCATGATGGCCCGGCCCCAGGCGCTGGACGCCATGCAATGGCTCAGGGACCGCATGTGGAGCGATCACACGATGGCCAGCCGGCTCGACGTGCAAAACCTCAGCGTCACCGAAGCCTTCTACCGGGGCCGGGTCGCCATGGTCGAAGACGGCTCCTGGTCGCTCATGGCGATCCTGGAGAACGCGCCGTTCCGCGTCGGCGTCACGGCGTTCCCCGCCGGCCCCGCCGGCAGGGCAACCGTAGGCACGACGGACGGCTTCGCCATCTACAAAGGCACTCGCTATCCCGAAGCCGCGTGGGAATTTATGAAGTTCCTGATCAGCTCGCGCTACGGCCGCGCCATGTCGCGCTTTCACCTGCTGCAGCCGGCCCGATTGAGCCTGGTCGATGGTTGGATCGCCGACGTCCGCGAGCAGTTCCCTGAAAAGACCAGGGACATGGACCTGGCGGCCTTTGCCGACGGCCACCTGAAGGGCTACAGCGTGACGTCGGAGGTCTTCGAGAACCAGGACGTGGCGCGCCAGCTCGCCGTCAGTGCATGGGAACAGATCTTCACGTTGGGACGGAAGCCGGTTTCGTACATGCGCGAGATTTCGCAGCAGATCGAGGCCAGCCAGGCGGAGCCTGCCCAAGGCGCTGCACCGTCTTCGCCGTCGAAAGGGGCCGGGGGGTGATGGGCTCAGGGGCGTCCGATGAAAGCCGACCGGCAGCGGTTCGCCGCCATTTGGCGTCCGCGCCTTATCGCCGGGGTCGCCTTGCTGGCGCTGCTCGGGCTGGTGGCCGGCGCCGTCTACACTTACCTCTCCTATCGCACGACCGCGGCCGAGTTGATCGTGCAGCGCGACCGGGAGGTCGCGCGCGTCTCCGCCATCCGTCTCCGCGACGAACTGGACAAGCTCGCCGGCGAGCTCGAGCCCACCGCCCGCTCGCAGAGCCTCTATCTCGGCCTGACCGGCAAGCAGCGGGCGATCCTGCGCGGCCAGACCCAGCGGCTGAGCATGTTCGACGGTGGCGTGATCCTGATGGACAACCGGGCCACGTGCGCGACACGCTTCCCGAACGCTGGGAAATCATGAGTTCCGACTGGTCAAACCAGGAGTTCTTCAAGCGGATGCTCGTTAGCCAGCCAACCAGCCGGTACTTCTCCTCAGTCCTTGACGTCGGGCCTGAGAACAGCCAGGTCGTCGTCGTCAGCGTGCCGGTGCTGGGCCAAATGGAGAGACGGTCGGCGTGCTCGCGGGCTTGTTCCGCCTCGGCGAATCGCGCACCAGCGCACTCTATGCCAGCGTCGTGCGACTGCGACTGGCTGGGAGCGGCAACACCTACATCGCCGACAGCCGGGCCGGGTGATCTACGACTCCGGGTACAAGCGGACGGGACAGACGATCGACCTGCAGCAGATGCGCGGCGGTTGAAGGTGAGCCGAAGCCACAGGCTGACCCGGATGGAAACGAGGTCGTCGTCTCCTACTCGGAGATACCAGGGACCGACTGGATGCTGGTAACCGAGACGGATTGGGTCGATGCCATGGCGCCCGTCCAGCGGTTGGCGACGGGCATCATCGTGCTCCTGGCGCTTGGCATGGTCATCCCCACGGCCGGCGTGGCGCTGCTGGCGCGGGGCCAGCGGCATGCCGCCGTGTACTCCGACCAATCGCAGACCGAAGCGCGCATCAGCAAGGCGCTGCGGCAGAACCTTCTCCCTCGATACACGCCGATGCTCGGCGGCTGGGAGCTTGCGGTCCACCACCGGGGCGCAATAAGCAGCGCCACCGCTCATGACCTGTACGACTTCATGCTGCTGCCTGACGGCCGCCTGATGCTCTCGCTCGCCACAGTCGCCGCCCGCGGGCTGGCTGCGCCGCATCTCATGACGACCATTCGGGCCGCGTTCCGCACCGTCGCGTGCCGGATCGATCGCGCCCGCGTCCGCAGGTCATGCCCTGTCGGTTTGCAACAACCTGCTTTGCCCCGAGGTCGGCCCGGACGCCGCGGTGACGTCGCTCTTCGCACTGCTTGATCCCGTATCGGGGCGACTGCAGATCGCCAATGCCGGCTTCTCTGCGCCGTTAGTGGACATTGAACGGTGGGTCGCAGAACGGCCGGCTCGAGCCGGAACTAATCGAGATGCGCGAGGGCGCGGACTTCCTCGGCCAGCAGTTGGACGTCGAGTACGATCACGACGACGTGCTGTTGGCGCCGGGCGAGAGCATGATCTTCTACCCCCCGGTACGCTCGGCATACGCCCGCATACCGGTGAGCCGTTTGGTCCTGAACGGGTGCGGCCGTGCTCGGCGCACTGGTTGCGCACGCCAACGTTGTAGTTCGGAGCAACTCCGCAGGCGGCGCCGCAGTCGCGGAGGTAGCCGTGGCACCCGAGGCGCCGGGTGCGCAGGCCATGGTCGACGCGCTGCGGACCGATATCGACGAGTTCGGCGATGACGACTCGTTGAAGCGGCTGGACGTCACGCTGCTGGTGCTCTCGCGGCCGCCCGCCGCGCAGCCGGCCGGTAAGCCCGGCGGCGGCGGTCGCTGCGCGACGAGCTGGCTGCGCTGGGAGAAACGGACACGGACCTGTGAGCATGTTGAGCCGGGCCGCCTTTCTCGAACGCATCAGTCGAGCGGTGACGTTAGCCGCTTTTACAGTGGCGACGCTCAGCGTTATCTTCGCGCCCATATTTGCCTTGTCCTGGGCCAACCGGCCCTTCCCCGGCATCGTCATGGATCACACGCTCGTCGTGACAGACCAAGGCGGGGCGGACTGGACGGGCCGTGCTGCGGGCATCGCCCTGAACCAAAGGGTTATCCGCATCGGTGGGAATGGCGTTGCTAACGACGCCGAATACGTGGCCGCGCTGGACTCGCTCAATATCGGCGACAACGTGTCGATCACGACGCGCACGAAGGATGGGACCGACAAGTTCTTCCCATCGGTCGCCCTGATGGCCTTCCCAACCCAGGACCTCTCCCGCCTCTTCTGGATGCCGTACCTGATGGGGCTGGCTTACCTGGGCATAGGGGCCTGGATCTACCGGGTGCGGGGAGCGACGCCTCCGGGCCGGGCGCTGGCCTTCTTCTGCTTCGCCGCAGCCGTGGCGCAGGCGCTGTGGTTCGACATCTACACGACCCACGTTGGCACGCCGCTGTGGGCTATCGCGATGGCCGCGCTGGGCGGCGCCTTGCTCAGCCTCGCCATGCGTTTCCCCCAGGAAGCGCGGATCGTGCGCCGCTACCCGGGCGTGCTGGGAATCCCGTACCTCGCGTCCATCGCGATCGGGCTCTGGGCGGCCGCGCGCACTCTACGATACCGCGCACCCTGGGACTACCTGATCGCCCGCGATGTTTCCTATCGGTACACGGGCATCGGCGGGCTGCTGTTCCTGGGAGTGATGTTTGTCAGGGCGTTTCAGAGTGGTGAGGCAACCGTTCGCCGCCAGGCGCGGATCGTGTTGCTCGGCAGTGCGATCGCGTTCCTGCCCATCATCTTCTGGATCTTGACGCCCCTGGCCGGCGTGCGGCTGCACTTCGAGCCCGCGCTGTACATGCCGTGGCTGGTCATCTTCCCGTTCTGCGTCGCGATCGCCATCTTCCGCTACCGCCTCCTGGAAATGGACGCCATCGTCAACCGGACGATCCTGTGGGGCCTGCTGACCGCCGTGCTGGCCGGCGTGATCAGCGTGAGCATCACGGTCCTGCAGAAGGTCTTCCAGCTTGCCACGGGCGAAAAGAGCGACATCGCGATTGTTCTGACGTCGCTCATCCTGGTGTCGGTGTTCGCCCCAATCAAACCCGGCTCCAGGCGGTGCTCGACCGCAATTTCAAAGACTCTCCCGAGCACATCAGGACGCTGGCGAGTTTGGGGGGGAGGTGCGCTCCTATGTGGTTATGAGTGACCGGCAACTGATGACCAAGCGGCTGCTCGATGAGGCGGCGATTGGGATGGGCGCGGGTGCGGCGCGATCACCATGCCGGTGAACGGCAACGGGCGCCTGGAGCCGCTGCACACGTACGGTGACTGGCGAGGGGAGGCCTGGGTGGCGGCGCCGCTGGAGCATGACGGGAAGCGCTACGGCCTGCTCCTCCTTGGCCCGCGCCGGGCCACAAACCGTACACCCGCGCAGGAGTTCGCGGCCCTGCAAGGCGCCGCGAACGAAGTCGCGCACGCGCTGGCGGTGGAGAAGGACGGGAGCGGAAGTAGGTTGCGGTAACGGTGTTTCGAGTACTTTATGACAACCCGTAGGCGTCGACCTCGGACCCCGGCGTCCGCAAACGGGACGACGTCCCCTTCGATCCGACGCCGTTCACCTCCAGCGACACCGCGTTCCCCGGTCCCTCTCGCAGCACCTCGATCCGGTAGCACGCACCCTGAACACGCGTCGGGCGGTGAAGCCAGGCCACCCCCCGGGTATCACCGGCGCGATACGCAAGCCGCTGTACGTGGGCCGGATGCCAAGGATCCACTGGGTCGCGCCAACGTAGGTCCAGGCGGCGGTCCCGGTCAGCCAGGAGTTCCGACCCCGGCCGGCATGCGGTGTCTCGGGCGCGGCGATGTTCTGGCAGTACACGTAGGGCTCGGTCAGCAGCGTTCCGGATCGGTGCGCGCCAGCGGGAGGATCTGGCGGTAGTAGTGATAGGCGAGGTCGCCGTGCCCAAGCTGCGCCGCAGCAACCACGGCCCACGATTCGCGTGGCAGAAGATGCCGCCGTTCTCCTTACGCCGGGCGGATAGGTGGACGTGCCCCGGACGCGCTCGGAATAGCCCTCGTAGGCCGGCGCCATCAGCCGGAGCCCATACTCGCAATTCAGCTCTCGTGCGCCTGCGCCATCCCTTGCGCCGCCCGCTTCCGGTCCAACCCAGCGATCACCGCCCAGGTCTGCGTGTTCAGGCTGATCCGGTGGTGCGCCTCTGACGCCGATCCGACCGGCAGCCCCTCATCGTCGTAAGCCCGCAGGTAGTATTCCCCGTCCCAGCCGTACTGCTCCACGGCCTCAGCCATCGCTCGGCACTCGCGTCGAAGCGCTTTCCGCCTTATCCGTCCGCCCCAGGTGCTCCGCCAGTTCCGCGAAGTCAAGCGCAGCCCGGCAGAACTGCTCCCGGTCCACACGCTTTCGGCCAGCCCGCTGCCGTGGTCGAGGTTCATCGTGTCGTCCCAGTCGGCGAAGCCGAGGCGCGGCAACCCGTGCGGTCCGCGGTGCTCGAGCGTGAAGCGGATCGCGTCCTGCATGTGGCCCAAACGGTTCCGGACCCGTGTCCTGGTAAGGAGGGCCTCGTCGAGAAATCCGAAGTCGCCGGTCTCCTTCAGATAGTTGCAGGTCGCGATCACCAGCCAGAGGTGGTCGTCGCTGAACCACTGCGGCCATGCGGGGAACTCGCCCGCCAGCCCGGGGCCGCCCTCGCCGGTGAGGGGGAACACCTGGTGCCACGCGTGCCCGTCCGCGAACTGGAGCTGCCAGAGCATCCGCAGGACGCCCTTGGCGTGCTCGGGCGCGTTCTGCACCGTGCCAAGCGTGTCCTGCGCCGAGTCGCGCGTTCCCATCCCCCGCCCCAGGCCCGTGTCATAACCCGACACGAAGCGCGACCAGAACAGGTTGGCCCGGCATTGGATCGGGTTCCAGACGTTGACCATCGTCTGCATCTCTGGGTCGGGCAGGTCCACCGTGAACGCGTCCAGATACGCGTCCCACTCAACCTTCAGGGCCCGGTACGCCTCGTCTGCCGCTCGTGACCGGATACCGCTCGATCACATCCGGAATGCGTCCCGCGTCGTCGGTCACGCCGAGCACGTAGACAAGTTCTTGTGTCTCGCCGGGCTGCAAGGTCAGCTCGTGGAACAGGCAGCCGATGTTGTTCCCGCGCGGCGCCAGCCCATCGTCGGCATCCCCAAGCTCCACCGCCTGCGGGTTTGCCAGGCTGCGACAGCGGCCCATGAAGGTCTCCCGGTCCGTCTCGAACCCGTCGACGGCCGCGAGCAGCCCAGGAAGCTGCGGGTGGGCCGGAAGATCACGCCGGTCGAGACGTAGCAGGGGCCAGCTTCGGAGAACATGATCTGCTGCCCCCAGTCCAGGTTTTGCTGGTCGGTGATCGCGTCCCAGTAGCAGAACTCGGCATAGGAGAAGGCGCCGATGGCCGCGGCTGTCCGACAGGTTGCGCACGCGCAGCACCCACAGCTCGCAGGCCGCGCTCGTCCGCTGACCGGGCGGAACGAAATACAGCAGTTCCGCGGCGATGCCCGCGTACCGGCTGCGGATGCGCGTGTATCCCGCGCCATGCCGGCACTCGTAGCGTTTCCAGCTGCACCTGCGTGACCGGCTGCCAGGTAGGGCTCCAGAACGCGCCGGTTTCCTGGTCGCGGATATGGGTGCTAGCGCCCAGGCCAGTCGGTGGGGATCGGGCTATATCGGTAGCGGGCACCCGGCGGTTGCGGGGGTCACGATAGAAGGAGTAGCCGCGCCGGCGTATTGGAGATGATCCCGCCATAGCCGCCTTCCCCCAAATAGTTGATCCAGGGCGTGGGCGTGTCGGGCCACGTTATCACGTATTCCCGCGCGGCCGCGTCGTAATAACCGTAAGAGCTGCCCATAGCTGCATCCCTTGAGAGGATCTGGACCAGGAGGGGTCTGGACCACGAAGACGTGAAGGCTGCGAAGGACGCGAAGCACGAAGTCCACGAAGCTTCGCTGTCCTTCGTGCTTCGTGTCCTTCGATCACCTTCGCGTCTTCGTGGTCCAAACACGCGCGGCTTCGTGGTCCAAACGCGTGTGCCTCGGCGGTCCAGAGCCCCTACTTTATGACAACTTGCACCTGCACCTCGGCGCCAGGCGCGGCAAACGGCACGACATCGCCTTCCACCGCCTGCCCGTCGACCGTCAGCACCGCGTCGTTCCCCGGCCCCTGCCGCTCGACATTGATCCGGTACGTCGCGCCGGAAACGCCCGCGTCGCGCTGAAGCCGGGCCAGCTCGCCGGAAT
>CAWDBO010000006.1:0-44357 GCA_963800615.1 uncultured Chloroflexia bacterium
TCATCGCAACCGAGAAGGCGGATGCGGGCGCAGCGCAGCCGCAGCTGGTGCAGTCGGGTGAGGTCAAGCAGACCGATTACGTGAATGTCAGCGAGATCGCGAACGTGCGGGTGCTGCCGCTGGGGACCGACAACTTTGGCCGGGATGTGTCGACAGAGCTCATCAGAGCGACGGGCGTATCGCTGCTGATCGGGTTGATCGCGGGCCTTATTGCCACCACCATCGGCTTAACGCTTGGGCTGATCGCGGGGTACGTCGGCGGCATGGCGGACGATATCATCGTCTTCTTCACCAACATTTTCACCGTCATCCCGACGTTCGTCTTGCTGATCCTGATCTCGTTCAGCATCGGGCAGGACAAGCGGGGGGCGGTCACCATCGCGGTCGTGATCGGGTTCACGACCTGGGTGTGGACGGCCAGGGCCGTGCGCGCGCAGGTCTTCTCGCTGCGAAACCGCGATCACGTGAACCTGTCCAAGCTGTCGGGCCACTCGCTGGCGCGCATCATCGCCACCGATATCCTGCCCTACATCATGTCATACGTGATGATGGCCCTGATCCTCCAGATGTCCTCGGCGATCGTGTACGAGTCCAGCCTGGCGATCCTCGGGCTGGGGCCGCGAACCACGGAAGTGCCGACCCTGGGGTTGATGATGAACTGGGCGATGATCTACCAGGCGCACATCCTGGGCAAGTGGTGGGCGTACTTCCCGGTGCTCCTGACCATCGCGCTCATCACGTTTTCGATGAACCTGATGATTACAGGTCTTGACCAGGTATTTAATCCTGCATTGCGCGAGTGAGCGTTTACCACGAAGAACCAAAGGAACGAAGCTTCACGAAGATCTTAGTGTAACTTCGGTTCTTAGGTTCTTGGTGGTTCCGTCACTGACTGAATTGGGTGACAGATGGGCAAAGTCATGCTCGAGGTTCGGGACCTCACCACCAAGTACATCACGCGGTACGAGGAAAGCGTCTACGCGGTCGACCACGTGTCCCTGAAGGTCGAAGAGGGAAAGACGCTGGGGATCGCGGGGGAATCCGGCTGCGGCAAGTCGACGTTGGCTCTCAGCCTGATGAGCTATTACTTCAAGCCGCTCTACTACACGAGCGGCGAGATCCTCATCGACGGGCGCGTCACGACGAATATGAAGCCGGATGACGTCCGCAAGTCGATCCTGGGGTCGGAGATCGCGTACATCCCGCAGGCCGCCATGAACGCGCTCAATCCCACCCGGAAGATCATCAACTTCATCGAAGACGTCGTCCTGGCACACGACCCGACCGAGAACAAGAAGTACATCTACGACCTGGCACGGGCCAATTTCGAGACCCTGGGGCTGCCGAAAGAGGTATTGGACAAGTACCCGGTCGAGCTGTCGGGCGGCATGAAGCAGCGCACGGTGATCGCGGTCGCGGTGTTTCTCTCGCCGAAGGTGCTCATCGCGGACGAGCCTTCGTCGGCGCTCGACGTCACCTCGCAGAAGATGGTCATCAGGATGCTCAAGGATTTGATGGAAAAGGGCTTCATCAAGTCCATGATCTTCATCACGCACGAGCTGCCGCTGTTGTACAACGTGACCAACGACATCATGGTCATGTACGCGGGGCAGATCGTGGAGCAGGCCGGCGCGAGGGACGCGGTCTTCGATCCGCTGCACCCCTATTCGAAAGGGCTGATGGGCTCGATCATCGTGCCGGAAGCGGGCCTGCGCGACGTGAAGCTGACGGCCATTCCCGGGGTGCCGCCAAATCTGAAGAACCCGCCGTCGGGCTGCCGGTTCGCCGAGCGCTGCAAATACGTGCGGGCGGAGTGCAAGGTGACGAACGTCGGTCTCTACGACGCAGGTCCAGGTCGCGCTTACCGCTGTGTCATGTCCGAGAAGGAACTGAGGGAGGCCTACAAGCATGGCCAGTGACAGCACGCCCACCGACGGGGCTTCAAGCCCCTTGGCGCGAAACCTCTGCCTGAGCGGAACCGGGCTCACCAAGGTGTTTGGGTTTGGCCGCACGCGGACCGTCGCCGTCGATCACGTGGATTTCCAATTCTACGAACGAGAAGTTATCTCGATCGTGGGCGAGTCGGGCAGCGGGAAGACGACCCTGGCGAAGATGCTCCTGGGCCTGATCAACCCGACCGAAGGCGAGATCTACTTCCAGGGACAGAAGCGCGACATCAGCACCGGCAAGAAGCGGCAGGAATACTGGAAGAACATCCAGGCGATCTTCCAGGACCCGTTCTCCGCGTACAACACGTTTCACAAGATCGACGCCGTGCTGCTGGACTGCATCCGGATGCGCGGCGGCGCCCGGCTGCCTAAAGAGAAGAAGACCGAGTTGATGTCCGAGGCGTGCAGCTTCGTCAACCTGAAATTCGCCGAGCTGACCAACAAGTACCCGTTCGAGCTTTCGGGCGGGCAGATGCAGCGCCTGATGATCGCCCGCATCTTCTTGCTGAAGCCGCGCATCCTGATCGCCGACGAGCCGACCTCGATGATCGACGCGTGCTCGCGCGCCACCATCCTGGACTACCTGCTCAAGCTCAGGAACGAGACGGGGATGACGCTGATCTTTATCACGCACGATATCGGGCTGGCGTACTACGTGTCCGACAAAGTGTACATCATGGAGCGTGGCAAGTTCGTCGAATACGGGACGGCCGACCAGGTCATCCTGCGGCCGAAGGAGCCGTACACGCGGCGCCTGATCAGCGACGTGCCGAAGATCTACGAAGAGTGGGACCTGTCGACGGTGTAGCCCGTGCCTGTGGATGCCAAGGGGCCGGGTAGCCGGACGAATCGATCTGCTGGGGTATCCCGCCGATGCTCGCCTGCTGATCGTCAACGCGGACGATTTCGGCATGTGCCAGGCAGTGAACGAAGCGATCGTGGGCGCGCTGCAGGCCGGGTTCGTCCGCTCAACGAGCCTGATGGTCCCTTGCGCCGGGATGCCGGACGCCGCTCGTTTCCTCGCCGACCATCCTGAAGTCCCCTTCGGCATTCATCTCACCGCCATCGCCGACTCCAGCATAACCGGTGGCGGCCGGTGACGGCCGGCGAGAAGATGCGGACCCTGGTCGACCCGACCGGCTATTTCTACACTTTTCAGGACATGGAGCCGTTCCTGGCCCAGGTCGGGCTCGACGAGCTGGAGGCGGAGTGGCGGGCGCAAATCGAGAGCGTGCTGGCCCTCGGGCTGCAGCCCACTCACCTGGATTGGCACTCATTGCGGAT
The DNA here is from genome assembly GCA_963800615.1 of uncultured Chloroflexia bacterium. GTDB lineage: Bacteria > Chloroflexota > Anaerolineae > CG2-30-64-16 > CG2-30-64-16 > JALOOB01. Next base: position 3,234 of record CAWDBO010000006.1, read on the forward strand.
AGGCGGCCGGCCGGATATCGCCGGGCTGATGTTCCGACTGGCAAGAGAGTACGGGTTGGCGCTGCGGGTGATGGGCCAGCGGGCTATCGAGATGGTGCAAAGCCAGGGCCTGCCAGCCAACGATCACGACCTTCTCGACAGCTACGGCCTCGATCCGGCGACCAAGCCCGCGACTTATGCCCGGCTCCTGCACGAGCTGCCGGCAGGCCTGAGCGAATGGGCCGTTCACCCGGCCTTGGACACGGCCGAATTCCTGGCAATCGAGCCGGGTCCCCACCGCACCCGCCAGGCGGATTACGACTTCCTGGTGTCACAGGCGGCAAAGGACCTCGTTAGGAGCGAGGGGATCATTCTCCTGGACTACCGAGCCATACAGGCTGTTTGGAACGCAACGTGAGCTTACAGGAAGACAACATGCTGATGCAATCATTGACGGGCGCCTGGCAGTTCCGCCAGGCAGGATCCTCGCAGGGGGAGGCCGAGGCGTGGCTCCCGGCCACGGTGCCCGGCGGGGCGCACACGGACCTGCTGGCCCTGGGCCGCATCCCGGACCCATTCGTGGGCGACAACGAGCGCCGGGTGGCGTGGGTGGCCGAGGCGGATTGGGAGTACCGGCGCGACGTTCGACGCGGCGGCCGACCTGCTCGCGCAGCCGCAGATTTGGCTGGTCTGCGACGGGCTCGACACCCTTGCGACCGTCACCCTGAACGGCCGGGTGCTGGGGCACACGGACAATATGTTCCGCCAGTACCGCTGGGACGTGAAGCCGCTGCTCCGGGCCGAAGGCAACGAGCTGCGCGTTTATTTCGCTTCGACGGTCAAGTACGTGACCGAGAAGCAGGCCGCGCGGCCCATGCTTGGCGTCTCGCAGGCCATTGCGGGCGGGCCGCACGTGCGGAAGGCGCCCTGCCAGTTCGGTTGGGACTGGGGCCCGCAGCTGCCGCCCGTGGGCATCTGGAAGGATATCCGGCTAGAGGGGTTCGAGGCGCGGCTGGCTGAGGTCCACCTGCGACAGGCGCACGCGAGACGGCGCAGTCACCGTGCGAAGCGCGGGTGGCGGTGGAGAACTGGGCGCCGGGGCTGTCGGTCTCCATGCAGGTGATCGCGCCCGACAGGGCGGTGCGCACGGCACGCGCCGACCTGGCATCGGCGGAGGCAGTCCTCTCGGTCGAAATCGAGAATCCGGAGTTGTGGTGGCCGAACGGGCTCGGCGAGCAGCCGCTTTACCAGGTCCGGGTGGAACTGGAAGGGCCGGGGCGCGGTGCTCGACCAAGCTGACTACCAGCTGGGCCTGCGCACGATCGAACTGCGGCAGCAGCCGGACCAGTGGGGCCGGTCGTTCACGTTCGTGGTGAACGGGCGGCCGTTCTTCGCCAAGGGGTCTGACTGGATCCCGGCCGATTCGTTCCCCACCCGCCTGACCGAAGCCGACCTGGAAGGCCTGATCCGCTCCGCAGCGCAGTCGCACCAGAACATGCTGCGGGTGTGGGGCGGCGGGTTCTACGAGGACGAGCGGTTCTACGACCTGTGCGACCGGTACGGCATCCTGATCTGGCAGGACTTCATCTTCGCGTGCAGCATCTACCCGCTCGACGACCCGGAATTCCTGGAGAACGTGCGCGTGGAAGCGGTGGAGAACGTCCGCCGGCTGCGCCATCGCGCCAGCCTTGCCCTGTGGTGCGGCAACAACGAGATGGAGGAAGGCTGGGTCGAATGGGGCTGGCGGGGGCCCGAGTTGGACGGACCTGAAGGCGGCCTACGCGCAGTTCTTCCACCACACCCTGGCCGAGTGGTGCGCGGCCGAGGACCCGGACCATGCCTACTGGCCCAGCTCGCCATCGTCCGACACGCCGTTCGAGAATCCCAACGGCCAGGTCCAGGGCGACGCACACTACTGGGGCGTGTGGCACGGGCGCAAGCCGTTCACGGCATACCGCGAGCAGTATCCCCGCTTCATGAGCGAGTTCGGCTTCCAGGCCCTGCCGCCGATGGAGACCATCCGGACGTATGCGGCCGAGCCTGACTGGAACATGACCTCGTACATCATGGAGCAGCACCAGAAGAACGCGAGCGGCAACGCGCTGATGGTGGCCCAGATGCTGGACACCTTCCGCCTGCCCAAGGACTTCGAATCGCTGGTGTATCTCAGCATGGTGCTGCAGGCGGAGGGCATCCGCTACGGGGTCGAGCACTGGCGCAGGCACACGGACAGGGTGTCGGGCACGCTGTACTGGCAGCTGAACGACTGCTGGCCGGTTGCATCGTGGTCCAGCCTCGACTACTACGGGCGCTGGAAGGCGCTGCACTACGCGGCCCGCCGGTTCTATGCGCCGCTGCTGCTGTCGATCGAGGATGCGCCGCCGTGCCAGTCGATCTACCTGAGCAGCGACTTGCTCGAACCGTGGGAAGGTACGGTGCGCTGGGCGCTGACGACCCTGGACGGCAAGGAGCTGGCCGCGGGCGAGAAGGAAGCGGCCGTCGAGCCGTCGGCCGTCACCGCGGTCGAGACGCTCGATTTCTCCCGCTTCCTCGATTACGACAGCCAACGCGAGCTGGTGTTCGTGGCGGAGCTGTGGCAGGGCGACGTGCGCCGCGGCTGCGGACCGCCTACTTCGTCCCGACGAAGCACCTGTCGCTGGTCGATCCGGAGATCAAGGCCGATGTCGCCTTGAACGACGGGCTGCTTGCGATCAAGCTCTCGGCGCGCTCGCTCGCCCGCCTGGTCGAGGTCAGCGTGGCGGGCCTGGACGTCGTCTTCAGCGACAACTATTTCGACCTTCCGGCAGGAAGAACGGTCACGATCACGGCGCCGCTGCCGGAGGGATGGGATCTGGCCCGGACGAAGGCCGCGCTCAAGGTGCGGTCGGTGTACGACTCGCACTGACGCTTACCGCAGTCTCGGACCGACTGACAGGCCAAGGGTGCTTCTACCGAAGAAGGAATGAGATGAACGCCGATATCCAGTCCATCATTGCCAGCATGACCCTCGAAGAGAAGGCCGCGCTCTGCACGGGCGCGAGCCCCTGGTCGACCACGCCGGTGCCGCGGCTGGGCGTGCCCGAGATGATCGTCTCGGACGGCCCGCACGGGGTGCGCCGGGTGGCGAACATCCACTCGATGGCCCAGGACGCCCTGCCCGCGACCTGTTTCCCGACCGCCTCGTGCAGCGCGTCCTCGTGGGACGTCGGAGCTGGTGCGCGAGCTGGGCGAGGCGCTGGCGGAAGAAGCGATCGCCCTGAACGTGGACGCGATCCTCGGCCCGGGCGTCAACATGAAGCGCTCGCCGCTGAACGGCCGCAATTTCGAGTATTTCTCGGAGGACCCCTACCTGGCCGGAGAGCTGGCGGTCGGCTACATCCAGGGGGTGCAGTCGAAGGGCGTGGGCACGTCGCTCAAGCACTTCGCCGTCAACAACCAGGAGTTCCAGCGGTTCAGCATCAACGCCGAGGTGGACGAGCGGACGCTGCGGCGAGATCTACCTGCCCGCGTTCGAGAAGGCCGTCAAGGAAGCTCAGCCCTGGACGGTGATGTGCTCGTACAACAAGGTGAACGGCACGTTCGCCTCCGAGCATCGCACGCTGCTCACGAAAATCCTGAAGCAGGAGTGGGGCTTCGAGGGGCTGGTGGTCTCGGACTGGGGCGCGGTGCGCAACCGGGTGGCCGCGCTGCGCGCCGGGCTGGATTGGCAGATGCCGGGCCCGCAGGACCGCCACGTCAAGGCAGTCGTGGAGGCGGTGCGCTGCGGCGACCTGGCCGAGTCGACCCTCGACGAATCGGTGCGGCGCATCCTGCGGATCGTGTTCAAGGCCAAGGAGACCCCCAAGGGCGCAGCCGGCGCGGCGTTCGACGTGGACGCGCACCACGCGCTGGCGCGGAAGATCGCGGCCGAAGGCATGGTGCTGCTGAAGAACGATGGGATTTTGCCCTTGAAGGGCCAAGGGCGCATTGCGGTTATCGGCCGGGCGGCAAAGGCCGCTCACTTCCAGGGCGGCGGCAGCTCGCACATCAACCCGACCCGGGTCGACGCGCCCCTCGACGAGCTGCAGGCGCGGGCGGGCGAAGCCGCGCTTGGCGTACGCGGAAGGCTATCCCGCGGACGACTCCTTCCGCCAGGACCTCATCGACGAGGCGGCGGCGCTGGCGCGGGACGCGGACGTCGCGGTGCTCTACGTCGCGCTGCCCACGTTCAAGGAGTCTGAGGGTTACGACCGCGACGGACCTCGACCTGACCCGGCAGCAGGTCGCCTTGATCCAGGCAGTGGCCGCGGCACAGCCGAAGACGGTGGTCGTGCTCAACAACGGCGCGCCGGTGGTGATGTCGGAGTGGATCGACGCGGTTCCGGCCGTGCTCGAAGGCTGGATGATGGGGCAGGCAGGCGGCGGCGCGATCGCGGACATCCTGTTCGGCCTCGCCAACCCCTGCGGCAAGCTGGCCGAGACCTTCCCGCTCAAGCTGGCCGACACCCCGGCGTATCTGAACTGGCCGGGCGGCGCGGGGAAGGTGCAGTACGGCGAAGGGCTTGTTCATCGGCTACCGCTATTACGATGCAAAGCAGATGCCCGTCCTCTTCCCCTTCGGCCACGGCCTGAGCTATACCAGCTTCGCCTACAGCAATCCGGCCGTGTCTGCGGCGGCGTTCCGCGACGTGGATGGGGTGACCGTGACCGTGGACGTCACGAACACGGGCGCGGTGGCGGGCAAGGAGATCGTCCAGGTCTACGTCCACGACCGGGCGTCGGGCCTGGTGCGGCCGGAGAAGGAACTGAAGGGTTTTGCGAAGGTGGCGCTGGCGCCGGGCGAGACCAAGACGCGTGTCGATCAAGCTGGACTTCCGCGCTTTCGCGTACTACCACCCGGATTACCGGCAGTGGATCACCGAGGACGGCGAGTTCGATATCCTGATCGCCGCTTCCGCGGCGGATATCCGCCACTCGATTCCGGTGACGCTCGAAACGACATTGGACCTGCCCTGCATGCTGGATCGGGAGTCGACGATACGCGAGTGGATGGCCGACGCGCGGGGGAGGGCGGTCTTCGGCCCGCTGTACGCGCAGATGGAAGAACAAACCCGGAGGATGTTCGGCGGCGGCGATGCCGGCCAGGATGAGCCGGGCATGGGCGGCCTGGGCCTGGACATCATGGACATGATGGGCGACATGCCGCTGGTGAGCGTGCTGATGTTCCAGCAAAGCGCACTGCCCGTTCATCCCGAAGACCTCGTCGACGGGCTGCTGGCGCAGGTCCAGGACCGGGCGAATTAGTTGTTTGAGGGGGCGAAGGCCGCTTCAGGCTTTCGCCCCTTCGTGAGAGCGCTCTCATCCGGTTGCCAGGCGAAGAAGCAATGTCACCCACCCTTGAAGAGATTGCAGCCCTTGCCGGCGTTTCCCGGTCCACGGTCTCGCGGGTCGTCAACGACCATCCGAGCGTGGACCCGGAGACGCGCAAGCGCGTGCAGCGCGTCGTTCGCGAGCACGACTACCACCCGAACGCGGCAGCCCGGACCCTGGTGAGCCGGCGCAGCCAGCTGATCGGGTTGGTGGTGCCGCAGTCGATGGGCTCCGTCTTCGCCGAGCCCTACTTCCCGCTGCTGATCCAGGGCATCTCCGCGGCATGCGACGAGCGCGACTACTTCATGCTGCTCTCGTTCCCGTCGCTGCGCGAGTCGGAGAACATCACCCGCATCGTTCGAGGCGCCCACCTCGACGGCCTGGTGCTCGCGGCGTCGCACACCGACAACGCGTTCGTATCCCGGCTGAACCAGGAAGGCACCCCGTTCGTCCTGGTGGGCCGGTCAACCTACGAGGGCGACGTGACGTCGGTCGACGTGGACAACGTGCGCGGGGCGGCGATGGCCGTGCAGCACCTCCTGCGGCTCGGCCGTTCGGGCATCGCGACGATTACCGGGCCGCTCAGCATGACCGCGGGCGTCGACCGGCGCGACGGCTACCTGGCCGCAATGCGGGCCGCGCACCATGAGCCGTGCGAAGGGTACATCCAGGAGGGCGACTGGACGGAGTGGAGCGGCGGCCGTGCGATGGAGGCCCTGCTGCGGCTGCCCGAGCGCCCGGACGCGGTGTTTGCCGCGAGCGACAGCATGGCGATCGGCGCTGTGAAGGCGATCCGTGCGGCGGGGCTGTGCGTGCCCGGCGACGTCGCACTGGTGGGTTACGACGACGTCCCCCTGGCGTCGGTGCTCGAGCCGCCGCTGACCACCGTTCGCCAGCCGATTTACCGGCTGGGTTACACGGCTGCCGGCGTGCTGATCGACGATCTGCTGCGGGGACCGGATGCCGGGGCAGCGTTGGGCATGGGGCAGCGCATCGTGCTCGGCACCGAGCTGGTCATCCGCGAGTCGTGCGGCCAGTCCAGGAGAATCGCGTCCTACACCGGTTGACTGCGCTAAGAAGCGAAATGAGGCAGACATGCGATACGGTTACTTTGACGATGCCCACCGCGAATACGTCATCACGCGGCCCGACACTCCCTTGCCGTGGATCAACTACCTCGGCAGCCAGGCGTACTTCGGACTTATCTCCAATACGGCCGGCGGCTACTCCTTCTACCGGGATGCCAGGCTGCGCCGGCTGACCCGCTATCGCTACAACAACGTGCCGTTCGACACGGGCGGCCGCTACTTCTACCTGCGTGACGAGGCGTCGGGCGAGTACTGGTCGCCGTCATGGCAGCCGACCCGCAAGCCCGTCGAGGAGTACACCTGCCGTCATGGCATGGGCTACACCGTCATCGGCTCGAAAACGGCGGGCATCCGCGCGGAGACGCTGTACTTCGTGCCGCTGGACCGCAACCTGGAAGTGTGGCGGCTGACGGTCACGAACGAGCGGGAGACGCCGGCCGAGATTTCGGTCTTCTCGGCCATCGAGTTCTGCCTGTGGGACGCGTGGGACGACGCGACGAACTTCCAGCGCAACTTTAACACGGGCCAGGTCGAGGTGGAAGACGGGGTCATCTACCACAAGACCGAGTACCGCGAGCGCCGAGATCACTTTGCCTACTTCGCCTGCTCGCTGCCGGTCGCGGGCTTCGACACGCAGCGCGAGGCTTTCCTCGGGCCGTACCGCGGGTGGGATGCGCCGCTGGCGGTGGAGCGGGGGATACCGGCGAACTCGATCGCGCACGGGTGGGCGCCGGTCGGGTCGCACCACGTCCGGCTGTCGCTCGCGCCGGGCGAATCGCGTCGTCATCTTCGTCCTGGGCTACATGGAGAACCCGTCGGACGACAAGTTCGACCCGCCGGGGTCGCAGCGCGTCAACAAGCGCCGGGTCGCGCCCCTGCTCAAGGAATTCCTGGACCCGGCCGGGGTCGAGGCGGCGTTCGAAGCCCTGCGCGGATACTGGGACGGGCTGCTGGGCAAGCTCCAGGTGCAGACGCCCGACGAGCACACGAACCGGTCGGTGGACATCTGGAACGCGTACCAGTGCATGATCACGTTCAACATGTCCGCGATCGGCCTCCTTCTACGAATCGGGCGTCGGCCGCGGGATGGGGTTCCGCGACTCGAACCAGGACCTGTTGGGCTTCGTCCACATGATCCCCGAGCGGGCGCGCGAGCGCATCATCGACCTGGCCGCGACGCAGCTGCCTTCGGGCGGCGCGTACCACCAGTACCAGCCGCTGACGAAGCGGGGGAACGACCTGGTGGGGACGAACTTCAACGACGATCCGCTGTGGCTGGTGCTGGGCGCGGCCGCGTACCTGAAGGAGAGCGGCGACCTGGGCATCCTCGACGCGATGGTCCCGTACGACAACGAGCCGGGCACCGAAATGCCGCTGTACGATCACCTGCAGCGGAGCATGCAGTACACGCTGGACCGGATGGGCCCGCACAAGCTGCCGCTCATCGGCCGGGCGGACTGGAACGACTGCCTCAACCTCAACTGTTTCTCGACCACGCCCGGCGAGTCGTTCCAGACCACGACGAACCAGGACGGGGTGACTGCGGAGTCGGTCTTCATCGCGGGCCTGTTCGTGCTGGCAGCGGAGGAGATGGCGCAGATTGCGGCGTTGTTGCGGCAGGGACGACGAGGCGGCCGGTTACCGGGCCGCGGGCGCGGCCATGACGGCAGCGGTGGACAAGGCGGGCTGGGATGGCGCGTGGTTCCGCCGCGCGTACGACAACTTCAGCCGGCCGATCGGGTCGCACTGGAACGAGGAAGGCCAGATCTTCATCGAGCCGCAGGGCATGTGCGTGATGGCAGGGATCGGGGTGGAGGACGGTCGGGCGCGGCAGGCGCTCGATTCGGTGGCGGAGCGGCTTGCGACGCCGCACGGCATCGTCCTGCAGCAGCCCGCGTACTCGCAGTACTACCTGCACCTCGGCGAGATTTCGACCTACCCGCCCGGCTACAAGGAGAACGCGGGCATCTTCTGCCACACGAACCCGTGGATCATGATCGCAGAGGCGAAGCTGGGCAACGGGGACGCGGCCCACGATTACTACCTGCGCATCAACCCGTCGGCCCGCGAGGCGATCGGCGAAATCCACCGGTGCGAGCCCTACGTCTACAGCCAGATGATCGCGGGCCGCGACGCGCCGACGCACGGCGAGGCCAAGAACTCGTGGCTGAGCGGCACCGCGGCGTGGAACTACGTGGCGATCACGCAGTGGATCCTGGGCATCCGGCCCGAGCACGCGGGCCTGCGCGATCGCGCCCGTCATTCCGGCGAGCTGGCCCGGCTTCAGCGCGACGCGGGTCTTCCGCGGCGCGACGTACCGGATCAATGTCGAGCGGCAGGGGCCGGGGAACGGCGCCGCGCTCACGGTCGACGGGCAGGCGGTGGAAGGCGACGTCGTGCCGTTTGCCGCGCCGGGCGCCGAGGTGCAGGTGCAAGTTGTCATAAAGTAGGGGTTCTGGACCGCCGAGGACGACGCGTTTGGACCGCGAAGCCGCGCGTGTTTGGACCACGAAGACGCGAAGGTGATCGAAGGACACGAAGCACGAAGGACGCGAAGCTTCGTGGACTTCGTGCTTCGCGTCCTTCGCAGCCTTCACGTCTTCGTGGTCCAGACCCCGTGGTCCAAACGTTTACGCTCCCGGTCCAAATCCTCTCCAAGGATGCAGCTATGGGCAGCTCTTACGGTTATTACGACGCGGCCGCGCGGGAATATGTGATCACGCGGCCCGATACGCCGACGCCCTGGCTCAACTACCTGGGGCAGGGGGGGTACGGCGGCATCATCTCGAATACGGCGGGCGGTTACTCGTTCGACCGTGACCCGCGCAACCGCCGCGTCACCCGCTACCGCTACAACTCGATCCCCGCGGATCAACCCGGCCGCTACATCTACCTGCGCGACCAGGAGACCGGCGCGTACTGGAGCCCTACCTGGCAGCCGGTGACGCAGGTGCAGCTGGAGGGCTACGAATGCCGCCACGGCGCGGGATACACGCGCATCCGCAGCCGGTACGCGGGCATCGGCGCGGAGCTGCTGTATTTCGTGCCGCCCGATCAGCCGCCGGGCGCGGCCTGCGAGCTGTGGGTGCTGCGCGTGCGGAACCTGTCGGACGAGCCGCGGCACATCGGCGCCTTCTCCTATGCCGAGTTCTGCTACTGGGACGCGATCACCGACCAGCAGAACCTGGACTGGGGGCAGCAGATCATGTTCTCCGAAGCGGGCCCCTGCTACGTCTCGACCGGCGTGATCTTCCGGCCCACCCGCAGCTTCCTGGGCTGCTCGCGGCCGTACGACGGGTTCGAGACGGACCGGGAGACCTTCATGGGCCGCTGTCGCAGCCTGGCAAACCCACAGGCGGTGGAGCTTGGGGATGTCGACGATGGGCTGGCGCCGCGCGGGAACAACATCGGCTGCCTGTTCCACGAGCTGACGCTGCAGCCCGGCGAGGTGCAGGAACTCGTGTACGTGCTCGGCGATCACCGACGACGGGGCGCGCATCCCCGAGGTCGTCGGGCGGTATCGCCGATCACGTGCGGCCGTGACGAGGCGTACCGGGCCTGCAGGCTGACTGGGACGCGTACCTGGACACATTCACGGTGGAACTGCCCGACCCCGAGATGCAGGCGATGGTGAACGTCTGGAACCCGATCCAGTGCCGCGCCAACCTGTTCTGGTCGCGCTTCGCGTCGGGCTACGATACGGGGCTGGGGCGGGGGATGGGAACGCGCGACTCGGCGCAGGACACGCTCGGCACGGTGCAGAACGCGCCCGAGCACGCCAAGGGCGTCCTGCGGATGCTCTGGCAGCTCCAGTTCGCGGACGGGCACACGTGGCACCAGGTGTTTCCCCTCACGGGCGAAGGCGGACCCGGGCTGGCGGGCGAGTTCCCCGCATGGCCGCAGTGGTTCAGCGACGACCACCTCTGGCTGGTGATCGCGACCTGCAACTATCTGAAGGAGACCGGGGACTTCGGATTTCTCGACGAGGCCCTCCCGTACCAGGACACGGGACCGCAGACCGTGTGGCGTCACATGGAGGACGCGATCCGCTTCACGCTCGAGCACCGCGGGCCGCACGGGCTGCCCCGGCTCGGGTTCGCGGACTGGGACGACACGATGAACCTCGACCACGGGAGCGGGCTGGCCGAGAGCGTGTGGACCGGGCAGCAGTTCTGCCGGGCCGCGCTCGACTTCGCGCGAGCTGGCCGAGCACCTGGGCCGGACGGACGAGGCGGAACGGCTGCGACGCGAGTGCGGAGGCGATGGCTGAGGCCGTGGAGCAGTACGGCTGGGACGGCGAATACTACCTGCGGGCTTACGACGATGCGGGGCGGCCGGTCGGATCGGCGTCAGAGGCGCACCACCGGATCAGCCTGAACACGCAGACGTGGGCGGTGATCGGCGGGCTGGACCGGGGGCGGGCGGCGCAAGGGATGGCGCAGGCGCACGCAGCAGCTGAACTGCGAGTACGGGCTCCGGCTGATGGCGCCGGCCTACGACGGCTATTCCGAGCGCGTGCGGGGCACGACCACCTATCCGCCCGGCCTGAAGGAGAACGGCGGCATCTTCTGCCATGCGAATGCGTGGGCCGTGGTTGCGGCCGCGGCGCTTGGGGACGGCGACCTGGCCTACCGCTACTACCGCCAGATCCTCCCGCTGGCGCGCACCGATCCCGACACGCTGCTGACCGAGCCATACGTGTACTGCCAGAACATCGCCGCGCCCGAGCACACCCATGCCGGTCGGGGCCGGAACTCGTGGCTGACCGGGACCGCGGCATGGACCTACGTCGGCGCGACCCAGTGGATCCTCGGCATCCGGCCCACGTACACGGCCTGCGCATTGCGCCGGCGATCCCCGCGGCCTGGTCCGGCTTCACCGCGCGCCGCGTCTTCAGAGGGCGGCTTATCGCGATTGAGGTGGTGCGAGAGGGACCGGGCAATGCGGTGTCGCTCGAGGTGAACGGCGGTCGCGATCGAAGGCGACGTCGTGCCGTTTGCCGAGCGCGAGGTAGTGTGCGTGAGGCTCGCACGCCTGCGTAGGCTACGCCGCGTTCGGCACGCACGTAGCACAGCTTCGCTTGCGAGTGCGCGCAACTTGGTCACCTAGTCCTACCGTCCTTGCCCACCGCCAGCGCGTGCGCGACCTCGTTCGCGGCGCCTTGCAGGGCGGCGAACTCCTCGCGGGTGTACGGCTTGTGGCCCTGCCGCGGGCCCAGCAGCAGCAGGCCGTAGCGCTTCCCGTCATACTCCAGCGGCGCCGCGACCCAGGCTTCCCCTCGCCAGTCACCGTACGTGTGAAGCGGTCTCCAAGTGGCCGTTGCCGTTCGCCGACATCGTGATCGCGCCGCATTCCGCGCCCATGCCGGCGGCCGCCTCGTCGAGCAGCCGCTTGGTCATCAGCCGCCGGTCGCTCATCTGCACGTACGAGCGGACTTCGCCGCCAAACTCGCGCAGCGTCCGGATGTGCTCGGGAGAGTCCTTGAAGTCTGCGGTCGAGGAAAGCCTGGAGCCGGGTCTTGATCGGGGTGAACACGGAGACCAGGATCAGCGACGTCAGAACAACGGCGACGTCGCTCTTTTCGCCCGTCGCAAGCTGGAAGATCTTCTGCAGGACCGTGATGCTCACGCTGATCACGCCGGCCAGCACGGCGGTCAGCAGGCCCCACATGATCGTGCGGTTGACGATCGCGTCCATCTCCAGCAGGCGGTAGCGAAAGATCGCGATCGCGACGCCGAATGGGAAGATGACCAGCCAGGGCATGTACAGCGCGGGCTCGAAGTGGAGCCGCACGCCCGCCAGCGGGCGTCATGACCCAGAAGATGATCGGCAGAAACGCAATTGCGCTGCCGAGCAGCACGATGCGCGCCTGGCGGCGGACGGTGGCCTCGTGGCTCTGAAACGCCCTGAAAGAACATCGTGCCCAGGAAGAGCAGGCCGCCGATGCCCGTGTAGCGGTACGAGACATCGCGGGCGACCAGGTACTCCCATGGGTGCGCGGTGTCGTAGAGCGAGGCGGCGGCCCAGAACCCGATCATGATCGAGACGCAGGTAGGGTATGGCCAGCATGCCCGGGCGCGGCTGAACGATGCGCGCCTGCTGGGGAAAGCGCATGGCGAGGCTGAGCAGCGCGCCGCCGAGCGCGGCCATCGCGACAGCCCAGACGCGGCGTCCCGACGTGCGTCGTGTAGATGTCGAAGTACAGGCCTGGGCCATGGCTGCGGCAAAGCAGAAGAACGCCAGCGCCCGTCCTGGCGGCGTGGCTCCCCGTGCCCGGTAGATCCAGGCGCCGATCGAGAGATAGGCGAGCCCCATCAGGTAGGGCATCCAGAACAGCCGGGACAGGTCTGCGGTCGGGAAACGGATCAGGGCGACGGCCGGGAAGAACTTGTCGTTGCCATCGCGTTCGTGCGCGTCGAGATCGAGACCGTGTCGCCGACATTGAGGCCGTCCGAGCGCGGCGACATATTCTCCGTCGTTGGCGACGCCGTTCCCGCCGATGCGGGTGACTCGTTGTCCGAGGGCGATGCCCGCCTTCGCGGCCCGTCCATCCATCGCCGCCCTGGTCTGTGACGACGAGCGTGTGATCCATCAGGAAGCCGGGGAACGGGCGGTTTGCCCAGGACAGGGCCAGCATGGGCGCGAGGATCACGCTCAGCGTCGCCAATGCGAAAGCGGTAAGGGTCACCGTCCGGCTGATGCGCTCCAGAAATTCGGCCCGGCTCACATAGCTACAGGTCCGTATCTGTTTCTCCCAGCGCAGCGCAACTCGTCGCGCAGCGAGCGGCTTGGGCTTCCCGGCCGGCTGCGCGGCGGGCGGCCGTGACAGCGCCAGAAACGTGACGTCGAGCCGCTGCAACGAGTCGGCATCGGCAAACTCGTTGAGATCGATCTGCAAAGCGTCGACAATGGCCTGCGCGTCCGGCGCGCTCGGTGCACGGTCGACCTCCACGACTGGCGTCGCCTGCGGAATGCTCGGAACGACAACGTTGGCGTGCGCGACCAGTGCGCGAGCACCCGCCGGACCCGTTCCGGACCGAACGGCTCGCCGGTCTCAGGACGAATGCCCAGCGCGCCGGGGCTGTAGAAGATCATGCTGTCGCCCGGCTCCGAGCATGACGTCATCGTGATCGAACTCGATGTCCAGCGTGCTGGCCGAGGAAGTCCGCGCCCTCGCGCATCTCGATCAGATCGGTCAGCCGGCCGTTCTCGGACCAGCGAATGATAAGGCGCACAGAAGCCGGCGTTGGCGACCTGCAGCCGACCCGATACGGGTCGAGCAGGGCCAAGAGCGACGTAACCGCGGTGTCGGGCCCGACCTCCGGGCAGAGCAGGTTGTTGCACACCGAAAGCGCGTGGCCAGCGGAACTGGGCGCGGATTCGCCGGCAGCGACGGTCCGGAACGCGGCCCTGAGTGGTCGTCATCAGTGCACCGAGCTCAGGCCACCGTCGGCGACGGTGGCGAGCGAGATCATCAGCCGCCCGTCGGGCAGCAGCATGTAGTCGTACAGGTCGTGCGCCGTGGCGCTGCTTGCGCGGCCTGATGATGCACCGCTACCTCCCAGCCGCCCAGCATCGGCGTATATTGAGGCAGGAGGTCTGCCGCATCTTCTTGCCGATGCGCGGTCCTCGAGCAAGCGCTGGTCGGCGTCACGGCGGCCGTGTCGTTGTCCGCGCGCCAGCAGCGCCACGCCGACCGTGGGTATGACCATCCCGAGCGCAAGGAGCGAGGATGATGCCGGTGCCGAAGCGTTCGACGGGCGCCATCGCTTGCGAACCAGTCGGTTTCGGTGATCGAGCGTCCAGTCGGTGCCGGGGACGGGGGCGTAGGAGACCACGACCTTGTTCCCGTCTGGATCCAGCTTCGGCTCCGGCTTATCCGTCGGCAGCCGAGCGTATGTGAGGTCAGATCGACTGTCCGGTGCGCTGGTAGCCGGAATCGTAGATGATCCGGCCGCTGCTGTCGACGATGTAGCGTGTTGCCGGTGCCGGGCAGGCGGAGCCGGACGATGCTCGCATAGAAGCGCGCTGGTCCGAGACTCGCCCAGGCGGAACAGGCCCGCGAGCACGCCGACCATCTCGCCGTTCTGGCCCAGCACAGGCACGCTGACGACGATCACGGGCGTATTGTCAGGCCCAATGTCCAGCACCGAGGAGAAGTATCGGACGGCGGCTCGGCGACGAGCATTTTGCGTGAAGAATTCCTGGTTCGACCAGTCCGAGCTCATGATGTCCCAGCGTTCAGGAACGGTGGCGCGCACCCGGCCGGTGCTGTCCATCAGGACAACCCCGCCGTCGAATACGCTGAGTCGCTGGCTCTGGCCGCGCAGGAAGAGGCGCTGCTTGTCGGTCAGGCCGAGGTAGAGGCTTTGCGAGCGGGCCATGGGCTCCAACTCGCCGGCCAACTTCGAGAGCTCGTCCGCAGCCGGACTGGCGGTCAGCAGCGAGACCTGGCGGTCGCGCTGGACGATCAGCCTGGCTGCGGCTCGCGATAGGAGACGTAGGTGTAGATGGCGCCGGCCAGCAAGGCCCAACAGTGTCAGCAGGACGACGCGCCGCTATGATGCGCGGGGCGCCAGCGGCGCCAGAAGCCCTTAGCCCCCACCGGTCGCCTCCCTGGCCTTCGCGCCACCGCCACCTTGCGCAGCCTCGATCTGCGCCGAAATCTCGCGCATGTACGAAACAGGTTTCCGTCCGAGCGTGAAGATCTGTTCCCAGGCAGCCGACGCCAGCTGGCGCGCCCGTCCTGGTTCTCGAAGATCTCCGGCGTCACGCTGAAGCCCTTCAGATGACCCTGGGCGAAGGCGCCGAGGTCCATGTCCTTGGCCTTTTCGGGATATTGCTCGCGTACGTCGGCGATCCACCCGTCGACCAGGCTCGGCCGCGCCGGCTGGAGCAGGTGGGCGCGACAAGAGCGCCGGCCATAGCGCGAGCTGATCAGGAACTTCATGAATTCCCAGGCCGCCTCCGGATACCGCGTGCCTTTGTAGATGGCGAAGCCGTCCGTCGTGCCCAAGGTTACCGGGCCCGCGGGCCCGGCTGGGAACACCGTCACGCCAACCCGGAAAGGAGCGTTTTCGAGGATCGCTCTTGAGCGACCAGGAGCCGTCCTCGACCATGGCCAGTCGCTGGCGGTAGAAGGCTTCGGTCACGGAGAGGTTCTGCACATCCAGCCGGCTGGCCATCGCGTGATCGGCCCACATCCGGTCCCTGCAGCCACTGCATCGCGTCCAGCGCCTGGGGCTGGCCATCAGGCTCTTCTTGGGGTCTTTCGGGTCGACGAAATGGCCGCCCCAACTGTTGACGTGCACCTGAATGCGATCCCAGCTGACGTCGAACATGCTGCCCCAGATCGTGGCTCGCCGGCGCTTCCGGCGCTGCGGGGCTGCACGAATTGCTGGACCGCGGCCTGGTAGTCGGAGTGGGTCCAGGAAGCCTCGGGATAGGGCGCCTTGTACTGGTCGAAGAGGTCCTTGTTGTAGTAGAGGGCGAGCGCGCCGTGGTACTTGGGCAGGCCGTACTGCGCGCCGTCGCGGAGCTGGAGGGAGCGGAACTGCGCCTGCGTCCCAGTCCTTGAGGTCGTCGGCCTGAGCTCCGCCTCCATGTACGGCCGCAGGTCCATCAGGTAGCCCTTTTGCGCCCAGACCGGGAAGAAATCGCAGCAGCCCGCGAAGACGTCGGGCGCGCTCTCGCGCCTGGAAGTCGGTCATCATCTTCTCAGTCAGATCCGGCGGGTCGGGCGTGTAGAAGACGTGGATGTTGGGGTGAGTGGCGTGAAATTCCTCCAGCATTTGCTGGGCCATGGCCGCGAAGTAGTCGGTGCGCCAGTCCTGGTACACCAGCTGGACGGCCTCGCCGCCGTGCGGTCCCGGGCCTTCTTCCGGGGGCGGCGCACAGCCGCCAGTGCCGCCGCCCCTGCCAGGCTGCCTGCCACCCGTAGGAACACTCGCCGGGACATCTTTGATGCCATAAGCCTTACCCTGCCATTCTCTGAGGAAGAACCTGCGCACGCTCTTTGTGCGTACTACTTAATCGACTCTTTGTCTGAAAGTGTCAACATTATACGCAGGCGCATCGGCAAACGGGCAAGCGGGGTCGATTAAAACGATGACGGGCGCAGGGTAGAGTAGGCCAGCCGGCGTGCGCGGGTGGGAACGCTGGGCGAGAAGCCCTTCTGCACGAGCACGCCGCGCACCTTGGTGCGCGCCCGGCTGAGGCGGGACTTGACAGTGCCCAGAGCGAGCCCGGTCATGTCCGCGACCTCGTGATACTCGAAGCCCTCGATGTCACACATCACAAGCACCGTGCGCTGGCCGGGCGGCAGTTGCATGATCGCCCGCGTCAGCAGCGAGCTGAGCTCGCGCCGCACCGCGTGGTCGTGGGGGGAGGAGCGCAGGTCGCTCAATCGGCGGTCGCGATCGGGAGGTAGCGTGTCGCTGTCGAGACGGCTGGCATAGTGCCGTTTTCTGAACCGGAGCGTGTCGTAGCAGGTATTGGTCACGATGCGCAGGAGCCAGGCGCGAAACGAGCCGCCCCGGTACTGCTCGATGCGCCGGTACACCTTGAAGAAGCTCTCCTGTACCGCATCCGCAGCGGATTCACCGTCGTTCAGCAGGCGGTACGCGACGTTGTAGGCCTGATCCTGATAGGTCAGGACCAGATCGTTAAAGGCGGACAGATCGCCTGCCTGCGCAGCCTCAATCAGAGCCTTCTCATCGGGGAAGTGACATCGCCCTGATGTTAGCACGCGGGCGATCGCGGGTCATCGGACAGAGGACGCGTTCGGGGAGGGCAAAACGGACGACGGCATCGCCGAAGTACTAGTCCTTTTGTGCTAGAGGAGGGCTTCAGAGGCCGGCGGCCCGGTCCAGGTAGCGCCGGGCGGTCTCTACGTCGCCGGCAAGCAGATAGGAGGCCGCAAGCCGGGCGAGGCTGCGGGCTTCTTCGGACGGGTGGCTCTCGCTGAGGCGCGCGATGGCGGCGCGCAGGAGGGCCTTCTCCGACTGCGTGCGGCGGCCCGCGTCCTGCGAGACCACCTCGCCGTCGTCGGTCACGTTGTCGGGCAGCCCGCTCAGCCGGTGCCAGCGCGCGACTTCACTCTCCGCCACCTTCGCTCTCCGTCACCTGGATTTCCCGCCCACGCGGGGCTTCATTATACCAGGCCGTTGGCCCGTGTCACAAGGATTTGACACGTCCGCTCGCTCCCTGGTATGCTTGCCGCAATTATTGAAACCGGTTTCACAAATGTCTATTCCAACCATTGACGATGTGGCGGCGGCGGCGGGGGTGTCCAAGGCGACGGTGAGCCGAGTGCTGAGCGGGCGCTTCACCCATATACGCCCCGAGACGCGGCAGCGCGTCGAGGACGCGATCCAGGCGTTGGGCTATCGCCCGAGCGCGGTCGCTCGCAGCCTCAGCTCGCGGCAGGACCTTCACGGTCGGCATGCTGGTCTCGGACGTCGCGAACCCGTTCTACGGGGACGTGATCCACGGCGTCGAAGACCAGGCAATCGGCGCGGGGTACAACGTCCTGCTCGGCAACACGAACTACGATGCCGCACCGCGGCCTGACCCTGGTCCGCTCGCTCGTCGACCGCCGGGCGGATGGCGTGCTGGTGATGTCGAGCAGCGTATCGGACGATTGGCTGGACGAGCTGGTGGTCAGCAACACCGCAGCGGTCGTGCTCGACTGGGCGGGCCGGCGGATGCCAGGCGTCAGCACGATCGAGGTGGACTTCGCCCGGGGATCGAAGAGGCCGCCGCGCTCTCCTGAGCCTCGGCCACAAGCGGTTTGCCCACGTTGCCGGCCCGCTCAACCTGAAGACGAGCCGCGACCGGCGGGACGCGTATCTTCACGGCCTGGCGGCGGGCGGGGTGCAGGGGGACGAGGTGCTGGTGGCCACGGCCGACCTGACGATCGAGGGCGGGCGCAGGGCGTGGCAGCTGCTGTCGGAGCAGCGCCGGGCGCCGACGGCCATCTTCTGCGCCAACGACCTCATGGCGCTCGGCGTGCTGTCGGCTGCCCGCAAGGATGGGGTGCGCGTGCCCGGCGACCTGTCGATCGTCGGACTGGACGATATCTGGCTCGCCTCGCAGTTTGATCCGCCCCTGACCACCGTGGCGCTGCCGCGTTACGAGATTGGCGTGCTCGCGATGGATATGCTGCTGGGCCTGCTTTCCGGCCGCGAGCCCGAGCGCCGCGTCGTCGCCACCAGCCTCGGTGACGCGCAAGTCGACGGGTCCCCGTTGAGTATCGACGCGTAGCGAGGTCCACCATGCCTATGACCCACAAAGCGCGGGTGATCGCGGCATTCAACCACGCGCCCGTCGACCGGCTTCCGACCCAAATCAACTACACCGGCGCTATGGGGCAAGCCCTCGCCGCGCATTTCGGCGTATCCCTCGCTCAACTGCCCGTTCACCTCGACAACCACCTTGTCCGGGTCGACCTGACCTACGCGCCCCGGTTCAGCCGCGACCGTCTGGTGCGTTATGACTGGTGGGGCGCCGGCCACGACACGGTCGAGGAAGGCTACTTCATCCGCGAGAACCCGCTGGCCGAGGTCAAGGACCTGGACGCCTCCGCGTGGCCGGACCCGCACGCACCCGGCCTGCTCGACGACGCACGGCGCACTATGGCGGCCCAGGGCGCCGAGTACTTCGTCGTCCCCAACCTCGGCTTTGCGCTCTTCGAACGCGCCTGGTCGCTGCGCGGCTTCGAGCAGTTCCTGATGGACCTGGCGCTCGACGAGGGGTACGCGGGCGCGCTGCTCGACCGGATCACCGCGATCCAGCTGGCGCTGATCGAGCGCTTCATCGGCCTGGGCGTGGACGGAGGCTATTTCGGGGACGATTACGGCGCGCAGAAGGGTCTGCTCTTCTCGCCCGCCACCTGGCGCAAGTTCATCAAGCCGCGGCTCGCGCGGCTGTTTGCGCCGTTCCGGGCTGCGGGCCTGCCCATCATCATGCATTCGGACGGCCAGATCGAGCCGATCCTGCCCGACCTGATCGAGATCGGGCTGACCGTGCTGAACCCGGTGCAGCCCGAGGTGCTGAACCACCGGCGGCTGCGGCCGGGAGTTCGGCGATAGACTGGCCTTTTACGGCGGGATCTCGACGCAGACCGTCCTGCCCCACGGCAGTCCCGCGGAGGTCGCGCGCGGCGGTAGACACCGCCGTGTCGGACCTGGCTGCGGACGGCACCGGCCTCCTGCTGGGGCCGTCGCACCGGATGATGATCGATATCCCGCTTGCCAACGTGGACGCGATGCTGGCCGCGTTCCGCGAAAGCCAGGTTTGACAGGAGCTATCGTTGAACGGACAGGAGTTGAACGCGAGCGCCGCGCGGCGGGAGCTGATTGCGCGGGAGTTCGGGCGGCGGTTCGGCGGGGAGCCGGCGCTGTGGGTGCGCGCGCCCGGCCGGGTGGACCTGATGGGCAGCCACACGGACTACAACCTCGGGTACGTGATGACGATGACGCTCGACCGTGACACCTGGCTGGCGGTGCGGCCGCGCCGCGACCGGCAGGTGGCGGTCCAGTCGCTCGACGTCGCGGGCGCCGCCGTCTTCAGCCTCGATGCGGTGGATCACGACGACCAGGCGCCGTGGAGCAACTACGTTCGGGGGATGGCATGGGCGCTCCAAGAGGCGGGTTACCGGCTGGCCGGGTTTGACGGCCTGATCCACAGCACGATCCCCTTCGGCAGCGGGTTGAGCTCGTCTGCGGCGCTGGAAATGGCCGCGGGGGTCGCATTCCAGGGAAGTGTCGGGCATCGACCTGGACCCGGTGCGGATGGCGATCCTGGGGCAGCGGGCGGAAAACCGGTTTGTCGGCGTGAACTGCGGCATCCTGGACCAGTACAGCTCCGCGCTGGGCGAGGCGGGCAGCGCGGTGCTGCTCGACTGCCGGGACCTGTGCCACACCATCGCACGGATCGCGCCGGGCATCGCGGTCGTCATCTGCGACACCCGCGCGCCGCGCCACCTGGCGGGCACGGAGTACGGCGAGCGCCGGGCGCAGTGCGAGGAGGGCGTGGCGATCCTGCGGCGCCACGACCCGCAGGTGACCGCGCTGCGGGACGTCACCTGCGAAATGCTGGACCGCTACCGCGACGGGATGTCGCCGGTCGTCGAGCGCCGCTGCCGGTTCATCGTCGAGGAGAACGAGCGCGTGCTGGCGCTGGCGCGCGTGTTGCCAGCCGGCGACCGGCGGCAGCTGGCGGCGCTGTTTTCAGACTCCTACGCCGGCGCGCGCGACCTGTACGAAATCGGCGCACCGTCCATGGCCGCGATGATGGACGCGATGCTGGCCGCGCCGGGCGTGATCGCCGCGCGCCAGGCGGGCGCGGGCTTCGGCGGCTGCATGGTGGCGCTGGTGGAGCAGGGGGATGTGGACGCGTTCTCGGATGCGGTGAAGGGCCGGTACGGGTCGCCGAACCGGGATCGAGGCGCACGTATACCCCGTCTCGGCCGCGGCGGGCGCGGGGGTGGTGTAGCCGGCAACCAGCTAAAGGGCAACCCTGGTTGCCTATGCCCGCCTCCTCGTGAGGCTTCGGTTTCTTCGTCCTTAGTGGTGAACGCTCTCGACTGCCGGAGCACATCCCCGAACACTTCCCCGCTTTCCGTCGTCTTAATCGATCACAACGGCGGGGATGAGGGGATCGGGAGATCGTTCCCTCGATCCCCTCATCCCCGCGAATTCCAGGAGGTAGGTGCGAATGTCCGTCGAGCGCGTCGTAAAGGTGGACGGCCACGAGCTGGAGCTGTCCAGCCTGGGCAAGGTGCTGTTCCCTGACAGCGGGGTGACGAAGGGCGATCTGATCGACTACTACCGCCGGATCGCCCGGGTGATGCTTCCGCATGTCAAGGACCATCCCGTGACCATGCAGCGCTTCCCGGGCGGGATCGGGGAGAAGGGCTTCTATCACAAGGAGATGCCTGAGTACTTTCCGGACTGGATCGCGACCGCGAAGGTGGAAGTGCTGGAGAGCGGCGAAATACAGAACCAGGTGCTGCCGAACGACGCGGCGACGCTGGTATACCTCGCCAACCAGAACACGATCACGCTGCACATCTGGCTCAGCCGGGGGGATCGCCTGTACTACCCGGACCGGATGATCTTCGACCTCGACCCGCCCGGCGAGTTCGAGGTCGCACGCTCGACCGCGTTCCTGGTCAAGGAACTCCTCGAAGAAGTTGGCCTCGCGCCGTTCGTCATGACCACGGGGTCGCGCGGCCTCCACGTGGTCACCCCGCTTGACCGGTCGGCCCATTTCGACGAAACCCACGACTTCGCGAAGGACCTGGCGCAGCTGCTGGCCGACCGGCATCCCGACACCCTGACCACCGAGATGCGGAAGGCCGAGCGCGAGGGTCGGCTGTTCCTGGATTACGTCCGCAATGGTTACGGGGCGACGGCGGTTGCGCCGTATTCGGTGCGCCCGCGTCCCGGAGCGCCGGTCGCGACTCCGGTAACCTGGGATGAGCTGAAGGACCCGGATTTGCGGTCGAACAGCTTCAACATTCGGAGCATCTGGGACCGGCTGGACAAGGTCACGGACCCCTGGCGGGGGATGATGCGCAATGCAAGAGGGCTGAAGGGACCGCGGGGCAAGCTGGATAAGCTGGCAGGGTGAGAGGGGGTTTTACCACAAAGACACCAAGGTGTCCACGAAGATCACAAAGAAGTTCTTCTTTGTGTTCTTTGTGGAACCCTGGTGTCTTTGTGGTAAAGGGAGCTTACCCCTGAGGGCGGCTTAGCGGAACCGGGCGGGGAACTGCCTGCTGCCCGTGCCGCTGCTCCGTGCCGCACCCACTACGGCCGGTGCGGCCAACACCCCGATCAACGCCGCCACACCACCACTACCACACCACCCGTCCACCTGCTAACCTGCTCATCATTTCACCCTCATCCCTGAATCCACTGCGCGGTCTGCCGCGTCAGGCTGCTGCTGGCAGCTCAAGTATCCTGTTCGTCATGCCGGTGAAGCAGGCCCCGCAGCCCGGCAAGCCAGGCGCTCTGCCCGCCTCCTGCCGAGAGCAGCGCCAGCGCCTGGCGGGTTTCGGGAACGACCAACTGCGAAAGTCGCGGTCCGAGGTCCGCGACCACGGCGGCAAGCGCGATGCTGTGCCGGACGTACGAGGCGGCGAGGTCGACCAGCTGCCTCTGCCGGGTGCGGATGCCCCGGGCCGCCTGCACGGTCACCGCATCCGGTCCGCCCGGCACGATTTCCGCCGCCACAATGTCGCCGGGCGCACGCTCGCCCTCGCGACCCTCGCCGTCGTCGGCCACGACGACCAGCGTCCGGGCCGTCTCATCCTCCGACAGCCGGTGGCGATGGACGCTGCCCCGGCATGCGCCGCACTCCTGCGGGCAGCCGGCCAGGCACAGCGTCCCGATTTCGACCCCCCGCCTGTCCGCCGCGTCCAGGTCGGGCGCAAGCGCGCGGGCCTCCTGCGGCCAGACGGCGATCAGCAGGCGCTCGCGTGATTGCGAGACCAGCGAGCGTGCGTGCTCGAGGAGGAAGGGATACCCTTCGAGGTTCCAGACGTGGTCGACGTCGGGCGGGGCGGCCACCTGGCCGAGTTCCGTCGCCGCCGCGCCGAGCGTCTCCTTGTACCGCCGCTCGAGGTTTGCCAGCAGTTCGGCGACGGGAAGGGCGCCATAGCGAGCGCCGGCGGGCGCGTCCATGTGCACCACCGCGCCGCGGTCCTCCAGCTTCTGGAGCACCCCGTAGATGTTCCCCGCGGAACACCAGACAGCTTGGCCAACTCGTAGCCGTTAACCGGCTCCCGGCCGAGCAGCGCCAGGTAGGCGCGGGCCTCGTATTCGCCAAATCCCAGCGCCGCCAGGAGTGCTTCTGCGTCCGCCATGTGCCCTCCGAAATAGTAGTTGCTGTAACGACTACTAAGCTACACCCAGAGCGAGGATTTGTCAATACCCCAATTTGCACGAGTTTTGCGGAGCGCGGCTGTCAGTGGTCGCGGCAGCAGCGGAGCGGTGAAGTCTTTAGGGGAGGAACAGTAGTCGGAGAGGGAGCGCCGAACGTACCCGCAACTGCTGCGGCGAGTTCGGCGCTCGTCCAATCGGCGTTAGCAGAGCGCCTCGTCGATCAACTGCTGCCGGCGGCGCCGGTACTCGATGATCGGCCCATCGGCCGGGATCAGCTTCTCCCCCATGCGCAGGCTGGATGCCTTGGGCTCCTGGGTCACCACCACCCGGCGGTCCTGGTGCAGGACGACCAGGTTGAACGGCATCGACAGCTTGTTGACCAGCGTTCGTACGCCGGGGGTCCGGACGAACTTCTGGTACTGGCGGGCGTAGACGAGCGTGTTCTCGCCGTCAATCGGCGTGAATGCCACCACCACCCGCAGCTGCTCGGAGATGTAGTTCTGCCAGAGGTTCGGGAAGATGAACTCGAGGTGGAACTCCTTCTGAGGTGGGGGCGCCTGGTCGGCGCGGACGGCCGGGGTTCCGTCGTCCTCGCGTATCCCGGGGATCAGGCGGAAACGGTCGCTGCCGGACCACTGGACCCACGGCCCATCCATGACCGTGCCCGAGCCTCGCCCAATGGTCGACGCGTGGATGAAGGGCACGTGGGGGACGTCGAGCTGGTTCTCGATTACCCGCGAGTAGTGTGCGTTCCAGTGGTCGGTCACCGACGCGTACGAGAACCCGCCGTCGAGGTCGGTGAACCAGGCGGGCTTCCCGATGTCGCCTTCCGGCTTGCCCCAGTAGATGAAGATGAAGTCGTTCGCCTCGTGGGTCGGGTAGGTCCTGACCTGGAACGCCTTCGGCACGGGCGCGTTCTTGCCGTTTGCGGGGATGACTGTGCAGCGCCCGGTGCTGTCGAACCGGAAGCCGTGGAACGGGCACATGATGCAGTCGCCCTTGAGCTCGCCAGCGCTCAGCGCCACGCCCCGATGCGGGCAAAGGTCGCTCTGGGCGACCACCTTCCCGGCATTGTCACGCCAGAACACGATCTTCTCGCCCAGACGGGTCACGCCAACGGGCTTGCCCCGCTTCACCTCGTGCGACTCCAGGACCGCGTACCATTGGTTGGGAATCATGCCGCCCTCCTTGCACACGCTATTTTATGTGATTGCGGGCACAAGCGCAAAGGGAAAGGGCGGCTACTCGGTCTCTCCCCGCCGCCGGAGCGCCTTCCAGATTTCGCTCACGACGAACACGACCGTGCTCGCGGCGAGGCTGATTGCCAGCTCGCCTGCGGTGAGCGCCTGGGTGCCGAAGATGCTTTGCAGGAAGGGGACGTAGGTGACCGCAAGCTGGAGCGCGAAAGGTCAGGAGCACCGCCCACAGCATGGGCTTGTTCGACAGCAGCCCGATCCGGAACAGCGAGTCGCGCTCCGAGCGGATCGACAGCGCGTTGCCCATTTGCGACAGGGTGAGGGTCATGAACACCATCGTGGTCCACGCGGGATTGCCCGCCCGCCACTCGAGGTAGCCCATCAGGAGCGAGACCCCGCCCATGACCAGGCCGATGACGAGGATTTGTGCGGCCATGCCGCGGGCGAAGACGCTCTCGCTGAGCGGGTATGGCGGCCGGCGCATCGTGTTCCGCTCGGCCGGCTCCACGCCCAACGCCAGTCCGGGCAACCCGTCGGTCACCAGGTTGACCCACAGGATCTGGAGCGCGGTCAAGCGGGATAGGCATGCCGAAGAACGGCGCGACGAGCAGCGCGACGATCTCGCCCATGTTTGACGTCAAGCGTGTAGCGGATGAACTTGCGGACGTTGTCGTAGATGACGCGGCCCTCCGCGACGGCGTTGACGATGGTCGCGAAGTTGTCGTCGAGCAGCACCATGTCCGACGCCTCTTTGGAAACGTCCGTCCCCGTGATGCCCATCGCGACCCCGATGTCTGCCTGGCGCAGCGCGGGCGCATCGTTCACGCCGTCGCCGGTCATGGCCGACACCTGGCCCTGCCGCTGCAGCGCGGTGACGATCCTGATCTTGTGCTCGGGCGCCACCCGCGCATAGATGTTCACCTCGCCGACCAGGCGGTCCAGGTCCGACTCGGACATCGTCGTCAGGTCCTGCCCGGTCAGCACCCGTTCGTTCTCGCTGATCCCGAGATCGGCCGCGATGCGCGCCGCGGTCAGCGGGTGGTCGCCGGTGATCATCACCGGGCGGATGCCGGCCTTGCGGCACATCGCCACCGCGTCTTTAACCTCGGCCCGCGGTGGATCAATCATCCCGATCAACCCGACGATGCGCCAGGTCGCGCTCGATCGCCTCGGCCTTGCCCGGTTGCGGGGCCTCGCTCAGCGGCCGTAGGGCCACGCCCAGCACCCGCAGCCCATCCGCAGCCAGCCGGGCGTTCGCGTCTTCGATCCGCCGGCGCCAGCCTTCGTCGAGCGGCTCAAATCCCTCGTCGGCCCACACGTGCGTGCAGATGCGCAGCAGTTGATCGGGCGCGCCCTTGGTGATGGCGACGTACGGCGCGCCCTCCGCGGAAAGGAGGCGGCGGAGGTAGGGGTTGACGATGGTCGACGGGCTGGCAGGTGGAAGGCGGTGGATGGTGGTCATGAGCTTGCGCTCGGACGTAAACGGCGCCTCGCCGACGCGGACGAACAGCGCGTCGAGATCGTTCTTCCACAGCCCGCGCCGGGCGGCAGCCACCACCAGGGCGGCTTCCGTGGGATCGCCGATCGTGGTGTAGTCGCCCGGGTTTTCCGGGTCGGCCTGCAGGACGGCATCGTTCGCGAGCGCGGCCGCGGTCAGGAGCGTGGCGTGTGCTGCCTGCGCCGGGTCGCCGCCATCGCCGCCGGCCGCGTCGCGCGCCGTGAGCACGGGCATGTCGTGCCGCAGCACCTCGTCCATCGTCTGCGTCTGGCCGGCGATGTCGAGCAGCACCACGGTCATGCGGTTCTCGGTGAGCGTGCCCGTCTTGTCCGAGCAGATCGTCGTGACCGACCCCAGCGTTTCCACGGCGGGCAGCCTGCGGATCAATGCCTTACGCTGGAGCATCCGCTGCGCGCCGAGCGCGAGCGCGATCGTGACGACCGCGGGCAGCCCTTCGGGGATGACCGCGACGGCCATCGCCACGGAAGTGAGGAAGAGCGGGCCGATCTCTTCCCCGCGGAGGAGGCCGAGGCCAAAGACGAGCGCCACGATGACGAGCGCCACGACCGCAAGCGCGGTCCCGAGGCGCGCCATGCGCTTCTGCAGCGGGGTCTTGATGTCCTCCGCGCTTTGGATCATGCCCGCGATGTGGCCCAACTGGGTGCGCATGCCCGTCTCGACCACCACGGCCACCCCCCGGCCCATCGAGACCGCGGTTCCCATGAACACCATGTTGTGCCGGTCGCCCAGGGGCGCATCGGGAGCGAAGGTGCCGACGAGATCCTTGTCGACCGGCGTCGATTCGCCGGTTAGCGCGGCCTCCTGCACACGGAGGTTCGCCGCTTCGATCAGCCGGGCGTCGGCAGGAATGGCGTCGCCGGCCTCGAGCACGACGATGTCGCCTGGAACCAGCTGGTCGGACGCCATCTTCT
This sequence comes from uncultured Chloroflexia bacterium, assembly GCA_963800615.1. Taxonomy (GTDB): domain Bacteria; phylum Chloroflexota; class Anaerolineae; order CG2-30-64-16; family CG2-30-64-16; genus JALOOB01. The sequence continues at coordinate 30,168 of CAWDBO010000006.1, forward strand.
GCAGCGCGCCGTTGCGCCGCACTTTGACGACCGGGTTTGACAGTTTCTTCAGGGCGGCCATCGCCTGCTCGGCCCGGTACTCCTGAGTGAAGCCGAGCACCGCGTTGAGCACGACGATGACCAGAATGGCGGCCGCGTCTTTACCCTCACCCAGCACGAACGAGATGATCGCCGCGACGATGAGCACGATGACCATCGTCTCTTTGAACTGGTCGCCCAGGATGGCAAGCGGACTCCTGCCCTGGTCCTCCTCCAGCTCATTGCGGCCGTACTGCGCCTGCCGCGCCTGGACCTGGTCGTCGTCCAGCCCCCTCTGCGGGATCGACCTCCAGCCGGCGGAGCACGTCCTCGGCGCCCAGGGTGTGCCACTCCGGGGACAACATGCTGCTCTCGTCTGCCATCCTGCCTCGCTTATGATGACGGAATCATCCCTAATCCTCGCTACTGTAGCAGGTGGCCTAGCAGGTACACTGTTTCGCCAAACACATTTGGCGCCCGGGAACGAGTTACCAGATAATGCTATTAAATTCCTTGCAATCGCACGCGTTTTCTGCTATAGTGATTATGAGCGTATTGGCGAGCAACCTGTAAGGTGAGGAGGGCCGCATGAAGCGCCTGGTTCCCATTTCGGTCATTCTGCTCACGGTGCTCCTGTTGACCGTCGTGCCGCTTGCGGTAAACGCCCAGGCCGAGGCGGCCAGCATTTACGTCGTGCAGCCCGGCGACACGTCCGTGATCATCGCCGGCCGCTACTGCATGACCGTGCAGGAGCTGACCGTCCTGAACGGGGTGGCGGTATCGGGCACGGCCCAGCTGACCGCTGGCACGCAAATCCGGGTGGTGAACCGCTGCGGTGGCGGCTCAGGTGGCGGCGGGAATCCCGGCTGGGGGTCCAACTGCGGCAACTTTGGCGTGTTTGACCGTGGGCCGCGTGTCCACGCGATGGGCTCTGTTTACGGCAACATGTACGTGGTCGTCCTCGGCGACACCTCTTTCTCGATCGGGCAGCGGTTCGGCATCTCGGCGGAGGCTTTGGGCCGCGCAAACGGCATCAATCCGTGGCGCATTTGGGCCGGGCAGCGCCTGGTTATCCCCGGGCTTGGCGGCAATCCTTGTCCGCAGCCCTGTTACAACTGCCCCGTGCCCTTACCCACGATCATCATCCCGGTCCCGATCACGCCGTATCCGACGGTCGCTCCGCCCGTGCTGCCAAGGATTGGGATCACCAGCCCCGCGGAAAATGCGACGCTTCCTCCTACCTTCACGGTCACCGGGACGGGACAGGGCTTATTCGAGGGCTCGCTGGTCGTGCGCGCGATCAACAATGCGGGGGACGTGCTCGTGCAGCAGCCGGTGACACTGCAGGGACCGAACGTAGGGACGGGAGGACCGGGCACCTTCTCCGTGCAGCTGACCGTCAACGTGTCTCAGCCCACCCCGGGCTTTATCGTGGCGTTTGCGCCGCAAACGCCGACGGCGCCCCCGGTGAGCGTCCGAGTGACCTTCTCGCCCGGCGGGTCGGGGACGGTTACCTACAGACAGTACTCAGGCAACCAGTGCCAGGTGACGACGATCGTGAACCGGCCGTACTTCGCAGCGGTTGGGGGAACCCCGCAGGGCACGTTCGGGGCGGCAGCGCCGTACTGGGCGTTCATGGGCGCGAAGCTGAATAACCAGTTGTGGTTCCTGATCGGGCCTATACCCGCGACCAACAGCGTGGTCTGGGCGCCGGCGACCAGCGTCAGCAACCCGAGCCAGGGGTGTGCGTGGTAGGTAGGTGCAGGCGGATTCGTGATCCTGACACCAACTCTGCCCGGCCAGCCCTTGCCGGCTGAGGCGAGCGCATGAGGCTCTGGTCGATCCACCCCGGGCACCTGGACCCCCAGGGCCTGGTAGCGTGCTGGCGCGAGGCGCTGCTCGCGCGGGCCGTCCTGCGGAACGAGACGCGTGGGCTACCGCAACCACCCGCAGCTCCAGCGCTTTCGCTCGGCCGAGAATCCGCTGGCCGCGCTGGAGGCTTACCTGTGGGAGTTGTGGGAGGAAGGCACGCGGCGGGGCTATCGCTTCGACGTGGATAAGCTGGGCGAACGGCTGCCCGTCGAGTGCCTCCCCGTGACCGAGGGGCAACTGGCCTACGAACTGGCGCACCTGCGGGCGAAGCTCGCGGTCCGCTCGCCCGTATGGCATGAGCGGATCGCCGGTATCGTCGCGCCCGACCCGCACCCGCTGTTCATCGTCGTTCCCGGCGGCGTAGAACCGTGGGAGCGGCCCCAAGGCCACGAATAGTCGCGAGTGGCGGACGCTACTCGATGATGCCCTTCTTCAGGATTACGTTCGCGTAGCGCGCCATCTCGCCGGTCGCCACCACCGCGTACGCCTTCCGGGTCCGCTCGTAGAACGCGAACCGCTCGATGGTCTCCACCGGGTCGGCCTGGCCGTGGGCCGCAAGAATCTCCCGGTACCGCTCCCAGATTTCCGGCTTGTAAGGGTCGCCGGGGACCACCTGCATCAGCCCGACCGGCTTCGGCACGAAGGTATCCAGGGGAAACAGCTGCAGGATCGCGTCGAGCAGCTCGGGCACGCCCGTGGCGTCACAGCGGACGACGCGCTGCCCCATGCTGACCGCGGGGAAGTTGCCGTCGCCCAGCACGATCTCGTCGCCGTGCCCCATTTCGTCCAGGATCTTAAGTAGTTCGGGTGGAATGATCTTCGGGATACCTTTGAGCATTGTTCCTCACTGTTCGCTGAAATGAGAGTAGGTTCCATCGGCCAGCCGCCGCTTGCCTTCGGCCAGCAGATCTTCCGGAATGACCGTGTAGGTCTCGCCTGCGCTGCGCTCTTGGGGCAGGCGGGGCACCGCGCCCCGTTCGAAGTATGAGAGCGTCTCGGTCATCAGTTCGCCGGCCAGGGTCGCGATCCGGCCGTTGATCGCCTCGTACGTGTCCCCCCGGAATACCGGCAGTTCTTGCCGCAGGATGATGTCGCCTTCGTCGATGTGCGTGTCGACGTAATGGGTCGTCGCGCCCTGGGGCAGGTCCTTGTAGAGCGCCCAGCCGACCGACGACGAGCCTCTCAAGGTCGGGAGCAGCCCGGGGTGCGCGTTGACCGTCGCGATGCGGGGCACGTCCAGCACTGCCTCACGCAGGATCCGGGTGCCGCCCAACACCAGCAGGTCCGGCGGGTCCGCCGCGAGCAACTCCCCGCAGAAGTCGCTGTTGTGGCTGCTGACGTACCAGACCGGGATCACCCGCTCGCGCACCTGCTCGGCCACCCGCGGGGCCAGGCACTGGCCGGCCATGCGCGCCAGGAACTTCTCCCGTTCCATGTCGGCCATCTCCGAGACTTCCTGGACGATCAGCTCGGGCTCGTAGCCGTTCTCCAGCAGGACGCGCAGCATCTCGCGGCCCCACGGATGTTCTTCAAGCAACAAGAACGCAAATCGAATGCTCATCTCTTTACCTCACTGGAGGGAAGGACGGGAAGCAGTTGACTTATTATACGCCAGTTCCGGGCCTGCCGCGAGAAGCGGAGGCGCCGGCGTAGAAGGGACCTCGAACGCAGCGAGCTTGACTGGAACACGGCTTAATATGTACAATATGTACAACATGTACAGAAGGAGGTCCTATGGAGACTGTGTCTGTGGCGGAAGCGCGGCGAAATCTGGCGCAACTGGTGACACGGGTGGCCTATACCGGGGAGCGGGTTGTCGTGGAGCGTCACGGCAAGCCCGTGCTGGCGCTGGTCAGCTACGCTGATCTCATCAGGCTGCAAGCATTGGAGCAGAGTGAAACGCAGCGCGAGGGCTGGCGGCGCGCCTTGGACGAAGCCCGCGCCGCCTCCGCCGAAATCTTGGCCGAGAGAAAAGGCGAGTATCTGCCAAGTTCAGCCGACATCATCCGCGAATCGCGTGAAGAGCGTACCGATGAGCTCAGCGATCATTCCTGATGCCAGCTTCATGGCCAGCATGGTGCTCGCCGAGCCAACCTCGCAGATCGCCCGTTCGCTGTGGGAGCAGTGGAAAGTGCAGGGGTTGCAAATGCACGCGCCGAGTCTCCTCCTGCTCGAGGTCGGCACGAGCATCCGGAAGCACGCTGTGCGGGGACTGATCAGCGAGGCAAGCGCGGCGCGGTCGTTGGCCGCGTTCAATTCGCTTGTGCAGTACATCTCCCTGGCGCCCCTTTCAGAGCTGCTGACGGGCGCCTGGGATATCGCCACGAAATACCGGCTGTTGAATCTGTACGACGCGTCGTATCTCGCGCTTGCCGAGGCGGTGGATGGAGAAGTCTGGACGATTGACGTCCGAATGAGGCGCAATATGCCCGAACATGCGCACAAGATCAGGGTCGTCACCCCTGACGTCTGATCTCGTGCGCGCTCTTTCATCTCATATAGTTATTCCGGTTCGGCGCCGTATTGCTACGGCAGCACCGTCACCGTCGTGTACCCCTCCGTCGTGTTCCCTTCCATGTCCGCCACGATGAACCCCACGACGTAATCCCCCGCCGCCGCATCCAGCTCCACCCACTCGAACGGTTGGTCCTCCCGGAAGGTCAGCGTGCCGCCTTCCTGCCGGCCTTCCTTCAGCCCGCCCTGCCCGTCCGGCTCCAGCCACGTCTCGTACACGGTGAACTTGTCGCCCGCGGTCGCGGTGATCTCGCGGGGTGCGCCGGGGTCGCCGTCCTGCTGGTTGAAGCCCATGACCTGGCGCAGTTTTCCGTCGCGGAAATATGCCCGCGCGTACCGCTGCTCGCCGTCCTGGTACGTGTAGATGCCGTCGACCGTGTAGACAGTGTCTTCGTAGCTCTGGCCGTAGCTCTCGGGCTGGAGCGCGGCCTGCACCCGGTTCTGCCCGTCGCTGATGGCGTACGCCAGCGGCTCCCACTCGAACTCGAGCTTGAAATCGCCCTGGCCCCAATCCGGGTAATACACGCCGCCGGCTTCCTTCGTGTCGGCTGCCTCCAGGTAGTCGCGGTCGATCACGAACAGCGAGTTGCTCTTCTTGTCGAGGTAGCCCGTGAAGAAGTAGACGTAGCCGATGTTGTCGCCGCTGACGTTCGTGCTCAGCAGCACCTTGTCGCGGATCGCGACCTGGCTCTTGTCCTTCTGCACCGGCGACAGCGTGATCTTGCCCGTCCCCGGCGCACGCGTGAGGCCGCCCGCGGCCGGGGCCGTAACGCCCTTGGTGTCCTCCTGGAACGTGCGGCCGCCGTAATGGAATGCCAGGTATTCATCCCACAGCGAGTCCTGGGCGAAGCGGTTTGCAATCGCGGTGTAGGACTGCGGGCCGGCCGCGGCGTTCTGGTAGAGCTGGCCCGTCGGGAAGTAGATGGACAGGCCCGTCGCGCCGGGTTTGCCCTGGCCGTTCTTCTTCGCGATGACCGTCTGCGTCAGCGACTGCGCCAGCTCGCGGGCGGCCTGGTTGACGCCCTGGTCTTTCGTCGACTGGGTCAAGAGGACGAGGAAGTGGCCGAGGTCGATGTACGACGGCGGCACCTGCTGGCCGAAGATCGAGGTGAACGACTGCGTGTACCGCCGCGCCTTTGCCACCGCGTTCTGGTCCGCGTTCTGCATGCTGAAGGCGAGCTGGTTCAGCTTCTGGATCAGGTTCCCGGTCTGGCTCAGGTCGACTGCCGTCAGGGTGATGTCGCGGTCCAGCTGGCTCTTGACCTGCTGCGCGGATGCGCCGCCCAGCGTCGGGTTGCCGCGGCCGATCCATTCGTTGCGCGCCTGGTCGTCGACGATGCGCTGGTCCTGGTCGATATAACTCTGGACGATCCCTTTGGCCAGCGTCGCGCCGTCCGTATCGGGGTTTTGCGCCAGCTGCGAGAGGAAGGCCGTGTAGGCCCAGCCCAGCGCGGGCTCGGTCTCCTGCGAGAACACCGCGTAGGCCGCGTGCGGGGCTAGCGCGTCCATCACCTCGACGTGGCCCATCAGGCACGCGTCCAGCCCGATCAGCTCGAACTTGTCGATGCCCGCCGCCTGCCGCGCCTTTCCGAGCGCCGTGTCCAGCTCGTTCGAGGAACAGGTTGTCGCCGATGGCCGCTTCCAGCGGCACCCGGCGGTCGATCTGCTGCCCTTGCCGTCCCGCGTCCGGGTCCGACCAGCCGCCCGGCCAGCCCATGCCGTGATCGGACAGGATCAGCACGTACTTGTCGGCCGGGTAGTTTTGCGCGGCCCAGGTCACGAAATCGACCAGGGTATCGCCCGAGGACATGTTCACCTCGCCCTCGGAGATGACCTTCGAGTTGATCCGGTTGAGGTCTTCGTCCCGGGTCAGCTCGTAACGCCGCGTGCTGGTCCAGTTGCCGTCGCCCGTGAAGCCGCCCTTGTAGCGGTCCATCTGGGCCACCACCTTGACGCGGTCCGACGAGCCGGCGCGTTCGGCCTCGTTGAAGTCGACGAAGATGTCCTCTTCCAGGATCTTGTCGTCGGCATCCTGGTACAGCATCACCGTCCACGTCTGGCCCGGCTTTGTTCCGGATGTGGCTGCCTGTCCGCCCGCGCCGGCTGCCGGCTCGCTCGTCGGGACGGCCGTGGCCCGGGGCGGGCGGTGGCCCTGGCGGTCGCGAGCGGCGCCAGGGTGGGCAAGGGCCCCTCTGTTCCGGCCAGTTGGCCGAGCAGCCCGCCCGCGCTTTCGGTCGGCTGCGGGTTCTGGCTGAAGCCGCCGCTCTGCTGGTCGGTCGTCGGGGTGTTTCCTCCGCCGTTGAAGAAGAGGAAATACACGATCATCGCGCACAGGAAAAGGAGGCCCATCCCGCCGCCCGCAACGCCCCGCGTCCCGCCGGGCACGTTGAAGCCGCCGCCCGACCGCCGCATGCCGAAGCCACCTCCGCCGCCGAGCCACCCCCCGCCGCCTCCGCCCGATGAGGGCGTGCGTGTCGCGGCGCTCGGGCGCCTCCGCGCGTTCGCGCTCGGATGGGTCGCCTTCGGTGCGCCGCCGGCGCCCCGCGCGCACCGTGCGGTTGGGGTCGTCACCCATGAGCAGCCAGTTGTTGTCTGTGGAGTCAAACCCGGAGCGCCGCTTGCTGTGTGCGCCGGCGTCCGCTGTCGCCAGCTTCATCCCGAACGGATTGAGTGGATTCCCCATGATCCGACTGCCTTTCTCGTGAGCCCTTGTCCGAAAGATGGTAAGGCAGGATCGGACGCGGCTATCCTATCACACAATCAGTTAACCCTGTACTCTCGGCCGTAGTAGAATATCTCTTGTGTATCGCACAAGTTCATGACGCTGCACGTTACGATGCGCTGGCGACGGGGGGTTTTCATGGAACCGAGCTTCTTTGACCGTGTCTATGCAGTGGTGCGCCAGATCCCACGCGGCAAGGTGGCCTCGTACGGCCAGATCGCCGCGCTGCTCGGCCATCCGCAGGCCGCGCGGACCGTGGGTTGGGCGCTGAGCGCGCTGCGGTCCAGCCACATCGACGACGTGCCCTGGCAGCGCGTCATCAACAGCCACGGCCGCATCAGCATCTCGCGCGTCGACGTCACGGCGGAGATGCAGCGCGCGCTGCTCGAAGAGGAGGGCGTCGTGTTCGACGGCCGCGGCTACGTCGATCTCCAGCGGTTTGGATGGCGGGGCATGGACCACGTCGAGCGGCTGTGGCAACATAACGCGGCTGCGAGCGATTAGCGATTTGCCAATTTGCCAACAAATGTTCTAAAATCTGGTCATGTAGATCTGACGATAGGAGTCTATCTGATGCGAGAAGTGACCATCGCCCTGGCACAGATGACGCCGGCGCTTAACGATAATGAAGAGAACCTGCGCCGGATGGGGAGTTACATCCAGCGCATCTGCAGCGAGCAGCCGACGAACCTGATCGTCTTCCCCGAGCTGGCGCTGTCCGGCTACGAGTGCGGCCTGAACTTCACGCGGCTCGCCGAGCGCATCACCGGCCACGCGGTCTCCTACATCGCCGGCAAGGCGGCCGAGTTCAGCGTCTATGTCGTATTCGGTATGCCGGTTAAGGAGAAGGTGGAGAGCATCCTCTTCAACGCGGCCGTGGTCATCGGTCCGGACGGCGAGCTGCTGGGCGATTACCGGAAGCTCCATCTCCAGGGCGAGGAGCGCCTCGCGTTCCGGCCGGGCTATCGCATGCCGATCTTCGACACCGAGTTCGGCGGCCTGGGCATCATGATCGGCTGGGACCTCGCGTTTCCCGAGGTCGCCCGCGGCCTCGCGCTCGACGGCGCGGACCTGATCGTCTGCGCCCTCCGCCTGGACCAGCGACCAGATGGAGGCGTGGCGGGCGTACACGGTTGCTCGGGCGTGCGAGAACGCGGTGTACCTGGCCGCGGCGAACCGGGTGGGCAAGGAGCCGAGCTACACCTTCGGCGGCGAGTCCATGCTCGTCGGCCCGCGCGGCCAGCTTCACACCTGCCTGGACGACGCGGTGGAAGGCTACGCAGTGGCGACCGTCGACCTGGACGAAATCCGTGCGGTGCGCGAGGAGTCGCAGATCTTCCAGTGCCGCCAGCCCGCGGCCTACCGCGCGCTCGTGCGCAAGTATTGAGCGTGGCTAACCACCGTAGACCTCCGAGGTTCACGAAGACCTCGGAGGTTCACCGGAACCGTGTGGTATAATCCTCCCTGCACAAGGGAGGATTTTTTGTTTATGCACATCATCGAACTGCGAAGTGACACGTTCACGCTAGCCCACGCCCGCCATGCGCCAGGCCATGGCCGATGCCGAGGTGGGCGACGACGTCTGGGGCGAGGATCCCACCGTCCAGCGCCTCGAAGAGAAGGCGGCCGAGCGGCTCGGCAAGGAAGCCGGGCTGTTCGTTTCCTCCGGCACGCAGGGCAACCTGGTCAGCCTGCTGACGCACTGCGGCCGCGGCGACGAGGCCATCATGGGCGACCAGTCGCACACCTTCCGCTACGAGCAGGGCGGCTGCGCCGCGCTCGGCGGCATCATGCCGCACCTCGTGCGCAACCGGCCCGACGGCACGATGGACCTGGGCGAGCTCGCCGGCGGCGATCCGGCCGGACGACATCCACGCCCCGCTGCTCGCGCCTGATCTGCCTCGAAAACACGCACAACCGGTGCGGCGGCGCGCCGCTCACGGCCGAGTACACGCAGCAGGTTGCAGAGCTGGCGCACAGCCACGGCATGCGCCTGCACATCGACGGCGCCCGCCTGTTCAACGCGGCGGTCGCGCTCGGCGTGGAAGCGAAGGAACTGGTGCGAACGCGGACTCGGTGACCTTCTGCCTCAGCAAAGGCCTGGCCGCGCCGGTCGGCTCGGTGATCTGCGGCACGCCGCGACTTCATCGACGCGCGCCCGGCGCAACCGGAAGGTGCTCGGCGGCGGCATGCGCCAGGTCGGCATCCTCGCCGCAGCCGGCATCGTGGCGCTCGACGAGATGGTCGACCGCCTCGCCGAGGACCACGCGAACGCCCGGGCCCTGGCCGCGGGTCTGGCGGAATGCCGGGGATCGAGGTCGAGCCGGTGGACTGCCGGACCGACATCGTCTTCTTCCGCATCCAGCGCCCCGATATGGATGCGGTCTCGTTTTGCGAGCGGCTGAATCAGTACGGCGTCCGCATGACCGACATGGACCCCCGCCGGGTGCGGGCCGTGACCAACTACCACGTCACGAGCGAAGATATCGACACGGTGCTGGGCGCGGTGCGGCGAGATCCTGGGGTAGCGAAAGCGGCTCTCACCACAAAGACACCAAGAACCAAAGGTTCACGAAGGCTTAGCTAAAGCTCTTTGTGGACCTTCTGTTCTTGGTGTCTTTGTGGTTAGTTCAGCTCTTTGACCGCCGCCTCGATCTCCCGCTGAGTCTGCTCGTTCGCCTTGCGCAGCTCCTCGTCGCGGCGGTCCAGCGCGGCCAGGCGGTCCTCTTGCTCGGCCAGCGTGCGGGCGTAGCGGGTGCGCAGCTGGCCTTCCTCCCCGCTGTCCTTCAGGCTCGCCAGGTTGCCCTGGATCGTCTTCTGCTGCTCCAGCACCTTCTGCCGGCTCGCCGCATTCCTCTGGATCTCCTGCTCGCGCTTCCCGATCTCCTCGTACATGGCAAGGATGCGGCCAGCCGGTCGTAGGTTGCCTGGTCCAGCGCCCGGTCCCGCAGCCATTTCGCCAGCTGCGCCATGTTTTGGTTGCGGATTTCCTCCCGCCGCCAAACGGAGCGCCGCTGCTTCGCGGTGAAGCGTCGCGCTTTTGCCCGCTTCCACCTTCACCACGTAGCGGTAGTATTGGCTCGTTCGCTCGGCCGGCTCGGGCGTCTCGAATGCCTCGTAGCCCGCCCAGCGCCGGGTGTTCGATGGTGACGCCGCATCGGTCCGGCCCCGGTTCTCCAGCCGGTACTTGACCGCCTGGATGTCCCACTCCTGGATGACGAGACAGCCCTTCCTTGATCGCCACGCCTTCCAGCCGCCGCTCGCTCGCGCCTTCCTCGGTGACCGTGATGCCGAGGTCGACCGCGTACGCCAGGTAGATTTCGCCGTCGCTCGCGGTGAACGGCAGCATGGCCTCGCCCGCGTACTCGCCCGCTTCCAGCACGGTCAGCGGCCCGCGCTCGAGCGTCAGGCCGGTCAGGTTCTTGAAGCGCATCGCGATCACCGGGTTGCGCGGGTGCTTCTGGCCGTTGTACAGCCGCTCCTTCGCCAGCTTCACCTCGCTTTGCAGGATCGGGGCCATGGCCGACCGGCCTCGGCGCACGGTTACCGGGTTGCCCACGACGTAGCTGAAGAACTCCCCCTGCGCCTGGCCTGTTGCGGCGATGCTCGTCGACGCCGCGAAATCCTCCCGCCGCGGCTTGGCCCGCCGGGCTGGGCCGGCGCGCTTCCTCGGCCACCATCATGCTGCGCGCCATCGCGCGGCGGCGCCGCCATCATCGGCATCGCCGCTTCGAACTCCACCGGCGCCGGCCACCGCCCGGCCCTCCTCCTGGATCACGGGCCGCTCGGGGGTGAAGGGGGTGTACAGGTCGTAGATGAAGCTGACGGGCATGCCGGCCACGAAGGTAATGTCGACGTTCTCCAGGTCCTCGTCGAGGGTGTTGTCGAACAGCGCCCAGCCCTGGAGCAAGACCGTTGCCGTCCTTGAGCGTCATCGACCTCATCGGCCACCAGCCGGTAACTCACGCGCCACACCGGGCTGGGCGCGATGTAGCTGATGCTGACGGCCTCCGCGCCGGGCGACAGCCGCACCGTCACCGCCCGCTTGTCCTCCTCGGTCAGGCTCGTCTCGAGGAAGTACACCCAGGTCCGCGGCTGCCCGGTCGTCGTCCAGCGTCAGCAGCATGATGTCGCCCAGCCGGACCGGGATGACCTCGCGGGTTTCGGGGAGGTACAGCGACAGCACCGTCGCATCCATCGGCTCGCGTTCGCCCGGCAGGTCCACGCCGACGACGATCCCGGCCTGGCTGCCCGCGGTGGTGGTGATGCTGCACCCGCCGGCCCGCGCACGTCGCGCAGCAGGTCGCGCAGGCTGGCTTCGTCGGACAGCCGGATGGACGACCGCCGGAGCAGCGCCTCCTTGTCCTCCGGCGTCTGGTAATCCACCCCGAGCACCTGCCCGCCCGCTCGCCACCGCGGTCAGGCTCTTCAGCACATCGTTCATCTCCTCCTTGCGGAACTCCAGCCCGACCGTTTCGCCGGGCCGTTCGCCCTGCCGGGTAAAGAATCCGACGCCGTGTTTGTACAACGTCATCTTCACGATGGGTAAACCGGCCATGCGTGCACCTCCTTGGGTTCGTTACCCTATTGTACCCCAAAACCGGTCGCTCCGCGCAACCTCGCGCCGCGCAACCCCGGCCCCCTCCGGCGTATCCCATTAGACGTTCACAGTTCCCCACTCCCGAACTCAGTCCGGAACGGGGTCGGGGTAGGATGACATTTCCGGCCGGCGCCTGTCAGCCTCCGGGAGCCGGCATACCGGCACGGCCGCGCTTTCGTGCTAGAATCCTTGATGACGAATGCTGTACACTATGCGGACGAGTTGTCCGGGGTTGAGCGCCTGCCGCACCGTTCGGAATACTCGGAGTGGCTCATGGCTCAACCTGTTGTCTCGATCAACGGCGTCTGCAAGACCTTCGGCGCGTTGCGTGCGGTCGACGAGGTATCCTTCGACGTGTACCCCGGCGAAATCTTCGGCTTGCTCGGCCCCAACGGCGCGGGCAAGACGACGACCATCCGCATGATGCTCGACATCTTCCGCCCCGACTGCGGGGAGGTGAGCCTCTTCGGCGGCCCGATGACCGAGGCGAAGAAGCATCGCATCGGCTACATGCCCGAGGAGCGCGGCCTGTACCGCGACCAGAAGCTGGAGCCGACCCTGCACTACCTGGCGACCCTCAAGGGGCTGTCCGACAAGGAGGCGACCCGCCGGCTCGAGAAGTGGCTCAAGCGCCTCGACCTGTGGGACGCGCGCCAGAAGAAGGTCCAGGACCTGAGCCGCGGCATGCAGCAGAAGGCCCAGCTCATCGCCACCCTCGTCCACGAGCCCGACCTGATCGTCGTCGACGAGCCGTTCGCCAACCTCGACCCGGTCAACACCCGCATGGCGATCGACATGCTGGAGGAGCAGGCCCAGGCGGGCAAGGCGATCATCATGTCGACCCACCTGATGTACCAGGTCGAGGCGATGTGCAACCGCATCGTGCTGATCGACAAGGGCCGGGTGGTGCTCTACGGGCCGGTCGACCAGATCAAGCGGGAGTTCTCGACCAACGCGGTCCTCGTCCACGGCAAGGCGGATTTCGCGGCGCTGCCGGGCGTGCTCGAAGCGCGGCAGGAGAACAACCACTGGCGGCTCTCGCTGGCTGCCGGCGCCACGCCCCAGGCGGTGCTCCGCGCGCTCGCCGAGCAGGACGGCGCGCACGTCGAGCGGTTTGAGCTGGCCGAGCCCTCGCTCGACGACATCTTCATTCGCGTCGTCTCAGGCGACACGGGCGACGCGCCGGCGGACGAGGCCGGTCCTGGCGGCGTCGAGCTGCCGGCGGCCGCGCCTGCCCGGGAGGCGGCCAATGGGTAACGTCTGGAAGGTGTCGGTCGCGGAGTATACCCGGCTGGCCCACAAGCGTTCGTTCATCCTCTCGCTCGTCGGCATGCCGCTCTTCATCGCCGTGATCGCCGCGATCGCAGTCTTCGTGTCCATGCCCAAGGCTGACAACCGCCCGGTGGGGTATGTCGATCTGGCGGAGGTGACGCAGGGCGCCGCGGTCTCATCCTACGAGCCGGACAAGGGCGCGCCCGTTCTGCAGCCGTTTGCGGATGAAGAAGCCGCCCGCGCCGCGCTTCGCTCAGGCGCGATCCAGGCCTACTACCTGCTGCCTGCCGATTACCTTGCTTCGCGCCACGTCAGTCTCTTCACCTGGGGCGAGTCGCCCGCGCCCAGCGCCCGCCGGGCGTTCGAGGCCTTCCTCACCGCGCACCTGCTCACCCAGGCGCCCGCGGATGCGCAGAAGGTCCTGCTCGACGGCGTGCAGCTCAACTACCGCTCGGCCGACGACCCGCGCGAAATGCCCGAAGAGGGCTTCTTCGTGTCGGTCTTCCTGCCCTTCGTGATCGGCTTCTTCTTCATCATCGTCGTCATGAGCTCCGGCGGCTACCTGCTCCAGGCCGTGACCACCGAGAAGGAGAACCGCATGGTCGAGGTGATGATGACGTCGGTCTCGCCGCTCCAGCTGATCGGCGGCAAGGCGCTCGGGCTGATCGGCGTCGCGCTCACCCAGGTCGGCGTCTGGCTCGTCGCCCTGCTCGCCGCGCTCGTCTGGGGCAGCACGCAGGTGGCCTGGCTCCGCGATATCCAGATACCGGGCACGACGATCGTCCTGGCCGCGCTCTGGTTCCTGCCGACCTACGTCATCCTGGCCGGCATGATGATCACGGTGGGCAGCATGGTGACCGAGACCAACCAGGGCCAGCAGATTTCCGGCTTCTTCAACCTGCTCTTTGCGCTGCCGTTCTTCTTCCTCGTCCTGGTCTTCACGAATCCCGACAGCCCGATCCTGGTCGGCCTGACGCTCTTCCCGACGACGTCGCTGATGACGATCGCGATGCGCTGGGGGGTCACGCTGATCCCCACCTGGCAGCTCGTCCTGAGCTACGCCCTGCTGCTGGCGGCCGGCATGGGCGAGCATCTGGGTCGCGGCCAAGGTGTTCCGGCTGGGCATGCTGAACTACGGGCAGCCGCTGAGCGTCGCCAACCTGGTGCAGCTCCTGCGGCCCGAGCGTAAGCG
>CAWDBO010000007.1:0-6371 GCA_963800615.1 uncultured Chloroflexia bacterium
TGGAAAACCTCGGAGGTCTCGACTCCAGCCCTACATCTTCGTCTTCATCACGATCTTCAAGCACTCGTCTTCCTTGTCGTTGAAGATCTTGTACCCGTGCGCGGCCTGGTCCAGTGGCAGCCGGTGGGTGATGATGAAGGTCGGGTCGATCTGCCCGCTCTGGATGTACTCCAACAGCTTGGGGATGTAGCGCTGCGGGTGCGATTGCCCGGTCCGCACCGTGATCCCCCGGTTCATCAGCGAGCCCATCGGCACCTCGTTGACCAGGGCCATGTAATCGCCGATGATCGAGATATTTCCGCCGTTGCGGACGGACTGGATCACCTCGCGCAGCGGCGTCGCCCGGTCGGGCATCAGGCGGGTGGCGGAGGCTACCCGGTCCATCGCTGCGAGCGGGCCGTGCCCCACCGATTCCATTCCGACCGCGTCGATGCACGCGTCTGGCCCGCGGCCCGCAGTCAGGTCGATGAGCGCCTCGCCCAAGTCGACCGTCTCGAAGTTGATCGGGATCGCGCCGGAATTCTCCTTGGCGATGCGCAAGCGGTAGGGCAGCCGGTCGATCACGATGATCTTCTCCGCGCCCAGCAGCCGCGCGCTCGCAGCCGCGAACTGGCCCACCGGCCCCGCGCCCCAAATCGCCACGACCGTCCCCGGGCGGATGTCGGCCATCTCCGCGGCCATGTAACCCGTCGGGAACACGTCGGTTAGGAAGATCACCTGGTCGTCCGTCAGCCCCTCGGGCACTTTGTACGGTCCCACGTCCGCATACGGCACACGCACGTACTCTGCCTGGCCGCCCGCAAAGCCGCCCGTCAGGTGTGAGTAGCCGAACATGCCCGCGGTCGCGTGGCCCCACGCCTTCTCCTGCATCCAGGCATTCGGGTTCGAGTTCTCGCACGCCGCGAACAGTCCCGCCTGGCACGCATTGCACGCGCCGCACACGATCGGGAACGGCACGACCACCCGGTCACCCACTCGCAGGTTCTTCACCCCCGGCCCCACTTCGACCACTTCGCCCATGAACTCGTGGCCCAGGACGTCGCCCTTCTCCATGCCCATCATGTACGCGTTGTACATGTGCAGGTCCGACCCGCAGATACACGTCGACGTGACACGGATGATCGCGTCGCGCGAATTGAGGATTTTCGGATCCGGGACCTCGCCGACCCGGATGTCCTGTTTGCCCATCCACATCGTCGCTTTCATGCCACGGTCCCCCTGATTGCTGCACCCTCGGAGATGCTGGAATCGGGCTGTGCGGGATGTGGCTTACCGTGAATGGACGAGTCCGAGAAGAGGATTTCCCCCGTCTCGAGCACGGACTTCAGCGCTCGCAGGTCATCGTACACCTGCCGCTCGGGCGCTTCGCCAAACAGCCCGGCCATCGCCTTGCCGACCGGACCCCCGGGCACCTCGTACTCCATGAAGACCCGTACCTCCGTGCCCTGGTCCCTGGGCGCGGGGTTGAAGCGGACCGTTCCGCGGTTCGGCACATCCGCATCCGGCAGCGACTGCCACGAAATCAGCTCGTTCGGCCGGTCGTCCACGATTTCGGCATCCCAGCCAAGCGTCTTGTCCTTCATAATCGGCGCGCGCGTCTCCCAATGCGAATGCCGGTCGTCGATGACTTGCACGTCCTGTAAGTGCAGCATGAAACGCGGCAGGTTGCGGAAGTCGCGCCAAAAGGCATACACCTCCTCCGGCGGCTTGTTGATCGTGATCGCCCTCATTAACTCCATCTCTTACTCCTTCATTTCCATCAACAGAATCCTAGTACTTTGCTTACATAGCACGGAGAATCAATCTTATATGTAACAATGCGGCGCGGCTGTAGTGCGGCGTACTTCTCTCCGAGGTCTTCGGTGAGCATTTCCACGTTGCGAGGAGGAGGCGCCGGCAGGGGGACTTGGCCGGGACGGGTTCGACAAGGACTGAGGCTTGCGGTCAGTCCGGCGTGCACGGCGGCAAGGCGCCTGCCCGCACCGTTGCCTTCATATCCATCAACGACAGCATTTTGCTCACCATCTGTTGCGCGTCGTCCGTGGCGCGCTGCATGATGCCGTCCTCGCACGCGGCTTCCAGCAGCTGCCCTTGGGCAGCCTGGCGCGCTAACGTCTCGAGGTCCTGGTTCGGCGTGGTGAGCAGCCCCGTCTGCCTATCATAGACCCGCGTCTTCTCGTTGTTCAGGATGCTCTCCCGATTGAATATCTCCACCGGCGGCAGCGTCACCGTGATCGCCTTCCCGTCGGGCGAGACGACGACGTCCGCCGGCTTCAGCTCCTCCATGTCCACCCCCGCGACGATGGTGCCGTGCGCGATGAGCAGCAGCCGGTCGCCGCGCAGCCAGTCGGGCAGGCTTGAATCGGACTCCTTGGCCTCCACAACCCGTTCGATTGTGTAAGTCGTGGTCTCCAGCCGGCTGACCTGCCGTATCTCCTGCACGATGGCCTCGCCCGAGACAAACTGCGGCGTTGGCGCCGCCCGCGGGATGAGCCCCACGCCCGTCAGCACCCGGTCGACCAGCGCCGCGCCCCCGCCCAACACCAGCCCCGCCGTCAGCAGCGAAGCTGCAAAGATGAAGGTCAGTGCTCCGATCAATACATAGCGCCAGCCCGACGGCTGGCGCACCGTTCTTCGTTCGTCCATCCGGTCTACTTCCTGACAAACACGAGCAGGTCTCTCCCCGCGGAATCGATAAACCTAAGTTCGCTGCCCTGTAAGACGTAGCTGCGCGCACGCAACAAGGCGTCGACGACTTTCACTTCCTGCACCATGATCTCGGGAGCGCAGGTGTTTTGCGTGGCGAGCTCCGGCCCGAGCACCGCCGCACCCGACGCGTCCTTGCCGATCGTTGCCTGGAACCGGTTGCACCCCGTCGAACCCGAGATGCGGCTGCCGTCCGCCGCGATTTCAAGCGTGATCGGCGCCGGCCCCACCGGTGGAAGCGCCTGCCCCTCCGCCGTCAGGCTGACCAGCACCCACTGCGAGCTATTGAGCGTGGGCAGCACGGTTGCCGTGACCACGTCCGCCGGGCTTGGAATCGTCGCCGTCGCGCTGCGCACGGTCGCCGTGGGCAGCAGCGTCGGCGTGGCCGCGGCCGCCGTGGGGCTCGCCGGTGTCGCTGGCAACTCCGTCGTTACCGGCGGCACGGCCGTCTCCGTCGGCCCAACCTCAGCCACCGGCTCGGCCGCTGCCTGCAACCGCATGGTCCCTGCGCCCTCCTTTAAGGAGAGCACCAGTTCGGTCGCCTCGAACCGGGCCGACTCCGTGTTCAGCAGCTGCGCGACAAAGGCCGACGAGAGCGAATCGGGCGGGCATGCCACCTTGGTCGTCCCGATCGACTTGAACGAAAACGCCTCGCCGGCTGCCTCGAATGTCCCCGAACCGAAGTTGCAGTCTGCCTGCACCACCGCGTTCCCATCGCCGAGCAACTGGAACGTGTAGCGCGTCGAGTCCCCGGACGCCAGGACGGTCCCGTCCGCAAAGGTGGAAGACACCCACTCCCAGGTTGGCCCGATCAGCGACGGCGCAGGTGTCGGGCTTGGCCCCGCGGGCGTGGCCGTCGGAGCAGGTGCCGTCGCCGCGGCCTCCGTCGGCGCTCCCGCAGCGGTTGGCAGCGTGGCCGTCGGTTGGAGCGGCGACACGCCGGGCTCGACCTTTCCGACCCCCGGCATGAACACGCTGACGGTGGGCGTGATGCTGGAGGGCCTCATCGGGATCGGCGCACATGCCGCGCTAATCAGGACAAGCACGACTATCACACTCGCGACGCGGCCGGTTGACAGTGTATGTCTCATGATCCGCTCCTTGTGCTCCATCGACCCCATTCCCCCGCCTCAGTCGACGATTTCCACGCCGGCTTCTCGCAGCCGCCTGAAGATCAGGTCCATCAGCTGCAGCTTGACCCTGGCCGCCCTGGCGTAAGCGCAGTGCGCCAGGACCGTCAGCTCGATCTTGCTGCCCATGCTATCAGACGTCGATACGACCTGAAAAGGTTCGATCACCTCTGGAACCTCGCGGCTGACCGTCTCGCTCATCCCGTCCAGCACGTCCAGCGCACGGCCGAGCTGCTCGGCCTTGACGAACAGCCGGATGCGCGCGGCGGAATAGGGAGCCCGGCTGAAGTTCCGGATGACCAGGATGTCGCCGTTCGGCACCACGTACGCCTCGCCCGACTGGGCGCGCAGGAGCGTATTCGTGACGTTCACCTCTTCGACCGCGCCCTCCACCGTCACCCCACCCACGCTCATTTCAACCTTCTCCCCAATAGTGAAGGTATTGCGGAAGATGAACCGCGTGCCGGCCAGGATATCGGCCACCAGCGCCCGCGCGCCGAGGCCGAAAGCGGCGCTGAACAGGCCGATGATCCAGATCAGTCGCTCCGAGTCGACGAACAGCCCGAAGATCCCCATCATCGCCAGGATGAAGCCGATCAACGAGATCAGGCTGGCGATCAGGCTCTCCAAGGTCTTCTGCCGCGAGGGCGCCATGAGGCTCCGTCCCGGCATCCGGCGCCCCAGCAGCACGATCGGCCGCGCCAGCCGTCGGGAGATCAGCCATAAGACGAACGCCCCCACGGCATAGAGGAAGATCGCGACCAGCGTCACGAGGACGCCGTTCGCGTTTCCTACCTGCAAAGCCGGCCCGCCGTTCGACCCCATAACACCTCGACACTTGAATTTGTCGCGCGCCTGCGCTAGAATCGTGTCGCAGCGATCGCTACACGTTGCTGCATTCTAGCTCAAATTGAACCCACGGTAAACGGCGTTGGCTGCGGCTGTAGCCGCTCGTGACGGAGGTTGTCATGCTCCTCAACCTGCTCGGCCTTGGCGCGCTGGTCTTCCTCGCGTACGTCTTCTTTTCCCTCTTCCTCAAATCGGTGCGCTCCCGTCACCTCGCCGCTTAAGCTGCTCGGTGGACTCCTCACCGGGCTCCTCACGCTGGCTTTCGTCGCCGCTTTCGGTGCGGCCTTGTACGGCTTGTGGCAGACGAACGTGCCTCGCAGCCGCGGCGTGGCCGAGGTCAAGGTCGCGATGACGCCCGAGGCGATCGCCCGCGGCCGCGCGCTTGCTCAGTCGTGCGTCCCCTGTCATTCGGTCGACGGATCACCGTATCTGAACGGAGGAGTGACAAACCTCGCTGCCTCCTGGGGCCCGTATGGGGTAGTCTACGGTCGCAACCTGACGCCGGGCGGCGACGTGCAGGGGTGGAAGGATGGCGAGCTGGTCCGCGCCATCCGTGAGGGCATCGACCGGTCGGGCCTGCCGCTTGTCGGCCACCCGAGCCGCGAGTACTACGGCATGAGCGACGAAGATGCCGCGGCCCTTGTAGCTTACCTGCGCAGCCAGCCCGCCCTGCGTAACGACCAGCCGCGGCGGAACCTGAACTTGCTGGCATTGTGGGCAGTTGCGGCTGGGCTGCTGCCCACGTCGGAGCAGCCGCCGTTGGCGGTTGCAGGAGGAGTTGGTGGATGAAGGGGCGTGAGTTTGTTCGAGTAATTGCCTTGGTGGTCGTGTCGCTGGCGCTTGCCGTCCCACTCGCGAGCGCGGCGCCCGTCGCCGGATCGCCCGCTGCCCAAACGGCATGCACCTACCACCGCGACCTACGTTGCTGACGGGACGATCCCGGACAACACGGTCATGGCTCCGGGCAAGTCCTTTGTCAAGACCTGGCGTATCCGCAACGACGGCACTTGCCCGTGGGGGCCTGGAACCACCGTCGACACGCTGGAGATGGTGGGCGGCTCCATGTTAACCGGGTCGACCCGCGTGCCGCTCAACGAGAAGGTGGCCCGGGGACAGACTGCCGACATCAGCATCAAGATGGAGGCGCCGGTCGCAGACGGGACCTACCGCAGCGAGTGGAAGTTCAGGCGATCGAACGGCGCGCTGTTCGGTCTCGGCGCTTCGGGCGCCACGCCGTTCTACGTGCAAATCATCGTCCGCTCCGGCGCCACCCCGCCACCGCCCGACGACGCTCAGCGCATCAACTTCCCGGCCGGCGCCACAGTCGTGAGTCTCCAGGGCCGGGTCAGCGACACCGGATCGACGAGCTATCTCCTCAAGGCCCGCAAAGGCCAGCCCATGCGCGTGGCCGTGGTGTCGGCGAATCCGGAAGCTAACTTCTCCATTGTGGGCGTCACGGACGGGCAGCCCTACAAGCGGGTCGAAGTCGGCGAGCCCTGGTATTCCCTGGTCCTGCCCTCGACCCAGGATTACCGCATCACCGTCCGCGTTGCTTCGGGCGCCGGCACAGCCACCTACGTCCTGGCCATCGCCATCGCCCCCTGACACGCGCCAACCTGACAGGTTTCGAAACCTGTCAGGTTTCAGCAGGTTTCCCACATTTCGGCAAGCCTTCCGAGTCTCCGC
>CAWDBO010000008.1:0-30079 GCA_963800615.1 uncultured Chloroflexia bacterium
GCCCCTTTAGTGAGGTCAAACGCCACGGCCTTGATGAAGAAGGTACTCACCTTTGAATTAAGCACGCCAAGCAGGAACTTGAGTGACTGTGGATGCCGAGGTGCTTTCCAATATACAGAATAGAGAGAGCTCAGGAAAAAGCGGTTGTCTTCGTCCAGCGTCGCGGTGAGCCGATTGCCCGTTTCCCGCACAGCGAGCTTGGGGGTCTCATAGAAGGTTCGATTCTGCCAGTTCCGCGCCAGCCAGGGACCGTACTTGACGTACAAACTTTGATCGTACGTCACGTATCTATCCATGCTTCGTCCGCGAAGCGAGGGTTTCCACGGGTCGGGAAGTGGTGATGCACTGGATGTTACGTAGGATTTGTCATCGCCGGTCTTGATACACTGGCGGATGAAGGCCGTCTCGCCCAATGTGACAGATCTCGCTTCCAGTCGGCGGATTAGGTGGGTCATGGCAGGGTCAACAAAGTATCAATGGAACGCGAGGCATTGTTTCCGAGATCTTGCTGCAAAACGCGGTAGTCATGCGGGGCCTTGAGTTCCGCTATCTCCCGTACCTGCTTCCGCACGCTTACTTCATGCTGCGGCGACGGCGGGATTGTTGGCCGCGACGAGAATGCAGGTATGAACAGTCGGATCAGTAAAGACATCCATGCCGAAGTTAGTGATGTCAACTATCGTGTGCCGCTCTAGGAGGAACTTGCGGAGGTTGCGGGTGTATAGGTTTGTCAGCAGGGGGCTGGGCACAATTGTACCCCAAAGCGCCCACCGGTGCGAGTGAGCTTCAAGCCCTTCTCAATGAACAACTCGTACGTATCAGCGCGACCTTCCGTGGTTTCAAAGCAACATCCTATGTAAGCTTTCGTCGCCTCGTCCGTCACTGTACCATACGGCGGATTCCCAATCACCGCGTCGAACCCGCCTGCCGCCATCGCCTCCGGGTACTCGTCCTTCCAGTCGAACGCGTTCGATGCGCCGCTCGCTCTCCTCATCCACCCCTTCCAGCCGTCCATCATAGAAATCGCACCCGATCAGCGAGTTCCCGCACTTGATGTTCCGCCCCAGATCGGGCAGCACCCGCTCCGGGAACATCGACATCTGCCCCGCCACCCCTTCGCCTTCCAGCACCTTCAGCAGCAGCGACAGCTTCGTCACCTCCACCGCCTGCGGGTCGATGTCCACCCCATAGATGTTGTTCATCAGGATGCGCTTCCGCTCTTCGATCGACAGCCGGTACAAGCCGCCGGTGCTGCTCACCGCCTCCAACGCAGGCCGCTTGCCCTTCTGCCACCGCTCCGGCTCCTTCAGGTACTCCTGCAGGTGCCAGTCGAGCAGGAATTGGTACGCGCCGAGCAGGAACGACCCGCTCCCGCACGCCGCGTCCAGGATGCGCAGCTTGCTCACCCCGCCCGTCGGCCCGGGCGCCTTCCCCTCCACCAGCGGACCCACCGTCTCGCGCACGATGTAGTCCACGATATAGGTCGGCGTGTAAAACACCCCGCCCGCCTTCCGCACCTCCGGCTTCTCCTCGATCTTCACGACCCGGCCCGGCGTCAGCCGGATCACCTTCCCGAGGAACCGCTCGTAGACGTGGCCCAGGATGTCGGCCGGCAGCACCGAGAACTCATAGGGGCTTTCGGGGTAATACAGGTGCTCGATAATGTCCTTCAGCACCTTGTCGTCGATCGCCAGCCCGGGGGTGAGCGTGTCCGGCGCCTCCGCGCGCTCCCGTTCCTGTTCGAAGTGGAACAGCCCCGAGTTGTAGCGCATGTCCGCCCGGCGGAAAAGCTCCTGCAGCCGCTCGTACGTGTGCCCGCCGTTCAGCAGCCCCCGCAGTTGCTCGAACGTCTCCAGGTCGCGCGCCTCGCAAATCCGCAGAAACACGATCCGGTCGATGATCTGCTGGACCGCGTAGTTGATATCGCGGCCGCGCAGGGCAGGATTCCGCAGCACGAGGTTGCGCGCCAGCAGCTCGCGCCACCGCTCGATCTCGCCGAGAAATTCGTCGTCCACCTCGGCCGTCCCGCGCTTGCCCGCCTTCGCCTCCGCGAACTTGTCCAGCGCGCCTTCCCACACCGCCTTCTTGCCGAACACCCCCGCGATCTCGTCCCATCGCTCGACATAATCTTTGTACGTCAGCTTCAGAATGCGGCCCGTCGACGCCTTATCGCCCTTGTCCGGCTTCGTCCGGCAGTCGTACACCGAGAACTCCTCGAAGTCGGTCAGGATGGAGAGCGGCAGCTTCGCGCTCCACGCATAACGCCGCAGTTGGTACGCCGGCTCCACGTCGTGGCTGATATCGACCGCCGGCTTCTTGGCCTCCACGAAGAACTTCCGCTCCTTCCCGATCCGGAAGGAATAGTCCGGCGCCTTGGTCGCGTCCCCCACCTTCACCTTGTCTTCGTGGATCACTTCCTTGTACTGTTCCGCGAAGCTCTGCGTGTTGTCCATATCCCAGCCCAGCGCCTTAAAGAAGGGATCGATGAACTGCACCCGCGCCTCCGCCTCGCTAAAGGCCGCGCTGCGGTACTGGTCGCGATGGAGGTCGAACTGCTGGACCTTCTGGATGATGCTTTCGGGTGCGGGCATCGGCGGCTCTCTTGGTGTTGAATCGTTGCGTCTGCGCGGTCCACATTGTTTGCTGCTGACCTCAATTGTAGCCCAGGCCAACTCAGCGAACAAGCCCGCCCCGCCGCGGCCGCCCCGTTTCGCGACCATGTCCATGCGCTGTGTCCCAATGATCTGCGCTCAAGGCGTCGCCCCCATCCCGGTCCGAACCTCCCCCTCTCCTATCCACAGATAGGAGAGGGGGGTCGGGGGGAGAGGTGAGCCCAAACCCCCATTTCGCGCTATACTGTACCCTGCCAATTCACTCATCCAAGGACGTAATCAACCGTGGGTACGCTCAACCCCAACATTCCATCACCCGAACTCGCCCGTTCGCTCAATTCCGCGGCCCTGCGCATGCGCGCCACCGGCCGCCCCCTGCTGACGCCTGCGATGCTCCTGCTCACCTTCGTGCGCGAGCCCGGCACCGCCGCGAACCGCGTCCTGGTTTCCCTCGCTGCCGAGCGCAGCTTCCGGCTCGACGAGCTGGCAGCTTCTGCCGAGGCCTTCGCCCGCGCCGCGCCCGGGCAGGACGCCGACTTCGTCTACCAGGGCGCCAACGGTCCCATCCGCCTGTCGACCGAGATGCTCATCGTGCTCGACGAGGGGCGCAGCATCGCCGAGGCCGCGGGCGAGACGCAGGTCGGCACCGAGCACGCGTTGGGCGGGCTGGCCGAGCGCGGGTGGGCACGGCCGGAATCCTGCGCCGGTACGGCATCGCCCGGGAAACCCTGGCCAGCCGCCTCACCAGCCAGGCGCAGACGAAGCGCACCGCCGGCCAGGACCAGGTCGCCCAGGCCAAGAGCGGCGGGGGCACGCCCGTCTATGTCCGCGACGACTTGATGCACGACCTCCTCGGCCTGCTCACGCTCGCCAACCACCGCCACGTCATGCTGGTCGGCGATGCCGGCGTCGGCCGCCGGTCGCTCGTCCAGGGCGTCGCGCTTCTCATGGCCGAGGGCAAGGGCCCGGTCGGCCTGGGCAACCTCGTCACCGTCTCCGAGCACGCGCTCCTGCTCGACGCCGAGAAGGCCATCGACAACTCGCTCCAGCAGGCCCGCGACGGCATCCTCTTCATCCCGAACATCGATCGGTTTTTCGGCAGCGCCACGATGAACCCCGAGTTCCCGAAAGGGATCCGCTCCGTCCAGCGCGCCCTCCTCAACCTCATGCCCGTCGTCGTCGGCAGCACCACCGACTCGGCCTGGAACGAGCGCCTGGCCGCCGACAGCACCGTGCGGGAGAACACCCACCGCCTGCGCGTGCCCGAGCCTTCCGCCGAGGAGACCGTCAAGATCCTGGCCGTCCACAAGTCCGAGCTAGAGCACGACTACGGCGTGACCATCGACGACGGCGCCCTGCCCGCCGCGGCCAACATGGCGAAGCGCTACGTCGCCGGAACCCCGCTGCCCGCCTCCGCGCTCGCCGTGCTCCACCGGGCCGGCGCGCTGCTAAAGCTCGCCGCGCAGTCCTCCGCCCAGACCCATCCCGCGCCGCCCGCGCCCGACGCCGCCGCAGCTCAGGCCGCGCCAGCCCCCGACGCCCCCCGCCAGGAGCAGCGCAGCGACAGCGTGCTCGACGCCGACGACGTTGCCGTCGCCGTGAGCGTCATGACCGACATCCCGGTCAGCAAGCTGGGGCTCGACGAGCGCGCCCGCTACGCCCACATGGTCGACGCGCTCCACCAGCGCATCATCGGCCAGGATGAAGCCGTGCTCGCGGTCAGCCGAGCCGTCAAGATCGCCCGGGTCGGGTTGAAGGACCCGAAGCGTCCCATCGGCTCGTTCCTGTTCCTCGGCCCCACCGGCGTCGGCAAGACCGAGCTCGCCAAGGCGCTTGCCGAGTTCATGTTCGGCACCGAGGACGCGATGATCGTGCTCGACATGAGCGAGTACCAGCAGGATCACACGGTCAATCGTCTAGTGGGTGCGCCGCCCGGCTACGTGGGCTATGAGGGGGGCGGGCAGCTGACCGAGAAGGTCCGCCAGCGCCCGCACACCGTCGTCCTGTTCGACGAGGTGGAGAAGGCCCATCCCCGCGTGCTCGACGTGCTCCTCCAGATCATGGAGGAGGGCCGCCTGACCGATGCCCAGGGCCGCACGACCTCGTTCAGCGAGACCGTCATCATCCTGACCAGCAACCTGGGGTCGCAGTATCTCGACAAGCCGTTCATGACCGACGAGATGCGCGAGGAGGTGATGGAAGTCGTCCACCAGACGCTGCGGCCCGAGTTCCTCAACCGCCTCGACGAGATCATCATGTTCCTGCCGCTCTCGTCCGACCAGCTCCGCCTGATCCTCGACCTCTTGCTAAAGAAGGAAGTCAGGATGCTGCAGGAGCAGGGCGTAGCGCTCACGATCAGCGAGCCGGCCAAGGCCTGGATGCTCGCCCAGAACGACCACCCCGAGTGGGGCGCGCGTCCCCTCCGCCGCATCATCCAGAAGAACCTCCGCGAGCCGCTCGCCGACTGGCTCCTCACCGCCTCCCCGCCCAAGGGCTCGCAGATCACCGTCGACGTCGACCCAAACGGCCTCACCTTCGCACCCGTCCAGGCTGAGACCCCACCGGCGTAGCCGTGCAAATTCAAAAGGGCCGTTCCGGGAAGCCGGAACGGCCCTTTACTCTGCTCAGCGCTCGACGCTACACGGCTCGCCGCCGCACATACGCGGGCATGCGCTGCGATGGGAAGCTCGCGTGCGTCCAGTCGACGGGGATGCCTTCTTCCGGCAGGGTTGGCTGCCGCCGGATGGCGACGAGCGTCATGTCGTCGTACTGCGCCGCCCCGCCCGTGAACTCGGTGATCGCGTCCAGGATCGCCTCGATCAGGCCGTGCGCGCCGCGCTCCGCGTGCTGCGTCAGCACGGCATGCAGCCGTTCCTCGCCGAACATCTTGCCCTGACTGTTGCTCGCGTCCGTCACGCCGTCCGAGTAGAGCAGCAGCGCGTCCCCCAGGTCTAGGACCGTCTCCCGTTCTTCCAGCGTGATCTCCTCGAATGCGCCCAGCACGATCCCTCGGGTGCGGATTTCGGCGCCGGTGCCATCGTTCGCCCGCCACAGCAGCGGCCGGTTGTGCCCCCCGTTCGCCAGCACCATCCGCCCCGAGCCCAGGTCGAACGTGGCATAGCATGCCGTGAGGAACATATCCGACTTGCTGTCTTCCCGGATGATGGTGTTGGCCTTCGTGAGGACCGCGGCCGGCCGCCTCCCGCCCAGCGCGCTGGTGCGGATCACCGTGCGGCTCAGCGCCATGTAGAGCGCGGCGGGCACGCCCTTGTCTGCGACGTCTGCAATGACCACGCCCATCCGCAGCGGCGGACCCGGCAGGTAGAAGTAATCGTAGAAGTCTCCGCCAACCGTCTGCGCGGGCCGGTAGGCCGCCGCAAAGTCCCAGCCGGGCACCTCCGGCGCGTCGTCCGGCAGCAGGCTCTGCTGGATCTGGCGCGCCACCTCCAGCTGCTCGGCCAGCCGCTCCTGGCGCAAAGCCTCCTCTTGGAGCCGCGCCGTTTCCAGCGCCAACGCGCCCTGGGTTGCCATCAGTTGCAGCAGCCGGATGTCGTCGTCGTTCGGCGGCGCGGGCCGGCGCGTGTCGACCGCCATTACGCCGATCGGCCGCCCGTCTGCCACGAGAGGGATGACGTAATGCCCGCGGAACTCCTCCGCGGCCATCCAGTCCGGGATGAAGATCCCCTGCGGATCCTCAACCGCGTCCGTCATGACGAGCGGTTCGCCCGTCAGGATGACCCGGCCCGGCCCGCTGTGCTCGTCGAAGCTCACCGAGTGCCTTGCGGCCACCGGGTCGTGCCGCCAGCCGCTCGCAGCCCGGAACACGATGCGCCCGGTTGCAGGATCAGGGAGCAGGATCGAGACCGCATCGGCCCGGAGCAGCCGGCGCACCTCCTCGACCAGGTGCCGCATGAGGCTGTCGACGCTGTGATGGCCCAGCAGCCGGTTCGAGAACTCGAGCAGCGCGCTCAGCTCGCGCGCGTGCCGCGCCTGCGCCACCTCAAGCAGACGCGATTCCTCAGACATACTTCTCCACTTTGAACCGCTGCAGCTCGACAGGCTCAGTTGGCCCGATCCCCGCCTTCATGCGCGCATAGCGCACCTGCGTCTCCGCGTCGTCGATCCCTTCGATGTCGGGCAGCAACAGCCCCCGGCGCCAGCCTCGCTGCACGATCACGCCGTAGACCTTCGGGTCCAGTTCCGCAGTCGACTTGATGGCCTCGGCCGGGTGCAGCACACTCACGTCGATCGTCAGGTCGCCGAGTTCCTCGGGGGTGACGGGCGGGAAGCGCGGGTCGCGGGTGGCTGCAGAGATCGCGTTGCTGATCACCTCTTTGGCGAGGCATTCCTGCGTGGCCTCAATCGTGCCGATGCAGCCCCGCAGGTCATGGCTGCTGGTCCGGTGCAGCGTCACGAACGCGCCCGCCGGCTCGCCGGCGATGTCCGGCGGCGCCTCATCCAGCCTCAGCTTGTGCCCCGACCGCACGTAAGCCTCGATTGTCCTCCGGGCAAGCTGCACGAGGGGATGTTCCGCTGTCATGGCCCCTCCTTCTGTTCGGACAGAGACACCAGGTTTCTCCCAGAAACCTGGTGTCTTGGCTACACAAACCTGGAAATTACCATCCGCTGCACTTCGCTCGTGCCCTCGCCGATCGTCATCAGACGTGCATCGCGATAGATGCGTTCGACCGGATACTGCCGGCTGTAACCGAACCCGCCGTGGATTTGGATCGCGTTCCGTGCGATTCGCTCCGCCACCTCGGTCGTAAACAGCTTAGCCATCGAGGCTTCCTTCGTGTACGGCCGCCCCTGGTCGCGCAGCCACGCCGCCCGGTAGACGAGCCAGCGGGCCGCTTCGATTTCGGTCAGCATGTCGGCCAGCATGAAGCCCACCGCCTGGTGCTCCTTGATCGGCGCGCCGAACGTCTTGCGGGTGGAGGCGTATTCGCACGCCGCTTCGTACGCCGCCTGCGCCAGCCCCAGGCTGAGCGCGGCGATCCCCACCCGGCCCCCGTCGAGCACGGTCAGCGTCTGCGCCAGCCCCCGGCCCTCCGGCCCGAGCAAGTTGCCCGCAGGCACCCGCACGTCTTCGATGGTCAGCGCATACGTATGCGACCCGTGCAGCCCCATCTTGAGCTCCGGCGGGTCGAAGTGCACGCCGGGCGCATCGGTGGGCACGATAATATGGCTGAGCCGCCCGCTGCGCTCCTCGTCAAACCCTCCGGTCCGGACCAGCAGGATCGCCGCACCGGCCTCCGCGCCGTTCGTCAGCCACATCTTGGCGCCGTTGATCACCCAGCTGTCGCCGTCGCGTACCGCCTTCGTGCGTGTGCCCCGTAGGTCAGATCCGGAGCCGGGCTCGGTCAGCCCCAGGCAGCCCAGCATCTCCCCTCGCGCCATGGGGGTGAGCCAGCGCCGCTTCTGCTCCTCCGACCCGAACAGGGCCAGCGGTCCGCACGCCAGCCCGAGGTGGGCCGCGACGATCAGCCCCGTGGAGCCGCAGCCCCGGCCGATCTCCTCCAGGAGGATGGCGGCGCTCAGGTGGTCCGCGCCCGCCCCGCCCCACTGTTCCGGCACGTTCAGCCCGAGCAAGCCCAGCTTTGCCAGCCCCTTGATGGCCGGCCACGGGAACTCCTCGCTCTCGTCGATGTGGCGCGCCTTTGGCGCGATCTCCTTGTCGACGAATCCGCGGACGCTTTGCCGCAATAGCCTGTGTTCTTCGGACAGGTCGAAATCCATAGCCAGCCTCCCCCCGCCTGCTCACTCTAGCGCCAACACTCGGTCGCGCTCAGCCCCCCATGTCTCCCACTAGCTGCGGCTCGGCCCATGCCGCCCACGCGAATCGATGGCTCCCGAGCCCATCCGTCGCAAACGCCAGGCGCAGCACGTTGCCCGCCTGGAACGGCAGCTCGATCTCGACCGGTTCCCAGCGGCTGGGCCACGCTGCCCGGCTCCACACCTGCCAGCCGTCCACTCGCACCCGGAACGCGACCAGCTGGTCCTTGCCCTGCGACCCGTCTCGAATCCCCATCGCGAAGCGCAGCCGCAGGTTCCGCAGCCCCGCCGGCACCGGTACGTGGTATTCGACAAGCGCCTCGCCGTTGACCGGCGGATGCTCCCACAGCGCGGGGCGTTCCTCGCCGTTAACCGCCGCCACCGCGGCCTTCACTTCCATGCCCTTGATGTCCTTGGCCGCACGCACGTCTGCATCCGCAAAGTACTCGAGGAAGTTGTAGCGCCACTCGCGTTCCCGGTTTGTCTCGTCCTCGCAGGGATCGGCCTTTTGCCGCCACCGCAGGTACGCCACGAACTCGCGCACGAGCGCCTGGTCGTCCACGCTCAGCGCAGCAATCTCAGCCTGTAGTTCCTGGTTGCTCTTCATCGTTGCTCGCCTTGCTCGCTCCCCGCGCGCTCGCCTTCGAAAATGCCCTGCGCCTTCCGAACAGTCAGCGGCCCGTTCGTTTCAAGCTCCCGGCGCACGAAACGCTTGAACTCCTCGAGGCGCTCGCCCTCGAACTCCGCGCCCACGTGCATCATCGACGCCACGTAGTCGACGAGCGGGTCGGGTTCTGTCACCAGCAGGCTGTCCTCATACACATGAAGCCGGACGTTCTCGAAGAACCGCTCCAATTGCTCCGCGCCGTTTTCCAGCCCGAATCGCGCGCCGGGTCCGCCCGTGTCGTAGGGATTGTTAGGGTCGAAGCGCCGCACCAGCTCGGAGATCTCGCGGCAGATGGTCGCGCCCGATCGTGCCGGCCTGCACGCGGCCGCCTGGGCTCAGCACCCGGCGGAACTCGCGAAGCGCGCGGAATGTCCGGGACGTGATAGAGCATGTAGTGTGCGATCACGAGATCGAAGCTGTCGTCGTCAAACGGCAGGTCCTCGGCGTTGGCGCGGCGGATGTTGAAGTGGGGCTCGCTGCCTCGGAGGTTTTCATAAACCTGTTCGACCATGCCCCCGGAAAAATCGGTCAGGGTGATGTCGCAGCTGGGAGGCACCCGGTTCAGGTTCTGTTCCCAGATGGTTCCCGGCCCCGCGCCGACCTCGAGGATCCGCTGCCCCGGCTCCAGGCGCATCTGCTCGAAAGCCCAGCGCATCCATCCGGCCGGGTTCGTGCTGAAGCGTGAGTGCAGGGCGATGCGGGCATTGAGATTGCTCGCGTCGCGGTATTGGGTTTCGACGTCGTATGGCATACGGTCATATCGCATGGCTGAGAGGTTCTCTCCGTTTCCCGCGTCCCCTTTGACGGTGCTGCACGACGCGGCATCCGCGCGTATTCTACCACAAGCGTGGACCCGTTTCGTAAGCGTGCGAGCAAATGCGGGCCCGTCGAGAGGCCCGGGAGTCTCCGACCGAACAAAACCGCCGCCAGGCAATGCCCGGCGGCGGCGAGGGTCGATCTTGAAGATGACCTTCCGGGTCGTCCCCTTCATTCGGAGGTCGGAGAGCTTTAGTCGAGCTGGCGAGCCGCCTGCTCCAGGATCGCGTCAAGCGGCGCCTCCCGGCCTTCTGCCGCGGCCTCGGCTTGTGCTTCCCCGGTCAACTCAGATCTCGCCGGCGCAAGCCGCTCGGTCAGCTTCTCCACCTCCGCCGGCGAGAGTGGTGCGCCGATGGCCGCGCGCAGCGCGTCGGCAGCGCCTGCCAGCCGGAGGGCATCGCGGGCTTGGCCGCAGCGAGCGAATAGGGCGCCGACGTCTTCCAGGAGATAGGTCAAGGCCCACTTGTCCCCTAACCCCCGGAACAGGTCCAGGCTCTCGCGGTAAAGCGTCCGCGCTTCCTCGCATTGACCTTCTTCGCGCGCCACGTTCCCCAGGTTGTTCAGCGAATTGGCGAGGTTCCAGGGGTCGCCGAACTGCCGGAACAGCGCGAGCGCCTCTTCGAGCCAGGCGCGTGCGTTGCGGTAGTCCTCCTGGTAATAGGCCACGCCGCCCAGGTTGCTGAGCGAAATCGCGATCAACCACTTGTTCCCCGTCTCCTGGCGTATCGCGAGTGCCTGCTCCAGGTAGTCGCGGGCGGTCTGGTGATCCCCTTCGTTGTCAGCCACAATCGCGAGATTGTTGAGCAGGCTGGCGATTCCGAGCTTGTCGCCCAGCCGGCGCCGGATGGCAAGGCTTTCGCCGTAGAGCGCTCGGGCCTGTTGCGCGTTGCCCTGCTGTGAGGCGACCGACCCGGAAAAGTGGAGTGCTTGCGCCGTGCCGGCCTCGTCGCCCAGCGCCTCGAAGCCGGCGCGCGCCTGAGCCAGCCACCTCGACGCTTCTGCATAGTCGCCGCGCTTGCGGTGCAGCTCGCCGCTCCAGGTCTCGGCCCAGGCCACGCTCGCGCGGTCTCCGAGTTGCTCGGCGAGCCGCTGCGTAGCAGCATATTCTTCGGCTGCCGCCTGCCATTCGCCCGCGGCTTCCAGCACTTTACCTAGCTTCAGCATAACAGGCACTTGCTCGGCGGGCGCCAGCACCGGGAGCACCCGGCGATAGTAGCTCGCGGCCGTAGTGTTCGCGTACCGGGCCTGGGCCGCCTCACCCGCCTTGCGTAGATACAGGCAGCGCTTCAAGGTGTTGTCGCTGCGGTCGTAGTGGTGTGCGAGCAGGTCGAGGAACTGGTCGAGGTTCCCCGGGTACCCGCTCTCTAAGTGCTGCGCGATGGCCTCGTGAAGGACCGCCCGTGTGGCAAACGGCAGGCTCTCGTACGCCACTTCCTGGGTCAGGACGTGCTTGAACAGGTAGGTCTGTTCGGGCTCGCTGTCCACCGCCGTGAGATCGGCGTGCTGCAGGACGTCGAGGCCGGCCAGCACCTGCGCGGCTTCCCCCAACTGCGGCCGGATGTCCCACAGCACCGCCGCACGAAATGCCCGCCCCACCACGCTGGCGACGCGCAGAATCGCCCGTGGATTTTCGGCCAGTTGATCGATGCGGCTCAGGACGAGGCTTTGCAAGCTGTCGGGTAGATCGAGCGCCAGCAGCCTCTCGGTATCCGTCGGCGCAATCCCTTTGCTCTGGATGTAGTTGACCAGTTCCTCGATATAGAACGGGTTTCCCTCTGCATTTTGCGCCAGCCTGGCTGCGAGGCCCGCCGGAGCCTTATCGAGGCGCCCGAAGACCTGCTCCAACTTCAACCGGATCAACTGCTCGGCCTCGGCCGGCGTGAACCCGGCCAAACTGATCTCCGTGAAGTGCGAAAGCTCGCGCACCTCCCCCGAAACAGGCCCGCCCGGCTCTGGCAGACGGTAAGCCAAAAGCAATAATACCGGCATGTCGACGAGCGCCCGGGCCAGCTCGACCACGAGATCGGCCGAGAGCGGGTCCAGCCAGTGACAGTCTTCGAGCACGATGAACAGCGGTCCTTGTTTTGCTTCGGCCCGGAGACAATCGACCAGCAGCCGTTCGAGCCCCGCCTTGCGCAGCTTTCCGTCTAGCGAACCGGTCAGCTCATTATCGGGAATGGGCAGGTTCAGGACCGGGCCAAGCAGCGGGAGGCGCGGCAAGAGCGCCGGAGCCAGCCTCTCCAGTTTGTCCGCCAGCGCCTGGACCTGGTCGTTAAGGCATCGTATTCCATCGACCCCCAGCAGGTCACGCCACACGCTTTGCCACACGAGGTAACTCGCGTGACTCCCGTACGACTGGCATTCGCCGCCGTAGCCTCTCATCCCCGACCGACTGGCGCGCGCAATCGCTTCGGCGACCAGCCGAGATTTGCCCATACCCGCATCGCCCGTGATCCCGACGACCTGCCCCCGGCCAGAAAGCGCGAGCCGCATCTTCGCCTCGATCGATGCAAGCTCGGCCTCGCGTCCCACCATGGGTAGGTCATAAGCGGGTTCCTGGAGGTGCAGCGCGTGCGTTTCTTTGGCGCCGGTCAGCAAGGCAATCTGTACGGGGGCGGTCTTTCCCTTCACCTTCACGTCTGGCAGGCTTTCCCAGGACAGTGCGTCGCCCGTCAGCTTCCGCAGTGCGGATGTCGCGATGATCTGCCCGGGCGCGGCCGCGCCCATCAGCCGGGCCGAGAGATTGACGGCGTCCCCGAGTACCCCGTAAGTGCGGCACGCGCTGCTGCCGTATGCTCCGGTGCGCATCCGGCCCTTCGTGAGGCCAATCTGTGGGTTGCAGGCGAGCGTAGAGCACCGGCTCATAGTCCGCAGGTCCAGGGCCGCCGCCGCCGCCCGTTGGGCATCATCCTCGTGGGCGATCGGGGCGCCGAACGCTGCATACAGGTAACTCCCCTTGTCGCCAAGGGTGAGCTGGATCAAGGTGCCGTCATAGCGCGCGAGGATATGTTGGACGTCGCGGATGTAGCCGTCGAGCTTCTCGCCTGCCTGCGGGTCCGCGTCATAGTCGATCCCGCTGAAGCGCATGAACAGCGCCGCGGCCGGCCGCAGCTCCGCGAGAAACTCACCCTGCCCCACCCGCAGCCTCTCGTAAACAGGTGGTATCAACCATTGCCCGTAGCTATCCTCGCCGATCGCGTTTTGCGGCAGCGCAGGCCAGGGCACAGGCTCGACCGTGACGTCAAGCCCTTCGACAACACCGTAGGTTCTCCCCGCCTCGCTCTCCCGCAAGGTCCCAATGCGGACCCGGCCGCGCAGCGAAGCCAGGGCAGCCGGGTCTACGACAGTCTCCCCCGCGCCCGCCAGATGCTCCGCCGCGGCTAGGCGATCCATCGTCGCGCCGGCGAGCACGTCGATGACCTGGATGGCCGGATCGCCGGTCAGGAGCCGCCGCGCCCCGCCCACCGCGATGGCGACTTTGACCGTGAGCTTGATCGTCCTACCAGAGACGGTCCGCACCGCGGCGAACTGCTGCATGGCCGAGTGCATGGCGAGGGCGCACGCAGTTGCGCGGAAGCCGTCGTCCCCGTCGAGCCAGCAGGTGATCGCATCGCCGCTGAAGCCGATGACGCTGCCACGGTAGCAGTCCAATTCCGCAATCAGCGCATCGTAAACTGCATTGAGGTGGCGCGTGAGTTCCTCGGCCCCTCGCAGGGGGCCCAGCTCCTCGGCCAGCGCCTCGGTCAGCGGGGTGAAGCCCGAGATGTCCGCAAAGAGCGCCGCCCCCTGGACGTACTCGGGGAGGGTTGCCCCCCGCGCCAACGCGTGCCGGCGGTCGATCGGAATGTAGGCAGTAGGATCTTCCATCACTTCAGCCCGAAGCGAAATGCAATGGTTGTCATGTCGTTCAAGGTAATGCGATAGTAGTAGGTCTGCTTGCTCTTCATACCCGCAGTCGACAGGTTAAGAATCCACTGCTGGCGCACGGCATCCCAGCGGAAGGAGAAATCGCCTGCCGGGGCAGTCGCGGACTCGTTAATCGCCTGCGCTTCGGTTCCCCTGAGTGTATTAATCAGCTTGAAATCGGTAACGACCCCCGGCGTCCCCACCGACCGTCCCGTGGGGTCACACACCCGGAACTTCAGCGGGACCGCGCTCCCCAGCTTGAAGACGCTTGTGCCGTCCGCGTTCACCGGCTCGAGTATGGTGTGACCCGGCTGGCCCAGGCAGAGAGTCCCCGGAGGAGCGTACTGCCAGATCATGAGGTTCCCCTGCACATAGACTACCGTATAGTCCACCGAGGCCGGCGCCGCGCCGGAGCAATTGATGGGATACGCGCCACTAGGGCTTTTCTCAGTGGCAGCCGTCGCGGAGATAGGTTGGGTCGCGAGGGCGCTCCGCCGGTCCGCACCGTTCCCGTCGGTGACCGTATAGGTGAAGGTGGGATTCGGCGTCCAGTATAGCCTGGTGACGTCCTTCGCCGTGACGATCAGCGTGCGGCCCGTGATGGTCAGCGACGCCTGGCTCGTCCCGTAATCCGGGTCATCCACCCTTAGGGTGGTGCCGTCCGGGAACCTGAAGGTCCCACCAAAGTACGCGGTCACGTTGTAGGGCGGCGTTAGCGGGCTGGACACGGAGAACGTGGCGCGCCCATCCCAAGCTGTGACGCCCGTGCTCCATTCGGTTACTGCCCCGCCCCGGCTGACTGCAAAGACGACCTTCTTCCCGGCGAGGGCCTGTCCCCCACCGGTCAATGTTGCCCCCACGCTGACCGGTCTCCCTCTGGTCGCCGTTGCGGGCGCAGCCACCGTCAGCATAGTCGGTGTCTTCACGGGGACACTGACCGGACCTGCGCTGCTCTTGGAGTAGCCAACCGCAGCCTGTCCCACCGCATCACCCCCGCCCGGGGTCACCGTCTGCCCGAAATAGGCATTTACAGTGTAGCTGCCCGCCTGCAGCGGCGCGGCATCCAGCGCTGCTTTTCCCTCATCGTCGGTTACTGCGAGCCGCACGACTGTCCCCGAGGCATTCGCTGGCGTTATCGGCTCGAAGACGAAGACAACCGTCTGCATCGGCAGCGGTTTGCCACCTGCTGTCAAGGTCGCCGCGATACTGGTGTGCTGTGGATCGACGGGACTGGTCGGTGAGCTCAGCGCCAGATCTGTAGCCATTGCCCCCACCAGGAACTTTGCGGTCGCGCTGGCCGGCAGGAGTTCGGGTGTGCCGTCAAACAGCGCGTACACCTGGTACGATTGCGGGGGCACGAGGAGGCCGAGGGTAACGCTCGCCCGTCCGTCAGTGCCGGTAACAGCTGTCGTTCGCAGCTCGCGGAGGCCGACCGTCACGTGCTGCCCGGCCAGTCCTACACCCTGCGCGTTGTTCAGGGTCACCTTGAAAGTGGCAGGCGAGCCGTAGGTCCCAGAAATGGCGATTGGCTCGATGGTGAGCTGTGTGGAGGCCTGCGCCTCCGGCCGAGGACCTGGCCTGTAATACGCCCCCTGGTTGTCGTCCAGCGCGACCAGCCCCACGCCGTTCACGGCTTGAACCATGAACCGGATGTCGCCTGCCGCGCTGTCGGCCGGAAGTGGGACGCTCGCCTGCCACAGGCTCAGGTCTGTTCGGTCCTGAGCCAAATACACGGATTGCCACTTCCCGGCATTGCTGCCGCCCGAAGCCGTGTACGTGGCCCAGACTTGCTGGACGCCGGCGACACGGTCTGCAGCAAGGTGCGCCTTGAAGGCGACCGTGCCATTGGTCTCAGCTCCCGTGACCTCGGCTCCTGTCACCTCGGCTCCTGTGACGTCGAAGATCACGGGGCGGGTCGCATTGGGCACAGGCGCCGTCGAAGGATGCGGCAGATAGAACAGGCGGAACGCCATGCTGCTGAACTTCCGTTCAGTCGCCTTCGCCGACGTGGGATCCGGCCACCGGTATTGGGCCGGCATCATCAGAAGCCGGGTTTCGCCGCTCTGCGGGTCCACGAGCTTGTCGAAGTAGTTTGCGATCCAGGGCTGTTGCGGATATTGGGCAGCGGCGAAGAAGGGCGGCATCCGGCTGCCCACTTCCGTCGCCAGCGCGCCGATCAGCGGACGGACGCCCTCCGTTTCGGCGTACGTTCCGCCCCAGAAGCCCACCCCTCGCAGCAGTTGCCCCTGCATGCTCACGTCGCGCACTTCAAGCGGCAGTGCCGGCTCGCCTGGATTGATCATTGTGCCCTGCGTTCCGCTCAGGTAGATCGCGCTGACGTTCTCCCCTTCTGTCGTTTGCACCGCGATCGTGTTGCGCGTGAGCGAGAAATCGGCCGTTGCGTCCGCAATGTGCAGCCCAAAGGTCGCTCCCGGCACATCGGTCACCGGCGTGACTGGCCCGACGATGTTTGGCAGTGTGGGCGCCGGCTCCCTGCCGTAGGGGAAGTTGACGCTGAACGACGGGAGCCCGTACAGGGTTGTCACGAGCAGGGACTTCTGGTGTACCGGCCCCATGCTCGGCGTGGATGCCAGGTAGGCTTGCTTCGCCGCCAGGATCGCATCGCCGATCGCCACCGGCCCGGTTCCGTAGCGGAGCTGGCGCACGATGTCCACGTACAACCGGTCGCTGTACTCGAGGAGCGTGTCGTCGCCGTACTGGAAGCCGGTGCCGCCCACCACGGTCACGCCCTTCCGCGCGAAGGCCGACGCCCAGTCGGGCGCCTGGGTCCACGGGATGGCGTCCTCGGCTACGATGTTGTAGCCCGAATGGCACCCGGGACTGAGCACCAGCGTGTTCGTCATGTTGACCGGCGAGGCAAGCAGGTCGGCCGTCGGCATGATGCTCTTGTCGGCCGCTTCGGTTTCGCTGGCGCTGAAGTGACCCGCGAGAAACAGCAAATCGTACCGCTTCCACTGCAGCGCGGCCTTCAGGTCCGTGGCGCTCCACTTGTAGGCGTCCGTGTCCAGAGCGATCAACGTCTGTGGCGCCGTTTGCGTCCCGGCCGCACCTGATCTTCGACCAGGCGCGGCAGGTTCCGTCATGAAGGAGTAGCCCGTGACAAGAGACGACTGCGGAGTAGCCGCAACGCCGTCCGGCGTGCCCAGGTAAGCGTCGAGCAGGGACACGACTTCGGCCGGCGTCTGCACCAGCCGCCCCACTGCCAGGTCCGGGACGGGGAACTGGCTGGCGGTCAGCGACACGCTCACGCGCGAGCCGTAGACATCCTGCGTCAGCGGGAAGTTGTTACGGAGGCTCGCCTCGGACGGGCTCTGCGAGTCCACAGGGACATCATACGTCGATTCGGTGCCCAGCGGCGTGCTGTCCGGGTAACGATAGAACGGGATGACGTGATCCGAGCCGACGATCACGACGTCGTGCAACGCGCTGTTCGGTCCCGGTAGAGATCGACGATGCGCTTGATCGCCTCGGCCACCAGGTTCTTCGCGTACGGGCACTTCGGGTTCGCATCGGCCAGGGCGTTCGTGTCCTGCACCCGGAAGTCTGCGCCCACGTCGATCACTTTCCCGTTCACCTCGCGCCGGCGGCCAGGCTCGCCAGCCGGTCCGCGAGCGCAGCCTTTTCGCCGTCCATCCGGCCCATGTCGGTGAGGATGAGGGTCTCGGGATTGAACTCGCGTCGGCTGTCAGGCTGCCGTCCCTCACGTCCCCCAGGTTCAAGTTGCCGCACTCCCCGGTCAGCAAATCGACGTCGAGGCTGAACGGCTGCTTCAGGCTGAACGTGCATCGCGGCCTGCGACCCGGATGTAATAGTCGCCCGGGCTATTCCAGCTGTTGACGATGACCGCTTCACTCGTCGTGCCGGGCAGCGCCGATCCGCCGATCAAGGTCTGCGTTTGCGCGGTCCCGTAATCGGTTTCGTCGTACTCCAGCGGCTGGTATTGGAGTGGCTGGTATTGCAGCGGGTGATACTGCAGCGGCTGGTACTGCAAGGGCTGGTACTGCAGCGGGTGATATTGGAGCGGCTGGTATTGCAGCGGCTGGTACTGCAAGGGCTGGTACTGGAGCGGCTGGTACTGGAGTGGCTGATACTGCAGTGGGTGATACTGCAGTGGATGGTACTGCAAGGGCTGGTACTGTAGCGGTTGGTACTGCAGCGGTTGGTACTGCAGCGGCTGGTACTGCAAGGGCTGGTATTGCAGCGGCGCTACCTGCCCGTGTGTGTTGTTCTGTGTTTCCAGCACTGGGTCCACCGGACTCTGGAGTGCGTTGTAAGCAGCCTGGACGTCGCGGAAGACGAACAGATCGTAATCTGCCGGCAGGTTCCCCAGGTAGACGGCTAACGTGCTCTGCGCCGGCACTGGGATCCGATACCACCGCGACTGGCCGGGGACATCCAGGTACTGTTGAGCCGATGCTTCGAGCAGGTCGCCGCTGCCTGTTGGCGTCAGGGGCGTGGGCTGCTGCCAGGAAGTATTATCCGGCCCCACCGTGATGCAGGGCGAGAAGCCCGACGTATTGCCGTTCGGATCGGTCGCCGTAGCAGTGATAAAACCCGCGCCCGCCACGCCGGGGAGCCCGGTCGCCGTAAAGGCCGCATCCCCGTCACCATCGGTGGGGACGCTGAGGTCGCCGAGGTGGACTTGTCCCTCGCCGTAGTTGGACGAATCGCAGGCGTCGTTCGAGTAGAACTCCAGCGAGTAGTCCGTGCTGGGGGCGCCGTGGAGCGCGCCGCTAACCGATGTGCTTTCCCCCGCAATCGCATTGAACAGCACCGGATAGTTCTGTGCGTTGTTCGGGTAGGCCTCGTCTGGCGGACCCTTGTGGATGGCGGTCACTCCGCTGCCGAGTTCGATGCCCAGGCCGCCGTTGTCGTGGATGCTGTTGTGCGTGATCCTGTTGCCAGCCCCACTTGTAACTGAAATCCCGGCGCCCGTATTGCCGCTGATCGAGTTTGCTTCAACCCTGTTGCCATCGCCCTGGAGCCGGATGCCTACGCCGTCAAAACCGCGGATCTCCATGTTGGTGATGGTGCTGTCGGTGCCCGCGACGGTAAGGCCGTTGCTCGCAGTACCCGCCAATGTCCCATCCAGGACGGTCTTGCTCCATCCGCCGTTGATCGCCAGTGGCGCGGCGATGGGAGGCAGCGCGCTCGTTGGCTGGATCACCCCTGATGCGTCGAAGATGATGGTGCCTGGGGCCCCGATTGCGTTGCCTGTTTCGATCGCCCCCCGCAGCGTGCATCCGGACGCGGCCGTGGCGCAATCCCGTCGCCGTGGTCAGGGCCATCTCCTGCCTGCCAACCACGAACACGTCTGACGACTCGAACGCGCCGATGTCGGCCCGGCCGGCCACGACCCGCGGAAACCCGCCGCCGCGTTGGTCGGTGTCGGGCGGTGGGACAAACTCCGGG
Source organism: uncultured Chloroflexia bacterium (assembly GCA_963800615.1). GTDB lineage: Bacteria > Chloroflexota > Anaerolineae > CG2-30-64-16 > CG2-30-64-16 > JALOOB01. The sequence goes on from CAWDBO010000008.1 coordinate 19,210, forward strand.
TCGCCCGTGTTGATCGCGGGACTTCCGGCGAGGAGTGGGTATCGAGGGGTCGAGCCGCCATCAGGTGCCCGCGCGGACCCAGCCGCGGATCGGCTGTCGCAAAGGAGGCGACGCTGTTGCAGTCGCCCGCGCCTGCCGGCCACTGAAGGTTGTACGCCCCCGCTAGTCCTCTATACAGTTATAAATCCCGGGATCGGGTATCGTGCCTCTGTTGTTCGCGATGATGGCGTTTCGGGCGGTCACCGATCAAGTCGCGTCGAAAATCCCCCGGTTCACCCCCCCACGTCCGGTTATCGACGATGGTCGCAAAGGCAAGCTCCAGCGGAGCACCGTTGTCGTAAATCGCTCCCCACCGCCCCAAGATACCCTCCCGCCGAGTTGCCGGCGATCGTCGTGTTCTCGATCAGGCTGATGCCTGATATTCCCTTAAGATATATACCCCACCTTCGACCCCGGAGCTATTGTCCAGGATCGCGCTAGTGTTGATTGCACGGGCTGTCCACCCACACACAAGCCTCCGCCAACGCCTTTCGCTGCCGATTGCTTGTACGTGCTGCCTGTGATCGTAACAGCGATGTCCTGGAACAGGATGCCGCCGCAACTGCTCACGCAACATTTTCAGCAATCCGCGTGTTCGAGATCCGGCAGCCAGACCAGTGCAGCCCTCTACGTCCATGAATACGCCGCCGGCAGAGGCGGTGTCCGAGGATTGTTTTCGATGACCGAGTCGGCGACCGTCAGGTTGCCGCAGGTGCCCTCCAGTCCGCCGCCTGCCTCCGGCGTTCATTGTCCGACACACCGACGTCGTTAAGCGTCAGGTCGACGTGATCGAACAAAATGCCTCCCCCAGGAAAGTATCATTGCCGTTTCGAATGGTGATCCCCGGAGATGCACTGACCCCGCAGAGGCTCGGAGGTCCAGACGCGGTCCCGGCTGGATTTGCCGCATCCCACTCGATGATGGTATTCGCGCGCCCCTGTCCCGTAATCGTCAGGTCATCAGTAACGTCCAAATCACCGCTAAGATTTCCATCCTCGGCTCCGTGCAGGACCAACCGGTACGTTGCGGCGCCCAGCCTGATTTCATCGGGTCCGACAAGGCTGTTCGCCTCACTGATCGCTGCCCGCAGGCTGCACAGCCCGCCGCTGTCCGCGGAGATGCCATCGCCCGGGTTGGAGTCGAGCGTGTCTTCCGTTGTATTCACTGCGATTACTGGCCTGAACTCGAAAGCCCCGATGTCGACCGCAGCCCCCATTTTGCGCGGCGAGTTTGTTCCACGCTGATCGGTGGCCGGGGGTGGAGCGAACGCAGCATCGCCGGCGTCGATCGCAGGGCTGCCGAGAACAAGAGGTTGTACAACTTGGTTGGCCCGCCATACTTCCCCCTTGCACCAAGCCCCGGGCTTGCAGCAACGGTCCATCCTGGTCCGCACGTAGCCCCCGGCGATTCGAGATTGTAGCTGCCCCCGATATCCGCGTTGCAGTTTGAAGTCGAATTGTCTGCGATCAGCGTATGCGAGGCGGTTGCCGACAAGCCCTCGGCCAACACGCCGCCGACGCCGCCTCCCGCCGCGGTCTGTTGTTAACGATCGTCGTGAATCGAAGATCAAGCGAGCTGCCCGTCGCGGCATAGATCCCCCCCCCGAGTCCCGGCGCTCCGTTCGCAATATTGCCTGCGATCGTCGAGTTTTCGATCGAGGCATCCCCCAAACGGGTGTAGATGCCACCCGCCGCGCTCCCCGCGCTATTGTCGAGGATGGCGCTGGTTCGGACTTGGAGCGAGACCCTACGTTCGAGAAGATTCCGCCGCCCGCGCCGCCGGCGGCGTTCTCTTGCACGGAGCTTTCGGTGAGGAGTCAAGTAATGGCCTCTATCAGGTGTATGCCGCCGCCGTCTATGCCTCCGCGGTTCGAGATAATGCTGCTGTTCCGGATGTCTACCGTCGTCGAGCACACGTCAGCGCCTGCTCCAAGCCCGCCGCCGCTATTCGTCACGGTATTGCCCTCGATCGAAGTGTCAATAATGGCCGTGTTTGCACAGCTGATCGCAAGCCCGGCACCCCAGGTTGCTCTTCCATTCCGGATCGTCACACCGCTAAGTGCCGAATTGATCCCGCTAAGCCCGTCAACGCTGATGACGCGGTCTGCCCCACCATCGGCTGCAGGCCACTCAATGACGGTGGTGGAGGCACCAGCACCGCGCATCGTGAAGTCGTCGCTGATGTTCAGGTCGCCCGTAGCATTTGCGTACTCGCCACTGCCGTGCAGAGTCAACGTGTATATACCGGCGGGAAGGTCGACTGCGTCGTGACCCGGTCGAGCATTCGCCTCGCTGATCGCCTCTCGCAGGCTGCACTGCCCGCCGCCGGCATCGCGCAGCCCGTCTGGAATCGTATCCGCAATGTCAAGCGGCGTGTTGACGGTGAACACCTGGACCTCGTAAGCGCCGATGTCCGTCGCTGCGCCCTGCAGGCGCGTAAAGCCGACGCTCCGCTGATCGGTGGTCGGGGGTGGAGCCGACGTAGGGTCGCCGGCGTCGATCGCCGGGCTGCCTGGAAGAAGGGGATACAGCGGGGTCGTTCCGCCATATGGTCCACGGCTGCCCAACAGCGGATCGGCGTTCACGAACCCGGCGCTGCCGTTGTCGCAAGATGTTCCCGGGTATTCGAGGTTATAGAGCCCCCCTATGGAGCTATTGCGACAGGCTTGGGGTGTGTTGCCTGCGAGGATCGAGTTGCTGATTGTTCCTGTTGAAAAGTCAAGGGCCGCTAGGCCGGGCGCCGCCGCGTTGTTCACGATCGTAGAATGAGTGACATAAACGGGTGTGCCCGCAGAGCCGTAGATTGCGGCGCCGGTGCGCATACCAAACCCCCCGCCAAAGTAGTTGTTTGCAATGGTCGTATTGATGACGGAGACACTCCAGGCCGGAAGCGTACACGCCCCCGCCCAAATCCCCAGCGTAATTCTCGAGGATCGCGCTTTCCTGTATGGTTCCGCCCGCTGCCGCAGCGATCCCACCGCCGCTCCAACTCCACGCGTTGTTGCCCTCAATGATCGAATCCTCGATGGTGAACGTGCTGCTGGCATAGATGCCTCCGCCGCTGGAGTCGGTGCGTTGTTGGCGACCCTAGCCCTTGTCAGCGTCAATGGCCCTTCAGCTCGAATCCCACCTCCGCTTGGCACCGCGTCCCGCGCCGGAGGTAAGGTCGGCGACGCTCAGAGCCACGCCCGCGCTGGAATGCAAGGCGCGGTCCGGTGGTTTCCGTCGATAATCGTCGCATCCCGGCCCGCGCCGATGATCGACAGGTCGCCGAGGATATCCAGGTCGCCGCGCGACGTTTGCATCTTCGTCTGAAGGCGCGAGATTAGTGTATAGGTTCCTGCGAGGACGGTCACCATGTCCGCGCCCAGCGCTGACGTTTGTTCGCTGATTGCTTCGCGGCAGGCTACAAAGACCGCTCCCGTTATCGCGGACGCCATCGCGGCGTAGGATCGGCGAAGTCGTCTGTTGTGTTGACGATGAAGCTTGCGGCGTTAACGGGGAGTGGTGAGAACGCTGTGAAGAAGCAGCGCAACCAGCATGACGAGGGTGAGCAGAACCCGCCTTTGGACGGGCGCAGGGGCGTAGTGCCGCGGGGCCGGGGCTGGAGTTGACACGTGCTACACTCCTTCGTGATGTGGGCGGCGTATGCGTTGTCGTGACTAGGCGGTCCCTATGCATTTTTCGTGGAAGGATTCAGCCGGCGCTGACGTTCCGTCGCGTCCGGCCGCATGCGGATTTGCGATGTTAAGGGTATCAGAAACCCGAGGCTCTGTCAATCACTTGCGGATTTCTTAACATTACGTGCCGTGTCGGGCTCACTTCTGCGGCCCGCGCGAGCCAGGGAACGAGCTCCTCGCACGCCGCTTGACGATCTCCCGCACATCGCTCTCCTCCATTTCGAGAGCATAGGCGATTCCCATCAGCGCACCCATGCTGGTTCCGCCGTCTGCCGCCTGCCGCAACCGCTTGACAGCCGCCCTCCTTAGTGCCATGATACGGCTGGCTTCTCTCATCGCCCGCGTATCCAGGAGGTTCTCGCATGGCAGCCGCATTGGGTCCTCCGGTCACTCGCAAGACGACATCCCCCCTTGGCTTGCTTCTCGGGCTCCAGCCGGGCGACCAACGGCGGACCGCTGCCATCTCGGGGCTCCATTTCGTGCTCGGCGCGGTGATCATCTTCATGCAGGCGCCTGCGTTTGGCCTTTTCGTGTCCGAGTTTGGCTCGCAGCGCCTGCCTTTCGCCTACCTCGCCATCGCCGTCGTCGTCTCCGCGCTGAACCTCGCCTACCTGAAGCTGAGCGATCGCTTCGCCTTCGTGCCGCTTTCGCTCGGGATCCTGGCATTCCTGGCCGCCGGGTGTTTCGTGCTCTGGCTCGGCCTCGCGACGCCGCTGCGTTCCGCTTTCATCTTCATCCTACCGGTCGGGTTCCAGCTCGTCCTCAACGTCACCGTCCTGGTCGTCTGGCCGCTCGCGGGCCGCGCGTTCGATTTGCGCGAAGCCAAGCGCACGTTCGGCGTCATCGCGGGCGGCAACTGGGTTGCCAGTCTGTTGTTGGGTCTTGTCCTGGGACCGCTCATCGCCTTGCTCGGCACGGCCAACCTGCTTCTCTGTGCGGCAGGCGGCGCGCTGGTCGCCTTGCTGCTCTTCGGGCCTGTCGCACGCGTCGCCGGGGTCTGGAAGCCGGGCAGCCGTCCCACGCCGGCCGCAGCCGGGCACAAGCCCCCGCGGTCCAGCAGGTCCCCCTGCGCTCGTTGTTGTCCGGCCCGATGATCCCGCCGCTTCTCGCCTATATCGTCTTTCTGTGGATTGGTTACTACTTCGTCGACAACATCATGTACGCGGCTGCGTCGCTTCGATTCACCGGCGCCGACCAACTCGGCGCCTTCATCGGCCAGGTTGTCGTGTTCTACGGCATCCTCGCCGCGGTCATGAGCATCTTTCTCACCGGTCGCATCCTCGGTCGTTATGGCGTGCGCAACGCGCTCCTCGTTCTGCCGGTTCTGATCACCATCGACATGGTTTGCCTCGTCCTGGTCGGCGCGCTGAAGCTGTCCGGACAGGGGTGCTTCTCCTCGCCACCCTGGCGAAGATCCTGTACATCGGGCTTGGCTTCTCGCTGTCTTCCACTGCCCTGACCTTTCTCTACCAGCCGCTCCCGCCCACGATTCGCGGCCGCACGCAGGCGCTTGCCGAAGGCGTCCTGCAATCTCTGGCGATCGGCCTGGCGGGCCTTCTCCTTCTCTTGTTCGGCTCGTCCTCAAACTGGGCCCGGTTGGGCTTTCGGCGCTGATGGTGCTGGTTGGCGCGGCGTTGATTGCGACGATCGTCGTCCTCGGGCGGCGTTACCCGCAGGCAGTGTCCACACGCTGGTCCAGCGCCGGCTGGGCGAGGGCCCGGGCCTCCCCGTCGATCGTGACACGCTCGCGTTGCTGACCGCTCACCTGGCCGACCCGGCGCCGGGTGTCGTGCTTTATGCGATGACCACGCTCGAGCGTGAGGATCAGGCGGGCTGGCCGGATATCCTCGAGGCGGCCCTCCCGCGCCTCCTGGCTCACCCCGTGCCCGAGGTGCGCGCAGAAGCCCTCCATGCCGCCGCTCGTATCGGTCGCCGCGAGAACTCGAGCCGGGCGTCGCTCGGCGCGCCCGCCGTTGCTTCAGAACCGAACAGCCAGGCGCGGATGGCTGCGATCGTCGCCGGTAACCTGGACACGGAACACCAGCCCGAGGTCCGCGCGGCCGGTGTGGAGGCGATCGCTTCCCTGCGCGGCGCGGCAGCGGCCCCCTTCCTGATCGGCTTCCTTGGCCGCGGAGGACCGGCCGAAACTGCAGCGATCGCCGCCTTGCTCCGGCTGCCCGGTGCGCCGGAAGCTGTCCGGGCCGAGGCGCAGCTGCAGCAGCTTTTCGAGTCGGACGATCCTGCAGCCCGGGTGGCGGCAGCCGAGATCTGCGCTGCTGCGCGACGCCCACAGGATGCTCGCGTCGTTCGAAGCCTCTTGTCCGATGCGGAGGTGACGGTGCGCCGGGCTGCGCTGGTCGCGGCCGGGGCTACACCAGATGACGCGGTCTGGGGTCCTGTCGTGTCTGCCGCCGGACAGCGCGAAACGACACGCGCTGCCGAAACCGCGCTGGCTGCGGGGGCCAGGGCCGCCTTGCCCACGATCTCCGCCGCGCTCGCGCGTTCAGGGACGTTGCCAGGCGACGCGAACCGTCTGCAGCGCATCGCTCTCGCGAACGCTTGCGCTCGTATCGGAGGCCAGCACGCGGTGACTCTGCTTCTCGATATCCTGGATTCGACGGACGGCGGAGTCCGAACCGCCGCATGTCCGCGCTGGCCGCTTGCCAATACCGCAATCCCAAGGACGGCGCGGGTGCCCTGGACCGCGAGATTCACGCCGGGGCGGTCCTTGCCGCTGCATGGGCCGCCCTCACGCCAGGTGCTGCTGCGCCGTCTACCGGCCCTCTGCCGGGCCCCTTCGTTCCTGCGCTTCTTTCCGAATTAGCCGGTGTGCGGGAGCGACTCTTGCTGCTGCTCTCCTTCCGCTTCGACGCCGCCACTTTGCTCTCTGCCCGCGACACGTTCGAGCGGCATGGCGATGATCGTCGGCCCTACGCCCTGGAAGCTGTCGAGACACAGCTTCCCCCTGCTCTCCGTCCACGAGTGATGCCGCTGGTCGAGCTGCCACCACCCGCCGAGCTGGCGAGCCGGCTGCGGTCGCGGGCGTGGCCATCCCCGCGTGGAACGCGGACCAGGCTTTGCTGGCAACATGTGGCGAAGCGCCGGCGAGACGCCCCACCCCGGATGCCGGAGTCTACGGTCTCTCGCCGTGGACTCAGGCCGCTGCGATCTATCATGCAGCTCAATCTTGCCCGGCTGCACTGCCCACGCTCGTCCAGGTTCGGCGCGCGCTCCCACTTTGCGTTGGTCAGGGAGACGGCTTCCTGGGCCGCCTGTCGCGGCGAAGCACAATACAGCGATGGAGCACCGACCATGTTGTCGACAGTTGAGAAGGTCCTCGTCCTGAAGCGCGCCGGCGTTTTCAGCGAGACCCCCGCAGCCATCCTCGCAGATGTCGCCCGAGCCTGGACGAGGTCGAAGTCGAGACCGGCGAGCCGGTCGTCACGAAGGGCGAGCCGGGCGACAGCCTGTACATCATCGTCCAGGGCCGGGTCCGGGTTCGGGACGGCGAGCGGGTGCTCAACGATCTCGGAGAGGGTGACGTTTTCGGCGAACTGGCGCTGCTCGATCCTGAGCCTCGCATGGCCACGGTGACTGCCCTTGAGCCAACCCAGCTGTTGCAACTCGCCCAAGGACCTTTCCACGAGCTGATCCACGAGCGCCCCGAGGTCGCCCTTGGTGTGCTTCGGATGATTACCAGGTACCTGCGAGCCCACGTTCAGGAGATCGCCAGGCTCGACGCGGAACTTGGCGAGTTGGCTAAGGTCTGATTCGGCGGCCACGGGTTGGAGGCGCAGCTGACATGAACATCGAGATCCTCGATCGTCACCTGCCTCCCGCCATCCGCGCCGATCTGGAGACACGCTTCTACGCGCACGTGAACGAAGCCGCCCGAATCGAAAACACGCTTCACGATCCCATGCTGTGGGCTGAGGAAACCCACCTCACTTGGTTCTCGGATCATGGCGTCATCCCACGTGCGGACGTTGCGGTCCAGGTTCTGCGCATACTCGATGTAATCCACGGTGTGCTGATCCCCAAGCGGCCGCTGCGCCGCTTCAATCCCTTCATGAAGACGTACGGCGTGCTCCTCGCCTATCTGCACGATATCGGCATGGTGGATTTCACGGCCTACGGCCGCGCAGTCCATCCCGAATTTGCCGCGCATGCCGTGTTTGACGGCGCGCTCGATGCCTGGGTCCGCGAAGCCTGGGACGCAAATCTCGGGAATATCGCCTGGCGCCTGGTAGGATTGGAGCGGAAGGGAGCGCTGTGCCAGGACCCCCACCTCGTCTTTCAAGAGATGCTGTCGCTCAGCATGGCACACAGCAAGAGCAAGGTCCCATCGGCTCTGCTCAATAACCGACGCGCCCTTAGCGATCTCATGCTCCACACGTTGACGACGCCCCTGCCCGCCCTTTACGCCGCCCGCCAGTGCGACGTTGCGACCCAGCCGGCGCCGCTAATGGGCGGCGGACCCTACCGCGGGCACGGCGATGAGGCGTTCGCCTGGCTTGTCTCCGAGCAACCGGACGTCACCGAACTCGCCGACGATGTGATCGACACGCTTCGCGCACTGCGCTGCGCCGACGCGCTGCGACAACGCGGCACATTGCAGAAGACGTCGGCCGGGTACGAGATATACGTCAGCCGGCAAACCGGCAACGCGACCTTCTCCGTGCGGCCGGGCGACGATAAGTTTACATCCTCGAGCATCCCGAACCAATCAGTGCAGGCGAGGCAAACATCGCCAGCAGCGAACTGACTCGCGAGGGCAATCTCAGGATCCATTCCATCGCGGCGCCTTCGCCAGCGATGGAGCCGTGTAAACCCGGTGCACGCCGCTGCGCTCACGGTCGACTGCATCAGGATGATGTTATCGACAACTCACGCGCAACGACGCTGCTCTTGGCGGCGATCCGGCGGACAGGACTCACATACTCCTGGAGGCTGTGGAGGACAAGCCTTCATTTGTAGATCAGGTCATCGTCGCGTGCTTGCGGCCAACCCCAAGCTGGCAAGCCGCGTGGAGCGAATTCCATCGCTCGGCGCTGCCGCTATTTACGAGAGTCTTCGCTACCTGGCAAGTTCTCATCTGAAGTGGGACCGCGAACGCCGGGTCGGCCTGCTTGAGCGGCTAAGGACAGCGGACAGCGGATTGATGGCGCGAATCCGACGCGCTGTTCGAACACGTCCGGCTGGCAACGGTTAGCGCAGACGAGCATCTCATCGAGGCAGAAACCCCGGCCGGCTTCGTCTACGTTCCGCTTGGCGAGGGTTTCGTCGTCGCCCCGCTGGGCGGCTACCGCTCTTTCCCCGTGAAGCCCTTTATGCCGCTGGGTGCGACCGGTGTCATTTCCGGCGCCATTCGCAATGCCGACGTAATCGCCGTGCGGCCCGTCGACGTGCTGATCATCCCCAAGGATGTATATCTGGAGCACTGGCACAGGCCCTATACGCTGTCAAGTGCACCGGATACTTACCGGTGGGTGAGGCCTGCCATCCATAGACAGGGACTTTCCGTGAACAAGCCGAATGCAGAAGGCGCGACGCCTACGCTCACACGCCTTGCCGCCGAGCTGCCGGCGGACATGGTCTACCACAACCTCGCGCATACCCGTGACGAGGTGCTCCCGGCCGCCGCTCGCCTGGGCCAATTGGCTGGGCTGCCCGAGCCCGACCTGGACCTGCTGCGCGTCGAGGCCGCGTTCCACGACCTCGGCTACGCCGAAACCCAGGAAGAGCACGAGCTCTGCAGCGTCCCGATCGCCGCGCAGGTGCTGCCTGCCTTCGGATCCGCTTCGCGCGCATCGAGCAGGTCATCGGCATGATCGTCGCGACTCGGATGCCCCAGTCCCCCCGCAATTTGCTGGAGCAGTTGTTGGCCGACGCGGACCTGGATGGCTGGGCGCGGGTGCCTTGCAGCGCAGCGTCGATTTGCTCGCAGAGCGCCGCGCTCACGGCAGCGCCATCAGCAACGACGAGTGGTGGCGCGAGCAAATGGTGGCCCGGCCAGCATCGCTACTGGACGGCCTACGGCAAAGCCTGCGCGGGAAAGCAAGGCGCGCAACATCGCAGCCACCCGGGAGATGGTGGAGAAAGGGCGCTGACCCGACGCTTAGGCCGGACCGGCGCCCTCCTCAATCTGTGAACCTGAACGACCTAAGGGCAAGATCGTAGAGCGCCTCGGTCTGCTGGAACATCGCGGCATCAGAAGGGTCCGCGGGCACGAAGGTCAGGCGATACGCGCGGGCCGTGGACCGCGACGATGACGCGCCCGATGTCCTGCCCGGGCATATTGTCCAGCCGCTCGGCCGGCTCGTACCCGATCGTGACGCCGAACGGCCGGTCCACCTGGAGGCCCGGCACGTTTGCCTGCACCTCTGCCGCCGTCGCATCCGCAATCTCCTTGGCCCTCTGCCCGTTCGCATCTTCCACCCGCACGAACAGCTTCGGCTTCGAGACGTCCATCAGCGAGCCCGAGTAGAAAACGGCCTCGTTCGCGTCCGTCCGCTGCACGCTGTAGCCGGCGGGATAGAGCAGGCAGTACCCCCGGCCGGATCCTTGTGCAGTTGCAGGCCGCCTGTCGGCATCAGGCAGTCATCGGCCATGCCAAAGCCCGCAGGCAGGAACGTGAACGACGTAAGCACCTGCTCCTGCAGAGCCTCCATCTGCTTGAAGGCGTCACCAACCGCAGGATTCGGGCGAGAACATCAAGTCGTACAGCAGTCCGTCGTGGACGAACAACACCCGCCGGTTGATCTCCGCCCCGGCACTTGTCCAGCACGAGGCCGCCCTGCGACCGTCCGCGTCGAGCGCTCCAGGGTGAAATCCTTGAAGTCGGCAGCCACCCGATCCGCTGCAGCATCGGCCGTTGCTCCCGCCGCATCCAACCCGGATGTGCGCCCGGCGTTGCTTGCGTCCAGCAGGCCGCCGATCACCAGGATTGTCTCGCCGCTCCCGGGCTTCTCCACCTTGTATTCGGCCGGGTACGCCAGGCAGTAGCGCCCTTCGGGTACAACCAACCGTTGCAGGGTGTCGGTGGCAGACGGGCAGAGCGACAGCGATCCGCCGGCTCGGCCTGCCCGCCGGCCGCATGCCCGCCGGTCGCCGCCGTCGCAGCAGGAGCCGGCTGGTCCGTCGCGGGCGGCA
>CAWDBO010000009.1:0-15381 GCA_963800615.1 uncultured Chloroflexia bacterium
ATCTGAATGTCGAAGAGCTGGGCTGCCAGCCGCGGCTCGCTGAGGGGGAACCCGAGTGAGACTTGAGCGGGGCGCACCGCGTCCGTGGCCTCTGCGGATCGTGCCCAGAGGCTTTCGCCCACGTGCGCAATGAACGCGTGTCCCCACCGGAAATGGCCGCGCAGGTCCGTGTCCACGCCGAGGCTCTTCAGCGCGTCCACGGCCTCCTGCGCCAGGTTCATCGACGCCTCGTCGCGGACGGCGCCCGCGACGACCGTTCCCGGCGCCAGCCCGGCCACCCATTCGGCCAGCCGGCGGCTCGCCTGAGGGTCAGCGTGGGTATCGAAGCTGGCTGCGGAGACCAGCCGGCCGGCCGCGTCCAGCGCGACGAGGTTGTAGCCGCGGGCGTTCGGCGAGACATCGCGGCCGTCGAGGTAGATGTGGGCGAAGTCGCCCGTCTCCTGCCCCGCGCTCCGCACCAGCAAGCCCAGTGGCCCAACGCGGCCGAGTTGTTGCGCGAGATCGTCTGCGGCGACCGTGCGGGCGAAGCGTAGCCGCACGTCGCTGACCGGCGCCCGGTCCCCATCGGCCGGGACCTTGAACTCGACCCAATCCGGCCGCATCTCCAGGTCCGCGGTTCCGGCCTCCCGCCCGTCGACCACCAAGGTGACACGCTGTAAAGGCAGCAGTGCGGCCGCCCGGATCCGGACCGTGCTCTCGCCCGCGCCGAGCGGCAGGAGGAGACGCACTTCCGGCCGCTGTGCGAAGTCCCCGCGGGGCGCGTCCGGCGCATCCACCCCCTGCTCGCCTGCGGCCGCGGGGCTCCACCCTTCGCCCAGGACCATCCGGTCCCCATCTGAAGCCAGGTCGTAGCTCTTGGGCGCGGGGCTGGCGGCGTCGGGGTCGACCCGGTACAGTGCGAGCGGGCCGTCCTCCGCCACGAGGGTGAGGGACAGGAGGTCGCGCGCCGCCCCTTCGGTCTCGGGGGGCAGCTTGTCGCGGTGGACCATCACGTAGCGGATGTTCGTGAAGGCGGCCCAGCGCCTCGCTTCCTCCCGGTCGGCAGCGGTGACCGGCGTCTGGCTTAGCTCGGAACGCAGCGCGTCGTGCTGCGGGAGGTCGGCCGCATTCGTCAGGGCGATCAGACGGCTGAGGGTGGGCTGCTCGCCGAAGTACTGGAACTTGTACTCGGGGTTGCGCGAGGTGTTCCCGCCCAGGACGCGCTTGCCGTGCAGGGTTTGATACCACAGCTCCTGCATGATCACGACGTCCTGTTTGCCCGCCACCCGCGCGCCGTTCCGCCACCCAAGCGGCAGCTCGAGCAGGGCGAAATCGCCGGGCTCCTGCGCCACCCGTTCGTACAATGCGGGCACGCGCAGGTCGGACGACGGCAGCGGCACGGACAGGTGCTCGAACAGCATGAGGGCCAGGAGGACGGACGCCAGGATCGTGGGGAGCCGCCGCGCGATCCGGCCCCGTGCGGCGGCCCTGGCCCAGGCGAGCAGCGCGTACGCGCCGCCTGCCGCCAGCGGCGCGAGGCTGAGCAGCAGCATCACGCCGTAGCGGCTCGGGTACCGGTTCCCCTTGAAGAAGGGCAGCGCCTCCACCAGCCGGAACGGGAGCGGGATGCCCGTGTCGTGCCCCGCGATCCGCAGGTTCGGCCCGAGGGTCAGCAGGAAGAAGAGCGCGGCCGCAACCCCCCACGGCCATGCGTCCCAGCGCCGCCGCCCCTTCCAGAACCCGACGAGGGCCAGCGCCAGCGCCACGTAGCCCACGTAAATGTGCTGGCCCTTGTCGACCGCGAAATAGCGGCCGTCGGGCTGCGTCGTCGAACTGTGCGACCATGCCTCGATGATCCCGCCGAGCACGGGGTGCAGCATGGTCGGCGTCGCGTAGCCCGCCAGGTCGGCCGAGAAGATGTCGGCAAACCCGCCGCCCGACGTGAAGAAGTCGCCTTCCGTTCGGAGATCGGGGACCATGTTGGCGAGGACCGGCGCGATGCCGACCAGAAACACGGCGCCGATGACGACGAACCGGCCGGCCACGGGCAATAAGCCGCGCCAGCGAGACCGCCCGGACATAAATGTCCGGGCTACCCAGCCGCGCCCGGTGAACCGGGCTATGGCGGACGGACGGGGGGAAGCCCCGTTCACGGGGCGCTGCTCCGTAGCCCGGACATTCATGTCCGGGCGGCTCGGCGCGGCAGGCCGCTCCCGCAATTCGCGAGCCACAGCCCACACCACCGCGATACCCGCAAAGATCAAGAGGAAGGACGCGTAGGTAAGCTCCGCATACGCCTGCAGCACCAGGAACAGCCCCGCGAGCGCCGCCTCGCGCACCCGCCCGCCGCTGCGGGCCGCCCGCCAGATGTACAGTGCGGCGAAGGGCGCCCACTGCGAGCTGGCGATGTTGCCTTGGCCCAGCGCGGTGTAGAACAGCTTGCTGGAAGCGAAGGCGTAGAGCGCGCCCCCGAGGAACGCGGCGAACCCGGCCCACGGCTCCCGACGCACGCCGCGCAGGAACTCAGCCGCGAGCAGGTAGCCGCCGAGCCCGCTGAGCACGTAGGAGAGGAGCAGCATCAGGTTGTACGCGGGGATGACGCCGAACGCCGCGGTGACCGGCGCGGCGAGCATCCCGTTGAGGACGGTGAGCGTGTAGAAAGCCAGGTTGATCCCGACCGGCCAGAACTGCCAGCTGGAGGCAAAGGGGTTCTGCGGCTGGTCGATCAGCGCGTGCTTCACCCACCAAAGGTTCCACGCCAGCGACGGATCGTCGATGCCGTCGCCGGGAACGTGCGTGGCGAAATGCGCGGCCAGGGGCCAGGTCAGGACGAGGGCAAGAAGCGTATACCCGAGCACAACCCGCAGGTATCGGGTCACGAATGTCTCCTGGGAGGATAGGCGTAGGATCGGATTCCCAAACTACGGGCATTATGCCACATGCAGGAGAATCGCGCCGACTTCCCCCTGCCCTTTGTGTTTCCCCCTTTTTGCATTAAGATACACCTGTTACCGATTTCATTTTTCTGGAGCGATGATGGGCCGCTATCAGGATGCCCTCGACTACATTTTTAGCTACGTCAATTACGAGAAGAAAGCCCGCTATCCCTACGACGCGGCCACGTTCGACCTCTCACGGATGGAGCAGGTGCTGGACCTGTTGGGCAGGCCGCATGAGAAGTTCCGTTCGGTCCACATTGCGGGCACAAAGGGCAAGGGGTCGACCTCGGCGATGGTCGAATCGATGCTGCGCGCCGCGGGTTACCACACCGGGCTCTTCACGTCGCCGCACCTCCATTCCTTTCGCGAGCGCATCCGGCTCGGCACCGATTTGATGAGCAAGACCGAGTTGGTCGACTTGCTCGAACGGTGCAAGCCTGCGCTCGAGGCGACGCCCGGCATCACCGCGTTCGAGGTGATGACGGCGATGGCCTTCCAATACTTCGCCGAGCACGGCGTCGATTGGGCCGTCGTGGAGGTCGGGCTCGGCGGCCGGCTGGATGCGACCAACGTCGTGCATCCCGCGGTCTGCGCGATCACCTCGCTCAGTTACGACCACGTCGAGCTGCTGGGCCACACGCTGTCGCTGATCGCCTTCGAGAAGGCCGGCATCATCAAGCAGGGCGTGCCCGTTGTCAGCGCACCTCAGGAAGAGGAGGCGATGGCGGTCATCCGCCGGGTGGTCAAGGACACCGGCGCGGCTGAGCGTCGTGGGGCAGGACTGGGTCTACGAGAGGGACGGCTTCGACCTGTCCGGCCAGGCGCTGACCATCGTGGGGCCGGGCGGGCAGCCCAGGTTTGGTAATTTGCGCATCCCCTTGCTCGGCCAGCACCAGCTCGACAATGCGACCACGGCGGTCGCCATCGTCCAGCAGCTGCGCGACTCGGGCGTGCCGATCACAGAAGAGGCGATCCGCTCCGGCCTCCTGGCCGCGCGCTGGCCGGGCCGCTTCGAGCTGCTCAGCCGGGAGCCTATGCTCGTGGTCGACAGCGCGCACAACGACAACTCGGCGCACAAGCTGCGCGCCGCGCTCGCCGACTACTTCCCACGGCCGCCGCGGCGGGAGCTGTGCCTGGTGTTCGGCGCCTCGTCCGATAAGGACATCGCCGGAATGCTCATCGAGTTCTTGAAGCCGCTGGAGGCGACGGGATACCGGCCCGCGGACAAGGTCATCGTGACCAAGAGCGGCCACCCGCGCTCGGCCGAACCGGCGCAGCTCGCCGACCTCGTGCGCCAGATCAACAGCCACGTGTCGATCAGCGTCCAGCCTGATCTCACGGCCGCGCTGCGTGAGGCGCTGGCCTGGGCGGGTCCCCAAGACCTGATTTGCATTACCGGGTCCATCTTCGTCGTCGCGCAGGCGCGCCGCGAGTGGGCCCACCGGCATCCCGAGGCATTTGCGGCCGACGATTGGGTCTGGCAGGACGAAACGGCAGGAGAGATGGCGCCGGATTGAGAAACGAGGCATTTTTGGACAGCCACATCGACAACCGGGAACCGGTCCCCACGGAAGGCGAGCCTACGTGGGGGCAGACGTGGTCCCTCCTCCACATGCTGGCGCGGCGTAAGCCGGGACGGCAGCGCGAGCCGCGGCGCTCGCGCATGCAGGACCTGGATACCCACGAGGGCAACGAGTATCCCGTCCTGGCGCTGCCCGAGACGGTGGTTTTCCCAAACCTGGTGACACCCTTGTTCCTCGGGCGCGACCGGACGTCGATGGCGGTGGAGGCGGCGGAGGCCAGCGAGACGCCGCTCCTCGTGGTGGGCGTGCGCGAGCAGGCCGCGGAGCTGGACCAGGACTCGCTCGACCTGGCCGACCTGTTCCAGATCGGAACGGCGGTCGAAATCGGCCGGGTGCTGCGGATGCCCGATGGCTCTACTACCGTGCTGGTGCAGGGCATCGAACGGGTGCGGCTGGTCGAGCTCGTCGACACGCAGCCCTACCTGCGCGTCCGGGGTGTGCCGCTCTACGAGGACGAGCGCCACGACCTCGCGTCCGAGGCGCTCATGCGGGCGGTCCTCGCCCTGTTCGAGAAGGTGGTCTCGCTCAACCCGAACCTGCCGGACGATTCTTTCGTCGCGGCGATGAACGAAAAGGAACCGGGCGGCCTGGCCGACCTGCTCGCACACGTGCTCGACCTCGAAGCGGGTGTCCGCCAGGAACTGCTCGAAACGCTCGACCCGCACCTGCGGCTGCAGCGGCTGAGCATCATCCTCGGCCAGGAGCTCGACGTGCTCGAGCTCGAAGACCGCATCCAGAACCAGGTGCAGCAAGAGGTCGACAAGAGCCAGCGCGAGTATTACCTGCGCGAGCAGATGCGCGCCATCCAGACCGAGCTCGGCGAGGTCGACCAGGAGCAGCGGGAGCTGATCGAGCTGCGCGAGAAGATCGGGGCTGCCCGGCTGCCCGAGGTAGTGCGCGCCAAGGCCGAGAAAGAGCTCGGCAAGCTCAGCGCCATGCCACCCGCTTCGCCCGAAACGACGGTGGTCCGGAATTACCTGGACTGGCTGCTCGACCTGCCGTGGTACACCGCCACCGAGGACAACCTCGACGTGAAGGCCGCGGCCCAGGTGCTCGAGCGCAACCATTACGGCCTGCCGCGCGTCAAGGACCGCATCCTCGAGCACATCGCGGTGCGTAAGCTGGCACAGGATAAGATGAAAAGCCCCATCCTCTGCTTCGTGGGTCCCCCCGGCACGGGCAAGACTAGCCTGGGTAAGTCGATCGCGGAGGCGTTGGGGCGCAAGTTCGTCCGCCTGAGCCTGGGCGGCGTGCGCGACGAGGCGGAAATCCGCGGTCATCGCCGCACCTACATTGGCTCCCTACCGGGGCGCATCATCCAGACGATGCACTCGGCGGGCGCGATGAATCCGCTCTTCATGCTCGACGAGATCGACAAGCTGGGCATCGACTTCCGGGGCGACCCGGCGTCCGCGCTGCTGGAGGTGCTCGACCCGGAGCAGAACCACGCGTTCAGCGACCATTACCTCGAGGTGCCGTACGACCTGAGCCGGGTCATGTTCATCACGACCGCGAACATGCTCGACCCGATCCCGCCCGCGCTGCGCGACCGGCTCGAGGTGATCGATTTCCCGGGCTACACGGAGGAAGAGAAGCTGGCGATCGCGCGGCAGTTCCTGATCCCCCGCCAGCTCGAGTCGCACGGGCTGAAGAGCGAGCAGATCCAGTTCAGCGTCGCCGCGCTGCGGACAATGGTGCGCGAGTACACTTACGAGGCGGGCGTGCGGAACCTGGAGCGGGCCATCGCGAACGTGTGCCGCAAGATCGCCCGGCGGGTGGCCGAGGGCCGGCGCGCGCCGCACCGCATCACCCCTTCGCTCGTGACCGAGTTCCTGGGGCCGCCCGAGTTCACCGAGTGGCTTGCGCTCGAGACGGACGAGATCGGCGTGGTCAACGGCCTGGCCTGGAGCGAGGCCGGCGGCGACGTGATGCAGGTCGAAGTATCGGTCATGGAGGGCAAAGGCTCGCTGACACTCACCGGCCAAATCGGCGAGGTCATGCAGGAGTCGGCGCAGGCCGCGCTGACCTACGCCCGCGCCCACGCCCGCGAGTTCGGGTATCCTGACCTGGACTTCGACAAGGTCGACATCCATATCCACGTCCCTGAGGCTGCGATCCCCAAGGACGGACCCAGCGCCGGGGTGACCATCGCGACTTCCCTGATTTCCGCGCTGAGCGAGCGGCCCGTGCGCCACGACGTCGCCATGACCGGCGAGCTGACGCTGCGCGGCCGGGTCCTGCCGATCGGCGGCCTCAAGGAGAAACTCCTGGCCGCGCACCGGCTGCACATCAAGACTGTCCTGATCCCCAAGCGCAATGAACGCGACCTGATCGACGTGCCGCGCGACGTGCAGCGCCACATCAAGTTGGTGCTCATCGAGCGCGTCGAAGAGATCCTGCCGTATGCGCTGTTGGAACGGGCGCCGGAGCCGCCCAAGCCCAAGCGGCCGCGGCGGTCGCGAAGGAAGGAGAGCCCGGTTCCGTCCAACGGCGCGGGAGAGGGCGAGGCTGCCGAGCGGCCGGCGATAGGGGTCGCGACGGCGGCTGGCGCGGGCTGACTCGCGGGCGGGTGCGTGCGGAATTGGCTGGCTGATGGAAGGGGGAGCGGATGTTCAAGGGTCGCGGCGGCTTTTGGCTCTTTCTGATCATCGTCGTCCTGGTCGTCGCCTTGATACTCTGGCTCCGCGGTGGGGGCGGGTTGTCGCTGCCGTTCGGCAAGTCCACGCCGACCCCCACGATCCCTTTTGATCTCCAGACAGTCATCCCCCCGGGTTGGTCCGTCCAGGCGGAGCCGCAGGTACAGTGCGACTTCGACGGTGACGGCGAGCAGGAGACGCTGCTCATCTACACCTACGACGCCACGACCGTGCCGGAGCCCTTGGCCGCGGAGCCAACGAACCTCACCTTTGCTCCCTTCGGCGGCGTGATCTACGACACTCAGGCGGGCAGCCTCAAGCCGCAGCCCGATAATCCCGGCCCGTACCGCACGTCGAACCTGGTGCCCTACAAGCTGCTGCCCGACTATTATGCCGGGAAAGGCCAGGGGTACCTGGGCGAAACGAGCGTTGACGTGCGCTATTGGCCCGCAATCACCACGGGTTCCGGATGCAAGACCACCGAGATCAACATCTACGGCTTGAGCAACGGCCCGCTGCCCACCCGGTTATCGGTGTTTCGCTGGGCGGGGATCGACGCCGGCTACCAGGTGGCCCACTTTGCGGGCGACGCGTGGGTGGTGTCGGCGGCGACGACCGGCGGTCAGATCAACCGCGTGACGACCTACAACCGCCTCCGCAACCATCGCAGCGTGTTGTGCGACGTGCAGGGCAACGTGCGCCCCGACCTGAACCTCATCACCTTCATTCCCGATGCCGGCGTCCAGACGATCGACTTCTGTTTCGGCGCGCCAGATGAGCCGGTCTACCCGGAAGCGGTTGTCGTGGCGGTGTTGCGCGCTGCCGCGCCGCCATCCACTCCGGAGCTGCCGAGCTACTTCCTCGACGATGCGCAGATCGCGCCGGAGCTGCAGTTTCTGACCAGGCTGCCGTATGATCCGGTCAACATCAACGTCCTCGGCAACCCTTCCAGCGTGACGCCCGTTGCGGTCCGCGGCCAGCCTTGTACGGCCGCGCAGATCGGCACGACGGCAGCCGCGGCCGGGTATTGGTGCGAACGCGAGCGGGTCCGGATCGAGACGCGCATCGTGCTGAACGGGGTCCCGCGGGACGTGGAGTGGATCCTCATCAGCGTCATCCCGGACGCGCCGAACGCCGATCTTTACTGGCGCATCACGCAGGCGAACCTGCCGTAAGTTGGGCATCAAGCTGCCATGAGCCGCCCGCCATACGATCTCAGCCCGGACGAGCTGACCGAAATCCTGGCGGCCGGTCCCACGGACCGCGTCGTGTTCTTTCCGGCCGCCCCGGCGCCCGTCCGCCTGGCTGAGGCCCTCGTCGCGCTGGCGAATGCCCACGGCGGGCTGGTGCTTCTCGGCGTAAGCCCGACCGGCAAGGTGACCGGCCTGGACGGTGCGGATGCAGCGCGCCCGGCAGCCCAGGCGCTGGTGCAGGAAGCGGGCCTGCTCGCCACGCCGCCCCTTATCCTGCCTCTCGCCGGATTCGTCGACGTCGGCGGCAAAACCGTGTGTGTTGCCCAGGTGCCGCCCGGCATGCCCCATGCGTACAACCTCAACGGCCGCTACCTCACCCGCTCGGCTGGGCGGACCGGCCCCACCAGCCGCCTGCTGAGTGCGTCCGAGCTGACCGCCCTCCTCCTGAGCCGGGCAGAGGCCGGGTTCGAGGCGCGGCCAGTGCCCGGCGCGGCCTTGAGCGACCTCGACATAGACGCGGTTCTCGCCTACGTCGAACGCCTGCCCGGCCTGGTGGGGGAAGGCTGGCAGCGCGTCCTGGTCAGCCGGGGCTGCCTCACGGCCGCGCCGGGGGTGGCGGGCGAGGGAGCGGCGCTCCTGCCCACATACGCGGGCATCCTCCTGTTTGGCCGGCAGCCGCAGAGCTTCCTCCGCAACGCGCAGATCACGCTCATCCGCTATCCCGGCACGGCGATGGCCGACGAGTTCGTGCGCGGCGACGCGACGGGTCCGCTGCCCGAGCAGATCCGTCGGGCCGAGACCTTCGTGACGGCGAACATGCGGCGGGGGATGCGGATCGGGGGGATGGCCCGGCAGGAAGTGACCGAGTATCCGCTGCCGGTGGTGCGCGAGGCCATCGTGAATGCGGTGGCCCACCGGGACTACGCCGTGCGTGGGGACGACGTGCGGGTGCTGATGTTCAGTGACCGCATGGAGATCTACAGCCCCGGCCGCCTGCCCGGCCACGTCACGCTCGACAACCTGCTTACGGAGCGATTCTCGCGTAATGAGGCCATCGTCCAGGCATTGTCGGACATGGGCTTTGTCGAGCGGCTCGGCTACGGCATCGACCGCATGGTTGCCGCGATGAGTGAAGCCGGGCTGCCCCCGCCGAGCTTCGAGGAAACCGTCGCGGGGTTCCGGGTCACGCTGCGCGGCCGGGGCGACGACCTGGTGAGCCCTGAGCCGGCCCCCCGCTGGCCGAACCGCCGCCTGGACCCCCGGCAGGAGCGCGCCCTGGCCCACCTGGCCGAACACGGCGCGATCACCAACCGGGAATTCCGCGAGCTGATCCCGGACATCAGCGACGAGACGGTCCGCCGGCTGCTCGCGGACCTGGTCGACCAAGGGTTGATCATCAAAATCGGGGAACGGAAGGCGACGTATTACATCCTGAGGTGAAAGCGCGCTGCCACGCGATCAAACCCACTCTGCCAGCTCGAAGTGTTCGGCAAACGGGTTCACGATCCGGATCCCCTCTATAACAGCCCCGTCGCTGAAGTCCTCACTGAGAATCACTGGAATCTGGTTGAGGCGAGCGGTCGCCCAAATCTGGGCGTCCCAGATTCGCATCTGGTGTTGGTACGCGCCGCGCGCAGCCTCGAGCACGATCAGCGGGGTGATGTCGAGCACCGGCCATGCCAGGATCAGATTCCTGATGCGGCCGTAGGCCTCCTCGACCGTGAGCGGGTCGGGGATCTTCTGTGGCTGCCGCGGCCTCGAACGAGCTTGAAACCTCTCCATCCTCGCACAAATCCTGCACAAAAGTAGTTCGGGACTACTGACAAAGTCGCGACACAGGGCTATGAAAGATGATTGCCGGCCCGTATCGAGGGGAAGGAGCATCTCTGTGAAGCGCAGCGTTCGGATTGGTTGGCTTGCCCGGATCAGTTATCTTGCGGTCGTTTTTCTCATCGCCGGCTGCGTGGCGCCCGCGCCGGGTGTCACGGCTCGCCCTACCGCCGAGGCAGCGCCGTTTGCTACGCTGTCGGCGGTGCAGTCGCTCGTTCAGCGCGTCAGAGGGAACAATGACACGGTCAGCCTGAAGGAAACCGACCCGCCGGTCCCGGTCCAGGCCGACGACCGGGTGACGGTCAACGAGAACGGACGGGCGCGGCTGCGTTTCCAGGACTTTCTAACCGTCGAGATCTTTCGCAACTCCCAGCTGCAGGTGGGCGAGCCGCAGCTGGACCTGAACACGACGGGCCTCATCCGGCTGAAGCAAGTGTTCGGCCACACCCGTCTCGAGCTGGAAAAGGAAGTGGCTCAGCGGGTCGAAGTCGATACCGACTTCGCGACGATCAGCCCCACCCGTGCAGGCTCTGAAGTAATCTTGTGCCACGCACCCGGTGTGCTGACATGCGTCGCGGCCACCAGCGGCGAAGTCGAGGTGGCGGCGAAAGGGAAGGTGGTTACCCTGCAAGGCGGCGAGGCGACGTATGTTTTCAAGGACCAGCCGCCCGTTCCGCCTATCTGCGCAAACCCCGACGCGGTGCGGAAGTGGCTGGATGAATTCCGCAGTTCCCCCGATGCCGGCGACCTGGGCTCGCTCGTCGCATCGTTCCCGCAGGTTTCGTGCGCCGAGGCGACACAGGTCGCCGCACTTCCGCCCGGCAAAGCTACGGTTACGTCGACCGTGCCTGCGACCGCCACGGCAGCCCCCACGGCCGCCATGTCGCCCACCGCGGCCGTGACCGCCACCGTCTACCCAGCCGGGACGGCTTCCCCTGCGCCGCTGGCGGGAACGCCCGCCGCGACCGCCTCGCCCGCATTCATCGAGGGCATGGTGCGGATCGAGGGCGGCACGTACACGGTGGGGGTGGATTCGCAAACCCCCGACGCCTACCACGCGTCTGTCCGGCAGGTGACGCTCTCGCCGTTTTGGATCGACGAGCACGAGGCGACCAACGACCAGTACCTTACTTTCGTGAAGGCGACCGGACACGCTACGCCCGCGGGCTGGTCGGGTGGCAGCTATGCTGCGGGCCGGCAAGATTACCCGGCCGCGGGCCTTGCGTTTGCCGATGCCGCGGCATACTGCGCCTGGGCCGGCAAACGGCTGCCGACGGAGGCCGAGTGGGAGGTCGCGGGCCGCGGCGCCGGCGTCCAGCCGCCCATGTATCCCTGGGGCGACGAGCCGACGGCCGACGGCAGGGTCTACCAGCTGTCGCACGAGGACACCTATCCGGTCGGGAGCGCCACGTTCAACCGCAGCCCGTTCGGGGTCTATGACATGGCCGGTAACGTGTGGGAATGGGTGGATCAGCCGTACTTGCCGTTGGCCGCGGGGCAGCAGATGCTGCGGGGCGGCCGGTACGGGCTGATCCGTGACATGGCTTACCGGCAGGCGGCCGCGCCTGACGACCGGCGCTTTGTGCCCGTGGCCGGTGTTCGCTGTGCGATGGATGATGCAGGAGGGTGACAGATGGAACGACGTTTGACGCGGTTCTCCGGGTGGGGGTACGCGGCCCTGGCATTACTCCTCGCCGCACTCTCGCTGGTCATGTTTCCGGCCCCGGCCGAGCCGGCCGCGCTGACCGCTACGACGACACCCACGGTCGCCGCCTCTGGGACGCCCACGGCGACTCCTACCCGTGGGACTGCCCAGCCCGCAAGCGGCGGGGTCAAGCGGGTGACGGACGACTTCGAGGACCCATCGAGCGGATGGCCCCGGCTGGAATTCGACAACTACTTCGTGGGCTATCACGAGCCGACTTATTACCACGTCCAGGTCTCGGCGCCGGGAGACAACGTGGTTGCACCGTACCCAAAGCTGAAGTTCGCAGACTTGTGGATCGAGGCGACGGCGTTTGCGGATGCGGCGAACACGGCGCCGCAGGGCGACTTCCGGTACGGGATTGCGCTGCGGCGGACCGGGAAGCAGTTCTATGCGTTTGCCATCTCGCCGCGGAGCCAGAGCTGGTACGTGCTGAAGAGCTCGGCGACGCGGCTGGACGTACTGGCGCAGGGCAAGACCGGGCCGGTGCCGGGCGCCGGGGGTGAGAACAAGCTGCGAGCCGAGGCGCGCGGGCCGGCGCTGACCTTCTTGCTCGACGGCAAGGTGGTGAGCCAGCTGCAGGATGCGGCGTACGCGAGCGGGGAGGCAGGCTTTTACGTCGAGACGCTGGACGCGCCGCGCGTCCACGTCCATTTCGACACGATCACGATCGAAGGGAGCGACACGCCCTGGGCCGCCATGACGGACGACTTCGAGGACCCGTCGAGCGGGTGGCCGCAGCTCGAGTTCGGCAACTACTTCGTGGGCTACCACGAGCCGACGTATTACCACGTCCAGGTGTCCGCACCGGGGGACAACGTCGTGGCGCCCTATCCGAAGCGGACCTTTGGCAACCTCGCGATCGAAGCGACGGCGTTTGCGGATGCGGCGAACACGGCGCCGCAGGGCGACTTCCGGTACGGGATTGCGCTGCGGCGGACGGGGAAGCAGTTCTATGCGTTTGCGATCTCGCCGCGCAGCCAGAACTGGTACGTGCTGAAGAGCTCGGCGACGCGGCTGGAGGTGCTGGCGCAGGGCAAGACCGGGCCGGTGCCGGGTGCGGGGGGTGAGAATAAGCTGCGGGCCGAGGCACGAGGCCCGGCGTTGACCTTCCTGCTCGACGGCAAGGTGGTGAGCCAGCTGCAGGATGCCGCGTACGCGAGCGGCGAGGCGGGCTTTTACGTCGAGACGCTGGATGCGCCGCGCGTCCACGTCCACTTCGATACGATCAGGATTGAACCTGTCCAGGCGGTCGCTCCGTCAGCTACAGCAACTCCCCCGGCCGCCGCGGCTGCCGGGTCTTGCCGGGTGCTCTCCTGGGCGCTGAACATCCGCCGTGGGCCGGGCACGCAGTTCGTGCCCGACACCGCACTGGTTCGCGGCGCGGTGCTCGAGCCGCTCGAGCGCACGGCGGACGGCCAGTGGGTGCGCGTGCGGATTCCGGAGACCGGCCAGGTCGGTTGGGTGAGCCGCGGATTCATCGCCTGCACGGTGGATCCCGGCAAGCTGCCGGTGTATGTATTCTAAGTGGCGGCAGGTATGACCGAAGGGACCGGCGTCCCACCCGCGCCTCCGGCGGCGCCCGCGGACGCGAGCGCAACACCCGCGGCGGTGGCATCGGCCACGCCGGCGATTCCGGGCGCGGTGATCCCCGAAGAGCTGCTGGAGCAGTTCGAGCGGGGCAACGTCCTGCTGTTCATCGGCGACGGCGTGACACACGATCCGGAGGGCGTAGTCGTGGTCGAGCAGATCGCCTACGATCTGGCCGCGCGCGCCAACTTGGCGCAGAACGGAGATGGGGAGGAGATCAGTTTCCCCGAAGCGGCCCAGGCGTACCAGGATGCGATGGGGCGGCAGGCGCTGATTCAGTTTGTGCGCGACAGGATGGAGGCGCTCGGAGACGAGCCGCAGCAGGTACACCTGCTGATCGCCGGCCTCATGCCGTGCAAAGAGTTCGCGTCCACGCTGCTCGACCGCCGGCTCGAGCGGGCATTCGAAGCGCTCGGGCGGCCGCTCGACGTGATCGTTGCCGACGCGGACGTGCCGTTCGAAGACGAGCGGAACGCGCAACTGTACAAGCTGCGCGGATCGCTCGACCGGCCCGAGTCGCTGGTGCTGACCGAAGACGACTACGATGAGTTCTCGGACGACCAGGCGAGCGTTTCGCTCGTGCTGCAAGGACTGCTGGCACGCAAGACGATCGTCTTCGCCGGCTACGACCTGGCCGACGCTAATTTCCGGCGGCTGCACCGCAAGGTGACGGCCGATCTCGACGGTTTCGGCCGCCGTCAGACGCCTTCACCATGACCGCCACGGCCACCGTGACGCGCTGGTGCCAGCGCCGCGGAATCGAGCTCATCCGGATCAATCCGGCGCTCTTTCTGCAGCAGCTGTCCGAGCAGTTGGCCGGCCGCAGCCGGTCGCCTGAGCCGCCCGGCCAGGTCGCCGCACAGTCCGTGCCCGCGCGGGCCGCGGTCCCGCTCCCAGACCGGCCCTACAAGCTCCTGGATTACTACCGGACGGAGGATGCGGCAATCTTCTTCGGCCGCGATCAGGACGCGCACGCTCAGCTCGCTGATCCACGCGCACCGGCTGGTCATCTTGTACGGGGCATCGGGAACCGGCAAGACCTCGTTGATCCTGGCGGGCGGGCGCGCGCCTGCATAACGCTACCCGCCTTACGACACGCTGCACACCCGGGTGCGGGGGGACGAGAACCGTCTCTAACGATCCAGGCCGCGTTTGCCGGGCGGCTGGGGAAGGACGCGATGCCCGCGCCCGGCTCCGCCCGGCTGGTGGACGCGCTGACGCGGCGACGAAGGCAGCGGGCAAACCGCTCGTGATCTTCCTCGACCAGTTCGAGGAGTTCTTCATTCAATGCGGTCCGCAGGTCCGCCAGGCCTTCATCTCCGATCTGGGCGATGTCTACGACGCCAAGGAGGTCCGCGTCAAGGTCGTGCTCAGCTTGCGGGAGGATTGGCTGGCGTCGATCAACGAGTTCCGGCAGCGGATCCCCGAAGTCTTCAACGTCGATTTCCGGCTGCTGCCGCTCGGCCGCGACGCGGCCCGCCAGGCTATCGTCGCGCCGGCGAGCAGTTGGGGCTGACGTACGAAGCTGCCCTGGTTGAGCGATTGCTGCGCGACCTGCTGGCCCAGGAGCCTGCGGCGCTGGGCGGGGAGGCCCGCGCACCTGTCCCCGCCGCGGCCGCGGGCGAGGCGGGCGGCGTCATGCCGCCCCAGCTTCAGCTGGTTTGCGATGCGCTGTACGAGTCCATGCGCGCGAACGGCCGCAAGCGGGAGATGCTGAGCGATTACGAGGCCGTCGGCGGCGTTCAAGGCGTGCTGAGCGGCTACATCGAGCGGGCGCTGCGCCAGCACCCGGCAGCCCAGCAGCGGGCTGGCACGCCAGGTGTTGATCGCGCTCGTCAGCTCGCCAACACCCGCAGCTCCGCCGACCCGAAGAGCATCGCGGCCGCGGTGGGGCGGACGAGCCACTCGTGCAGGAACTCCTCGACC
>CAWDBO010000010.1:0-23555 GCA_963800615.1 uncultured Chloroflexia bacterium
ATGAAACGCCGCGCGCGATGCTCCGTGGATAGTGGTAAAATGCCATGAGAGGAGCGAGGCCGCGTTGATAAACGGCGGCGCAAACGCTTTCTAAACGCGCTCCAGCATAGACTTGTTCCAGAAATTGGTCGACGCCGTACTACCAGCCAGGATCATGGAGTCGAAAACATGGAACAAGAAGCACAACATCCGGGATCACGCCTCTTTACCCTTCGCCTCTGGCAAGAGCAATTGGGAGGCGGCCAAGCCGAATGGCGCGGCCGCCGTAGGACATCACGACGGGGACAGCAGCTTACTTCCGCGACTGGCCTGGCCTGATCGCCGTATTGTCGCGCCTGCTGGAAACCGCCGCGGCCCCGGCGGGCGATGGCGCCGGGCAGCAATCAGGCGGACAAGATCCACTGCCGCGCCCACCCGATGGGTTCGGGTGGTGAGTGGAGGCGACCATGTCGGCGATGAAGCCTTTGCAGCCTGAGGACGAAGACGAGCTCGCGTCGCCCATCCAGGATGGGGACGCGAAAACCGAGATGGCCACAGAGAACCAGTGGTGGGTGGGACTGTTCGCGCTCTTCACGTTGGTTGCTGTGGTGGCTTCGATGATTTCTTCGTGCAACTCACAGGGCACTGCCGGGCAGGAAAGCACGGCCGACCCGAACGCACTCCATATCGTCGCCGGCTCTGGCTTCAGCTCCTTCGAGCCCATCCTCCAGCGCTGGGGCAAGGAGAACAGTATAAACGTCCAGGTCACCTACAAGGGCTCACTCGACATCATGCTCATGCTGCAGGACGGCAGCATCGATGCCGACGCCATCTGGGAGGGTGACTCCATGTGGACGTCGCTCGGCGACAAGCAGCACCTGGTCAAGAACAGCAAGAGCATCATGTGCAGCCCGATCGTGTTCGGGATTAAGAAATCAATCGCCGAGCAGCTGGGTTGGGTGGGCCGCGACGTGACCATGCAGGAGATCCTGGACGCGTCTGAAGAGCGAAAGCTGCGGGTGCTGATGACCAGCGCAAGCCAGAGCAACAGCGGCGCGTCGGCCTACTTCGGGTTCCTCTACGCGTTCGCCGGCCAGCCGGAGGTGCTGACGGCAGACCACTTGCACGACCCGGCAGTCGCTGACAAGGTGAAGCGCACCCTGGTCAGCATCGACCGCACGAGCGAAAGCTCCGGCTGGATGCGCGATTACTTCCTGGAACACTACGACCGCTACGACGCGATGTTCAACTACGAATCGCACGTCCTGGAAATGAACCAAAAACTGGCCGCAAACGGTAAAGAGGCGCTTTTCATCGTTTATCCGGCGGAGGGCCTTGGCATCGCGGACTTTCCGTTCTCGCTCGTCAGCAAGGGTAACGAGGACAAGGCGGCGCAGGTTGAGAAGCTGCAAGCCTACCTGCAATCCGACCCCGTGCAACAGGAAATCGCGGCGAAGGGGCGTCGGGTCGGTCCGCTGTGCGACCAGGTGGACACGACCATCTTTCGGAAGGAGTGGGGCGCAGACGCGAATCGAACTCTCAATGCGTTCAAGTATCCGGCTGAAAGCGTCATTCGTGAGGCGCTTACGAGGTATCAGACCGACTTTCGCAAGCCGAGCTTCACCGTGTACGGCCTCGACTACTCGGGGAGCATGAGAGGCGCCGGGCAGGAGCAGCTGACCGAGGCGATGAGGACGCTGTTGGACCAAGAGCAGGCGGGCAAATACCTGTTGCAGGGCGCACCGGGCGATATCACGATCGTGTTGACGTTCGATGACACGATCCTGAACAATTCGGAGATCGGCGCCTGGACCGTCCGCGGCAACGATGCCGGCGAGCTCCGGAGGCTGCTGGTAACGATCAAGAACCAGCCAACAAGCGGGAGCACGAACATCTACCAGCCGGTTGCGCGTGCGCTCGAATTGATGAAGGCAGAAGGCATCGGCGACCGTTTCCCGGCGATCATCCTGATGACCGATGGGCAGTCGAACACCGGCATGGGCCTCGATGATATCAGGCGCGCTCGAGAAGCCACCGGGCTGGACACTGTCCCGGTTTTCGGCATCACGTTCGGCGATGCCGATCCCCGCCAGCTCGAAGCCATTGCGGATTTGACAGGTGGCCGCGTCTTCGACGGCGCAAAGGACCTTGTCGGCGCGTTCCGCAAGGCCAAGGGCAACAATTGACTGCGTTTGGGATCGATTAAGCGAAAGTGAGACCAAGGTCGCAGGTGTCCCGCGTTGCATGACGATATATGGATACAGGTGATCACGAGGTGTAGCAATGGCCGCGCTGGAGATCAGATTACTGGGCAAGTTCGCCGTTTCTTACAATGGCGCGCCCCTCACCGGTCTGAACGCGACCCGGGCGCAGTGCTTGCTCGCCTATCTCCTGCTCCACCGCGACGCGCCCGTCGCACGCCAACACCTGGCGTTCCTGTTCTGGCCCGATTCCGCCGAGCAACAGGCCCGCACGAACCTGCGCAACCTTCTATACAGCTTGAAGCAAACCCTGCCCGAGAGCGAGCGCTTCCTGCAAACCGAGGAACAGACCGTGCAATGGCGTGCGGACGCGCCGTCCGACCTGGATGTGGACCGCTTCTGTGCTGCGGTGAAGGCCGCCGGCTCGGCAGAAGCGCTACAGGCTGCGGTCGAGTTGTACACCGGCGAGCTGGTGCCCGAGTGTTATGACGACCTGATCGTCGCGGATCGCGAGCGCCTTGCGGAGGTGTATCGCGACGCATTGCAGAGGCTGGTCGATCTGCTGGAACAGCAAGGGTCCTACGCCGAAGCCATCCTCCGGGCCCAGCGCCTCGTGCGCCACGACCCCCTGCGCGAGAACGTGTGGCGGCAGATCATGCGGCTGCACGCGCTGAACGGCGATCGGGCGGGCGTGGCCAGGGCGTATCGCGAGTGCAAGGCCGTGCTCAAGCGCGAGTTGGACGTCGAGCCGAGCGCAGAAACCGAAGCTGCGTACCAGCAGTGGAAGCGGTATGGGGAGCCGGGCAACGGCGGAGCCGCACCGCTGCCCGAGCTGCCGCCGCCTCCCGCGCCGGCCCGGACCGTCGATACGCCGGCAGGCCGGATGCCGTTCGAGCGCGAACCCGAGCCGCGCGCCGGTTTGACCTCCAGGTGGCAGACGCCGTGGAGCGGGCCCCGCGGCAGGCAGCCCTTGCGCGGCCTCAACCTGGCATCGTGGCTCGTCGCGCTTTCCGTGCTGGCGTTGATCGCCGCCGCGCTGGTCTACGTCCTGATCGACGGGCGGCGCGCCCAGCCTCCCGCCGCGGCCGCCGCACCGACTCCGGCGGGACCGCTCGTCGTGCGCGGGTGCATGGGCGGCTCGAAGGCCGGGCTGATGAACGATCCGGACGTGCAGCGGATCCTGGCCGAGCGCTACAACCTCGTCGTCAAGTTCGACGCGATGGGTCGCGGGACATGGTGGCGTTGTGTACGACCGGGTACGACTTCGTCTGGCCGGGGACAGAGGCCGACGTCGAGCGTTTCAAGCAGAAACTGGGCCCGAACCTCAGATACACCACGCCGCTCAACTCGGCGCTCGTGTTCTACTCGTGGAGCGAGATCACGGATGCGCTGCAGCAGCAGGGGATCGTCGAAGAGAAAGACGGCGTGTACTACGTCGCTGACACCCCGAAATTGGTGAAAATGGTGAGCGAAGACGTGAAGTTCGCGGAGATCGGGCTGCCGAAGATCTTCGGCAACGTCAGGATCGTGCCCACGAATCCCGCGAAATCGGAGTCGGGCGGGATCTTTGCCGTTTATCTGGCCACCATGTTCCTGGACGGCCATGTCCCGACTTCCGATACAGCCGGGCAGGTACTGGAGGGCGTGCAGGACTACTTCGAGAAGCTCGGTCTGCTCCTGGATTCGACGGGACAGTTGTTCGACGACTTCCTGCGTGCGGGGCCGGGCGGCAAGCCGATCATCGTGGCGTACGAGAGCCAGGGCCTCGAGACCGTCGCCCAGAACGCGCAGAAGGCGCAAATCCTGGACAAGACGCGCATCATCTACCCGGTCCCAACCGTCTGGGTGTCGCACCCGCTGATCGCGCTGACGGATGGGGGCAAACAGTTGACGGCCGCTCTCGAAGACAAGGAGATCCAGGACATCGCGTGGAAGAAGCACGGCTTCCGTTCGGGCATCGCCGGGATCACGAACAAGCCGGAAGACGTGCTGCCGGCGAAGGTGCCGGCGACGATCGACTCGATCGTGCCCTTGCCCCGGCCGGAGGTGATCGACCTGGTTGTGGATGCGTTGGAGTAGTGAGGTTAGGGGAGACCGAGGTGGCCGAGACGATATCGCCAATTGGCCTGTTCTTAATGCTGGCAGCGCTGGCGCCTCTCGCGGTGCGCTGGGCGCGGTGCGAGGACAGCGCGGTCCGGACGGGCACGGTTCTTCTTGTCATGACAGGCCTGGTCGCGCTCACCGTGCTCTTCTGGCGGCTCGCCTATGGGTGGGCGGGGGAAGCGCGGCCGCTGCTGCCAACGCTGGCAGCCATCGTTGGCCTGGTGCTTCTCTTGCCCTTGCCGACGGGCGTGTTGCGCGGGCGAGCTCCCGGCCGGCTTGAACAGCCCTCCTACGGTCGCCGCACCTTCGCGCTGTACAGGCTGCTCATCCCGCTGCTGATCTACTGCCTGGCCTGTTGGTCGACGGCGGCGTGGATCTCCATCCGGATCGAGTCGCCCCTCGAAGGTCGCTTCTGGCTTTACGCCGTGTGCCTGGCGCCGGGCATATTTGCGATAACCCTGCCTAACCCGCCATCGCTGCAGCACGACGCCTTCCTGGCCGTGTGCCTCGAGTGGCTGTATGCGGCCGGGTGCTGGGGGCTGGTAGTCATCTGGGCATCGTTTTCCCCCGGGGCAGCCGGTGCTGCTGCGCTCGGCCGGGCGGTCGTGGCCTGCGCCGTTGCCGGGCTGCTATGGGCCTTCTTGACGGGTACGCTTCAGATCGGCGGACGCGCCGCGAGGGCGGTGGTAGCCGACAACCTCCTCCGCTTGCCCGGTGCGACCGCCGCGCGGCTGCGGGAAACGGGCGAGGTGCTCGTCTTCATCGTGCGTGCTCTCGGTCGCGGCCTCGTCCGCCTTCCCGCGGCGCTGGCAACGGCCGTAGCTCGCTTGGTGACTGGGGTGGGGTGGCTGCTCCTCAGGACGGCTGCGCTGCTGTTGCGTGCCCTGCGCGACCTGGCTCTCGCCTGGCTGGTGCTGCTTTCCGCGGCCAGTCGCGGCCTGCTCGCGCTGCCTGGGGCGACCTGGCGCCTTCTCGTCCGCTGCGCGTCCGCCGTGACGATCGTGGTAGCCGCGTCCTGGCGAGCCATAGGTGCTGTTCCGCCCGCTGTGTGGCTCGTCGTGCGCCGACTGACTTCGGGCTTCGTGGCTATCTCCGCCAGGATCGGCATGGCGGCGCTCGCTTCGATCCGCTGGCTGGCTCACGCAGTGCCGGCAGCGGCGGTGGGAATTGTTCGCGCGCTCGCGCGGCTCGCGCACGGGTTGGGACGAGCCGTTGTCGCTTCGCCCCCGTCGGCCGGGCGCGGTCTGAAGCGCGCCGGTAGGGCGCTGAAGACGAGGGCAAGAGCGGTTGGCGAGGCCATCCTCGCCGTGCCGCCGGCCCTGTGGACGGCCCTGCGACGGTTTGCCGCCGGCCTGGCTCACGTCGTGACCGCTCTGGCGCTGCTTGCGCAGGAGATGCTGCGGTGGATCGCGAGGCTTCCGCTCTTGCTGGCAAGGCTCCTGCTCCGTCTCGGTAGGGGGCTGATCCTCCTGGGCCAAGCGCTGCTGGCCCTGCCCGCAGTGCTCTGGAATGTCATGCGGATGTGGGTGACACTTACCGCACGCTTGCTGGACTGGCTCGTTCGGGCCTCGGCGGGTTGCTTCCGCTGGCTGCGAGATGCCCGGAGGCGTCTATTCCCGGCCTTCGGGCGCACCTTGCGGGCTCGCCCGTGGGCGCCGGCCGTCGTGATCGTGCCTTCGATCGCTGTGGCTGCCTGGCTGACCCTCCGGCCGCCCCCGCCACCACCACCTCTGCGGATCGTTGCCGGCTCCGGCTTCGCGTCCTTCGAGCCGATCTTGAAACGTTGGGGCCAGGAGAACGGCTTCGACGTCCAGGTCAGCTACAAGGGCTCGCTCGACATCATGCTCATGCTCGAATCCGGCAACATCAAGGCCGATGCGATCTGGGAGGGCGACTCCATGTGGACGTCGCTCGGCGACAAGCTGCACGTGGTGAAGACCAGCAAGAGCATCATGTGCAGCCCGATCGTCTTCGGCATCAAAAGGTCGCTCGCCGAGGAGTTCGGCTGGATCGGGCGGGATGTGGGCATGCAGGAGATCCTGGACGCGGCCGAGAAGCGCCGGCTGCGCGTACTGATGACCAGCGCAAGTCAGAGCAACAGCGGCGCGTCGGCCTACTTTGGCTTCCTCTACGCTTTCGCGGGCCAGCCGGAGGTGTTGACGGCCGAGCACCTGGAAGATCAGCTCGTGCGTGACAAGGTCAGGCGCACGCTGGGCAGCATCAACCGCACCAGCGAAAGCTCCGGCTGGATGCGGGACCTCTTCCTGAAGCGCTACGCCCATTACGACGCGATGTTCAACTACGAGTCGCACATACTGGAGATGAACCAGCAGCTAGTCGCGCGCGGCGACGAACCGCTCTACATCATCTACCCGGCCGAAGGGCTCGGGATGGCCGATTTCCCCTTCTCGCTGGTGCGCACCTCGACGAGCGATCCGGCGAAAGAGCAGGCGGTCCAGAAGCTGCAGGATTACCTCCTTCGTCTCTTCTGTTCAGGCTGAGATCGCCGCGAAAGGCCGGCGCGTCGGGCCGCTGTGCGACCAGGTCGATCCCGCCATCTTCCGGCCCGAATGGGGCGCAGATAGCGGCGGCATCGTCAACTCGCTTAACTACCCAGCCGAACCCGTCATCCGTCAGGCGCTGGACCTCTACCAGGCAGATTTTCGTAAGCCCAGCTTCACCGTCTATGCCCTCGACTTCTCCGCAAGCATGGAGGGCGAGGGCAAGCAGAAGTTGATCGCGGCGATGCGCACGCTGCTTGATCAGAAGATGGCAGCGAAATACCTGCTGCAAGCGGCGCCTAACGACGTGACTGCCGTCGTGGTCTTTGACGACGATCTGATGAACGACCCGGCCGCAGATGGTTGGACGGTGAAGGGCAACGACGGAGCCGCTCTCGCCGAGTTGCTGGGCAAGATCGAAAGGCAGCCGCTCGGGCACTTCACAAACATCTACCTTCCCGTGCAGCGGGCGCTGGAATTGATCCAGGCCGAGGGGGTCGACGACCGGTTCCCGGCGATCATTCTCCTGACCGATGGGCAGTCGAACCGCGGCAGCCTGGAGGACGTGAGGAAGCTTCTCGCAGCAACCGGGCTAGACGTTCCCGTCTACGGCATCACGTTCGGCAAGGCCGACGCGGATCAACTCAACGCACTCGCCGACCTGACGGCCGGCCGCGTTTTCGACGGCAGCAAGGATCTGGTCGGCGCATTCCGCAAGGCGAAGGGGCAGAACTGAGGCAAGAACCGGCAGCTTCCACGCGGGCCACACGAGGCAATGCAGCTTTTACGCCTACAAACCCATGCGCTGCGGCAGGATTAGTGATACAATGCTCATGTTGACCGTTCCTGCCAAGGAGGACCACATGGCGGACGACACCGGGCGCGACAAGGAAGAGAAAGAAGAAAAGGAAGAGAAGAAGGAAGAGAAGGACGAGAAGGGTCGCGGCGAAAAGTTCCGCAACGACCCGCTCAGCGCGATGGCGTGGGCCGCGGTCCTGATCTGGGTCGGGCTCGTCCTGCTGGCCGAGAACCTGCTGCCGTTTATGGCCGGGCGCAGCCCCTGGTCGATCATCTTCATCGGCGCGGGCGCGATCTTCCTGATGGAAGCGCTCATCCGGGTGCTGTTCCCCGAGTACCGCAAGCCCATCGGCGGCACGGTCATCTTCGCCGTGATCCTGATTGCCATCGGCCTGGGCGACGCCTTGCGCTGGGAGGTCATCTGGCCGATCGTGCTGATCGTCGTCGGCACGGCGCTTCTCGTCGGAGCGGTAACCAGGCGGCGCTGACCGGCTTCCGATTACAGCCGCCCCAAGTTGAGCGACATCAACTCGTCCCACCCGTAGCGCAGCGGCGTCCACCTCCGGTCACGGCCGATGCAGCGGAAGTACGGCGGCTCGAAGGCGCGGATCAGGTCGCCGATCTTGTAGCGCGCGAGGATCGGGGTCGAGACGACGAGGCTTCCCATTTCGCCCGGCCGCATCTCGTGCAGCATGATCGGCTGGCCGCGCACCTCGACCTCGAAGAAGAAGAGGTCGTAGTTCGGCGTCCACGCCCGGCGCTCGTCGCGCTGCTGGCCGAACATGCCTTCCGTCGTGCCGTAAATCTCCCGGATGGCAACGTCACCATACAGCGCACGCAGCGCCGGCTCGTAGCGGGTGTTGATCCCCGGCACGCTGCCAAGGGTCATCACCTGCGTCTTCCACAGGTCCTTCGGGTACACGCGGTGGACCCGGCGCAGGTACCCGCCAAAGCTGACTGCAGTGGGCGCCACCCCGCCCACCAGCGTGACGTTCTGATCCTTGCACTTCTGGTAGGCCAGCTCGAAGCGCGCGTCCCAGTCCTTCTGCGTCTTGCCCCCGCCCAGCGCGTCGATCTCGTCCTGGGCCGGGACGGAGCGGATCGGCGTCCGGGTCGAAACATACTTCGTGTAGATGCCCGAGCTGTACCCGTACGCCACCTCGCGCTCCCCCACCTTCACCGTGCCCACCTCGGAAGGGAAGTTGAGGTTGAGGTTCACGCCTTTGAACAGGTCCGCCCGGCCGGTGGTAGCGACGAAGTTGAGCATGGCCCGCGCCGCGCTCACCCGCATGCTCAGGTCGGTCGGCGTCATGGGGATGAACTTCGATTCGCCCTGCGTCGACCCACGGGTAATCGCCCAGCCGATCGGCTCCTCGGTCAGCAGCAGGCCGGTGTCGCCTGCCATGACTCGGGCCAGCAGCGGCTTATAGGTCTCGTAAGTCGTCACCGGAAACGCGGCGCGGAAGTCCGTCACCGTCCCGACATGGCTCGCGCCGTGCTCTTTGCCGTAGCCCGTCTGTGCGTAGATCGTAAGGTAGCGGTGGAGCACCGCGGCCTGCGCCGCCTCGGGATCGGCAATGGCCGCGTGCCAGGGTTGGAGGTAAGGCGCGAGCATCTCACGGGGATCGGGTGCGGCCATAATGTCGCCTCCATGTGGGCTGAGTGATGACAGTCTAGCACAGAAGTGATGCATGCAGGTAGCTGGGCGTCGTTGCAGGCCAGTCGCAGACAGTTTGCGGCATCGCAGGCATGGCAAGAGTGCAGTGCAGGGGGCTGTGCGTGGGGGCGACCGGGAACGGGAAAGACGGAAGGCGACAGTCGAAGTGGCTGCGAAGGCCACAAAAGCTGGCATGTCTCACAAATCGCTCAAATCCCACAAATCTCAGGTTTCAGACCCACCCGGCAACAAGTGTGCACTGTTTGTTCGTGTGCGCGGCACGCGAACACTTGAACTGCACCCGTATGACAAATGTCGCTTTAGTTCCACGCCGGATTTGTGCTACAATCGTCTCCGGGTGGTCACCGCACACCTGCAACGCTGTCCCCGCCATCACAACCTGTCCGAGGCAGAACCATGAGCGGCTTACGCCTGCAGAACGGCGATCGAGTCATCATTGCCGGCGGCGGGCCGGCAGGCAGCTTTGCCGCACTCCACCTGCTAAAGCTCGCCCAGCAGGAGGGGATTGACTGCTCGGTCGACATTTACGAGCCGCGTGACTTTTTTACCCCTGGCGCAGCCCACAACTGCAAGGGGTGCGCGGGCATTCTCTCTGCCGGCGCGCTCCGCAATATCGCCTCATTGGGCCTCACGATACCGCAGGACGTCATCCAGTCGGAGCTCAAGGTCTACCAGGTTCACGTCGCCGGACAGGTAACCACGCTCGCGCAACCCGGCGCCGAGCGCCGAATCATAAGCGTATATCGCGGCGGCGGGCCGCGCCGCCATCGCGGCCTACCGCTGACCAGCTTCGACGGGTTCCTCCTCGGCCATGCCCTTGCCGCAGGCGCGCGCCATGTCCCTGAGCGCATACGCAAGGTCACCTGGGATTCCCGCCCGGTCGTCCACACCGACGCTGGCTCCGAGACCGCCGACCTCCTCGTCGTCGCCACGGGGGTCAACAGCCGCTCGCCGCTCGACCCCGGCTTTGGTTACCAGCCGCCAAGCAGCGCCGTTATGGTCCAGGACGAGATTCGCCGCCCGGCTGATTGGCCCGAAGATACCGTTGCCGGCTTCTTCGGCCGCCCCACAGGACTGTTGTTTGGAGCGCTGGTGCCAAAAGGCGAATACCTGAACGTATCGCTGCTGTGGGCCGGCGCCGCGCACAAGCACCCGGCGTCGGCCAAGCGGCAGTTCTACGAGGCCCACGCCTCCACCTTGGGCGCCATCCTCCCGCTCGCGGCCGAAAGCTTCTGCGGCTGCAATCCCCGCATCCTCACCGGCGCCGCCCGCGGCTACTACGGTGACCGCTGGGTCGCCGTCGGCGATGCCGCCGTGTCCCATCTCTACAAGGACGGCATCCATTCCGCTTTCCTCACCGCGCGGGAAGCCATGACAGCAGCAGTTGCGTTCGGGATCGGGCGCGGAGATTTCGATCGCGCCTACAGGCCGACCTGCGCCCAGATCGCGCTTGACAACCGCTTCGGCGCCCTACTGTTCGCAGCCACGAGCAAGGTCTTGCGCCCCGAGCGGTTCATGCGGGCGTTTGGGGCTCTGGTGGCTGAGGAAGCGGGATCAGGCGCAGGCCGCGCGCTTCACGCCCGGCTGCTTTGGGGCATGCTAACCGGCGACGAGTCCTATCTCGATCTCTTCCGCCTGGCCCTGCGGCCGCAAGGCGCGCTGGCTTTCGCACGCGAGGTGTTGCGGGCTTAGCATCACGCCGGGTTATCGGCGCTGAGCCTGTTGCTGCCGGAGGCTGTTCGCACATGCAACCATCAGAAGCTGAAGATTCGCGGCCCGCCATGCCCCAGGCGCAAGGTCTGCCCGACGGCGGCCGGGTCGTCATCGTCGGCGGGGGTCCGGGCGGCGTCGCATGTGCCCTCCTCCTGCACCGGCTGGCGTGGGAAGCCAACCGCCGCATCCACATCACCATCCTGGAGGGCAAGCAGTTCTCGGGCGCCCAACACCACAACGTCTGCGCGGGCGTCCTCACGCCGCCCCTGCCCGCATTGCTCGAGCAGCGCCTCCAGGTCTGTTTCCCGATGGACATCGAGCAGCGCGAGATCGTGGGATACATCCTGCACAGCGCACACGAACAACTGCTGCTGGACGAAGAGGAGGCATCGGTTGCGCTGCGCCGGGTGCAGTTCGACAACTACATGCTCGAATGTGCACGAAAGCGGGGCCTCGACGTCATCCATGCCCGAGCAGTAGACCTGGACTTTCACCCTGACCGGGTGGTGGTGTACACGGAAAGCGTTCCGCTGGAGGCCGACGTGGTGGTGGGCGCGTTTGGCATGGACGAAGGCACAGCGGCGGTGTTTGCCCGCTCGACCGGCTACCGCCCGCCCGACGCGCTGAGCAGCGTCGTCACCCGGTTCCACCCGGGGCCGGAGGCGATGGCCGCTTTCGGACCGCGCATCCATGCCTTCCTGAGCAATGCTCCCGGCATCGAGTTCGGCGCCGTCACCCCTAAGGACGACCACCTCACGATCAACATCGCGGGCGGATCGGTCACGGGCGACCACATGGCCGCGTTCCTGGCCCGGCCCGAGGTCCAGGCGGTTCTTCCGAACTACGAGCAAGCGGGCAAGCTCGACCGCACCGACCTGTACGCCTACAAAAGCCGCTTCCCCTGCTCGCTTGCCGGCCACTATTACGGCGACCGCTACGTGACGGTCGGCGACGCGGCCGGTCTGGTGCGCGCTTTCAAGGGCAAGGGCGTGACCTCGGCCGTGATGACCGGGATACGGGCGGCCGAAGCCATCTTCCATGCGGGGGTGACCGAGAGCGCGTTCAGGGAGCACTATGCCCCGGCCAACCGGGACATCACGGGCGACCTCATCTATGGCAAGAGCATGCGCCACCTGGTCAGGACGTCGAGCTCCCTCGGTCTCGTCGACCGGGTCCTGCAGGCAGCGCGGCAGAGCCCCGCCCTCCGCGCGGCCTTGCTCGGCGCAGTCTCGGGGAACCTGCCTTACCGGGAGGTTTACCGGGACATGCTGCACTTCGATGCCGTGCGGGCAATCCTCGGGTCGCTCGTGTCGCCTGTTCGATCGTCTTGACCAGATGCATCCAAGCCCAGAAGAGATCTTTCCCGTAGCCGTTCGCAGGTAGAGAGCCGGCCTCCACCACACCACCGGTGCGCGTGCTATACTTGCACTCGGCGGGGCAGGTATAGCTCCGGCCCTTTCTGGCGCTCCAGCAGCGGTGAACTACAGGAGAAGACACATGGTTCGATTGGAAGGAAAAGTCGCGCTCGTTACCGGCGCGGCCCGCGGCCTTGGCTGGGGTATTGCTCGGGCCCTCGGACGACACGGGGCGAAGGTCTGCCTGACGGACATTAACGAGGAGGATCTCGCGCGGGCAGCGCACGACCTGCGCTCTGATGGCACGACGTTGCTCGTCCGCACGCTCGACGTCGCCGATCGCGCGGCTTTTCAGGCCGTCGTAGCCGAAATCGCCGCCGGATGGGGTCGCCTCGACGTCGTCGTGCAGAACGCGGTCTACATGCCGCTCCTTCGCTTCGACGACATGAGCCCGGACGTCTGGCAGCGGCAGATCGACGTAAGCGTTGGCGGCTTCTACAACGCAACGTACGCCGCGTGGGAGCTGATGAAACGCCAGGGCGGCGGCCACATCATGGGCGTGGCCAGCGGATCGAGCATGCGCGGCTACGTGGACGAAGTTGCCTACTGCACGGGCAAGCACGCGCAGGAAGGCTTCATGAAAGCCCTTGCGCTCGAGGCTGCACCGTTCCGGATCGCGCTCAACAGCATCGGCCCGGGCGCGCCGATCAAGACCACCCGCATCACCTGGGCTGAGCTCGATGCCATGCCCGAGGCGGAGAAGGCGAAGTGGGCCGACCCGGTTGGACTGGGGGATGCCTGGGCCTGGCTCGCAACGCAGCCGCCCGAGCGCTTCAGCGGCCTGCGCTTCGATGCAGGTCCCATCACCCGCGCCATTGCGGCCGAAGGGTGGGACTTCGCCTTCACACCGGAGAAGGTGACTATGTACCCGGAGGATTTCGTTGCCCGGCAAAAGTGGCACGAGGAGAACAAGCTCCGGCCTTGACGCCAGGTCTCGCAAGCCCTGGCCGCCCCCGCGTTGCCATTTGTGAAAGAAGGCCGTATCACTGCGCCGTCTTCCTCCGTTTATCTGTTCATAGGCCACTACTCCGAATGGGGAGGAACGATGAAGCATCGCAGTTTGGCTCCGGTGCTGGTTCTCGCGCTGCTGATGATCCTGGGGACCGCGATCCCCGGCATAGCAGCCGGTACAGCTCAGCCCGGTATGTTTGACGTCAAGTTCTCGGGGGTCATCCAGACGGTCGGCGCCACGGGCGGCGCGTGGACGATCAGGGGGATACCCGTGCAGACAACCACGGCCACCCAGGTGATCCTGGAGGAGGTCACGCAGGCCAAGGCCGGGATGTGGGCCAACGTCATGGCACAGCGCACGGCCGCGGCGACTCTCACGGCGAGCAAGATCATCGTCTACGCCGCGCCAACAAGCACGCCCGTCGTCAAGGACGGCGAAGTCACCGTCTACGGGCCGATTGAGGCATTTTCGGCGGCGGAGTGGACGATCGCGGGTGTCCGGTTTACGATCACGAAGGACACCCGGATCATGGGCACGCCGAGCAAGGGCCTGCTGGCGCAAGGCGTGGGGATTCAAACCGGCACGGGCCTGCAGGCAAAGCTCTTGAAGGTGAGTTGGGTGGAACCCCGCCGCGGCGTGCAAACGGTCCCGGGCCTGAAAACGAACCCCGGGCTTGGGCCGGCGCAGTTCAAAGGCGTCGTAGAGCAGATGCCCGCGGGGCTGATCGGCATGTGGCGCATCAGCGGCCGCACGGTCGAGGTTACTGCTGCAACTAATATCCAGCAGAACAAGGGACAGGCGAAGGTCGGCGCGAAAGTGCACGTCGTCACCGCGCCGCCTGCGGCCAACGGTCAAACCCCAAAGGCCAGCTTGATCCAGGTCCTGGACGACGCCAAGGGACCGGGCGATCAGGTGAAGGGTAAGCCCGCGGATCAGGGTAAACCGGAAGACAAAGGCAAGCCTGACCTGCCAGGGAAGCCGGCAGATCAGGGCAACCACGGGAAGGGATCAGGGCACTAGCAGCGGGCAAGGTGGATGAGGGAGACTCCCGGCGGACGAGCTCTGCCGGGAGTTCTTTTTGCCTTCATCGGTCTCAACCAGGGGGTTCCTTCATGATGATGATTTCACCCCCATCGTGGCCCTCGAGATCGAAAATGCTGATTGCCCAGCCTCCCTGGACCCGACGCAAGTTTCCGATGGTCAGGCCTGCCCCCAGCCGTGCGACGGTGCTCTCGAAGTATTGGCGCGCCTTTGGCGGCAGTTGATCGAACGTGAGTTGCTCCTCGGGATCAACCATTGCAATCTCCTGTAAGGATGTCCGAGTAAATCCTAGCACAAGATTTCGCAACTCGTTTCCCAAACTTTATCCCAATATTCGCGGGCTGTGCCTAGCGGAAGGTTTCGAGGCGGCGCACGTCTTCGAGGGAGGCCGCGGATTGCGTGTGGATCAGGTCCAGAATCTCTGCCAGGCGAGCGGATTCTCTCCGAGGTCGTTCTCAGCTGCATGAACCGCAAGGAGGATACTGTAGAGTCGTTGCGCGAGTTCTTCCTCGGTGGCGCGGCGCAGTGTCGCTTCCGCGACCCGCCCGGCCACAACGGCAGATTTCAGGTTCTGTTTTGCCCTCAGCCTCTGCCGTGCCGTGGCGAACCCCGCCGGCAACACCATGATCCTTGACTGCGCCCAGGCAGACCTCCTTCGAGATTGCAACAACTGTATCACGATGCCCAGAAACATGCACGCCACTTTTGTCGCGAACGCATGTACGACGAGCAGCAGACACGGCGATACAACATACGGTCCTCGCCGGACGGCTGCGATGAGCTCGGAGCACACCACAACCCCAACCCCCGCCACGCGATTTGGCGTCCTATCGCAATCTCGCTACAATAAGCCCCGCCAGGGCAGCCTCCGAGACCCTCCTGGCTGCCAGTATTCTCCCTGTGCTTGCCGCCGGGCTCGCTTATCTCATAACGAATGCGCCCCTTCGGAATCCGGGCGCAATCATGTCTTGAAGTAACGGCGCCAGTCCTGACCATGTCCTCGCCAGGACAACGACACGGCGCCGCCCGCACCATCATCGCTATACTCACCGGTCGGGCAGTGGCAGGCCCGATCCGGATAATGCTGTCTGGTCTCTGCCGCCAAATCAAACCAAGGAGACCGCGATGAAACCCACCCGCACGTTGACGTCTTGCCTGACCATCGCCGCCATTTTCGCGATGGTCGTGCGTGCTGGCAGTGCCGGCAGCCCTCGCTGCGCCCGCCGCGCCCCCCAGCCCCGCGGCACAAGGCGCG
Source organism: uncultured Chloroflexia bacterium (assembly GCA_963800615.1). GTDB lineage: Bacteria > Chloroflexota > Anaerolineae > CG2-30-64-16 > CG2-30-64-16 > JALOOB01. Next base: position 15,637 of record CAWDBO010000010.1, read on the forward strand.
CAATGCGCTGTCGTCCCCGGCTCTGCCAGGGCAGTCAGTTCGGCGAACGGCCACGGCAGCGGCCTGTGGCAGAAGGCCGGGGAAACGCCGGCTCCCGCCCGCCCCGACGCCAAGCCGGCCGTCAATCCCCGCCGCTACCAGCCCTACAAGCTAAACAAGGGCGGCATGCACGCTCTGCTTGCCACGGCGCCGAACGAACACGGCCGCTCTGTCCGTCAAGACGGCCTGGTTCTGTCCTTGCCGAACCCCTGCGGCGCATACGAGCGCTTCGGGATCGAAGAATCGCCGATCATGGAAGCATGGGCTTGCGGCGAAACATCCGGAGATCAAGACCTACCGCGGCACGGGTGTAGATGATCCTACGGCGACGATCCGCTTCGACATGACGCCGCAGGGGTTCCATGCCTCCGTGCGTTCGACGAAAGGCGCATGGTATATCGATCCTTACTATCAGCAGGACACCAGCGTGTACGCCAGCTATTATGGGCGCGATCTGCTGGAAAACCCGCACGGCGCATTCGCCGACCGGGATGGCATGGGGCCGGAAGTGGCGGTGGATAAGGCCTACTATCACGCCGCCGATACAGTCACCGTCACCGGTGCGGGCTTTGCGGCCAACACCCCCATCACGGTGACGATCGCCAGCCCGGATGAAAGCTTCGCCGAGCGCACCCTGGGCGCGCTCTCCGACGAGCTGGGCAACTTCGAGGCCAATTTCCAGGCTGACCCCGATGGAATCCTGGACACGCACATCGTCCAGGCCAGCGACGGGACCGACACCGGTTTCGCCAGCTACCAGGTGGTGCGCGATGATGATCCCACCGTCGACCCGCCCACCGGGGACGTGCTGCGGACCTACCGCCTGGCGTTGATTACCGACCCGGGGTATGCGGCGTTCCACGGCGGCTCGGCGAATGTTACCGCCGCCAAGGTGACGCTGATGAACCGCGTCAACCAGCTCTACGAAGACGATATGTCGATCCGTATGATCCTGGTAGCGAACACCGACCTGCTGAACCTGGATACCTGGGCGCAGGCCATCGCTCCGAACGGGCCGTGCGGAGCGGCCGGCTGCTTCACGCAGGCGCAGGTGACCGGCTGCTCATCCACGGCGCGCGCCCGCTACGTCGTCGGCCAGATCATTGGCGCATCGAATTACGATATTGGCCACCTGGCCCTGGGCCAACCCGGCGGCGGCGTGGCGAACCTGGGTGTGGTGGGGCGCTCGAACAAGGCCGGCGGCTGCACCGGCATCCCGACCCCGACCGGCGATTTCTACGCCGTGGACTACGTGGCGCACGAAATGGGCCACCAGTTCAGCGGCAACCACCCCTTCAATGGCAACCAGCTGAACTGCTCGGGCGGCAACCGCAGCGGCGCCACCTCGGTCGAGCCGGGCAGCGGCTCGTCGGTGATGGCCTATGCAGGCATCTGCCTGACCGATGACCTGCAGGCGCACAGCGACCCGTACTTCTCGCAGCGCAGCCAGCAGGAGATCAGCACGTACACGTCATCCAACCAGCCGGCGATCAACGAAGTCCAGACGGTCTCGCTGCGCCATTTTGGCGGCGGGAACGAAGTCCAGGTGGTGACGTTCGGCCCCGGCTATGCCAGCGCCCCGACCGTCCAACCGCTGAGCCTGACGATCAACGCCGCTCCCAGCGCCACCTCGCGCGGGCGGCGCAGAGGAGATCGGCAATACCGTCACGATCGCTACGGGCAGCGCCCATACGCTCCAGGTGGGCGATACGGTGATCCTCTCGGGTGTGGCCGTGGCCGGTTACAACGGCGCCTGGACGGTGACCGCGGTGCCGACGACGCGCTCGTTCCAGTTTATCAACCCGGTTTCCGGCCTGCCCGTCTCGGGCGGGGGGACGGTGACCCTGGCCGCGCCCGGCGCAACCCAGGCGGGCGCCACGGTCACCATCCGCACGGCTACGCCGCACGGACGCGCCGTGGGGGATGTGGTCACCCTCGCCGGTGTGGGCGTGTCCGGTTACAACGGCGCCTACACCATCACGGCAGTCCCTTCCGCACGCAGCTTCGAGTACACTGCGGCAGTCACCGGCCTGGCGGCTTCCGGCGGCGGCACGGCGACCTACTTCTCGCCCTTCCAGGTGCGCATCGGCGGCAATGACTCCGCCCTGATCGGCGGCAGCGGGCTGGCGTATAACAATACCAATATCCAGGCTGCGATCAACGCCATTCCGGGCTTCGCCGGAACCGTCACGGTCGCCGGCGCGGCTTCGACCGGCTTCAACGTCACCTATGGCGGCGCTTCTGCCTCAACCGACGTGCCCAACCTCGAGCTGGTCAACCTGAGCTGCGGCGGCTGTTTCGCCTCGGTTGAGGAAACCAACCACGGCGGCGCTGCGACTCCTTCACGCTGAACTATAACGGCAACGTATCGGCGCCGATCGTGAATGGAGTAACTACTCGGCCACCGGCATTCAGACTGCGCTGTCTTCGATCCTGCCGGCCGGGGCGACGACCACGATTGCAGGATTTGGCGGCGGAACGGTAACCAATACCGGCTTCCAGGTGACGTTCACCGGCGCCCTGGCGGCGACGAATGTGCCCGTCACGCTCGCCGTGCAAGATTTCACCGCCGGCGCTTCCGGCTTTGCCGGCGAGACCGACAAGGGCGGCGCGGTGGATAACAAGGGCGGCATCATCACGCCCACCGGGAATACCTGGCCCACGATCACCGTCCCCGCGGGGTACACCATCCCGCTGCGCACGCCGTTCGCGCTGACCGGCAGCGCAAGCGACGCGGAAGGCGACCCGCTGCTCTACAGCTGGGAGCAGAACGACCGCGGCGGCAGCGCGGGCACCTCGCTGCTCAATAACACCAAGACCAACGGACCGCTGTTCGCCATGTTCCCGAAATCCGGGCAGATCAGCCTGGCGACGCGCTGCAGTATGACTCGCCCGGGCAGAATTACCTGACCTCTGACCCGGCGCGTGTCTTCCCCGACCTGCAGCAGATCCTGGACAACAACACCAACGCCGAGACGGGCGCCTGCCCATCCGGGCCGATTGCCCAGCCGGTGTTGCAGGCCTCCACGGAGTGCTTCGCGGAGTTCCTGCCGACTGCGGATTACGTCGGCTTTACCGGCGTGAACGCCAGCCCGCTCTCGCTGCACTTCCGCTTCACGGCCCGCGACCTGTACGGCGGCTCGAGCAGCGGCGATACCACCCTCCTGCTGGCGAGCAACGCCGGACCGTTCCTGGTCACCTCCCCGAACACCGCGGTGGTCTACCGCGGCGGCACGACCCAGACGGTGACCTGGAACCCGGCGAACACGAACGCCGCACCGGTCAGCGCCGCCAATGTGAAGATCTCGCTTTCAACGGACGGCGGGATCACCTATCCGTACGTGCTGGCTGCCAGCACGGCGAACGATGGTTCCGAGGCGGTAGCGCTGCCCAACGTGGGTAGCACCCAGGCGCGGATCAAGATCGAAGCGGTCGACAACATCTTCTTCGACCTGTCCAACACCAACTTCACCATCCAGGCCGCGCCGGTGGTCGACAAACTCGCTGGGTGAGGGCGGCAGCCAGACAGTGCAGTACAGCGACTCGCTCTCCCCGGACGTGACCATCACCGCCAGCGACGCCGACTCGCTGGAGCGGCGCTGAACGTCACCGCAGCGGGCTGCCTGCCGGCCTGGCGCTGCAACTGGTCTCGTCCAGCGGAGCATCCGTGCCTGGGGCGGCATCTGGAAAGTCGCCGGTACGGTAACCGCCGGGCCTGGAAGCTACCCGGTCACCGTGACGGTCAGCGATGGGAGCGGCGGGAGTGCAGCGACCGCCTTCACCGTTGTCGTCGACTCAGGAGAACGCCGAAGCGACCTACACCGGCGACATGCTGGCCTTTACCCCCTCCGGCGGCAGCACGCGCGACGGTCGCTTGCGGGTGACGGTGCGCGACAGCGCGGCCGTCCCCGGCTCGGGCGATACCCAGGCGGGCGACATCCGCAATGCGACAGTGACTTTCAAGGAAGGCAGCGCCACGCTGTGCGGCCCGCTGCCCGTAGCGCTGATAAACGGCGAACCGACCACCGGGACGGCCAGCTGCAGCGTTCCGCTCGGGCTGGGCGCGCATACCATCGATATCGTCGTCATCAACTACTACACCGGCTCGGCCTCCGGCGTGGTGGAAGTGGCCCAGCCCGAACGGCAGCTTCATCACCGGCGGCGGCTATCTGGCGATCGGCAGCGCGGCTGGCACGTACACTCCCGACGGCGGCACGAAAGCCAACTTCGGGTTCAACGTGAACTACAAGAACATGAAGAACCTGCAGGGCCATGCCAATATCATCTTCCGCAAGGGCGGCAACGTCTACCAGATCAAGAGCACGGCGATCGACTCGCTGGGTATCGCTCAAGAATGCCCAGGGCAGAGCCTGCAGCGGACCGCCAGCAGCACCTGCTTCGGCATCGCCGATTTCCGATCCAAGGCCACGCTGAGGATGTAACCAATCCGCTGGCCCCGGTCTCGTTGGGCGGCAACCTGACCCTACAGGTGACCATGACGGATAAGGGCGAGCCCGGCGCGAGCGACACGATCGCCGATCACCGTGTGGGACGGCAACAAGCTGCTGTTCTCGTCCGAGTGGAGCGGCTCTAAGACGCTGGAAATTCCGCTAAGACGGAGGAAATCTCGTCGTCCATTAACCCAAACTGTAGGAGGCGGGCAACGACCCGCCTCCTACGCCGAAAAGAACACGGGGCGGGCACAAGGCCCGCCCCTACTGTAGGGGCAACCCTTGTGGTTGCCCCGCCCCCTTCGATCAATACCGGCGCCAGCGCCCATCGCTGCTCATCGCGACGAACAGCGGCGTGAAGGATGGATCGCGCGCGTATGTTGAACAGGCCGTCCTTGCACGGGCCGGCCGTGGTGCTCCTCAACACGAACCCCCGCTCGAACGCCTGGAGCGTCGCGGAGAAGCCGCGCTCGGGCTGCAGCGCCCATCCCAGGCTGCCGGTCGGCCCCCCCAGGAACTTGAACCACGCGTAGCCGAAGCCGCGCACCGGCTCGTACAGCCCCTCGGGCGGCTTGAGGTCCCGGCCTTCCGGGAAACTGTTATCCCAACGCCACTCCGCGCCGCCGTTCTTGACTGCCCCCCGGCTGGCGTCGGCCCCCTCCCAGGTCAGTGCGTACGTCTGGTCGGTATCGTCGCGCCACAACATGCCCCCCTTCTCGAACGGCTGCCACGCCGCCCACACCACGGCCGCTTCTCCCGCGGGGCAGCCGAAGGTCGAACGATCCCACCCGGGGACGAGTTCCGGGTTGGTCGCGATCGGGCACGGCGCGGAGAACGTCGGGGACACCGTTGCCGTAGGAGGGGTCGTGGGCGAGGCAGCCGGCGTGCTCGCGGCCTGCGGCTGCACCGGCTGCGTGGCGGGCCCGGTCGGGGTCACACCGGCCGCAGGCATCGTAGAAGAAACGACGGTGGCGGCCGCGGGCAGGGTTGCCCGCAGGGTGGCTTCGGGAGTACCGGCGGCAGCGGTGCCCGCGGCAACGGTGCCGGCGACGGCGGCAAGGGTTTCGGACGCCGCGGGCGTCGAACCGCTCCCGCCCCCGGCCGCCTCCGCGGTCTGCGCGGCCCACGTACCTGCCACGGCCCGGGCGATTTCGTCGATGTTGGGTGTCGGCGCGACCTGAACCGTGCACGCTGCAACGCTCAGCGCAAGCAGCACAGCCACGACGGCCAGGGCGACGATGGAGAGAAGCGAGGGAAGAGTCGCGCGCATTGCGCACCCCTTTCTGTTTGCCTTGTAAATTTGAAGATGCCGCGTCACTATAACATCCGAGCGGGTATCGGTCAATCAGGTTTTCCGCGCATCGCCGTCTCGGGCAACAGACGCGTGCTATACTGCGCTGCCGTCAAGACCGCGAACCGGCATCAGAAAGGACGAGCGTGTGGAGAAGATTACCCCAAAGTATCGTGCCGAGAACAAAGGCCACTACAGCCCCGGCGTCATCTCCAACGGGATGCTCTACATCTCCGGCCAGCTATCGATCGACCCCGATAACGCGCGAGGCGCCGCCGGGCGGGATCGAGGCGCACACCCGGCTTGCTTTGGCAAACGTCGAACGGGTGCTCAAGGATGCGGGGCTTTCCCGCAGCGACATCGTGCAATGCCGGGTGTACGTGTCGGACATCGACGAATGGGAAGCGGTGAACCGGGTGTACGCCGAGTTCTTCGGCGACCACAAGCCCGCGGCGGCGTGATACCCGTGGCAAAGCTCCACTTCGGCTGCCTGGTCGAAATCGAGGCTATTGCCGAGGTCACAGACCGCCGCGAATCGTGACCGTGCCTCGGCAACAGCCTGCGGAGCGCCCGTGATCAGCTCTCGACTGGGTCGACGCCGGCCAGCGTGGAGCCTTGCGCCGGGAGGCTGCCAGCCGTTCTCGCCGTCCCACGGTAACCCAACCGGCCCCGGGTGGCGACGACCAACACCAGTGCAATAGCAAGGTAGAGACCGTACAGCACATACTCGGTCGCCAACGGGATCTTGACGAGTCCGTTCAGCCAGGCGCCGGTTGCGTTGAAGGAGGCGTGCAGGAGCACCGCGATGAGAATGCTCTGCTTACCCAGGTTGAACACCCACGAGAAGATGATCGAAATGACCATGATCACGAGGATGTTCCCGGCGAACTTGAGCGGGTCGAACGGCCCAGCCGCGGTTGGGCCGGACGTCATCAGGAAATTCGGCAGGTGCCAGACCCCGTGCACGAGGCCGACCGTGAGCGCGGCGACCAGCGGGGTGTAGCGTTCCTGCAGGCGGGTCAGCGCAAAGCCCCGCCAGCCCGGCTCTTCGCCCCAGGTGATTAACGCCGGGAAGATGAGCACCGCGGGCAGGTACGTCGTAAAGAACGTCAGCGGCTGCGCCGCGAGCCCGTGCCACGCCCCGCCGCCAAGCTGCACGGTCATGGCGGCCAACCAGACGAGCGGGAAGCCGAAGAACACGAGCAGGTAGGTAGGACACCCACGCGCCACTGGATGTAGCGGCGGAAGAAGCGCCTGAGGCCCGGTCCGCCTTCCAGCGCCCGGGTCACGATCACCGCTCCCAGCGTCGGGCCAGCATACGAGCTCAGCACGAAGAGCGCGACAAAGAGCGGGAAAGGCGGCGTAAACGGAACCAGGTTGAGCGGGTCCGGGCTGACGAGGATGGGCAGCAGGCACAGCCAGGTCCCGGCGATCGCCAGGACAAAGTAAGAAGTGACCGGATGAGCGACGAGCAAGCGTGCCAGCGCGGAGGGTGACGAGGAACCTTCGGCGTCGAGTGCGCTTTCGACGAAGCCATGCTACATCTCCGACGACAGGAATACGAGCAGCCGGAGCTCGCTGGCTTGAGGCACCCGGAAACACCTCGCTTCAGTTCGCGCAAAGGGCATTGCGTGGGTGGCGCCGGCGACCATATATTTGAAACGCGATGTGCATCAGCGCAGACCTCCGAGGTTTTAACGTCACGAAGTGGCGCAACCTCGGAGGTCGTTCTGCAGTAGGTGACGTGCCTGCGATGGAACGTGAGACGGCCAAATCGGCACGAGCGCCATCGCGATGGCAAAGATCAGCAGCGTCAGGGCGCGCCGACCTTGAGGAAGTCCCGGAAGCGGTAGCGGCCAGGGCCGTAGACGAGCACACACGCGGGCTCGAGCGGGGTCAGGAAGGAGCAGCTGGCCGCAATCGCCACCATCATTGCAAACCCGCGGGGGTTCAGCCCGGCCTGCGACGCGGTCTGGAGCGCGATCGGGAGCACCACGGCCGCGGCAGCCTGGTTCGACATGGGCTGGGTGAGCAGCACGGTGAGGAGGAAGAAGCCGGCCAGGATCCAAACCGGGTGCGCGCCGCGGAACGCGTACGATTTGGCCGGCCAGGTAGTTGGCGGCCCCGGTCTCCTGCAA
>CAWDBO010000011.1:0-11102 GCA_963800615.1 uncultured Chloroflexia bacterium
TGGTTGTACCTGTTCGCGTTGTTCTACGTTGTGCGGTGAGCGACGGATGATGACTGAAGAAGTAACACCTGTAAGGACCTATTTGTTGGTGGCAGCCGGGCTGGTCGTGCTGACCGCGGCGACGATTGGCGCGTCGTTCCTGCCGGTCGCCCCCCGCTGGCACATGGTCGTGGCGCTAGGTTCGCGACGGTGAAGGCGCTGTTGGTTGCCTTCTATTTCATGAACGTACGGCACAGCAGTGGGCTGATGAAGATCGTCATCATCGTCGCGCTGTTCTGGCTGGGCATCCTGATCGCGGGCACGTTGGATGACTACCTGACGCGCACATGGCTGAGCGTGCCGGGACATTAGGCGCTGCGACGCAACGGATTGAAGAACGGATCAACGGATGGCCGCGCGAGGGTTGCGGTATTCGTTGATCCGTTTCGTTATCCGTTGCGTCGCAGCTCCGTGTGCTTTTCCAGCGCCCGGAGCCATGCGGCGAAATAGGCGATCGTCAGCCCGGTAAGGATGAACCCGCCGGGCATCCACATGATCAGCCCGGCCAACTGTTGGTCTTCGAGCGGCGTTAGGCCCCAGGGCGCGACAAGCGGCGCATAGTACGGATACCACGGTTGGCTGCTGAAGGTCATCAACGCGCCCAAAATCCCACTCTGCAGTGTCGTGGTGAACAGGTACAAGACGGCAAGGCCGTAGCGCACCTGCCTCTCGCCCCCTCGCCGGCCTGCCGGCGTCAGCAGCACCCACCAGAAGAGCATGGCGGTCGACAACAGGACGAAATGCTCGAAGACGTGAATGCCCTCGTCTTCCAGGGCCGCCTGGTACAGCCTCGGTGCATGCCACAGCCACAGCGCGATCGTGAACAGGAGCCATGCAGCAAGAGGGCTGCTGATGACACGCCACACGCGCGACAACGTGACGGAGCGAGTGAGATAACCGCCGGTGGCACGGGCCCACCCGCGGGGCAGCGCCCACAGGAGCGCGAGCGGGAAGTCGCTCATGACCAGGAAGGGGCGCGGCGGCCAGGGTCAGGACAAGATGCTGGACCATATGCGCGGAGAACAGGCTGCCGCTCAGAGCATCCAGCGGCGACGCGAGCGCGACGAACAGCGCCAGCACTGCGGCCAGGAACGCCGCGAGGTTGCCCCTGCTGATCCCGTGCCATTTCCCCGCGCGCCGCCAGACGTTGCGTGCGCCCAGGAGGTAGACGAACACCGCCAGGCAAAGCGGGAGCAGGAGCGACGGCGCAAAGGTCCACGCCCACCAGAGATCGTGCGGCGCGAGAGGCAGCCCGGAATGCGGCAATACGAACAGGCTCACCGGCCCGCCTGCGTCATCCGCCGCTCGGCGTCATGACGGGCGTACGCTGCTGTTCGGGCGTGGGCGTGGACTGCGTACCATTGAGCTTTAGGGCGATCACCGAGGGGCTGTCGCCGAGCCCGAAGGGCCAGACGATCATGTCGCCGGCCACGGCCGGCCAGGCGTTCGTGCCGCCGGGCGCCTGCCACTGCCACGCGACCGCCCCGTCCTCGCGCTTCAGCGCGTAGATCATGCCGTCGAGCGTGGAGGTGAAGACCAGGTCGTTGACGATGGTCACACCCGCGAACGCCACCTTGTCGAACTTGTGATCCCACTTCACTTTCCCGGTCGCAGCATCCAGGGCCAGGAGCTCGGCCGTCGCATCCTTGTACGACGACCCGCCCTCCGAGCGGTTCAGGGCCTGCTCGGGGGTGGTGGCATCAAAGGCCGTCGCATTATAAGGAGACGGCAGGTTTGCGGTCAGGACATACACGGTATTGTCCGCGAAAGCCATCGGCGTTTCCACGCCGCCCCAGGCGCCCGGCGCAACCCACGTGACCGACGTGTCGACGGGCAGCGCCTGCAGCTCGTCGTTCTGGTGCAGGCCGACCGGCGTCTTCCAGATCGTCTTCCCCGTCTCCGCGTCGAACGCATAGACCACGCCCAGCTTGCCCGAACCGAAGACCAGCTTCTGGTCCTTGCCGTCGACTCTCACGGTCGCCAGCATGGGTGAGACCTGGAAGTCGAGGTTGAAGAGGTCGTGCGGCTTGACCTGGTTGTACCACAGCATCTTGCCGGTCTCGTGGTCGAGCGCGACCAGCGAGTTGGTATAGAGGTTAGGCCCGGGCCGGCTCGAGCCGTTGGGATAGTCCTTCAGGCCAGGAACAGGCGACGGGTTGCCGGTGCTCCAGTAGCTTGCGCCGGTCGTGGTGTCGATGGCCGGCGGGAACCAGAGCCCCGCGCCGCTGTTGAGATCGGGGTTGCCCCAGAACCCTTCTTCGACGGCCTGCCACTTCCACGCGGGGTTGCCGGTTTGCGGGTCGAGTAGGTAGACCATACCGGTCGAGCCGCCCTGGTACGAGTGAAATGTCGTCTGCCCGTGGCCCGAATTCGCAGCCTGCGTGCTAACATAGACCCGGTTGCCGAATACATAGGGCTGAAACGCGCCCGTAGGGGACTTTGAGCCGGTGCTCCAATCCCAAACCTGGACGCCGGTCTTGGCATCCAGCGCCGAGTACAGGTCGATCCGGCTCGGCACGAAAATCTTGCCATACCCGATCCCCGGCCCGCTCGGTCCGAAGATGACGTTCTCGAACTTGGTCTCCCAAATCGTCTTCCCGGACTTCAAGTCGACCGCGTAGGTGTTCGCGCCCAGGTCCTGGAAGTAGACGACGCCATCCACGATGATGGGGTTGCCGCTGCCCCCGCCCCATTCGCCCGTGCTCTTCAGCGGCGAGGTCCACTCGAGGTTCAGCGTCGACACGTTGCTCGAGTTGATGCTCGAGCCAACTGCGACGCGCGTGTTCCCGTAGTCGTGATTTGCCAGCGGCCATTCCTTCTCGTGCCCCTTGACCTCGGGCGGGATGTCCAGGGAGGCCGCGCTCGTGGACGCAGCCGTCTGGCCCGCCGCAGGCGCACAAGCCGCGGCGAGGACGAGGATAAGCAAGGCAACCAGGCTGGCGGTTGTCCGGCTTAACGGAGGACGCTTCGGAGTCATCACGATTCCCTTCTACTGGATCTGGCGCGTGGAAACGGCCGGGGCCTGGTTGCCCCATGCGTTGCGTATGTACGACAAAACGGAGGCGATGTCGTCGCCCGTCAGCTTCTCGCCGAACGGCATCATCGACCCCTGGCCGTACTTGACTGTGACGATGATCGGCGATGGATCGTGCAGGGTCACGATTGGGTTGCCCGCGAGCCTGGGGTACAGGGTCGAGTAGCCCTTGCCGTCCGTCTGGTGGCACTCGGCGCAGTACTCCAGGTAGATCAGCTGGCCGTGCGCGATCCACTCCTCGGGATGGTCGGGGCGCTCGGTGCGCGTGTTGCTGCACCCCGAGAGCACGAGCATCGCGACCAACATCAGGCTGATCGAAACGCCGGCCAAAAAGCTTCGTTCCCTCACGTCGAGCTCCCCGCCTCAACCACAAGGCTTAAGCGAAAAGATGATTACGAACAGGCCGAGGACGAACAGCAGGAAGAAGCTGTTCGCCATCATCACGATGAAGGCCAGGAGCGACTGCCGTTCCTTCTCCGTATCGTGCAGCATCTGCGGATTCGCCGGCGGCTGCTCCGTCTGGTACTCCCGCCAGTTGCGGAAAGGTAGGTAGACCGCTGCAGCCATCGCCAGCAGGGCGAGCAGGCTGATGATCATCTGAACGAACTGCAGGCCCGAAAGCGGACCGACCTTGAAGGGGAACCACCCCCATTTGCAGGCGAGCGACGGAGCGCGTAGATCACGTTAAGTTCGACGAACCAGATGGCGATGCCTGCGATCAGGCAGATCTTCACCTGGCGCTCCTCGTTCTCCCGCAGCTGACCGGTCTTCACATTCATCGCTTGCCTCACCCCACCATCATTGGATCAGGTACGGCGACAGGAACACGGTGAAGAAGATCGCGATCCACGCCGCAATAATGAGATAGGAGCTCAGGCCGTCGACCTCGACGCCCCAGTGCCGCTCTTCATTGTAGAACCCCTGCGTTGCGTGGAGCAGGAGGTACGCATTCTCCAGGATCATCACCCCAGCAAAAAGCAGGTGCATCACGATAAGCACCCAGTACGCGGACGTGTACGCGCTTTTGTCCCAGTTCCAGTTGAGCGACCGCAGGTGCAGGCCGATGAACACGATGAAACCGGTCTCGAGAAGGATGGTCAGCACCATGTTCACGATCAACCCGCGCTGGTCGCCCTTCTTGATTGCGTGATCCCCCAGGTAGGTCGGGATGAAACTCAACAGCAGCAAGGCCGTGCCGATAATTGGCAGCAGCAGCTCGGGCCGCGGCACGTCGCCGGGGGGCCAGTCGTTCGTGCTCGAACGCAGGTAGAAGTAGCTCGCGATGAGCGCAAGGAACTCCGTCGACTCGATCGCAATGAAGAGCAGCGTCCCGTAGTAGATGGGAGGCTTCTTGCCCTTCCCCTTCACGACAATGCTGGCTTCCTCCGCGCCCTCCGGCCCGGCCTTGACCCACTCCATGGATTTCTCGCGGCCCTTGGGCCAGTGCCAGACTGCAAGCAACCCGAGGATAATGATCGTCCAGATGATGATGGGGACGATGTTGAACAACGTGCTCATCAGCATGAATGTCGTTGCCATCGCGACGCCGAACGGAACGAGCGAGTTGCCGGCCAGGATCGAGCGCTGCTCGGGCTCCGCATCCAGCGCGGTCGTCACCAGCGCCTCGCGGCGGTCCAGGTTCTCCTTGAAGACATAAGCGTGCGTCTCCTCGGGCGCGTCCCAAACCGGGTAGCGGCTCTGGACGACGGGCAAGGTGGCGAAGTTGTAAGGCGGCGGCGGCGACGAAGTGGCCCACTCGAGCCCGCCCGCGCCCCAGGGGTTGTCGCCGGCCCGCTCGCCATGCAGCAAGGAGTTCAGGACGTTGATGACGAACAGCAGGACGCCGACGCCCAGGATGAACGCGCCGACGGTCGAGATGAAGTTGAAGACGTCCCAGCCCAGACCGGGCAGATAGGTGTAGACGCGCCGCGGCATGCCGTACAAGCCGCTCAGATGCATCGGGAAGAACGCCACATTGAAGCCAATGATCGTGAGCCAGAAGTTCCACTTGCCCAGCCGCTCGCTCATCATCCTGCCGGTCATCTTGGGGAACCAGTAGTGGATGGCGCCAAGCAGCGGGAAAACCGCGCCGCCGATCAGGACGTAGTGCAGGTGCGCAACGATGAAGTAGCTGTCCTGCGCCTGGAACTCAAACGGGACGGAAGCAATCATCACCCCGGAGATCCCGCCGATGACGAAGGTGAAGATGAAGCCCAGGACATAGAGCAAGGGCGTTTTCATGTTCAGCTTACCTTCCCACAGCGTCGCAAGCGCGGAGAAGATCTGTATGCCGCTGGGAATGCTGACCACGAAGCTCGCCACGGTGAAAACGCTCAGGCCAAGGGGGGGCAGGCCGGTCGTGAACATGTGGTGGACCCACAACCCGAAGCTGATGACGCCGATCGTCACCAGCGAAATGACGAGCAACGGGTAGCCCACCACTGCACGCCGCGAGAAGGCCGCAAGGATCTCGCTGACCATCCCGAGCCCCGGGATGAAGATGATATAGACCTCGGGGTGGCCGAAGAACCAGAACAAGTGCTGCCACAAGAGCGGGTTGCCGCCCAGGTTGGGGTTGAAGAAGTTGGTGTTAATGGACCGGTCGAGCATGAGCTCGAGGGTGGCGATGACGACCGACGGCATGGCGAAGATCACCATGAACGACGTGACCAGCATGGCCCAGACGAACACCGGGATACGGTTCAGGGACATCCCGGGCGCGCGGAACTTGAAGATGGTGATGATGAGCTCGGACGCGGCGATCAGCGCGGACAACTCGGTGCCCGTGATGAGCGCGGAGTAGATGTCCATGCCGTAGCTGGGCGAATAGCGGGTGAGGGTGAGCGGCGTGTAGCCAAACCAGCCGCCGTCCGGCGCGGTGCCGGCAAACAAGCTGGCCCACAAGACGATGCCCGCCAACGCGTAGGCGTAATAGCCGAAAGCGTTCGCCTTCGGAAAGGGGACGTCGCGCGCGCCTACCATCAGCGGTACGAAGTAGATGCCCACCCCCAACATGATCGGCACCGCGAAGAGAAACATCATCGTTACGCCGTGGACAGTGAAGAAGCGGTTGTATTGGTCGGCGTCCAGGAAGGTATTTTCGGGGTAGGCAAGCTGGATGCGCATCAGCAGGGCGGCGATGCCTGCCAGGGCAAAGAAGGTGAAGCCCGTGAAGATGTAGCGCCGGCCGATCTGCTTGTGATTGACCGCGGACAGCCAGCCGAGAAAACCGGGCCGCCGTCGGCTTCCACACCTCCGCGAGCGCTTGCTCGCGTGCAGCCCCCTGGAGCTCTGGAACGGCCTCGCCTCCGGCGCCCTCGCGCCTGCCGGCCTATCACCCGAAGGAAGGCTGATACTCACGGTCTCTTCTCACTTACTTCAAACTCTGCAGGTAAGCGAGCAAGTTCTGCAGGTCCTGCGAGTTCAGATACTGGTTGGGCATCAGAGAGCCCGGCTTCTTGTGCTGCGGATCGACGACCCAGCCCGCCGGTTGCCCTCGTTCTGGGTCAGGGTCGCGCCGGCAATCGTCAGCCGGCTCGCGAGATGGGTCAAGTCCGGCCCGAGGTCCACGCCGCTCCGGTCAATGCTCTTGTCCTCCAACCCGCGCACGGTGTGGCAGAAGACGCAGCCGGCGTTCGCAAAGACCTGCTGGCCCTGCGCGGCCGCCGAATCGGGCGGGGCCCCGGAAGACTGTTGCTGAGCGGTCAGCCACTTGTTGAAGTCGCCGGTGCTCTCGGCCACGACCATAAAGTCCATGTGCGCGTGCTGCAGGCCGCAGTACTCGGCGCACTCCCCGCGATACACGCCCTTCTGATCGGCCTGCAGCGTGATATGGTTGATGCGCGTTGGGATCAGGTCCATCTTGCCGTGGAGCTCGGGGACCCAGAAGCTGTGAATGACGTCTTCGCTCTGCAATTCAACTTGCACGTCCGTACCGACCGGCATGTGAATCTCGTTGGCGGTAATCACGCCCTGGTCGGGGTACTTGACTTCCCACCACCAACGCCGGGCAATGACCTGGATGTGTACGGAGGCACCGTTCTGCCGTTGGACCGCGGCCAGGGTGTAGGTGCTGTAGCCAAAGACGATGGCGAGCACGACAATCGGCAGGATCAGGCCGCCCCGGATCACCCACTTTCGGCCCACATCGCCGCCCTTGCTGTCGGGCGGCGTCTCGCTGCTGCCCCGCCGGCGGCGTGCGAGGGCCGCAAACATGAGCGCAACGACGAGCAGCCAGATGACCGCGCCCAGCCCGAACATCAGCCACCAGAGCGATGCGATGTGAGCAGCCGCGGGCCCTTTTGGATCGAGCGCGGATGGCGTACCCGGCGGCGTGATCGGCGCTGCGGCGCAGCCGGCCGCCAGCAAGAGCGTCAGGATCAAGAGGCCGGAAGGATACAGTCGTTTCATCACTAACGTCCCAGCCAGTCGCGCCAGGTCGGCTGATGGTAGAGGTACTCGGCCATCGTCACGCGCCTGGTCTGCGCTCACCCCGAGATTCGGCATCGCCGTGCCCGGCTCAACCCCCTGCGGGTCGGCGATCCACTTTGCCAGGTTGTCCGCCGTGTTGGGGAGGTGCCCCGCGATGTAGCTGCGTTCCCAGAACCGGTCGAGCGGCGGTGCAGCGAGGGAATGCGCGCCGGGCACGCCCGGGATGGTGTGGCACGAGCCGCAGCCATACCCCGCGATGAGCGTGCGACCGGCAGCAACCTGGCTGTTATAGGACATGCGCGGTTCCGGCACGCCGTTCACCCCTCCGGAACACGCCGAGAGGAGGATCGCGGTGGCGGCCGCAAGAACTAGCCGGACGCGCTTGCCTTCCATTTTTTCTTGCCTACTGATTTTCCTTAGGTCTCATACGGATGATATAACGCCGCCTGAGGGCAAGGTGTTGTATGAGAAGCGACGGTTGTGAAAAGATCATACTTATGAAGGAAAAGGCACGCGGCGAACCCGGTTTTCGCCGGCAGGAACGTCCGACTAAAGGAGGAGAAGCGGCGCTGTGAGGTACGACGAAGGAAGTAGCCTTCTTGACAAAGCCTCTCCCTCACCCGTATACTGGTAACGATTTCATGGTATGCGTATCATGAGTCCTTTGAGAGCGCAATAGTTCTCCCCCACTCCATCTTTCCGGCTCGGAGTCGATCGTGACCACGATCAACGATGTCGCCAACCGCGCAGGTGTGTCGCCTGTGACCGTCTCACGGGTGCTAAATGGCGCGCCGAACGTCAACGCGGACACCCGCGAGCGCGTCAACCGTGCCATCGCCGAGCTGGGTTACGTGCCGAACGTGGTCGCCCGCAGCCTGCGCTCGCGGCGCACCCGCTCGATCGCCCTGCTGCTGCCCGATATCACCAACCCCTTCTGGCCGGTCGTCGCGCGGGGGGTCGAGGACGCCGCGCAGCAAGGCGGCTACAGCGTGCTGCTGTGCAACACGGACGAGAACGCCGACAAGCAGGCGCGCTATCTCGAGGTAGTGGTCAGCCAGCAGGTGGACGGGGTGATCATCGCGCCGTGCGACTCGGACGGGCGGAAGCTGGCCCTGCTCCGCGACCGCGGGGTCGCGACGGTCGTCATCGATCGCCGCATCGAGGATTGGGACGTCGACACGGTGCGGGGCGATTCGATCGGCGGCGCCCACGCGCTCGTGCGCCACATGATCGAGCTGGGCCATTCCCACATCGCCATCCTGACCGGTCCGGCCGATGCCTCCACCTCTCAAGATCGGGTTGCAGGCTATGAGGCTGCTCTGATGCACGCGGGGCTGCGCGTCGATCCCAGCCTGATCCGCTACGGTGAGTTTCGTGACACTTCCGGCAGGCAGATGATGCTCACCCTGCTGGCGGAGCGGCCCGAAGTGACCGCGGTTTTCGCAGGCAACAACGCGATCGCCCTGGGGGTCATGGAGGCGCTCGGCGAGCGGGGCTTCCGCATCCCGCAGGACATGGCGCTCGTCTGCTTCGACGAGGTGTCGCCCGCTGCCAACGTATTCCCCTTCCTGACCGTGGCCGAGCAGCCCGCCTATGAGATGGGGATCGAGGCGGCCGGGCTGCTGCTGAGCGCGCTCGAGTCTGATGAGCCGCTGCCGCCACGCCACGTCATGCTTTCAAGCCGGCTTATCGTTCGGCACTCCTGCGCCCGGCCCCGCGAACGCGACCAGGGCGAGGCCAAGCACAAATAAGGACGACGAGATTTCTCGACAGGACCAGCTGTTCAACCGGAGGATTGAAATGGGTCAAGCAATTGCTTTGTCGGATGCGATGAATGGATACGAGCGGAATGCGCCGGCCGTCGGCGTGTTCTCGCCGGGCGACCCCCGGATTCCGGAGGCCGACCGGCAGCGGTGCCGCAACGTCTGCCAGATGGTTGCGGAGATCCTGGCGGAGCGCGTGAAGCTGCCGGACGGCTCGCCGGCGAAGGTCGTGTGGAGCCCGGTCCTCGTGGACGGCGAGCCGCAGGCCGACATGGTGGCGAAGCAGTTCCAGGATGCGGGCGTTAAGGTGCTGGTTTGTACGCCGGACACCTGGTCGTTCCCTCAGCTCACCGTGATCTCGCTGCTTTCGCAGTTCCCGAAGGACACCCCGATCAACTTCACGTGCGGCAACAGCGGGCCGAAGCCCGGCGTGGTCTTCTCCCACGCGATCAACGGCGCGCTCGCGCAGTACGGCCGGCTGTCGCATTGAACGTCGGCACGTGGCCGGATACCGGGATGAACCCCGTCATGACCGAAGAGACGGCGAACGCGCTGGTCGATTGGGTCTACGCCGCGCTCACCACCAGGCGCTCAAGGGCCGCCGGGTGGTCATCTTCGGGCACGACTCGATGGGCATGGAAACCGCGCTCGCCCACATCATCCCCACCCGCTTGCAGTTCGGCGTCGAGATCACCCGGCTGGACATGAAGCTCCTGGCCGACATGCTGACCAAGAAGGCGTACGATGCGGAGGAGCTGAAAGCCCTGCGCGGCTGGGTTGACCAACACGTGGGCAGCCGGCTTGAATTGAAAGAGGACATTGACTCGACCCGTTTCGATCAGAGCCTGGCGCTCGTACCTCATCACCCGCGACCTGCTGAAGGACCTTAACGCGGTGGGCGGCGGCTTCATGAGCCAGCTCGAATGGGGCTCGGACAAGCGCGGACTGCCGCTGCCGGTGGCAGACGCGATGGAGTCGTTCTTCAACTCGACGTTCGATCACAACGGGCCGCAAGCAGGTCATCCCGTTCGCGACCGAGGCCGACGTCCAGGGCCTGCTGACCATGCTCTTCTTCACCGGCCTGACCGGCAGGCCATCCGCCGCTCTTCATGGACTTCCGCAAGGTGTGGGAGCCGTGGGAGCTCAAGCGCGCTGGCCGACGAGCATCGGCTTCGCCTTGCCACAGGGCGCAGCCTGGGCCGAGAAGGGCCTGGTGGACGGCGATAACTCCGGCTCGGCCTCGCTGGACTGGGCTGCCGCGCCGGCGCAAGCGTCGAGGAGATCATGGCCGGCGTAAGCATGCCGCTCGGCCGACCCGGATTACTTCCCCGGCATGGGCAACTCGGTTACCTTCACGTCGCCCGGCGGGCGTCGGGCATCGCCGGCCGGCTGGCCTACAGCTCGCTGAGCGGGCTGTTCAGCCTGAGCTGGGATGAGGCGGAGACGGCAGAGGTGCCCGGACCGATGGCCGCGGCGCTGGCAACCTGACCAACAACACGTGGCCGCACACCTTCGTGGTCCCGAAGTACGCGACCATGAGCGAGTACAAGCACCTGCCGCCCGCGAACCATTTCCACATGGTCCAGGGCCTGTCGCCCGCTCGCCTCGAGTACTGGATGGACCTGAACTGCGTCCTGTCGCAGGCCAACTGGGCGGCCCGCCCGGCCTACGTCGAAGGCGTCGACCGCCCGCTGCCCCTGCTGTACGCGGCGAACGGCGGCGAGAACAACGCAAAGCTGATGCTGGGGAAGAAGCTGTAGCTGTAGAGGAAGACGTTTGGACCATGGAGGCGTCTGGACCACGAAGGCACCAGACGCCACCCCGAACCCACGTCG
>CAWDBO010000012.1:0-34115 GCA_963800615.1 uncultured Chloroflexia bacterium
GGCGCTGGCAACCCCGATCGCTCCATGATTGGTGCTTGTCGCCTGGGCCGGTTCCACACGTATGGGTCGATCTCGATGCCTTGCAGACCGCGCCGGTCCGATCAGTGGCATCGAGAACGACCGCGCATGCCCGGGCCCGTACCGAGGAGGAACCGGCCGGTCGCCCGTCCGCCGCGAACTGTTCCAACCCTGCAACAACTATGACGCCCACCCTCTGTACCCTGACACTATTGACACTATTGAGACACTTGACACAGTTCCGACCGGCTCCCGCATCTCCTCTCACTCGCCGGCATCCGGGCCCCGCGCCAGCCCCACCAGCAGCGCCACCGGCCCCGCCAGCAGCAGCCACATCGCCGGTTCAGCCCCCAGCGCTGCGCGGCCAGCCCAAGAGCGAGCGGGATCAACGACCCACAATCCCCGACACGTTCTTGACCGCGAGCGCCGTGCCGCTGCGCCCGGCAGCGCGCGTAAAGCTGCGCCTGCAGGATCGCATACCACCCGGAGTTGAAGAAACCGAGCAGAGCGAGCAGCACCAGCTTGCCGTGAAGTCGGAAGTGAGCAGCACCGCCGGGAAGAGGGCCAGCTCGAGCAGGGCGCTGATCCACAGGTAGCGCAGCCCCTGCACCCGCTCGAGCAGCGGGATCAGCGCGAAATCGCCGAGCAGGCCCGCGCCGGTCCAGACCGCCACTGCCAGACCCGCCTGCCCCGGCGTCGCGCCGCCGAGGTCACCAGGTACAGCGCCAGGAAGCCAAGTAGGACGTCGAGCATCAGGTCCGAGAACTCGAGCAGGACCAGCCACCGCAGCACGCCCGGCCGGCCAATCGCCGCCACCGCCTCGCGCAGCCCCCTCACCACCGTTCCGAAGTGAAGGTTGCGGTCCTCGCCCGCTGCATCCGGATACGGCATGCGGGCGCTCAGCAGGACGAGCACGAGCGAGAGCCGGCCATCCGGCCAGGACCCCGCGCCAGCCCACGCCAGCGACGCGCCCGACCCGAGCACCAGCGGGCCGAGCACCACGCCGATCGACCCGGCGAACGTCCAGCGGGCCATGTTGTGCTCGCGCCGCGGCTCGTCCAGGTCCATCAGCGTCGCCTGCGACAGGCTCACGAACGCGCCGGAGGCGGGGTACATCAGGAAGAAGGAGAACAGGAGGGGCCAGAACGAAGGGCTGGCAGCCGTCAGCGCGAGGGAGAGAGTGAACGCCGCGCCGCCCGCCAGCACGATCACCTTGCGCCGCCACACGTCGCCCAGGACGGCCAGAAACGGCTCGACGGCGTTTGAAAAGACGCCCGGCACGCTCAACAGCACGCCCACCTGCGCGTAGGTCAGGCTGAGGTCGTCGCGAATCAGCGGCCAGGCCGCCTCGCGGGCGCCGAATACGAGCTCGTCGAGGAACTCGATCAGCAGGAGGACGAGCATGAAGCGTGTCAGCCGCCTCATCCCCCCATCCCCGCCCGTCTATCCCACCATCCTGCTGGGCGGGAGCGTCATCTCGCCGCACAGGTTGCGGACCATCAGGCGCCGGACCTCGTCCGGGGTGCTGCCGGTGCTGAAGAGGTAGTAGAGCTTGCACAGCGCCGCTTCGGTCGTCAGGTCGTACCCGCTGATGACGCCCGCCCGGGCCAGCGCCGCCCCGGTCGCATACTCGCCGAGATGTACCGAGCCGCGCAGGCACTGCGTGCAGGCCACGATCACGACCCCGCGCTCGCTCGCCCGCGGATCACCTCCAGCAGCGCCTCGTCGCGGTCAGGCCCGTTGCCCACCCCATACGCCTGCAGCACCAACCCCTGGAGCGGCGGCTGGAGCACGTTGGCCATGAACTCGGGCGACAAGCCGGGAAACAGGCGGAACGCGCCGACCGTGGCCGCCTGGACTGGTTCCGCAAGCCGCACCGCCACGCGCTCGGGCTCGCCCTCAGGCGGTCGGACGTGGCTGAGGTCGATCTCCACGTCGACGCCTACGATCCCCAGCGGCGGGTAGTTCGGCGAGTCGAAAGCCTCCAGCCCGTCCGCATGTACCTTCGTCGCCCGGCAGCCGCGCAGCAGCTTGCTGCCGAAATACAGGCAGACCTCCGGGACCGCGGCGCCCGCTGGCGATCAGCATCGAAGTAACCAGGCTGTTCCGCGCGTCGTTCCGCACTTCGGACAGGGGGATCTGCGAGCCGGTGATGATCACGGGCTTTGCCAGGCCCCGGATGAAGAAGGGGAGCGCCGAAGCCGTGTAGGCCATCGTGTCGGTGCCGTGCAGCACGACAAACCCGTCGTACTCCTCGTAATGCTCGACGATGTCGCGGCCGATCCGCACCCAATCCGCCGGGCGCATGTTGGAGGAGTCGAGCAGCGGCTCGTACTCGTGGAGGTCGTAGGCCGGCATGCGCGGGGTCGGCCAGCTCGGGCATCGCCCGCATCTGGTCCGCCAGGTAGCCCGGCGCGGGCGCATAACCCGCTGCGGTCCGCCGCATCCCGATGGTGCCGCCCGTGTAGGCGATGTAGAGCCGCTTCATCCCCCTGGCCCGGCTCCCTGCAGGATCGTCGCCAGGTCGGGCGGCCGCCACAGGTCCGACTTCAGCACCTTGCCGTCGCTGCGATACAGGACCCGGCCTTCCGCGTCGAGCTTGCTCATGTTGCTGGCATGCACCTCGGCGAAGAGCGCCTCGGCGACATCCTGAAGGCCGTGTGACACGTACGTCCCCAGCACGACGTACATCAGGTCGCTCAGCGCGTCGGCAATGCCGACCAGGTCGTGCGCCTCCGCGGCCTCCCGGTACTCGTCGAGTTCCTCCTGGATGAGGCTGACGCGGAGTGCGACGTTTCCGGGGTCCAGGTCGGCGGTGGGGGCGTGCTCCACGTGGGCGCCAAAGGTGCCGTGAAACTCCTCCAGCATGCGTAGTTGTTCTCTCAACCGGGTTCTCCTTGTACGAGGTTTGGCCGATTTTAGCATGGTTGGCGAAGAATCGAACAGTGGAACCGAGCGCGTTTCATGGTGTGCGGTGGATTTCCCCGCGACAGCCCCGTCAGCTACAATGCGCAGCACGAACGATCACATGTGGAGGGTAAGCATGAAGTATCGGAGAATGGGGAAGTCGGGCCTGCAGCTCAGCGAGCTGTCATTGGGCGCCTGGGTGACTTACGGCGGCCAGGTCGGCCAGGACGTTGCGGAGCAGTGCATGGTCGCCGCCTGGGAACACGGCGTGAACTTCTTCGACAACGCCGAAGCGTACGCGGGGGGCAACGCCGAGATCGTGATGGGCAACGCGTTCAAGAAGCTCGGCTGGAAGCGCGAGGAATACGTCGTGTCGACCAAGGTCTTCTGGGGCGGCAGATAAGCCGAACCAGACGGGCCTCTCGCACAAGCACGTCATCGAAGGCGTGAACAACGCGCTGCGCCGCTTCCAGCTCGAGTACGTGGACCTCTGCTTCTGCCACCGTCCCGACCCCAACACTCCGATCGAAGAGACGGTGCGGGCCATGGACATCCTGGTCAGGCAGGGCAAGATCTTCTACTGGGGCACGTCCGAGTGGAGCGCGGCCGACATCATGCGTGCGGACGGGATCGCCCGGCAGTACAACCTGACGCCGCCCAGCATGGAGCAGCCGCAGTACAACATGCTCTGGCGCGAGCGGTTCGAGAAGGAATACGAGCCGCTCTTCCGCGACCTCGGCTACGGCACGACGATCTGGAGCCCGCTCGCCTCGGGGGTGCTTACCGGCAAGTATAACGACGGCATCCCAGAGGGCACCCGCGCGAGCCTGGAGGGCTACGGCTGGCTGAAAGAGCAGATTATGCGGCCCGAGCGGCTGGCGAAGGTGCGCGAGCTGAAGGCCGTGGCCGACGAGCTGGGCTGCAGCCAGGCGCAGCTGGCGCTCGGCCTGGTGCCTGATGAACCCGGACGTCAGCACGGTGATCACGGGTGCGAGCCGGCCCGAGCAGGTGCACGAGAACATGAAGGCGTTGGACGTCGTCCCGCAGCTGACAGACGACGTGATGGACCGGATCGAGGAGATCCTCGCGAACAAGCCGAAGCTAGGGTGAGCGAGATCGCAGGGGCGGGGTCAGCCCGCCCCTGTTGCCTTTACCAGCGAGCCCTCGAAGCTGTCACGCACTGCCCCCGCGTCCGTTCCCCTGGGTGAACTTGAAGTACTCCTCCGCCCGCCTGGCCGACTCATTCCCGCCCAGCACGAACACGGCCCGCAGGACGAAGCCACCGATCAAGGCGGAGGCCGCGCTGATGGTCGCCAGCAGCGGCGATTCGCGCGGGAGCAGGGCCTGCACAGCGTGCGCCAGCAGCGGCCCGCCCGTGCCCATACCGAGCACCCCGATCCGATAGGCAGGTCCGAGCGGCGTCTCGTCAAGCGGGGCAGAGGCGCCGTCGCGGCGCCAGTGGCGCTGGACGAGGAGCGCAAAGACCAGCTCCGCCGCGCCCGCGATCGAGCGCGACCAGGTTCAGCTTACGCCTGCTGCTCGCGGGCGCGGCGGTGACTTGGGCGGCCACGGTCAGAGCGGCCGCCGCGGTCGACGCCGCCGAGCTGGCGAACAGCGACGAGAGAACCGGGAACGCCGACGCATTGACAGGCGCCGCGGTGGCAGCCATCAGGGTGCCGGTGTAAAGGGCCACGACCCCGCCGGCAATGGCAGCAGGGATCTGCGCGAGCCGGGCCGCGGCGCGCCCCAGTCCGAATCCCCGGTCGCCGGAAAACTGACCAACTGCCACCAGGCCGCTGAACGCCCCAAAAAGCGACAAGGCCCACGCACCGACCGACATCGCGGACGTGCTCCGGTAGATCCGCAGCATGTTGTACCAGCGTTCTTTCTTGTGCAGGTCGGCGATCAGCAGCACCGGGCTGACCAGCGCGCCCGCAAGCGCCAGGTACCGGCCCGCCCGGGTGACCTTCGCATCCCGCCCGCCCCCGAACAGATCGGCAATCGTGGCGATGAATTGGCACACGCTGGCGATGCCGCCGATGAAGAAGTAAAAGATGATCGCCCAGCGATACGGCCCCTGCTTGATCGGCGGCACCCGGTAATACGTCTCGCCGCCATAAGGCCGCGCCAGGTCGACGGGCTGCGAGGTCGCGTGCGCGGGGGCATTCCCGGCCGGTGGAGCCGCATACGGTCCGTAATGGGGTTTGGTTGCTTCCATATCGTGTTCCTTCGCCATCCAGGAGCTCCCTCACCACAAAGACACCGAGGTTCGAAGTTACACCAAGGCCCTTGGTGAACCCCCGTGCCTGCTGTGGTTAGTCCACCCTTCGCCCCGCGAGATACACCGCTGCCGCGGCGACGCCCAGCCCGGCCATCGTCAGGATGCCCCTGAGAAGGCCCCCGCCGGTGCGCCCGGGCGGGAGCACCGGCGCCACGGGCAGGTTGTAGACCTCCGGCCGGTCGAGCAGCAGGAAGAAGCAGTTCAAGCCTTGGATCCCGCCTGTGGCCCCCGGTCCGTCCGGCGCGCCAATAAAGGTACGCGCTCCGCATGCCGAGTGCCTGCAGCTCTTCCACCCGCGCCTGGCTTCGAACGAGCAAGGAGTCGACCTCGCCGAAGAGGATCGAATCGGTCGGACACGCCTTGGCGCACGCCGGCTCCAGCCCGGACTTGAGCCGGTCATAGCACAGCGTACACTTGTGCGCCTTGCCGTCGTGGTGGCTCAGCTCGATCACGCCGAAGGGGCAGGACACCACGCAGTACCCGCAGCCGTTGCAAATGTCCTGCTGCACGACCACCGTGTCGAACTCGGTCCTGAAGAGGCTGCCGGTCGGGCACGCCTCCAGGCAGCCGGCCCGATAGCAGTGCTTGCAGACGTCGCTCATCATGCGCCAGCCGCTCTGGAACGGAGGCATGACGGTGGGCGCCCGTCCGCCGTCGACATGGAGCCGCTCGGCGAAGGCAACGTGACGCCATGTCGCTGCACCGAGCGAGCGCGTGTTGTCGTAACTCATCGCGGTCAGCCCGTAGTTGTCGACAGGCAGTTGGTTCCACTCCTTGCACGCGACCTCGCACGACTTGCACCCGATGCAGACGCTCGTGTCGGTGAAGAAGCCGTAGCGCCGGTTAGGCTGGATCAGCACGCCGGCGGTGAGCTCCGATTCGTCCTGGATCAGCCGCGGGAGGATCGAGTCAGTGTGGTCGCGAATGCGATCACGCATAGTGCGTGCATGCATCATGTCCTCCCACTCTCGAAGAAACCTGGTTTCTTCTCTCCCCCCAGCCCGGCAATCTTCATCGTTCGGAAGGTCAGCCGGCCCGGCCGCAGGTTGCAGGTGAACGCCTTGCCCTCGTGGATGCTCGTGTTCGCGTCCCCGGCCATCGCGGCCAGGTCGTTGGCCGGCGCGCCGGTGGCGTAACCCTGCCACCCATAATGCCACGGCATCCCGACCTGGTACACGGTTTGGCCGTCGATCTGCAGCGGGCGCAGGCGGGCCGTGACCAAGCGCCTTCGTCTCGATCTCGTAGCGGGCGGTCTCCAGGACGACCCAGTCGCCGTTGTGGATGCCCAGCTCGGCCGCCAGTTCTTCCGGAATCTCGCAGAAGCCCTCCGGCTGCAGCTCGGCGAGCGTGGGCACGTTGCGGGTCGGCGAGCCGCCGGCATGGTGCTCGGTCAGGCGGTAAGTCGTGATCACGTAGGGCCAGCGTGGGTCGCCGGCCTGGTGATACGGGTTGTCCGGTCGCTCCCAATGCTTTGCGGCCGGATTGTCCTGTTGGCCGTACAGTGCGTTCCGCACGGGGCTTTCGACAGGCTCGAAGTGAGCGGGCAGCGGTCCGTCCTTCACCCCCGACGTGGTGAAGAGCGCGGCCCTGCCGTCCTCGATCATCATGAACGGCGACTGGCCGTCCTGCGCGTCCATGCCGATAGGGTGCCTGGACCAGTCCGGCTGGTAATCCGGCGGCTTGTCGATGACGAACTCGACCTCGTCGTAACCGGTCCATTTGCCAGCGTCTGCGTCCCACCAGACGTACTGCTTGCGCGGGGACCAGGGACGCCCCTCCGGGTCTGCGGACGCCCGGTTGTACATGATGCGCCGGTTGCTGGGCCAGGCGAAAGCCCAGTTAAGGTGAGTGCCAGGCCCTTCGGGGCCGTCCGGCTGGCGCATGCGCGCCTGGTTGCGGTCGTTCGCCGGGTACACGCCCGTGTAAATCCAGCAGCCGCACGCAGTCGATCCGTCGTCCTTCAGGTCCTTGAAGTCGGCGACCTGCCGGCGGTCGGGCCAGGTGTAGCCGTTGACCTCGCGGAGGATCGCGTCGACGCTCGGCTCGCTCAGGCGCCCTTCAAGCGGGTAATCCCACCGGAGCGCATGGATGGGCGCGTCATGCGGCTCCGTGCTGCTTGCATACAGCTCCTTCAGCCGCTTGCCCAGGTGGAAGTAGAACCAGGTCTCGGAGCGGCAGTCTCCGGGCGGCTCGACGAGCTTGTCGTGCCACTGGATCAGCCGGTGCGTGTTGGTGAACGTCCCGTCCTTCTCGGCAGGCAGGGCCGCGGGCATGAGGAAAATCTCCGTCTGGATGTCCTCTGTCCTGAGCTCGCCGCGCTCGATCTCGGGCGACGCGTACCAGAACGACGCCGTCTCGGTCTCGAACGTGTCGCGGACCACCAGCCACTCCAGGTTCGCCAGCCCCATCCGTACAAGGTGCGCGTTCTGCCCGCCGACCGCCGGGTTTTGGCCGGGGACGAAGAAGCCCTTTATCTCTCCATCCTTTAGCGCAAACATCATGGGGAGCTGCGAGTGATCGCCCGTGATCTTGGGCAGCCACTGGAAGCCCCACTCGTTGTCCGGACCGGCATTGTCGCCGTACCAGGCGCGCATCAGGCTGATCATGTACTTCGGGAAGTTGTTCCACCAGCCCATATCGAGCTGCTCGGTCTTCAGGTATTCTGCAAGCGTATCGTGTCCGTCTGCTGCTGCGCTGGGTTGCGGAAGATAGCCGGGCAGCAGGTTGAACAGCGTGGGGACGTCGGTGCTGCCCTGGATGGTGGAGTGGCCGCGCAGTGCGAGGATGCCGCCGCCCGGCCGGCCGATGTTGCCCAGGAGCGATTGGATGATGGATGCGGCCCGGATGTTCTGGACGCCCACGGTGTGCTGCGTCCAGCCAACCGCGTAACAGATGCTCGCGGTCTTGTCCCGGCCCGAGGCAGCGCAGAAGGTCTCGGCTACCTTGAGGAAGACCTCTTTCGGGCAGCCCGTGACGCGCTCGACCATCTCGGGCGTGTAGGCAGCGTAGTGGCGCTTGAGGATCTGGTAGATGCTCATTGGGTCCTGCAGCGTAGGATCGGTCGGCGGCGGGCCGTAGGCGCGGGCCAGGCGGTCGCTGTATGCCTCTCCCGTATTGACGTCCAGGCGCTCCTGGGTGTGGTCTTGCAGCGACTCCGGCTCGTCCTTCTTCTTGTACTGCCACGTCTCGAGGTCGTACTGTTCCTTCTCCGGGTCCCAGCCGCTGAACATGCCGTCGAGCTCACTGGTGTCCTTGAACTTAGGGTCGATGATCGTTGCGATGTTCGTATAGGCCAGCGCATACTCGCGGAACCACAGGTCATTCTCGAGGATGTGGTGAATGATGCCGCCGAGAAACGCGATGTCCGTGCCCGCCCGGATAGGCGCGTAGATGTCGGACAGGGCCGAGGTGCGGGTGAAGCGCGGGTCGACATGGATCACGGTCGCCCCGCGCCGGCGCGCCTCCAGCACGAAGCGAAAGGCAATGGGGTGGCATTCCGCCATGTTCGACCCCATGATGAGGATGCAATCGCTGTTCTGAATGTCCCACTGCGCGGTGGTGGCGGCTCCCCGGCCGAAGCTGGCGCCCAAACTGGGCACGGATGCGCTGTGTCAGACCCGGGCCTGGTTTTCGATCCAGACTACGCCGAGCGCGCCGCCAAAGAGCTTCTTGATCAGGTAATTCTCTTCGTTGTCGAGCGTCGCGCCGCCGAGCGAGGCGATCGCCATCGTGCGGTTGACCCGCTTGCCGTCCGCGGTCTTCTCCTCGAAAGTTGCGTCCCGGGTCTGCTTGACGAGCTGCGCGATGCGCTCCATGGCCCAGTCGAGCGGAACCTCGTCCCAGTGGTCGCTGCCCGGCTTGCGGTGCTTTACGTTGTAGAGGCGCTTCGGGCTGTGGATCCAGCCGATGGTAGCGGCGCCTTTCGGGCAGAGCGTGCCCTCGTTGATCGGGCTCCGCGGGTCGCCTTCGATGTGCAGGATCTCGTCGCCCTTCACATACGCCAGCTGGGCGCAGCCGACGGCGCAGTAGGGGCATATGCTGGTGCCCACCCGGTCCGCGTCCTCGATGCGGGCGCGAAACGTGCGGGACCACTCGCTCTCCGCGGCCTTGCTCAATGCGTCCTCGCCCGCGAGCTGGCGTGGCACGGACCAATCGCGCAGCCAGTCACCCACTCCGCCGAGCAGGCGTTTCGTAGAGGTAATCATGGAAGGAGCTCCTTTGGCCTGACCGTGAACTGATGTACAAAGACAGTGCCTGCGGGGCATTTGTTCCAACAAGCCCAAACCTCCGAGGTTTTGAAAACCTCGGAGGTTCTGACGCGGTGGTATAATCCACCGCATGACCAGCCTATCCTACGAACGCATTCTTGAATATCGTGAAGAGACCTTCCGGCTCAAGCCGCGACTGAAGCTCCGCAACAAGGAGCAGGCCGTTGACTATGTGAAAGAACGGGGTTTCGTCTTCTTCTGGCCCATCAAGGACGTTACCATGCCCTCCCTGTGGGGCGGGGTGGCGGGCGACCGGCCGGTGGCCGACGGGCACGACGACCCGGGCCATGTGACGTGGGGCTGGAAGGATGAGCTGCTCCCCGCACGCAAGTGGCACTATGCGAAAGTGCTCCGCAAGAAGGCAACCATGATCTCGCTGGACGTGCTGCCCTACTTCTATGCCCTGTCTGAGAATTACGGCGAGCCCGAGCAAGACTACCTCGACCAGTACAAGGCGGGGCAGATGACCTACGACGCAAAAACCGTCTACGAGGTGCTGCTGCAAAACGGGCCGCTGGACACGCAGGAGCTCCGCCGCCAGGCGCGCATGACCACGAAGCAGAGCGATTCGCCGTTCAACCGGGCGATCGAGTTCCTGCAGGCCGATTTCAAGGTGCAACCCGTCGGCGTCGCCGAGGTGGGCCGCTGGAAATACGCGTTCATCTACGAATGCGTCCATCGGTGGAACCCCGGTCTTGCGGAGCAGGCGCGGCCCATCCGCCAATCGCAGGCGCGCGAGAGGCTGATCGAGCTCTACCTGGGGTCGGTGGGCGCGGTGCAGGCGCGGCAGTTGGAAACCCTGTTCGGGTGGGGCAAGGCGGAGACGCAGAAAGCAGTCGATGCCCTGGTCGGGTCGGGAGTCATCACACCCCACGTGAGCGTGCCCGAGCATGGAGACGGGTGGCTCGGGCTGAGCACGCTCGTGGCGGAGAAACCGGCCGCGTAACACCCGGACTTGAGACGCAAGCCGTGCTCCTACGCGGCAGCGCGGGCGGTGACGAGCGCGTTCCTGCCGGTGCATTGCCTCCAAAATCCTCTAACGCTCCTCTTAGCATCCTCTAACGCCACTCAAACACGGCCCCCTCCACAATTAGTTTTGCACAACCTAGATCACATGGGAGGTAACGCCTATGATTCTGCAACGCAACGCTCGATCCGCGGAGTTGGAACACCGATTCAGCGCCCTCGAATCGCAGCTGAAGGAATCCCCTGAGAAGGAGGCCATCTCGATCCTGCACGCCATGATCCTGGAGGGCCGGCGGGGGCAGTCGCCGGTCGGGGAAGTCGGCAAGGACTCGCAAGCGTCTGCCGGCCCGACGCTCGAGGGTGTGGCGAACCTGTACAAGTCCGCCCCCGCGATGGAGGGCAAGGCCGAGAACCGGGGTCTACCGGTGGGCACGCAGGCGCCCGATTTCTCGCTGCCGGATGCGAACGAACGGAAGGTGTCTCTGTCTGATTTCCGGGGGCGCAACGTAGTCTTGGCCTTTTACCCTTTGGACTGGAGCCCGGCGTGCAGCGACCAGCTGAGCCTGTACCAGGGCGAGCTAGATGAGTTCGAAAAGTACAACGCGCAGGTGCTCGGCGTGTCGGTTGACAGCATTTACAGCCACGGCGCCTGGGCCGCGGTGCGGGGCATCACGTTCCCCCTGCTCGCGGACTTCCATCCCAAGGGCGAAGTTGCGAAGCACTACGACGTGATGCGCCAGTCGGATGGGTTCTCGGAACGGGCGCTTTACGTGATCGATGCGGACGGCGTGATTCGCTACGCCCGCGTGTCACCCGAGTTGCCCCACATACCCGACATCTACGAGCTGCTCGACGCTCTTCAGCAGCTTCAGGGTCAGCGGCAAACGGCGGCGGGCTAAGGAGGCGACATGTACGGCAGGGATTACGGTGTCAACGAACGGCGGGCAGCCGTGAGCGACGTGGAGCGCGCGCCGGTGGTGGTGTACGGTACGCAGTGGTGCGCGGCGACGCAGATGGTGCGCCGGCGCCTGGACCGGCTGGGCATCCCGTACGTGTACCGCGACATGGACGACGAGCCGTCCGCCGCGGCGCAGGTCCGGTGGTGGACCGGGGGATATGCCAGTCACCCCACCCTCCAGATCGGCGGCCAGATCCTGGTCGAGCCGAGCACGCAGGAACTGCAGTGGGCGCTGGCCCGAGAGGGATTGATCTAAGCGATTTGGCCGTCTAGGGCGAGGTGAAGTCGAACGGGCAGAAAAACAAGCTGGCCCACTTCAAGTCAAAGTGGGCCAGTCCGTCTCGCTTCGCCAACCGCAACGGCTCGATCCGGTCAAATCGGTCTCGAAACCAGAAGCGCTCATAGATCCTCTGGTTTAATCCTGTGCTTTTCGCAAGCCTCGCGAGCATCCGGGGGCCGATCTCGTCGCTGTCATGAAACGCGAATACAACATCCGGCCAACCGGGTCTCTCCAAAACGCGGTGAGACCCTGTTGCGCGCTTGACCCGCCATCCAATCCGCTCCAGCGCTGCCAGAACCCGCTTGGCTCTCGTAGCCGGCCATTCGCTCATCGCGCGCCGAACGACACCGACATGAGTTCGACGTCAGCCTCGCCGTGCTCCAGGCGATCAGCAAGAACGCGAAGTGCAAGCGCCTGCACCCGGGCGACGGCCTCCCCCTGGGTCTCGCCGTAGGCCAGCACCCCGGGCAACTCCAAAACCTCTGCTATCCAACGCCCATCTTCTTCTCGTTCTTGATCTACTGTCAACGCTATCATTTCAGCCTCCGCTCCCATTATACAACTCCGGATTTAGGAATGGCACCAGGGCCATGACGACGCCTTGGGCATAGAGCTCGCGGCGGCCGAGGCGGCCCTGAGTCAGGTAGGCGATCGCGCCGCCCTTCTGCTTCGTGTTCTGGTCGCCGCTGAGGCGATCGACGACGTGGCCGAGCTCCTCGCCCTGCAGCAGCGGCTCGAGGAGCGCAGGAGCCAGCTCGAACATGGGGGAGATGCCCGTGCCGCAGCGGCCGCTCGCGTCCGCCACGCAGATTGCGCCGAACGCGAACCACCGGCCGGCCAGCTGGGCGATGCCCCCTTCCAGCCCGGCGCAGTACGTCGCGCCCAGCCCTTGCTCCCGGTTCAGCTCGACAAGCGCGAGCGCCCGGTTCTGCGCGCCGGTGAAAGTGTCGTCGCCCACCGGCTGAGCGGGAACACCCGACAGAACCTCGATGCCCTGCACCTCGACGCCGGGGAAGTACTGCCCGAACACATCCTGCACGGCCCCGATCTTGACGGGGTTCCGTGAACCAACCAGCACGATCAAACGCACCCTCCTGTGGAGCGCTCAGACCTCCGAGGTTTTCGAAAACCTCGAACGGCTCGACTCGAAAAACCTCCGAGGTTTCGAATAACCTCGGAGGTTTTGGTGAAAGCTAACCCAGCGCGCGAGTCCCCGCTTGCCAGGCGAAGATCAGGACCATGACCAGGGCGATCAGGAACTGCATCGCCCGGGAGGCAAGGCAGCCGGCGAGCCAGCCACCACCCGCCTTCACAGCCGCCCGCAAATCCTTGCGGTGGACGTACTCCACTCCGATCACGCCTACCAGCGCGCCGATGATCCCCCCGAAGCCAATGCCGACGCCCGCAAAGAAGAAGCCCACCACCATCCCCACGACCCCGCCGATCACGCCCGCGACCGTAGCTTGCCAAGACGCCCCCGAAACGCGGGTGGCTGCCTGTGTGAGGAAGAAGTCGGCCGAGAGGCCGATCACTGCCAGGATCGTGATCGCGGCGAAAGCGAGCGGCGGGAGGAGCACGAAGCGGGTGGCGATGGCGTAGACCAGCGCCGTGATCCAGATAAGCGCAATACCGGGCAGCGCGGGCAGCACGGTGCCTGCCAGGCCCACCAGCATGACGATCAGTGACAACCAGAAGAGCAGCTGCTGATCCATCCTCACCCTTTGCCTTGCTTGTCGTCCGAAGGGGCCATGATGCCGCCCTCGGTCATCGCGGCCGCATCCAGGATCTCGTCGGCCTGTTCGGGTGTAAGTATACCTTCTTCCACGACCACGTCGCGAATGCTCCGGTCGCTCTCCGCCGCTTTCTTGGCGATCTCGGCAGCCCGCATGTACCCGATAGCCGGGTTGAGCGCAGTCGCCAGGATCGCGTTCTTCGCGACGGTGCTCGCGGCCTTCTTGCGGTTGGCCTCGATTCCCTTCACGCCCTTCTCGGCAAACAGATCGATGGCCGGGATGAAGACGTGCATGGCCTCGAAGAGGTTGTGCGCGAGGATGGGCATCATGACGTTGACCTCGAGCTGGCCCGCCTGGCCCGCCATCATGACGGTCAAGTCGCAGCCCATGACGTGGAAGCAGGTCATGTTGAGCATCTCGGCGAACACCGGGTTCACCTTTCCCGGCATGATGCTGCTGCCGGGCTGCGCCGGCGCGAACCGGATCTCGTCGAACCCGGAGCTGGGGCCGGAAGCGAGCAGGCGCAGGTCGTTGGCGATGCGGGTGAGGGTCACCGCCAGAGTTCGCAAAGTGCCCGAGAAATCGACGGCGTCGGCCATGTTTTGCACAGGCTCGAAGATGTTGCCGCTCGACCGCAGCGGCCAGCCGGTCAGCTCGCTGAGCCGCCTGACCATGCGCTCGTGGTACTCGGGGTGCGCGTTCAGGCCGGTGCCGGCCGCGGTGCCGCCGATGCCCGTGCGGCGCAGCCGGTCGCCTGCGGCCGCGATCCGCTCGCGGTCGTAGCGCACCGCCTGGCCGTACGCCTCGAACTCCTGTCCGAGTCGCACGGGAACCGCGTCCTGCAGGTGCGTGCGGCCCGACTTGACCACGTCGTCGAACTCGCGGCCCTTCGCCGATAGCGCCTCCGCCAGCCCATCGACCGCGGCGAGCAGCTCGTCCAGCCGCCACAGCACGCCGAGGCGGATGACGGCCGGCACCGTGTCGTTGGTGCTCTGCGCCATGTTGACGTGGTCGTTCGCCTTGACGGGCTTGTCCGGGTCGGTCAGCGCGTAGCCGAGGATCTGGTTGGCGCGGTTGGCGATGACCTCGTTGACGTTCATGTGGTGGCTCGTACCCGCGCCCGCCTGGAACGGATCGACCACGAACTGGTCCGCGTGCTCGCCGTCGAGCACTTCCTGGCTGGCCTGGACGATCGCGTCCGCCAGTCCGGGCTCGAGCAAGCCGAGGTCGCGGTTCACTTCGGCAGCCGCCCGCTTGACCAGTGCGAACGCCCAAACGAACGCCGGGTAGGGCGGCCGGCCGCTGATCCTGAAGTTGTCAACCGCACGTTGCGTCTGTGCGCCCCACAGAGCGCCGGCCGGGACGTGCACCTCGCCCATCGAATCCTTCTCGATACGATACGCTTCCGCCATCGTCGTTACTCCTCTACGGTGCCGATACCTGACAGCAACCTGCTGCGGCAGGCTCAAGAACCTCTCAGGGCTGCGGTTATCAGGTTTGCGTGCGTAACATGTTACCCTGTCCCGCGGGCAGCAAAAGTAACCCGTCTTCTTGTGCCGCATAAGCCCGAGGAGTAGACTGCGCCGGTATCGACCTGAGAGCTGATGCATGCACATCCTCTTCCTGTTTCTCGACGGCGTCGGCCTCGGCCCGGATGACCCGGCGACCAATCCGTTCGCGCGTGCCCCCATGCCCGACGTTTCACGGCTGCTCCGTGGGCAGAGACTGGTGGCAGGCGCGGCGCCGCTGGTGGGCGAACGCGCCACGCTGATAAGTCTCGATGCGTGCATGGGCGTGCCCGGCATGCCGCAGTCGGGCAGCGGGCAGGCCAGCCTGCTGACCGGGCTGAACGTGCCCGCGTTGATCGGCGGGCATTACGGGCCGTGGCCGAGCCCGGCGATCGTGAACCTGCTGAACAACGGTAACATCTTCCGGGCCGTGCAGCAGGCGGGGAAGAGCGCGGCGTTTCTCAACGCCTACCCGCCGACGTACTTCGCCGCGATCGAGTCGCGGCGGCGGATCTACTCCTCGATCCCGCAGGGGGCCATGAGCGCAGGGGTGCCGCTGCGATCGGCCCAGGACCTGGCCGAGGGACGGGCCGTCGCAGCAGATTTCACGGCGAAAGGGTGGCACGAGCGCCTGGGGCTGACCGATACACCGCTGTTAACGGCCCGCCAGGCCGGGGAGCGGATTGCGTGGCTGGCATTCGAGCACGACTTCTCGTTCTTCGAATACTGGCTGAGCGACTATGCGGGCCACGGGCAAGATATGGCCGCCGCGCTCGGGTTGCTCGGAAGCGTGGACGAGATGCTCGGGGGGCTGCTGGACCGGTGGGACGACGAGCAAGGGCTGGTGCTGCTCACATCGGACCACGGCAACATGGAGGATTTGAGCACGCGCGGGCACACGATGAACCCGGTGCCCGCACTGCTCATCGGGGAGGCGAAGGCGCGGGAGGAAGTCGCGGGGACGCTGCAAACGCTGGCGGACGTGGCGCCTGCGTTGCTGCGTGTGCTGGGGTGACGCCGGCTTACGGCGCCGGCGTCACGGTCACCTGCGGCGCGCCGAGCTGCTGCATCATCATCCCCATCCGATAACGGGCGAGGGCGGTTAGCTCGTCCTGGTGCGCGGCTTCGGCGTAGGTGCTGGCTTTCTCCAACGCGGCGATGGCTTCCTGGACCTGGTTGCGGGCCTCGTAGACCGACGCCTGTTGGTACCACGCCTGCGCGTCGTCGCTCTTGATCGCCAGCGCAGCCTGGTTGTCCCTGTCCGCCTGGTCGATCAGCCCAAACAGCAGGTACGTGGCAGCGCGGCCCTTGACGAAATCCAGCTCCGACCCAGCGAGCGAACGAGCGCGGTCATACGATGCCCTCGCGCCTGCCTCGTCGCCCACCTGTTCCTGCGCCACGCCCAGTCTCAGCCAGACGTCGTAGGCATCGGGGGTCGCCTCCGCGGCCGCCCGAAACTCCGCCAGCGCTCCCTGCCAGTCGAGATTGTCCTGGACCAACTCATCGCCCCGGTTCACCCGGCGGGCGGATTCCTTGACCTTCGGGTCGACAGGGAAGAGGACCTCGAAGACCAATACGTAGGCAAGGACGGCCAGCAGGACGGCGCCGCCTCCGATGGCAACGGTCCGGCGAATTCGGCTGCGCCGTGCATCGGCCACGTAGACGTCGAGCCACCACCAGGGTGCATCCGTGCCGTTCGCGTGGCACTGCTTGCGTAAGGCTTTGATGCCGCCCGCTGCCTTGCAGCTCGGCGAGGATGCCGGTGGCGTTGCGCTGGACCGCGGCCTGGAGGGTTTGCCAACGCCCGGCCTCGGGCCGCAGATCGACGCCCTGCGCCTCGAGCTGGGGCCACAGCTCCGCGATCCGATCCAGATCCTTGAGCAGGGTGAGAGCCGCATCGCCGCTCCACCGGACGTTGGCAACCCGTTTCTCGGACTGTTCGAGCAAGTCGCGCAATTCATCGGCGGGAGTGACCTGCGTTCGTTGTACCGCTTGCGCCATAGAGGACCTTACTCTTCAGCGGCTTCTTCCGCATCGGGCTCGGGCTCGGGCTTGTCCTTCGCCTTCGCAGCCTTCTCCATCTCGTTCCAGATGCGGCCGATCCCCTGCTTGATCTGCGACTCCGTCTTCGACTTCAGCGCGGGGGTGATGGGGAACCAGGCCACGACCTCGCGCAGGACGGTCTGCACCGTCTCCTGCTTGGTCTTGCCCTGCCGGTGGAGTGTGCGGATTCGGGCGCGCATGTAGCGGATGTACTCGGACATGCGCTCGGTGCCTTCACGGCCGGTGACGGGGCCGCGGCCGGGGATGATCCGGTCGGACCGCAGCTTGCGGATATACGTCAGGCCGTCGAGCCACTCCTTCGAGTTCCCCTGCGCCATGTACGGGTGCTGGCCGACCCACACCGCGTCGCCGACGAAGAGGAGCTTCTCGTTGGGCATAAATATGGCGGAAGTGGCCGCGGTGTGGCCGCCGATGCGGATCACCCGGAGATCCCGGCCCCCGCGCACGATGTCGAGGCGATGCGAGAACGTGATCTTGGGCACGACGATCTGGATGTCGTTGATGCCGCCGAACTGCGCCTGGATCTCAGGTTCCTTCTTGAACGAGTCGATCACCCGCTGCTTGAAGTTCTCGCCGTAGCCCTTCATGTGCTTCCAGGCGATGTCGTGGCTGATCACCGGGGTGGGCGCGAAGTACTGGTTGCCCACGATGTGCCCGCGGTGATGGTCGGTATTGATGATGTAGAGGAAGGGCTTGCCCCCCGCGATGCGCTTCAGCTCGTCGCGGAATGCGACGGCCTGTTTCGGCACGATCGGCGTGTCGATCACGATGAAGCCGTCGTCCGTCAGGATTGCGCTGTAGTTCGCGCCACGCTGGTCTGTCTCGACGAAGATGCCGGGTGAGATTTCTCGCATAGGCTTAACCCTCAGAGCCCTTGGTTGCCGCCTCGTAGGCGGCCCGCGCGGCGCTCAGAGCGGCAGAAAGCGCCTCGTTCGTGGGCACGCCGCCCTGCGCCCAGTCGGGGCGACCGCCGCCCCGGCCGCCGCCCGCGGTCACCGCGGCGCGCAGCAGCGCGCCCGCGTCGACCCGCACGTCGTCGGAGCGGGTCGCGATGACCTGCGGCCGCTCGCCCCGCACGCCGATGCAGGCGACCGTCCCCGGCTGTGCGCGCAGGGCCTGGGCCACCCTCTTCGCCCGCTCGACGTTGACGTCCAGCTCCGCGGCCACGAACCGCTCGCCCCCGGCCGGCTCCGCGGCGGCCCACAGCGCCGCGGCGGTCGACTCGGCCCACTGCTTCTCCAGCTCCGCGAGGTCCTTCCGCAGCGCGTCGGCCTCAGCCGCCCGGCGGTCGAGCAGATCGAGCATGTCGTCCTCGGCCGCGGTGTAGCGCGCGACGAGTCCCTGCGCCAGCGCCTTGAGCCGGGCGTAGTCCGCACGGGCGCGGCGGCCGCAGAGGAAGCTGACCCGCAGCTCGGGCCCGCGGCGCTCCGTCCCCACGATCTTGATCAGCTGGATGTGGCTGGTGTAGGCGACGTGGGTGCCGCCGCACGCCGACCAGTCAAAGCCGGCCACCTGGACGATGCGGATGTTCTCCGTGACTTTGGGCGGCTTACGCAGCGGCAGCGCAGCCAGTTCTTCGGGCGAGACGAACGCGGCCGTGACGCGCAGGGCCGCGTCGACGACGGCATTGGCCGCAGCCTCGGCGCGAGCCAATGCCGCCGCGTCCAGATCGGTCCGCGAGCTGCCCTGCAGGGCGAGGTCGATGGTGCTGGCCTTCTCCCCGAGGTGGAAGGCGACGGTCTCCGCGTCGCACTCCTGCACGAAGGCCTGCGACAGGACGTGCTGCCCGGTGTGCTGCTGCATGTGGTCGAAGCGGCGGTCCCAATCCAGCTTGCCCTGGACAGCGTCGCCGGCCAGCTCGCGGTCCAGCACGTGCCAGACGATCTCGTCCTCTGCGATCACGTCGGTCACGGCGGCAGCGTGGCCGTCGGCCGCGCGGAGCAAGCCAAGGTCGTTGGGCTGGCCGCCGCCCGTCGGATAGAAGGCGGTGCGGTCCAAGGCGACCGCGGGCTGGTCGCCGATGACCCGGCGCGCGATCACCCGGGCGTCAAAAGTTCGCAGGTACGAATCGGTGTAATACAGGCGTGCGGTAGGCAAAGAGCACTCCAATCAAAGCGACGGCGCGGTCAAGCCCTGGTTTGCCCGACGACGGGCGGCCAGGCCCCGGTAATAAAGGTCGACGTACTTCTCGGCCGAGCGGCGCCAGGAGAAGTCGGCGGTCATGCAGCGGCGCATGAGCTGCTGCCAGATCTCGCGGTGACGGTAGGTCTCGGTCGCGCGGACGAGCGCGGCATACAGGGCCATCGCGTCGTAGTGAGCGAAGCTGAAGCCATTGCCCTCTCCCGTGCGAGGGTCGTAGTCGTGCACGGTGTCGGCGAGGCCGCCCGTAGCATGGACGACCGGGACGGCGCCGTAGCGCATCGCGACCATCTGATTGAGGCCGCACGGCTCGAACCGCGACGGCATCAGGAACAGATCGCTGCCCGCATAGATGCGCTGCTCGAGCGGGCGGTTGAAGGTCAGCTGGACCGCGACCTGCTCCGCGAAACGGCCGGCGAGGGCGTTGAGCATGTCGTGGTGCCGCATCTCGCCCGTGCCCATGACGACGAGCTGGCACGGCACGTTCTGCAACAGCGGGTCGGCAACCGCGGCGATGAGGTCGAAGCCCTTCTGGTCGATGAGGCGGGACACGACGCCGATCAACGGCACGTCGGGCCGGACGGGCAGGTTGAGCTCGGCCTGCAGGGCAGCCTTGTTCCGGGCCGCGGGCGCCATGTTGTTGGCGTCGAAATGGGCGGCCGTATTCTCGTCCGTCGCAGGATCGTACAACTCGGTGTCGATGCCGTTCAGGATCCCGTAGAGGCGGTCCCGGCGGTCGCGCAGGACCGGGTCGAGCCGCTGGCCGTGCTCGGGGGTCAGGATCTCGCGGGCGTAGGTCTCGCTCACCGTGTTGATCACGTCGGCGAAGAGGATGCCGCGCGCCATCAGGTCCACGACGTAGTTGAGATCGGGCGCGACGTCGGGGTGGGCGATGAAGCCGGCCTCGGCCAGGCCCGCGATCTCGAGCACCCGGTAGCCGAAGATGCCCTGGTACTCGAGGTTATGCGCGGTGTAGAGCGTGGCAATGTCCCGGTAGAACGGGCTGCGCCTCGTAGACGGTCTTGAGCCAATTAGGGATCAGCGCGGTATGCCACTCGTTGCAGTGGATGACGTCGGGCTGCCAGTCGAGCAGCCGGCAGATTTCGAGCGCGGCCCGCGAGAAGAAGATGAACCGCTCCGCGTCGTCGGGGTACATGTAGATGCCCTGGCGGTCGAAGTAGCGCTCGCTGTCCACGAACAACACGGGCGTCTCACCCGGCCCGCTGCCGATGGTCGCCTCGTAGACCCTGGCCGGCTCGGTGCGCTCGTCCATGGGCACGCTGACGCTCTCGAGCCGCGGCTTGAGCCCGAACTTCTCGACGTCGATCCGCCCGTAGCGCGGCATCATGATGCGGATGTCGTGGCCGAGGCCGCGCACCGCCTTGGGGAGCGCGCCGGCCACGTCGGCCAACCCGCCGGTCTTGGCGAACGGAACGCACTCGGCAGCCAGGTAGAGGACCTTCAACGAGCGGGGATCATCCATGACGATCGGCGCCACCTTGCACGGAGATATGGCTTAAAGCCGGGGGAATGTTAGCATGCCCGCGCCAGATTTGCAATGGGATTTCGCGGAAAGCCAGGGATTCAGCCGCAGGCCGGTCGGACGCAGCGCGTGAGCGGAGCGAACTGTGTCAAGTGTCTCAAGTGTGTCAGGTGTCTCAGGTTATACACACACCCTGCAACAGCTATCGGGCCTTAAGGCGCCCGACAGCTGTTGCAGAGGAGGTTGCGAAACGCCTTGCCGGCGCTAGCGGCAGGCCTCCGTGCCGGAATCGGTGAAGGTCTGGCCGGAGATCGGGATGAACTGCCACGAGTAGGAGCCGCTGCCGAGCGTGAGCTTCAGGGCGCCGTAGGACGTGGCATCCCGGACCTGCGAGGTAGGTAGAATGGTTGACGAAAACTTCGTGTGGTTTCTGCCGCCGGTCCCCACGATGATCTCACGGATACCGTGCGTCGGGTCGGAGTTCCCGTTCGCGTCCATCGGCGCGAAGCGCTCGTAACTGTGGTCGTGGCCGTTCAGGACGATATCGGTCCCGCCATTGTACAGGTCCTGCCACAGGATGGCCTCGCTCTTGACGTAGCTGCGACCCGCTATATCCGGACGAGTAGCGCGGGTGATGCCAGTAGGCCACCGTACATGCGGTGGGATTGGCCGCGAGGTCCGCCTTCAGCCACTTCTCCTGCGGGCTGCCCAGCCCGCAGCCCCCGGCCTTGCTGCAGTTCGTGTTCAGCACGATGAAGTGCCACCCGCCCAGGTTGTACGAGTAATAGCCAGAGCAGTTGATCGTGCAGCCAGGCTGCAGGGGCGTAGCAAGATCGCCGAAATAGGTGTAGTAGCCCGGCGCGCCGGCCGTGACATTGTAACATGGTGAGGTCGTGCTCGTGCTGACGTTGTATTCGTGATTCCCGACTGACGGACGGGTCTTTGCCTTCAGCGCGCCCCAGCTCGGGTCGTAGTATGTTCGGAAGTCGCCAAGGAGACCGCACTCATACTGGTTGTCGCCGAGCGGCATGACCACGTCGGGATTGTTGGCGATCAGGACGTTTGCAGTGGCCTGCTGCTTGCATGCCGCACCGCTGCTCCCTGTGCCACATGCGATATCGCCGGCAGCCATTGCAATCACAGGCGTCGTGGTGGTTGCGGCGGTTGTCGACGCTGTCGACACGGCTGCGTCGGGACCGGCGCCAGCAGCAAGACTACCGGCAGTGCCTCCGCCGCTTGCCGGGCCGACGGTTACGACCGTGTCATTGAACGCGGGAGACTCGTTGCCTGCTGCATCGGTCGCGTTCGCGCGCGAAGAGTGTGAGGTCCGGCGGCAAGCCCGGCCACGGTCGCGCTCCAGGCGCCACCGGCGTCCACCTGCGCTCTCGCCCGCACGGACCGGCCTTCCAAGACCTTGATCGACGTTCCCGGCGCCGCGGTTCCGGAGACAACGAGCCGGCCGCCCTTGGCGTGGCTGTTTGCCAGTGCGGGCGTGATGACCGGCATGTCCGGCGCCGTGGTGAGAATGGTCACCGGGAGCTCGGGCGACAGGGCCGAGACCTGGCCCGCGTCGTCGAATGCCTGCGCGGTGATGGCGCGCGCGCCGTCATCGAGGGCCTGGCACTCGTTCAGCATGGTCGACCAGTTGCCTTGATCGTCCGCAGTTGCGATGCCGACGAGCAAGCCGTCGGCGAACAGGGCGACCGTGCTGCCGGCCGGAGCCTGCCCTTCGAACGAAGGCATGTTGTTCCCGGTCAGGCGGTCGGAGTTGGAGATGCCGGTGTCGCTCGAGGGGACCAACTGGAACGACGGAGCGGCAAGGCTGCCCGCTGCCTGCGAAGGTCCTTGCGGCTGGACGGGGGCAGGCTCGCCGCCGTCCTCGATCTCGTCTGCCGGACAAGGCGGCAGCTGCGGGGCCTTATTACCGACGCCGGTCTGCCGGGCGGGATGAAGGGCAAGCGCGGGCACGGGCGCGGCCCCGGCAACCGAGGTGAGGCCCGCAACGACCAGGGCGGCGACGGCAAGCACGAACAGGTTCTTCCGGTGCACCCTGGAACCCAGGGTGCCTGACTTCACGTCCGCGACGATCGCGCGCCCAGGTAAGCGTTTCATTCTTACGACCTTGACTTGGATGCGCGGTTCGCTGGCGTGGACTCCGCGTGCGAACGGGACATCGCCGGCCGGTCAACACGAATATACACATCGCGCCACCAGGCCGATATAATATGTGACTCTAACTACAGATAACTCAGTCCACGATTTCTGCACGAACAGCACGCGTGATTTGCACAAAGGCGGGGTCTGCAGTTTGCTCGGAGGTGCGAGGGCGTGGAAGCGGCACGGGGAACTCTGCACGCACCCGCCCCGGCCGGGGGGTCAGAACGAGAATGCGGTCGGCGAGGAGGACGGCCTCGCTGATGCTGTGCGTGACCATGACCACG
Organism: uncultured Chloroflexia bacterium; assembly: GCA_963800615.1. Classification (GTDB taxonomy): domain Bacteria; phylum Chloroflexota; class Anaerolineae; order CG2-30-64-16; family CG2-30-64-16; genus JALOOB01. The sequence continues at coordinate 23,047 of CAWDBO010000012.1, forward strand.
GTGCGCCGGTTCACGTTCCAGATTCGCAATAGCTCGGCGTTCATCCGCTCGCGGGTCAGGCGCGTCCAGGGAGCCGAAGGGCTCGTCGAGGAGGAGGACGGTTGGCTCGTGGATCAGCGCGCGGGCGAGCGCGACGCGCTGCTGCATACCGCCGGAAAGCTGGGCGGGATGCGCGGCGGCAAAGCCCTCCAAGCCCACGAGCGAGATGAGCGCCTCGGTGCGCTCAGAGATTTGCTCGACAGGCGTGTGGCTGACCTCGAGCGGCAGGGCGATGTTTGCGGCGACCGTGCGCCACGGCATCAGGTTGGCGCGTTGGAAGACGAAGCCAATGTCACGGCTTGGCTCGGTCAGCTCTTTGGCGCGGAACTGCACGCTGCCCGAGATCGGGCGCAGGAGGCCGGACAGCAGGCGCAGGAGCGTGCTCTTGCCACAGCCGGACGGGCCGACGATGGCGAGGAACTCCCCCTCCTCGACGGACAGCGACAAGTCGTCGAGCGCGAGCATGTCGTCGCGATTGGCGTCGTAGAAGGTCATGCGAAGGTTGGCGGCGTGGAGGATGGGAGGCATCTCCCTACTGCCGCGCGACGAATTGGTTGGTGAAGAGCGCCGCGGGGTCGACGGCGGTCTGGATCAGGCCCATGTCTTTCATGAAGGTGGCGGCCTTCGCCCAGGCTTCGGGATCGGAATAGCCCAGGTCGGCGTCGGGCGCCTGCCAGAGCTTGAGCGACTCGTCGAAGATCGCGCGGCTCACCTTCTCCTGGTCGCCGCCCACGGTGGGGACCGCTCGCAGGCTGGCCTGGAAGGCCGCGTCCGGGTCGGCGAGCGTGTCGCGCAGGCCGTGGAGCATCGCGGACGTCAGGGCCGAGACCAGGCCGGGGTTCTGCTCGATCGTCTGATCGTTCGTGATGATGCCGTTGGAGGGGATGTCGACGTAGTTCGATACCGGGATCTCGACGACCTCCTGCCCTTCGAGGCGCAGCTGCACCGGGCCGTTGACCGCATAGTCCATCGCCGCGTCGACCAGGCCCTGGTTGACCGCGGCGGCCTGGGTGAACCCGATGCTCTGGAGCGAGACCTGCTTCGGGTCAAGCCCGGTCGCGTAGACGAGCGCCTCCCAGCCGACATAGTTGGCGCCGAACAGGCCCGGGACGCCGACCTTCTTGCCGACGAGGTCTTTCGGCTCCTTGATGCCGCTGCCGGCCTTCGCAAAGAGGACAGACGGGAAGTGGCGGTACCAGCGCATGACGTAGCGCACGGGGAGGCCCTGGCTGCGGCCCAGGATCACTTCCTCGCCGCTGCCGATCATGAGCTGGAGCTCGTTCGTGCCCACCAGCTTCAGCAGGTCGCTCTCCATGCCGTAACGGAACTCGACGTCGAGGCCCGCATCCCGGAAATACCCCTTCTCCTGCGCGACGTAGAACGGCGCGAACTGGACGCTGGGGATGTAACCCATCGCGAGCGTGACCTTGGTGAGGGGTGCGGCGGGCGTGGCAAGCGGACTCTGCCCGGCGGCGCCGTCCGGGGCGGGGGTCGCCAGCGGGCTCTGCGCTGCGGGCGAGACCGCGGGAGCGGGGCCGGCCTGCCCGCTCTCCGTGGGCGCGACCGTCACCCCGGCGCTGTGCTGAACCGGCGCGGCCGGGGCCAAAGGCGTCGGCGCGCCGCTGCAGCCTGCAAGGAGCGCCAACGCGACGACGATAAAGAGGGCCCTTCTCATGATTTCTCCCTATACTGCCCGCTTCCACGCGAGGACGAAATACTCGAGCGCTGCCACCGCGATATACAGCAGCAGCGCGATGACGACCAGCGTGAAGAGCGCGACGAAAAGCATCGGGGTGTCGAGCGTGCCGCGCGCCAGGTTGATGAGAAAGCCCAGGCCACGATCCGCGCCGACGAACTCGCCGACAACAGCGCCGATCACCGCGAGCGTCACCGCAACCTTGAAGCCGCCGAAGAGGACCGGTAACGAGGCGGGCACTTCGAGCTTGACGAAGGTCTGCCAGGGGCCGGCTTGCAGCGACCGCATCAGGGCACGCAGGTCGGGCGAGACGGAGCGGATGCCGATGATGGTGGTGACGACCATGGGGAAGAAGATGGTCAGGGCGCAAATTAGCACCTTTGACGTCCAGCCGAAGCCAAACCAGATGACCAGGAGGGGGGCGATGGCGACGATGGGCACGGCCTGCGACGCGACGATGTAGGGCGACAGGATGCGCTCGAGCAGGGGCGACTTTGCCAGGCCGTAGCCGATGAGCGGGCCGGCCGTGAGGCCGAGCGCCAGCCCGCCGAGAATCTCGAGCACGGTCGCGCCCGTGTGCAGGGCGAGCGTGCCGTCGGCCAGCAGCGCCAGGAACCGGTCCCACACGAGTCCGGGGCGCGGCAGGATGAACGAGGGATAGTTGCGCCACCGGACGAGCAGGTGCCAGCCGAACAGGAACAGGCCCAGCACAAGTGGGACCAGGAGAAGGTCGATCCGTACGAGGCGTTTGCCTGCCCGCGCAGGCAACTGCCAGAAATCGTTGCGCGTCAGTGCGCGCTCCCTGCCGGGTTGCAGCGTTCACGGCCATAATAAAAGCCCCAAGGTGTACACCTCGGGGCCAGAGCAGCGCGAACAGGGAACGCGCCCGCGGGAACACGGTGTCCCGAAGACGCCCTATGCGCTCACCCTCTTCCATCCGGACTATACCGTCGGCCCCGGCTTCTCACCGGATCCTGCTAAGACGTCATGTTAGTGGCGTCCGCTCGCGGGCTCGACACTTGTGCGCACGTTTGCGTGCGCAAGAGCCTTACCGCCGATCGGGAATTGAGCTTTGTTTCGCCCTTGGCGAAACGCCCGCACCCTGCCCCGAAGGTGTTATGCGTTTACGATGTGAAGTATAGCACAGCGATCAGAACTGTCAAGGGCGCCGGCGAAGCGCGCGGGAGATCAGCAACACGAGAACCGCGACCCCGACGGCCGCGGCGAGGAGCGCGAACGCGAAGCGCGGGCCAGCGCGTCGCCATGCTGAAGGCCCACAGCGGCGCGGTGAAGGCGATCATGGTGAGCAGGCCGCAGCCCAACTCCTTGTAGGCGGAGACCGCAGACTGCCGGTCACGAAAGAGACGAGGCATCAGACGGCCGGGCCTACTCGTCGTCGCTTTCGGGCGCGGCAGGCATGTCCACCCGCACCACCTCGCCGTGGTAGTCGATGATAACCCGCAGACCGAGCATCGCGAGCCACTGCCGGGCCTCGGGTGGGAGGCGCTGGCCGAGCATCTGGTCGACGCTGACGTTCTTCAGCGTCGAATCGACCGCGGCCTTAGTGAACAGGTCTGCGCTACCCATCAGCTTCATCATGGCCTGGGAAGCCTCGTCGCGATGCTCCTGCATCTGCTCGAGGAACTGGGCCAGGACGACGCGGTCGACCACCGCGGCATCGACATGCCGCTTGAAGCCCGCGTCGTCGATCACGTAATAGTCGGTGTTGCCCACGGTAACGACCTCCGCAGGCACGCCGTCCTCAGTCTCCACGAGTCCTTCAAAAAACGCCATTGGCATCACCTCGGGTCAATCGGCGCGTTATGACGAGCGCACGGCTTGGCCGCCGCGAGCGAGCAGCACCGGCAGCGCAAACATCATCCCGTTGTTCGGGCCGGAGAGGGGGCCCAGCACGGCCTCCGTGGCATCGAAAAGCTTGTCCAGCGCGAACCCGTCCGGGAGCACGGAGAACAGGGTGCGATGATGGACCTCCCGGCGACCCAGGAGCGAGCCCAGGCTCGGAAAGATGGGGAGGTCGTCGCGCGCGCCAGCGCGGGCGAGATGCTTCGCCGCGCCGCTGCTCTCCAGGATCGTGATGCCCGGTGCGCCCGCATTCCACCAGGCGTTCAGCACGTCTTCCAGGCGGTCCACGTCGTCGAGCACCAGAATGACCATCGCCGGCATGGCGAGCCTCCCTTCTATGCAGCGTCGGCGTCTGCGGGCGCAGGCGCGGTGTAGCGCGGCGGGCGAATGCGGCCCGCAGCAGGGGCGGCGTGACAAGCGTGGTGACGAGCACCATGATCACCGCGACGGTGAGCGTTTCTTCGGGCACGACCGCCTGCGCGACGAGCAGCTGCGCCACGATCAGGCCCACCTCGCCGCGCGAGATCATGCCGATGCCCAGGCGGAGCGACTCCGCGCCGCTGAACCCGCCCAGGCGCGCGCCGAGCCCGGAGCCCAGGACCTTCGAGATGACGGCTACCAGGGTCAGCAGGACGGTGATCCAGATTAAGCCGCCGCTAAGCTCCCAGATGTTCGCGTGCAGGCCGATGTTCACGAAGAAGATCGGCACGAAGAACGCGTAGGTGAGGACGCTGATGCCCTCCAGGATCCGGTGGTGGGTGTGTGACCGGGCCGCAAAGATGCCGGCCAGGAAGCTGCCCGTGATCATGGCCACGCCGCCGATGACTTCGGCGGACCAGGCGAAGAACAGGGCCAGGACAACCGTGGCCGCGAGCAAACCCTGGCTGACCGGCAGGCGGTCGACGCGATCCAGGAACCGGGGCACGAGCAGCCAGCCGAGTGCGCCGAAGACCGCGAAGAACAGCACGACCCGCAGCAGCAGCAGCGCGATCTCGCCTGCGCCCGCACCCGCGCCGCCGACCAGGGCCAGGAACATGGAGACCAGCAGGATGACGACGACGTCGTCGACCACCGCGGCTCCCAGCAGCGCGATGCCCTCCCGGCTCCGCAGCACTCCAAGCTCGAGCAGCGTCTGTGCGGAGATGCTTACGCTCGTCGCCGTGAGCAGCAGGCCGATGGCCAGGGCCTGCACCGTGGAATAGCCAAACGGGAGCGCGACGCCGAGGCCCATGAGCCACGGGATCGCGACGCCGAACAGGCCGGCGAAGATCACCACCCGCCCCGAGCGGCGCATCTGCCTGAGGTCGACCTCGAGACCGGCCATGAACATCAGGAGGATCACGCCGATCTCGGCGAGCTCCGTGATGGTCTCGGGGAGGTGCGGCGCGGTGAAGACGGGGAGCGCCTGCACGTTTAGCAAGGATGGGCCGAGCAACAGGCCGGCGAGGATTTCACCGAGCACGGCCGGCTGGCCGAGCTTGGAGCTCAACAGGCCGGCCAGTTTCGCGGCCGCGATCAGGATGCTCAGTTGCAGGAGCAGCTGCAAGACAGGTGACATGACGCCCTTTCTGCCAGCCCAAGCCGGGCGTCATTATAGCAGATGAGCGTCCCTTGTGCATGCAGCCCTGAGACGTGGCCGGGCCCTGGTTCAGCGCGAAGACCCATTCGGCGGAGCGCGATGGCCCGGCTGATGGTATCGAAGTCGAGGAGGCCCTCGAAGGACCCCCCGCAGTAGACCGCGGCGACGGAGGTCTGGGCCTCGGCCATGCGGTCGCGGGCGGCGATGAGGGGCGCGTCGCACTCGACGCTGACCGGCCGGGCCATCTCGATGAAGGCATCGACCTCACCCCGCAGGCCGGCCGCCCAGCGGGCCTGCATCCCCTGCCGCGTCACCACGCCGACAAACCGGCCGCCGTCATCCACGACCGCGATCGCGGAGTACGGGGAGCGCACCAGGCGCTCGAAGGCGGTGTGGGCCGGCAGGCTGGCGCCGAAGACCGGGGCCTGGCTGTCGACAACCTCGCCGACCCGCATGCCGCGCAGGGTCTCGCGCTGCACGGTGTCCTGCAGCTCGGCGCCGGCGCCGAAAAAGACGAACATCGCGACGAGTGCGAGGCTGATGTTGCCGCTGACCAGGGCGAAGACGCCGAAGCCGATGGCGAACAGCCGGCCGACATTGGCTGCGATAAGGGTCGCGCGGCCGTAAGGCAGCTTGAGCGCGAGCAGGGCCCGCAGGACGCGGCCGCCGTCCATCGGGAAGGCGGGGACCATGTTGAAGAGCAGCAGCGAGATGTTGACCACCACCAGGAAGGCCGCGAAGTTGAGCAGGCCCGGCCGGGCGATGGGCGGCAGGGCGAGGCCGCTGCCGGCCAGCACCTCTCCCGCCATGCCCGCAAGCACGAACGGCGCCAGGGCGAGCACCATGGCCAGGTTGACCGCAGGGCCCGCCAGCGCGACCACCAATTCCTGGCTGGGTTTATCGGGCATCCGGTCGAGCCGGGCCATGCCGCCGATGGGCAGGAGCACGATGTCGTGAACCTTAATGCCGTAGCGCTGCGCGGCGATGGCATGGCCGAACTCGTGCGCGAGCACGATGGCGAACAAGGCGAGGGTCAGGAAGACGCCGTAGATCCAGCCCTGCGGGCGTCCCCGCCCCATATCAGCGCGCCCCAGAGTAGCGCAAGAATAAACGTGACATGAATCTTTACGTCGATGCCACGGATCTTAGCAATCTGCCAGGACCAACCCATGCTCGGCCTCCTTGTCGACCTATGCCCTCATAACGCTGCCGGCAGCCGTTTCGTTGCCGGGGACGCTTCTTTTTCGACATCGAATGCTGTGTAAAATATACCATCACGGGCATCGTCGAACAGTGGGCCAGGTTCCGAACTTATGTCGGTACTTATACAAACATTGTACACCTGTTGGAACGCAGCAGTTATGAAAAGGCTGCAGGTTTCGTTTATAATTGACAAGTGTTCTACGCGGCGCTAGACTTTGCCGAGGAGCAGGGGTATGGCCGAAGACCTGGGCTTGATGCAGCTGATATACGGCATCGCGCACGCGGTGAACAGCAGCCTCGACCTGGAGACCACGCTGCAGGCAGTGCTCCGGGCGATCCAGCAAGCGCTGGACGCGCGGGCGGTGGTCATCCGCATGCTCAACGCGGACGGGGACGAGCTGCGGGTGGTGGCGAGCGTCGGCGTGAGCGAGGACTTCCTGCGGAACGTCCGTACCGAGATCGCGCCGGGCAGCGTGCACGAACAGGTGCTGGCGGGCGAGACCTACACGTCGAGAACCTGGCGGCCTCGGAAGCGGACGTGCCGGCCCGGGCCGGTCACCTGCTGACGGACGAGCAGCTCCACATGGAGCAGCTGGGGGGCTTCCTCGCCATCCCGCTGGCGGTTCGGGAGCGGGTGTTCGGGTCGCTGGACATTTACTGCACCGTGGGCTGCTCCTTCTCCGACACCGCAATCACCGTGCTGCACGCCGCGGCGGACCTCGCGGCCGTGGCGCTCGGGAACGCGCAGCTGCACTCGACGCTGTTCAGGATCGCGGGCGCGGTCAGCTCCACTCTCGAGCTGCAGCCCATGCTCAAGCAGGTGCTCGAATCCACGGTGATGGAGATGCAGCTCAAGGCGGCGTCGGTCCGGCTGCTTGACAAGAAGCAGCAGCGTCTGGAGCTCGTGGCCGCGCACGGGCTGAGCGATGCGTACTTGGCGAAGGGTGCGGTGAGCCTGCAGCGGAGCCCCATCGACCGGCGGGTGCTCGCGGGCGAGGCAGTTATCGTGTACGATGTGGCCGGCGAGGAAGGGTTCCAGTATCCGGCGGAGGCTGCGGCGGAAGGGATTCGCTCGGTGCTGGCCGTGCCGCTGCGGGTGAAGGAGCAGCCGGTCGGCGTGATGCGCGTCTATTCGGCGCAGCCGCGGCGATTCACGCAGGTCGGCATCAACTTCTTGCAGTCGGTGGCCGGGTTGGTGGCCCTGGCGATCGAAAATGCAAAGCTCTACGAAGCACTGCAGGCGCGGTACGAGGGATTGAAACTTGAAGTGTCGGAGTGGCATCGCTTCTTAAGCCTGGGATGATGCAACGATATTGTTGTTCTGGCTCGGCCTGTTCGCCGTCGGGCTGACCGCGGGGTCCCTGGGCGCGCTGCTCGGCCTGGGCGGCGGGATCTTCCTGGTGCCCGCGCTGACCCTGCTGTTCGACCTCCCGGTCCGAACTGCGGTCGGGGTCAGCCTGATCGGCGTGATCGCCACGTCCGCAGGCGTCGCCAGCGTGTCCCGGCCCGGCCGGGGCGCGGACGTCGGGCTGGCGCTGCGGCTCGAGATCGCGAGGAGCGGCGGCGCGCTGCTGGGCGGACTGGCAGCAGGAATGCGTCTCGAGCAGGCGTTAGCGCTTATATTTTCGGTCGTGGTGCATGGCGAGCGCCACGTACACGTTCCTCAAGACTCGACGCAAGGCAGGTCCCGCGAGCGAGCCTCGATCGAGCCGTGTTTCAGGGCAGATTACACAGGTGAAGCGGTGGCGCATCGGGCTCAGCTTCGCGGGGGTGGCCGGGGTGTTGTCGGGGGTGGGTGGCATCGGCGGTGGGATTCATCAAGGTGCCGGTGATGTACTCGCTGATGGGCGTGCCGCTCGGCGTAGCGACCGCCACGAGCAACTTCATGGTCGGGATCACCGCGGCGGTCAGCGCGTCGTTGTACTACGGCCGCGGGGACATCTACCCGTTCGTCGCCGTCCCGACCGCAATCGGTGTATTTACCGGCGCGATGCTGGGCCGCGGCTGGGGAGCCGGCTGCGGGTCGACGTGCTGCGGCTGGGCAGCTCATCGTTCTGCGGTTCGTGATCATTGCCGTACAGATGGCGTGGAAGGGCATTTCCGGAGGGTAGCGGGGTGGTCGACGAGGTGATCGCGGCGAGAACGGCCGGCGTCGACCACAACGGCGCATCGCGCGTAACGTCCAGCGGATAGCGCGGATCGTCGTCGGCTCCGGCTGCGGCGCTGATGCTGGCCGGACTTGCGGCATTCGTCCTGCAGGGGCGGCATCCCGCGGCGCGCTGCAGGACCAGAAGGTGATCGCGCTGAACACGCTTTTTGGCAGGGCCACGGTTTCGCCCATCGGCGCGATGAGCGTCGGACTGCTGATGCTGGCCCTCTTGCCCATGGTCAACGTACTGTATATCCTGGCGGACAGCCTCCTGCCACAAGCGCTGGTCGGATGCAGCAGCAGCGGGAGCTGTCGCCGCCATCCTTACTCTCAGCATGATTCTAGGTCGCGCATGACTTCTAACAGAGCTTCCCTTATCTCGGCGGCACGGCGCTCCTGGCCATCGCCGTCATCATCCTGGCCGGCTGCGGCGGCAAGAGCGGCGCCGCCAGCCGCCACGGTCACGCCTGTCGATGGTCGCCGCCGTTTAGACGCGGGGTCAAGCCCCGCCCGACGAGGCAGACCGTCGGACGTCGACAGGCGCACAGGGCGGCACGATCGCGCTGGAAGACGGCGCGACCAGGCGACGCTGGCGGCCGAGCGCGCTGGCGCAGACGACGCGACGGTCACGTTCCGGACCGCGGCCGAGACTCACCCGCGCGTGCCCGTGCCCGACGAGCATCATCGGCCGGGCGTACGAGCTGCAGGTCGAACGGCTCCGAGCTGACGGGCGTGGCCGTGCTGCGCCTGCCGCTGCCGCCCGGGCGTGACGCCCGACCAGTATGAAGTGGCGCCCTACCGCTGGACGGGGCGGCTCTGGGAGCGGGTCACCACCGCGACGTGACGCGGCGGGGTCCAGTTCGGGGTGAATGAGCCGGGAACCGTACGCGCTCCTCGGGGCAATGGCAGCTGGCAGACGCCACCGCTCGCGCTCGTGAAGCCGGAAACCGCGCCGGGCCAGCAGTCGATCCCGCTGACCGTGGCCGGCCAGTACCGCTACTCCGCGGTCCCCGCGTTGCAGGATGGGCTCGTGCCCGCGCAGCTCGTGCTCAAGCAGGACTCGTCGGGCGGCGCGGGCCTGGTTGCGGGCGACCCCGACCAGGACACGACGGTCGACCGAGACGACCCTCTACTTCAAGCCGGACCCGGCGCAGAGCCAGGGCCTGATCCAGTTCCAGCACGTCTTCGACGTCGTCGCCGGGCCTGCTCGAACCTCGATCCGGGCGTCAACACCCGCTTCTACTCCGTGCTGACGGTCGAAGACTCGGCCGCGCCGCACCCGGCAGGATCAGCAACGGCGTCGAGTACACGCAGGTCCTGCCGATCTACATCGAGAATATGGAAGTGGTGCGTCCGGTCGGTGCTGCAGGAAGACCGGGTGCACGCTGCGCTGGAAGGTCATGCTCAACGGCCTCACTTTCCAGACGCCCGAGCGCCGCGGGCCCAGAGCTGGCGCTCCAGCCGATCATCGACCAGGGCGGGGTGGGCGATTACAACGATCGTGCTCGAGGTGGAGCACGAAGGCGAGTGGGTGCCGATCAGCAACGAGCTGAGCGTGCAGCTCGCGCTGCGCCCGACGGCGACGCCTGGCGCCCGGGCATCGCCCCGACCGTCACGCCGGCGCTCGTCGCGGTCGACACGCCCGGCGTGATCCCGCCGCCGGCGGTGCCCACCCGGCGGCCGACGCCGGCTCGGGCGGCGACGTGGCGCGGATCACGCCGACGCCGGTGGTCACCGCGACGGCGACGGCCGCCCCGATCCGCCGACCGCCGACGCGGCCCGACTGGGCCAGCGTCTTCTGGGCCGACAAGTACGCCATGGCACCCGGGCGAGTGCACGAACCTCCACTGGAAGGTGGAGAACGTGATCACGCGTGACTGTTCAACGGGCAGGGCGGCCACCGGCAACGAGACGCGGCAGGTGTGCCCGACCCAGACGACGACGCTACACGCTGCGGGTCACCAGCAGCGCGGGCACCCAGGACCACGACGGTCACGATCCAGGTCGGCGACGTCAGCGCAGCCGGCGATCGTCGTTCACCGCCGACAAGATGCAGGTGTCGCCGGGCGGCTGCACGACGCTGCGCTGGAGCGCGACCGACGTCCAGCGAAGTGCGGCTGAACGGGGCGGGCGTTTCGGGCGTCGCGACCAAAGCAGGTGTGCCCGTCAGCAGCACGACGGACTACGAGCTGTCGGTGCTGACGAACGCGGGCGAAACAATCACCCGAAGCGGCTGACGATCACGGTGGTCCAGGGCACGGCGAGCAGCGTGAGCGCTGCCCTTCTGCGCCGACCGGTACACCCTGCCGTCGGGCGGTTGCACGACGCTCGCACTGGCGGCGTCGAGAACGTGCAGTCGGTCTTCCTGGACGGCGAGGGCCAGCCGGGCGTGGGGACGAAATCGGCGTGTCCCACTGCCGCGACTCAGTCCTACATCCTGCAGATCAACGAGGCGGGGGGCGCGCAGTCCGAGAAGCAGATCGTGCTGTCCGCGGGCGACCCGCTGCTGGCGGGCAACGAGATCATCGCGCAGGGCGTCG
>CAWDBO010000013.1:0-11655 GCA_963800615.1 uncultured Chloroflexia bacterium
CGCTGGGGGGCCTGGATGTAGCCGAAGCCGGCGTCGCCCTTCCGCGCCAATGGATCGGCCCACGCTTCGACCGCCATTTCCCGGTGGTACTGCGGGATCACGAAGCGTTCTGCGAGCGTGGGGATGGTGGTGAGCCGGTAGATTGCCTCCACCTCTTCGCGGTTCGTGCCCGCCTCGGCCAGCAGCGCCAGCGTGCGCTCATCCACCGCGCCATCCACCGTCTTGCGGCGCATGTAGGTGCGCACGGCGAGCAGCTTGCGGAGCGCGGCCCGGACAGGCGCCTGGTTGCCCGCGGCGAACAAGTTAGCGAGGTATTGGACGGGCATGCGGGCATCGTCGAGGCGGTCGAACAGGGCGAAGTCCCGTTCCTCCGGGCTGACGTCGAGCTTGAAGAGCTCCTCCTCGATGACGCCGACGACGGGAGAGAGCGGCGGAACGTAGTACATCATCGCCATGGTGCGGTACTCAGGGTGCAACGGCAGGGCCAGGCCCCACTGCACGACGAACTTGTACGCGGGCGAGTTCTGCGCTGCACTCAACCAGCTCTCTTCGATCCCGTTTCGCGGGCCGCGGCCAGCACCTCGGGATCGAACGGATCCAGGATCGCCTTGCGCTGGGCGTCGACCAGGCCCATGTCGGAGACCATGGCCGCGCCGGGGATCTTATCGGCATCGTAGAGCAACACGCCCATGTAGCGGATGCGGCCGACGCAGGAGTGCGCGCAGGCGGGCGCCTGGCCCGTCTCGAGCCGCGGGAAGCACAGGATGCACTTCTCGGACTTGCCCGTCGACCAGTTGTAATACACCTTCTTGTAGGGGCATGCCGCGACGCACATGCGCCAGGCGCGGCACCTGTTCTCGTTCACCAGCACGACGCCGTCTTCCGCCGCGCTTGTAGATCGCACCCGATGGGCAGGCGGCGACGCACGCCGGGTTGAGGCAGTGGTTGCAGATGCGCGGCAGGTAGTTGAAGACGACCCGCTCGAGCTCGGCCATCTCCTCGCGGACGTGCTCCGGTACATCCTCCAGGTTCGGGTCATTCTGCGCGTAGATCTCCGACCCGCCCAGGTCGTCGTCCCAGTTGGGGCCGGACCGGATCTCCATCGGCTCGCCGGTTACCAGCGAGATTGGCGTGGCGGTGGGCTGGTCGTCGCCGGCCGGCGCGTCGAACAGGTCCCGGTAGCGGAAGGTGAACGGCTCGTAGTAATCCTCGAGGGTGGGCAGCGCAGGGTTATAGAACAGCTTGAGCAGGCCGCCGAGCTTCGAATGGAGGCGCAGGCGCAGCTTGCCATCCTTGTAGACCCAGCCGCCGCTGTATTCGTCCTGATCTTCCCACTTGGTCGGATACCCCGTGCCCGGCCGCGTCTCGACGTTGTTCCACCACATATACTCGGCGCCCTTACGGTCGGTCCAAATGTTCTTGCACGCAACCGAGCAAGTGTGGCACCCGATGCACTTATCCAGATGAAAGAGCATGCTCATGTGAGCCCGTACGTTCATAGCACCCCCTCTAAGCTGCGGGGATTAGGGGATTAGGGGATGTTCCCACACATCGCCCATGGTCCAACTTCTAATCCCCTCATCCCCCCATCCCCGCAAGTTCTAGTAACTCGGTGGGTCGATGCGGCGGACGAAGACGAAGGTGTCGCGGTTCACGCCGGTCGGACCCCAGTAGTTGAACGCATAGCTGAATTGTGCGTAGCCGCCGGTCATTAGCACGGGCTTGAGCCGGGCGCGGGTGAGCGAGTTGTTCATGCCGGCACGCTTGCCGCGCAGCGGCGACTTCGGGATGCCCACGGTGCGCTCGGTGGCGTGGTAGATGAAGACGGTGCCCTGCGGAATGCGGGCTGAGACAATGGCCCGCTGCACGAACACGCCGTTGTCATTGTGTACCTCCACCCAGTCGTTGTCCGCCACGCCCAGTTCGGCTGCATCCTTCGGGTTGAGCCAAACCGGGTAGCCGCCGCGCGAGAGGGTGAGCATGCGGTTGTTTTCGGAGTACGTGGAGTGGATGCTCCACTTGCCGTGGGGGGTGATCAGGTTAAGCATGACGCCGCCCACGCGGCCCATACGACTCAGGGTCGCCTGCGTCTCGTCGAGCATGGTGTGATCCGGCCGGGGCTTGTAGGTGGGCAGGTGCTCGCCCCAGGCAAGATAGTTTTCATGGTCGAGGTAGAAGTGCTGGCGGCCGGTGAGGGTGCGCCAGGGGATCAGCCGCTCGACATTGAGGGTGAACGGCGCGTACGCCCGGCCGTGATTCACGACTGCGGACCACGTCGGCGTCGTCAGGACCCGGCGGGGTTGGCTGACGATGTCGGCGAAGGAGGTCCGCACGTCGCGCTGGCCGTCGGCCAGGTCGGTCAGGGCGACGCCGGTCTTGTGCTCTTCCGCCTGGAATGCCCGGTAGGCCAGCTCGCCGTTGGACGCGGGGTCCAGGGTGAGGATTGCTTCGGCCACCTGCCTGGCTTCGACCAGCGAGGGCATGACCCGGCCGTTGACGGGGCCGGGTTGGCGCCGGGCAAGCTTGTCGTACTCGTCGGCGACCGGGATGGTCAGGCCGTGGGCAGACACGCCTTTCTCCGCGACCTCGCAACCCAGCGAGATCATCTGCTGGTAGAGGTGGACATAGTCGCGCGTTACCACCCTGAATTTCGGCATCGTCCGGCCGGGGATCGCATCCACCTGGCCAAGCTTCCAGTCGGCCACCTCGGGCTGAGCAAGCTCGTCGGGCGTGTCGTGCTGCAGCGGCAGCATGACCACGTCGCGCACGGGCTCGGGCAGGTGCACCTTCGCCAGCTCGCTCACCTTTTTGGCGACCGCCTTGTAGATGTCCCAATCGCTGCGCGACTCCCATGCCGGCGCGACCGCCGCCTGCATCGGGTTGATGTACGAGTGCAGGTCGGTCGTGTTGAGGTCATCCTTCTCGTACCAGGTAGCTGCGGGCAGCACGATATCGGAGTAGAGCGCGGAGGTGTCCATCCGGAAGTTCAGATCCACCACCAGGTCGAGCTTGCCGGTCGGCGCCTCGGGCCGGTAGTTCACTTGGCTTGTCGTTCCGGCGGCCATTTCGGGCGCGATGGCGTTGCTGTGCGTGCCGAGGTAGTGACGCAGGAAGAACTCGTGGCCCTTGGCGCTCGTCCCGATCGCGTTGCCGCGCCAGATGAACCACACGCGCGGCCAATTCTCCGGCGCGTCGGGGTCTTCGACCGCGAATCCCAGGCGGCCGTCCTTCAACTGTTCGACCACGTGCCGGACGATCTCACCGTCGTTGAGCGCGCCGGCTGCCGCGGCCTCGCGGGCAACGGCAAGCGACGAGCGATTGAACTGGGGGAAGAAGGGCAGCCAGCCGCGGCGCACCGCGTCCACCTGCATGTCGATGGTGTGGCCGCCCGGTTTGCGGCCATCGCGGGTGGGAAGCGTGTCGTAGGCTGTGAAGCCGCGCTCGTAACGCCACTGGTCCGAGTGGACATAGTGGAAGGACGGCGTGTTTTGCTGGCGCGGGGCCATCCCCCAATCGCTGGCGAAAGCGATTGTGCTCCACGACGCCTGGTTGGCCAGCTTCTCCTGCCCCACGTAGTGAGCCAAACCACCGCCGTTCACGCCGACGCAGCCGGTGAGCATCAGGGCCACGATCGCGGAACGATAGAGCAGGTTGTTGTGATACCAGTGGTTCGCGCCGGCGCCGATGATGACCAGGTTTTTGCCGTGCGTCTTCTCGGCGTTATCGGCCCACTCGCGGGCGAACTGGATCAGTGTGTCGCGGTGGATACCGGTGTACTTCTCCTGCCAGGCCGGGGTGTAGGGCGTGTCGGCGCCGTAGTCCTGCCCATCCGTGTCGCCGCCCAGGCCGCGGTCCACGCCGAACTGGGCCATGACGAGATCGAACACGGTCGTTACGGCCACCCGGCCTTGCGACGTCTCGACGTAGCGGACCGGCACCCCCCGCACCAGGTTCTTCCCGGTGGAAAAGTCGTCGAAGCGGACCTGTCGAACCTCGTCATGGCCGCCGGCAAAGGACAGCTCGGGCTGGATGTTGTCGCCGGTGACCGGGTCGCGCATCTGGAGGTTCCACTTGCCCGGCGTTTTCTTGGCCCAACGGAAACCGATCGTCCCTTGCGGCATCCGGGGAGCGGCCGAACTCTTATCCCAGACGAGCAGCTTCCAGTCGCCATTCTCCTCGCCGTCATACGCGTCAAGCCGGTTGGCGCGGAGGTAACGGCCGGGGAGCGCGCCTGCGGGCGAAGGCTCGCCCAGCTCAACGAGGAACGGCATGTCGGTATATTTCGTGAGATAGTCGACGAAGTAGGGCGTCTGTTTCCTGACATAGAACTCTGTCAGGAGCACGTGATTGACCGCCATCCAGAACGCGGCGTCCTGGCCCGCGTGCACCGGAATCCAGTAGTCCGCGTACTTAGCGACTTGCGAGAAATCCGGGGAGAAGACGGTGAGCTTGGCGCCCGTGTGCCGCACCTCCGAGATGAAATGAGTGTCGGGCGTGCGGGTCATGTTGAGGTTGGCGCCCATGACCGCGATGAAGCGGCTGTTGTACCAGTCGGCGGACTCGTGCACGTCCGTCTGCTCGCCCCAAATCTCGGGGCTGGCTGGCGGCAGGTCGCAGTACCAATCGTAGAAGCTCATGGAGACGCCGCCGAGCAGGGTCAGGAAGCGGCTGCCTGCGGCGTAGCTGATCTGCGACATGGCCGGGATGGGCGAGAAGCCGATGACCCGGTCAGGCCCGTGGTCCTTAACCGTGCGTACCACAGACGCGGAGATGATGTCGAGAGCCTCGTCCCAGGCCACCCGGCGGAACCCGCCCTTACCGCGTGCCTGCTGGAACGTGGTCCGCTTCGCCGGGTCGTCGACGATCGAGCGCCAGGCCTCCACCGGGTCACCGTGGTGGGACCGCGCCTCACGCCACAGGTCCAGGAGCCCGCCGCGCACGTACGGATACTTGACCCGGATCGGGCTGTAGAGGTACCAGGAGAAGCTGATGCCTCGCTGGCAGCCCCGGGGCTCGTATGGCGGCAGGCCGTCTTCGAGGGATGGGTAATCAGTCGCCTGCAGCTCCCACGTGACGATGCCGTCCTTGACGAAGACCTCCCAGGAACAGGAGCCAGTGCAGTTCACACCGTGCGTGGTGCGTACGCGCTTGTCGTGCTGAAAGCGGTTACGATAGAACTCTTCCCACTGCCGTTCGGCCGGAGCGGCAACTTCCTTTACCCAGTTACTCATCGACGCCTCCTGTCAAACCCCTACAGTTCAGAAACACGAAGTTCTGAGATCGTCCTATGCAAGGGTTTTGCTTTGTGCTCATTGTTCTTTTGTCACGCCCGCAGCCTGGCGTTGCGCAGCCGGGCGGAAACGCTCTGCCGCTGGCGGGGCCAGAAGATGGCGAGCAGCACGGTCAAAGCGAGCACGCCGCCGAGCCCCACGGCCAACAGCAGGCCGGTATTCTGCGTGAGCGCGCCCGGCGTCACGGGCGGCGCGACCACCTGTCCCTGATCACCTGGGCCAAGTAAGCGACCAGGTCCGCCTGTTCCTGGGGCGTCAGCGGGCGGTTCGTGAACGGGCCGATCATGGTGGGGAAGGCGATGTTGCCCAGGACCGAGGCGAGCGCGACGCCGGGATAACGCTGCGCGGCATGGGTGAGATCGGGGCCGAGCGCTCCGCCGCCTAAACCGCCCAAGCCCGCTACGGAGTGGCAGCCGATACACGCCGGTCCGCCGTTGGCCTGAACTGCCTGGCCCGTAAACGTACGTAGGCCGGCAGCGCGATCCCCGACCAGGGCCGGCGCCGCCGGCCGGGCTGCTGACCTTGAGCCCCGGCAGGCGGCGCTGCAGCCGCCCCTCGCCGAGGAAGGTCACCAGGGCCGTCGATCTCGGCGTCAGTAAGCCCGAGGCGGGCATTTTCACGTTGTTGTTTTCGACGAGGAGCTGTTGTGCGGTGGGATCGGTTGCGAAGAGCTTGTTGGGGTCCGCGATGAAGGCTTTGAGCCACTGCGGGTCACGGCGGGCAGTCACGTCTTTCAAATCCGGGCCGACGAGCTTGCCCCGCCGATCGTGTGGCAGGCCACGCACTTGGCCTGGAAGATGGCTTCGCCCGGCCCGCCCGCCTTGCCGGGGGGCGAGGTGCGAGCGACTCGACCAGGGGCCGGCCAGGCCGAGCAGGATCACTAATGCGAGGCGCAGCGCGGGGGGCATTGAACAGGAAGACGCTGCTGGCAGCAGGTTGGGCCAACCGAAACGCGACATTGTCACCTCCAGTCGCAGGCAAGCGATGAATGGGCGTGAAGGGTGCGTATCAGGTAGCTATGGTGTGATCATGAAGCATGGTAAGCAATTCTGAGCGGAGAAGATAGGATAAACATCACAATCTCTCCGGGCAGGGGCGATTCAGCTCGCAGGCAAGCGCGTCTGAAGCTCAGGGGATATTCGGCGGATCGAGTTTGCCGGCAAGGTCCGGGGCGTAGCGTTCGAGATCGCGGCGTAGTTGGATCAGGGCGAGGTCCTTGGCGCGGACTTCGAGCATGACGTCGAATGCGGGGAGACCTTCAGCGTTGCGGAGGAAGTCGATGAACTCGAATGGGTTGACGTAATCGGCGTGGTACATCCAGCGGGTGCGGGTGACCTTCGGCGCCTGGTCCGCGCCCTGTTCTTCGACCAGCCACTCGGTTCGCGGCGAGCTCCAGTGGATCTTGGGACGGACGCCGCTCGGCCACGCGGCGAGGCACGTGGCCAGCGCGTCGCGGTCGCTCATCGTCTCGCCGCCCTTGAGGCGGTGATGCAGACGATCGAAGACCAGGGGTACGCCGGTTCGGGCATGCACCCACAGGGTATCGGTCACCCCGAAACGGACGTCGTCGTTTTCGAGCACGAGGCGGGAACGAGTTGCCGGCGGGAGAGCGTCAATGGCCTGGAGGCACCGCTCGCGGCCGCCTCGGGCGCGCCGTAAACGCCGCCGATGTGCGTGACGACGACCGATTCCGGACCCATGCCCATCGCGTTGAGGATCGACGCCAGCACGTCCAGGTCCGCGACCGCGTTGGCCGCGATCTGCGGGTCGGGCGCTTGATGACCGTGGCCGCGACGGCATGGAACGAAAGGCGCAGGCCCAACTGCCGCGCCAGCGCGCCGAACTCGGCCAAATCGGCCGCGCTCTCGGCAACCTGGTTGTGGAACTGCGGCATTCCGGCGTGGGTCGCGTAGGGCGCGAGATCGGACGACATGCGGTACATGGTGATCCCGGACGTCGCAAGGTAACCGAAGACGTCGCGAAGGTAGGCCAGGCTGACGCTGAGATGGGGGCTGTTCTGCCAGCGACGGCTGTCGTGGCTCTTCAGTTCCGGCCGCGCAAGCGGCTTGACGACGAATCCCAGGCGCATCCCCGACTCCCTACCGCGCAGCTTTGCGAGGCTCGCTGCGTCCTGATATAATGGAGGTTTCGCACGTTGCTTGCGGCAATTGTCCCGCACAACGCGCTGTAGACCCCGATGACCAAGCAGCTAACTACGGTTTCGACGTTACGCACTTGCCGCGCTGCTGATACTCGTCGCGGCCATCGCGCGCGGGCCCAGGCGCCCGAGTTCAGCTATTGGGAGCCGCGCCGCTGCCCCAACAGGGCCTCGCCACGTATTACAACCCGGGCGTGATGGAGAGGTCCTGGGCAACCGGCTCGACGCGGGGACATCGACCCGTGCCCCGAATGCGTCGGGACTGTCGCGCTGCTGCGGGCGGGCGACATCGGCCGCAAGGTCTGGCTGCAACCTCCGGGAGGCGACCCGATTGGGCCGTTTCTCGTGATCGACTGCGCCAGGCGCCAGGACGTCCAGCCGCTGCTGGACCGGAATTGGGTGGTGGACGTGAGCTTTGAGGTCGGGCGGTACTGGGGCATGAACCGCCCGCTCGACGGGGTCATCGTTTTCGAGGACCCGGCCGACGTCATTCACGGCAAGCCGGTCAATCGCATCCCGACCCCCTTCGCCGTCGCGCCGGCCGACGTCGTGATCAGCGCGCCGACTGCAACGCCGACAGGTCCACCCGCACCTGAAGCGCCGCCCACGGCCTGGCCGACGCGGATGCCCGTGCCGCTTGCCGGCGTCACGGTGGCCGCGCATGCGCCCACGGAGGCGCCCGTGCCGCCCACGCCGACGGCGATCTGGCCTCCGCCCAAGACGCCGATCATCACGACGCCCACCGTCGTCGCCACCGCGGGACCAACCCTGCCTGTCCTGACGCCAACGGAACCCTCAGGCGTAGCGGCGGAAACCCCGTCCGCCACACCCACGGAAGTCGCGCTGGGGAGGGCCGGCGGAGGCTTACTCGAAGAAGCGGGAGCCCAGACGGTTCCCCCACGCCCAGCGCTACGCCGCCCCCAGCAGGAGTCCAGCCGGCCGCAAGCAGCCAAGTCAGCCCGCTCCCGCCAACCGCACGTCCTACGCTGGGCCGCGCCCCGGGCCGGACCTCACGCCGATCCTCGCCACGGCCTCTACGCCCACCCGACGGCAACGCCGACCCCCAACCCGTGGCTGCTCGACCGCATCCTCGCGCGGGCTGATCGACCTGGTCCGATAGACGTTTGCGACGAAGTCCTCCGAGGTCGGGATGCCTGTGCCAGACCTCCGAGCCCTCTGCCGAGACCTCGGAGGTCGGGATGCTTTTCTGCCGGAGACCTCGGAGGTCGGGACTGAGAAGTCAGACATACGGCTGGTCTAGCCGAGGCGGACTGGGCTTCGCCGAGCAACCGGATTCGATTTTCGGTGAAGACGATGCTGCCGTCGCGGGACCGGCAAGCCGCTAACCCGGCCGAGTCCGCGTCCAATCCGGCTACTATCATCAGCGCCGCGGCGCGGGTCGCCTCGTCGGCCGCGGCGCGGCCAGCCATCGTCCAACTCCCGGTTAACCGAATAGCGTTCGATCTTCAGCACGCAAAACCCGCAGCCTTCATCCCCGCTTCGATCTCGCTGGCGCTCGGCACGTCGCTGACGCCCGGAACGCGCCGCGACATGATCGCCGCGAGCGTCGCCCGCTTGACCGGGTCCTCGCTGCCATCGATTCATCGAAGGCAAACCGGCCCTCCGGCACGAGCAGGCGGCGAAATAGCCCGAAGAGCGCGGGAATGTCCAGCACATACTGCAGCAGGTCGTGACAGGTTACAGGTCGTACGCGCCATCTTGGAGCGGCAGGACGCCGATCTCGCCAAGGCGGGAAATGCACGTTGGCCACACCGGCAGCCGAACGGGCTGCTTCGGCCCGTTCGAGCATGGCGGGGACAGGTCAATCCCTTCCACTGACTCGACGTGAGGGGCGAAGGCCAAAGCCAGCACCACGGCCAGTCGCAACATGGAGCTTGCGCTGGGCATCACGACGGCGCGACCAGGCGCGCCGGGAGCGCAACTTCGCGTTCGGCCGGGTTGGCGGCTACCGGCGGGCCTGCGACGCGCTGGTAATGCTTGAGATCGCCGGCGGCGTTCTTCTCCGTTCGTCCAGGGCGCCGAGGGCCTGATTTGCGGCGGCTGCGGCGGCACGGCCGGGGTTCAGGGCGTCCAGGTGACAGGTCTGGTTATGGAACACCAGCCGCCAGTGGTTGAGCTCCCTGGATTCAGATCACACCCGGTGTTGGCGGTGAAGACCGCTACATGGTGGCCGCCCGAACGGCCAGCGCATGAGGGTGCCGATGAAACCACCGCGCGTGACAGCGATGAGGGTTGCGCTCGTGCGATCGCGGGGCAGGCTGCCGACGAGATGGGACAGTGTGTCCCGCACCCGCGCCGCGAAAGCTCGCGTAGAGCGGGGAGATCTCCGAGTTGGGCTGCACTGGTCGCGCCAGGGCTCGATCGGGTGCTGCCAGGCGTAGGGCAGCTCGTCCCAGTACTGGAACTCGGCCTCTTCGAGGCCCTCTTGCATGGTGATGGGAACCTCGAGGCGGGTGGCGATGACTTCGGCCGTCTGCCTCGCCCGGACCAGCGTGCTGGAGAGCAGCAGATCCGGACGGTAGCGGGGCGCGAGCCAACCTGCAACCGCATGCGCCTGGCGCCAGCCAAGTTCGGTGAGGCCGCTATCGACGCTGACCTTCTCCCCGTACGGTTGTGGAGCGACTCGGCGTGGCGCACCAACACCAAGTGGATGATCGAAGACGATGCGCCAGCAGCCGGGGCCCGCCGGTCGAGGTCATTGCCGCGCCGGCGACAGGGGAGCCTCGTCGCCCTTTCTGGACTGCTCGGCGGCCACCAACTCAACCGGGTAGCGTGAGAGGTCCTTGTTGTCGCCGGGGGGCGCCACGTAGCGCAGCCGGGCAAGCGGCTCGCCTCGAACCAACTCCGCGTCGATCAACTGGGCCGCGTCTTCGGGCGTCACGCCGGCATACCAGTGGCCCTGCGGATAGACGACGACCATCGGGCCGTGGCCGCATTGGTTGAAGCAGCCGGACTTGTTGATGCGCACCTGGCCGCGAAGGCCGGCAGCGTTGACCGCCTGCTTCAGCCGTTTGACGATGCCATCGGTGTCGCCATCGCGCGGGCACCAGGAGCCGGAGGTGCAGACGAAAATGTGGCAGCGGTACTGAGACATGCGAGCGATTATAGACGCATGCACGACCGCGCACAAGTCAACTGTTTGGCCGCGCCGGTGAGGTGTTGTAGACTCGGCACCAGCGGGATGCGTGGGGGTAGTATGGCGAGCACGTTGATCGCGGGGGCCGTGTCATCACGATGGTTCCGGGCGAAGAAGCGCCTTCGAGCGCGGTGTCGCGGTGCGCGACGGAGTGATCGCAGCCGTGGGGCAGGCGCCTGCCGGGTTCGCGCCGGATGAAACCGTCGACGCG
Organism: uncultured Chloroflexia bacterium; assembly: GCA_963800615.1. Lineage (GTDB taxonomy): Bacteria > Chloroflexota > Anaerolineae > CG2-30-64-16 > CG2-30-64-16 > JALOOB01. Next base: position 10,818 of record CAWDBO010000013.1, read on the forward strand.
AGCGAATGCATCGTAATGCCCGGACTGATCAACGCGCACCTTCACTCCGGGACAGTCTACAGCCGGGGCCTCGCTCCGTACGAAGGCCTGGATCCGTGGTTCGATCGCCCGCGACCCAGGACGGCCGATCCGGCGCGAGTTCACCTCCCCACTCACTGCCGATGACGCGTACTGGGCCACGCTGCTCGCCGCCGCGGAGCTCATTCGCGGCGGCGTCACAGGCTTCGGCGACCACTACTTCTTCATGGACGCGGTGGCGCGGGCGACGGTGGAGAGCGGCCTGCGGGCGAACCTCGCGTGGTGCACCTTCGGCGCCGACGAGGGGGAGATCGGCGGGGACATCGCAGCCGTCGCGGACTTTGCGGAGAGGTGGCAAGGTGCGGGTGACGGGCGGATCAGGACCGCGGTCGGACCGCATTCTCCGTATCTCTGTTCGCCGCAATTCCTGGCGTGGACGGCTGCCGTCGCGGCCCGCCTGGGCATCGGGATCCACATGCGGGCGGCTGAGTCGCAGGAGCAAGTCGATTTCTCTGACCTGGCCTATAGCAAGACGCCCATCGAGGTGCTCAACAACAACGGCGTGCTCGACGTGCCGTCGATCCTCGCCAACGCGGCCTATTTGAAGGACACCGACATCGCGATCCTGGCGGCGCGCGGTGTGTCCGTCGTGGCCTGCCCCGATGCGCAGCGAGCGGCAGGGCTGGCAGCCGTGTCAATCGAGGCGCTGCGGTCTGCCGGCGTAGCCGTCGGGCTCGGCACGGACGGCGCGGGACCCGTTGCTTCCCTCGATATGTTCGCGGTCATGCGCGAGACGTGGCGGCAGCTGGGCGGCACGTCC
>CAWDBO010000014.1:0-16522 GCA_963800615.1 uncultured Chloroflexia bacterium
GGCCGTCCGCCGTTGGTCTGGTCACCAGCCGTGGAACCTCGCGAAGAGTGTGACCGTCGAGTAACGCCTGCGGGGCGTGGCCGTCACTGAACCGAGCCATTTGCTGGACCTCCGGGTGCTTTCACAGGCAAAGCAGGCACCGGAGGTCTTTGCGTCCTCAACAACAACACCGGCCGAAGAGACGACGTTTTGCCGATGACAGCCTGCAGGCTTCGCGGATACAATGAGAGAGAAGATTTGGTTAGCGGCCGGTGCGGCATGTCTCATGGGTATACGGAGGCGATATGAGGTCAACGAATCTACTTGAGGGCCTTGAGTTTCGTGAGGCGGCTGCCTACTCTCAGCCGCTCTTTGTCGACGAGCACAGCAGGGTGTTGCGCTTCACACTGAAGCCAGGCCAGACCATACGGCAGCATGAGGCGCCGCACTCGCCCTTCTACGTTGTGGTGCTGAAAGGGCGCGGAGTGTTCTCAGACGGCTTTGGGCAAGGAGCAGCAGTTCGGGGCTGGGTCTCTCTTGATATTTGATCAAGGAGAGCGGCACTCTGTCAGGGCGCTTGACGAAGAGTTGGGGTCTTTGTCGGGTTCCTGCAGGGCGTGGAGGGTACGCGCCCGGGTAGGGTCGGCGGCGATCTTGGCCGTGCCGAAGGATAAGGCGCCGAAGGGCGAGCGAGCAGGGGTGTCAGCATGATTCGACTGAAGCGTGTCTACGACCATCCCGAACCCGACGGCAGCGCCCGCTTCCTGGTGGACCGGGTGTGGCGTCGCGGCGTCAAAAAGGAGGCGCTTGCGCTGGATGGCTGGCTGAAGGACGTCCGCCTTGCGACCAGCTGCGGCGCTGGTTCGGCCACGACCCGAGAAGTGGGAGGAGTTTCGGCGCCGGTACTTTGCAGAGCCGACCCGCAGCCCGAGACCTGGCAGCCCATCCAGTTGGCCGCCCGGCAGAGGGACGTGACTTTACTTTATGGCGCGGGACGGAGCACAACAACGCAGTGCGCTTAGCGAGTATCTGCAGGCGCACGCACGGGCCGGGGAGAAGTAACGGGCCTCTGCTTCACTGCGGGTCCGATTTTGTCAACCAATAAATGCTATTGACTCTGCCCCTCCATTAGGCTACAATACAGCCAGGCGCCAATCCGATGGAGGAATAGATGTGCTCGCACTCGCTCAACCGCGGATGTGGACCTTCATGGTGTACATGGCCGGCGACAACGGCAAGGTGTTCCAGACAACCAACGGCCCCGTCCGGCTGATGGCCGAGATGACCACCGCGGGCTACAAGGATATCTGGAAGATGGGCCACGTCGGCTCGACCCCTTCCGTTGCCGTCACCTGCCTCTTCGACACGCTGATGGGCTCGTACCTGGTCGAGGTGCGTAAGGGGAACGGCATGGCCAACAGCCTGGTGCAGCCCCTCCCGCCGGTCAATACCGGCGACCCCGACAGCCTGCGCGATTTCATCATCAGGTCCATGGCGAGTTACCCCGCCGAGCACTACGCACTCATCCTCTGGAATCACGGACTCGGGTGGCTGGACCTCGACATCTATTCGCGGGTGCGGGCCAGCGGCGCCGGAGACGGCGCCTCGGGCCGCCGTCCCCCCGTCTTCCGCTCGACCCCTGCGCTGGCTGCCGGCGGCGAGCAAACCCGGCCCATCGCCTTCGACGACTCGAGCATGGACTTCCTGGACACTGAAGGCCTGCGCCGGGCGTTGTCAGAGGCAGCGACCGCCACCGGGCGCCGGCTGGACCTGGTGGGCATGGATGCCTGCCTGATGGCGATGATCGAAGGCGCCCGCGAGCTCGCGCCCTACGCCGACTACTTTGTCGCCTCACAGGAAGTGGAGCCGATGGAAGGGTGGCCCTACGCGGCCATCCTCAAGGCAGCCAACGCGGGCCGCAGATGACGCCCCGCGAATTGGCGCTCGCAATCGTGGACGAGTATGGTGCAAGTTACGGCGGAAAGAGCCGGGCCGCTGTCGACCCGGTCACCCAGTCGGCCATCGCTACGGCGAACACGCAGGTTACCGAGGAGCTGTGCGCGCCTGTCGAGGCGCTGATGTACGACCCTGCGCCCCCGCTGCGCGCGGTGGCTCAGCTTGCCGTCGACAGGTCCCTGGCGTTCCAGTATCGCGATTACCGCGATCTCGGCTCCTTTGCCTCCGCGCTCGCTTGAGGCGGCGTCGGCCACCCATCGCAATGCGCCAAAGGTGCGGGCGGCGGCCGAAGCCCTGGCCGCGTACCTGGGAGATACGGCGATGCGGCCCCGGTCGCGCGGCTGGGTTACCTGCCCGCCTATGCCGCCGCCACCGGGCTGTCGGTCTTCCTGCCGCGGGTACTGAACCCGCTGCGCCGCGAAGAGGCGATGAAGGCGTACCGCACGCTCTTCTTCCCACAGCGCACCGGCTGGGACCGGCTGGTGGAGTGGCTGCTCTAGCGCGACCAGGAGGGTTGTCATGGGCTTTCGACGCGATCTTGCGGCCGCAACGTTGATGAAGGTCGCAGCCGCGCTTCATGCCGGCTGGAGTCAGGTCTCGGAGGATGTGCAGGAGCAGCTCCGGCGCCTGATCGACGAATACGGCCACGCCATCTACACGAACAACCCGCCCAACCGCGTCACGCCCATGCTCCGCCTCCTCGATGGCATCGCCGCTCTGCCCGCCTCCCTCAGCCCGTCGCCGACGCGCTTGCGAGCGGGACTGGGGTCGCGGGCTCTCCCATCGTGACCATACCGGACACGCTGCGCGACAAAGTGCTTGATGCGCTGTGCGAAGTGTACGATCCCAGGTGCTACCGGGACGAGACCGGTCCTCGCGGAAGAACTGCACAAGGAAGAATCGGTCAGGCCGTGGCTCAGCTCGATCCCGCCACCCGCGCCCGGTGGCAGGAACTGGACAAGGCTATACGCGGCGCGGGCGGCAGCCTTCGCATGTGCCTGTACCTCGCCGGCCTCGAGAACTCGGTCGGCGGGCCCTGCCCTTCGTGCGCCAGGCGCTGGACGCCGCGAAGGATGGGTCCGCCGTGGCCCGGATGGCGATGGCCCGGCCGCCGTCTCCCGCCCGAGACCGGCCGACCACAGGGCCGGGCGACATGGCGTTCGCGCTCCCCCAGGACGAGATCCGCCGCCGAGCCTTCTCACCCCCACGCCGCCGGCAGCGCCCGCGGTTGTCCGGCGCACGGCCAACGTCTATTTCCCCTGTACGTGCTCCGCTGGCGCAGAAAATGGTCCCGCTCATCGTCCACATCGCCCGCGCCGCAGCCGAGGGCACGGTTGTCGTCACGCAGGGATCGAGCCCATCAGCGTTGCGGTCGGCGATCTCAAAATCTACGTCCACACGCTGGACTTTGATTTCGGCGCGACGATCGGGGGCGCGGAGATTCCGGACGTCCCGTTCGGCCGCACCGTGCGGTCGAGCCGGATCGCGACTCGGAGCCCGTCGTCTTCTTCCGTCACGCCTACCTCGTTGGGCCTCAAGCGCGTCAGCATCGAGTTCATCCAGGCGGGGAAGCGCCTGGGCTCGCTTGCATTTGACGTGTCGGTGATGGATGAGACTGCCCGGCGAAGCCCGCCGGCACGGAGGTCCGCGCCTTCGTCATTGCCCCGTGGGCCGTAACCCCCGACGGGGACACTGACGCCCGGACCTCAACCTGCGCGTCGGCCTGCAGGGAAACACCCTTACCTACGCCTTGACCTCCGCCGACGGCCGCTACGCCGAGAAGAAGTTCGGCCAGACGGTCTTGCAGGGCGATCCGAAGGCGTACTTCGGCTCCTTCACCGACGAGCTGAGCCAGTTGGCTTCGCAATCTCTGGCGGACCGGACCCCGCAGATGGCCGAGCGGGAATCATGCGGCTGCAGGCGCTGGGCGTGAAGCTCTGGAACGAGGTCTTCTCGCCCGAGTTCAGGCAGGTGTACCGCGACGACCTGCGCGTCAGCTATGCGGGCAAGAGCCTCGTCATCACCTCGGACGAGCCGTGGATTCCCTGGGAGATGGTGCGGCCGCTCGAGCGCCAGGACGGGCGCACCCTTTTCGTCGATCCGCCCCTTTGCGAGCAGTTCCGCCTGACGCGCTGGCTGAAGGGGCCGGCCGCGCCGGACCAGTTGCGCGTCAAGCGCGGGGTCATCGTCGCGCCCGAAGACAACCTGAAGTTCGTCCAGGAGGAGATCGAGTTCTTCAAGCCGCTGTCCTGGGCCGTGCCTCTCCGCACTTTCGACGAAGTGAACCAGGAGCTGGCCGCGGGTGAGGCCCAGCTCTTTCATTTTTCCTGCCACGGCAGCGCCAATGCGGCCGACGCGGATGAAGCCATCATCAAGTTGGGCGACGACTACCTCACGCCGAGCGGCCTGCTGGGGCAGGACCTGAAGCTGTGGCAGTGCATGCCCCTCGTGTTCGTCAACGCGTGCGATGCGGGGCAGGCCGGCTTCACCCTGACCGGCCTGGGCGGTTGGGCCGAGGCCTTCATCGAGCTCCGCGCCACGGCGTTCATCGGCTCGCTGTGGGCGATCAACGACGAGCTCGCGGCGCAATTCGCCCGCTCCTTCTACAACGGCCTGTGGGGCCTGAACGGCCGGCAGCAGCAGTCGATCGGCGAGGCTTTCCATGCGGCCCGGCAGGAGATCAAGGCGCAGGACCCTGCAAATCCCACGTGGCTGGCCTACGTCCTCTACGGCGATCCAAACGGCCGCATCTACATCAACGCCTGACGGAGCGCTCACCACCAAGAACCGAAGTTCCACGAAGCTTCGAGCGCCTTGGTGGGGCTTTGGTTCTTCGGTTCTTTGTGGTGAGCGCTCTGATGTATAATGTCGCGCCATGACCACACCGATGCGCAGCCAGTACCTGGCGCTCAAAAAGCAATATCCAGATATCATCCTTCTGTTTCGCCTCGGCGACTTCTACGAGACCTTTGACGATGACGCTAAGATCGTATCGAGCGTCTGCGATGTCGTCCTGACCTCGCGCCCCGTCGGCAATGACGAGCGCGTGCCGCTCGCCGGCGTGCCCTATCACGCGGTCGACAATTACGTCGCAAAACTTATTTCGGCCGGATATCGTGTAGCCATTGCGGAGCAAATCGGGACGGAGCCGCCGAAAGGGGAGAAGATCGTGCCCCGCGTCGTCCGCCGGGTGGTCACCGCGGGCACGTTGGTCGAGCCGGGCTTGCTCCCCGAGAAGCAGAACAACTACGTCGCCGCGCTCGTGCTGGCGCCCAACGCGGCGGGCCTGGCCTTCGCCGACATCAGCACCGGCGAGTTTGCGACGAGCGAGCTAACGGACGGCGGGGACATTCTGCAGAAGGTGGGGGAGGAGCTCAGCCGCCTTGCGCCCGCGGAGGTGCTGCACGCGGCGAAAGACCCCCGGTGGGCGAAGCGGGCTGCCGAAGATCCTTCTGGCGGACCTTCCGCCGATGCCATTCCGCCAATGCTCGAGCCTTATCATGTCACCCCCTATGCGGCCTGGCGCTTCGAAGAAAGTACCGCCCGCGCCGCGCTGCTCGAACACTTTCGTGTAGCCTCGCTTGAGGGTTTCGGCTGCGAAGGGAAGCCCTTTGCCCTCCGGGCCGCGGGCGCGCTCCTGCAATACCTGCAGGAGACCCAGAAGGAGGGCCTGCCCCAAATCGTTGGGCTGCGCACGTACAGCGTGGGCGAGTTCATGACGCTGGACGAAGCCACCCGGCGCAACCTCGAGTTGACCGAGACCATCCGCGGCGGCTCGCTGCACGGCTCTTTGCTCGGCGTGCTGGACGCGACCTTGACGCCCATGGGCGGACGGCTTCTGCGTCGCTGGCTCGGCCAGCCGCTCCTCAGCGTACCTGCTTTGGAACGCCGGCTCGACGGCGTTGCAGGGTGGCAGGGCAACGCCGTCCGCCGCGCAGAGCTCCGTGAGCTCCTCAAGGGCCTCGGCGACCTGGAACGTTGGACGAACCGCTGCGTCCAGGGCATTGCGCTCCCCCGCGATCTGGTGGGCATCCGGGAAGCCCTCGGCCGCGTCGGGAAGGCCGCACCGCTGCTCCAGCCGCGCGGCGTCGGCTCGCAAGACCTCGACGCCTGCCCGGACCTTCAGCAACTGCTCTGGCAGGCCATCAGCGACGACCCGCCCGCAACGCTGAGCAATTCCGGCGTCATCCGGCCCGGCTTCTCGGCCGAACTGGACGGCATTCACCTGGCTACCCGCGACGCGAAGTCCTGGATCGCCAACCTCGAGTCGGTGGAGCGGGCGCGCACTGGGATCAGGTCGCTCAAGGTCGGCTACAACCGGGTCTTCGGCTATTACATTGAGGTGACCCAGGCGAACTCCGGGCTTGTCCCGTCGGACTACATCCGCAAACAGACGCTCGTGAATGCCGAGCGCTACATCACGCCCGAGCTCAAGGAGTACGAGTCGCTCGTCCTCAATGCGGAGGAGCGGGTCCTGGAGCTGGAAGGCCAGCTTTACCGGCAGTTGTTGGCCCAGGTTGCGGCGTCGGCCCCCCAACTGCTCAGCACGGCCAACGAGATCGCTAAGCTGGACGTCTTTGCCGGGCTGGCAGAGGTGGCCGAGGCCAACAAGTACGTCCGGCCCTCTCTCGCTGATGACGGCACGATCGACATCCGCGGGGGCCGGCATCCCGTCGTCGAGCGCATGCTCGCGGGCGGCGCGGCCTTCACCCCGAACGACGCCATCCTGTCGCCCGACCAGGCGATCGTCGTCCTCACCGGGCCGAACATGGCCGGCAAGTCGACCTGGATCCGCCAGGTCGCGATGATCGTGCTGATGGCGCAGATCGGTTCCTTCGTGCCTGCGGATTCGGCCCGCATCGGCCTCGTCGACCGCATCTTCACCCGCATCGGCGCCTCGGACGAGATCGCCCGCGGCCAGTCGACCTTCATGGTCGAGATGGTCGAGACCGCAAACATCCTCCACCATGCGACGAGCCGCTCGCTTCTCATCCTGGACGAAATCGGCCGGGGCACCAGCACCTACGACGGCCTCGCCATCGCCTGGGCCGTGGTGGAGTACATCCACAACCACCCCGGCCTGCGCGCCAAGACGCTCTTCGCCACGCACTATCACGAGCTCACCGATCTCGCCGAGCGGCTGCCCCATGTCGTGAACTTCAACGTCGCGGTCGCGGAGCAAGGCGACACCGTGGCCTTTCTGCACAAGATCGTGCCCGGCGCGGCCGACCGGTCCTACGGCGTCCACGTGGCACAGCTGGCCGGCCTCCCCCGTCCTGTCGTCACCCGCGCGCAGGAGATCCTGGCCGACCTCGAGGCCTCCGGTGCCGCAGGCCCGCGCCGTTCCACGCTCGGCCAGCCCGTCCTCTTCCAGCTCCCCCTCTTCTCCGCCGAGGATCCGATCATTGCCGAGCTAAAGGCGCTCGACGTCAACGGACTCAGCCCCCTCGCCGCGTTGAACAAGCTGTACGAGCTCCAGCAGCGCGCGGAAGGGGGACTGACGTCAGAACAGCGCTTGGCGAGGCGCGACGCCAGTGCTATAATCGACGGTGAGGTGGGGCATGCTTCGGACACGAAAGAGGAAGTTCACAGCGAAAGAGTATCTCGCCATGGAAGAGGTGGCCGAGTACAAGAGCGAGTATCATCGGGGCGAGATTTTCGCGTTGTCCGGCGGCACGCTAAATCACAGCCTGATTCAGGCTAACCTGATTTCTGGGCTTCACGGCTTGCTTGCCGCGACGCCTTGTCGCGTGATTACCAGCGACCTTCGCGTGTATGTTCGAGCCAGTGACTTGTACACATACCCGGATGCGGCTGTCGTCTGCGGGAAGGTGCAGTTCTTCGAACGCCGCAATGACACCATCCTGAATCCGCTGATTATCGTCGAGGTTTTGTCGCCTGCCACCCGCGGCTACGATATGGGGGCCAAGTTCGAGATGTACAAGGGCATCCCGAGCTTACTGGAATACGTCCTTGTTGGATTCCGAGCGCGAGCATATACTGTGCTATCGTCGGCGCGATGACGAGTGGACCGTCACTCTGTTTGAGGGCCTGGACGCGGTGCTTCGACTGGAGTCGCTCGAATGCGAAGTGCCTTTGGAGCAGATCTATCAGAAGGTTACCTGGCTAGACTAGGCCCGAAAAGCCCATCGCAGCCCCCGGCCCGGCGTCGACCGGGCCGTTTGTTTCCAACAGCACGAGGTATTTGTTGACTCAACCCATCTTCGCCTCCGCCATCGCCGGAGAGCTCGGCCTCCCCGTTCACTCGGTGGACGCCACAATCGAGCTGCTCGACGCCGGCAACACCATTCCTTTCATCGCTCGCTACCGCAAGGAGGCCACCGGCAATCTCGACGAGGTGCAGCTTCGCCAGGTTCAGGCGCGCCTCGAGTACCTGCGCAAGCTCGCCGAGCGCCGCGGCAGCCATCGTCGAGGAGATCACGTCGCAAGGCAAGCTGACGGACGAGCTCGCCAGGCAGATCGACGCTGCGACGACGCTGCAGGCGCTCGAAGACCTCTATCGTCCCTACAAGCCCAAGCGTCAAACGCGGGCGGCAGTCGCTCGCGAGCGCGGGCTGCAGCCGCTCGCCGATGCGCTGTCTGCTCAGGACGGCCAAGGCGGACCCGGCCGCGCTTGCCGCCCAGTACGTCGGCGACCAGGTGCCCGACGTTGCTGCCGCGCTCGCCGGCGCGCGCGACATCATCGCGGAGCAGGTCAGCGACGATGCCAACGCGCGCACCCTCGTGCGCCAGCGTTTCGCAGCGGACGGGTTCGTGACGAGCCGCCGTTCGGGCGACGCCGCCGACGAGGCCGGCCGCTACCGCAACTATTACGAATTCCGCTGCGCTCTCCGGGCGGTGCAGCCGCACCAATGGCTGGCGCTGACCCGCGGCGCGGAGGACGGCAGCCTGAAGGTCGAAATCGACACCCCCGACGCAGACATTGCCGCGCAGATCGTCCGCCGCTGGACTCGCACCCCGGGCAGCAAGTCGGCCGAGCAGGTTCGTCTCGCCATCGAAGACGGCTACGACCGGCTCCTGCGGCCTTCGGTCGAACGCGAGGTGAGCGGCCAGTTGGGCGAGTACGCCGGCGACCACGCCATCCAGGTCTTCGCCGCCAACCTCAGGAACCTCCTGCTGCAGCCGCCCCTGCGCGAGCGAACCGTGATGGGCATCGATCCCGGCTTCCGGACCGGCTGCAAGGTCGCTACGGTCGGCCCCACCGGCAAGCTGCTGCACACGGTTACCATCTACCCGCACCCGCCTCAGAACGAGGCCGAGAAGGCGAAGGCCGCGCTGGCGAAGCTGATCGAGCTAGACGGCGTGAGCGTGATCGCGATCGGCAACGGCACGGCCAGCCGCGAAACCGAGGCCCTTGTGGTGGACCTGATCCAGGGCGGCGGGGAGATGGCCGGGGCGGCTAAGAAACCCGGTTTCTCCGGCGTCGCGTACGTCATGGTCAGCGAGGCCGGCGCGTCGGTCTACTCGGCTTCCGACGTCGCGCGGGCCGAGTTCCCGGACCTGGACGTATCGATGCGCGGGGCGATTTCCATCGCCCGCCGCCTCCAGGACCCGCTCGCCGAGCTCGTCAAGATCGATGCGAAGAGCATCGGGGTCGGCCTGTACCAGCACGACGTCGACCAGGGGAACCTCGCGGCCCGCTCGACGCAGTGGTCGAGTCGGTCGTGAACTTCGTTGGGGTGGATGCGAACACGGCCTCGGCCCAGCTGCTCGCGTACGTCTCCGGCATCAGCAAGCGGGTCGCCGCCGCAATCGGTGGCGCACCGCGACGAAAACGGTCCGTTCGAGTCACGGGCAGACCTCAAGAAGGTGAAGGGTCTCGGCCCCAAGGCGTTCGAGCAGGCCGCCGGGTTCCTGCGGGTGCCGGGCAGCCGCAATCCGCTCGACAACACCACGATCCATCCCGAGTCTTACAACGCCGCCAAAGCGCTGCTCGAGCTGGCCGGGCTGAACCTCCGCATGAAGGACCTTCCGAATTCGCTCCGCAGGTGGCTGGCTGCCGAAGGGCTCGAGCTCGGAGCCGCGGGCGGCAAGTGGGCCGATGTGGCCGGCGTGGTGGGGATCGGCGAACCGACGCTGCACGACATCGTGGACGCCCTGCTGCGTCCCGGCCGTGACCCCCGCGACGATCTGCCCACGGTCGTGCTTCGCCGTGACGTACTGAGCATCGACGATCTGAAGGAAGGCATGGTGCTCAAGGGCACGGTGCGCAACGTGGTGGATTTCGGCGCGTTCGTCGACATCGGCGTGAAGCAGGATGGCCTCGTCCACGTGAGCAAGATGGGGAAGAAGTTCGTGCGCAACCCCCACGAGGTGGTCGGCGTGGGCGACGTGATCGACGTGTCTGTGGTCAGCGTGGACCGGGAGCGGGGTCGGATCGGGCTCGCGATCGTGTCAGAATGATTGCGTGAGCACCTTCGCGACCGCAAATGGAGCGTGTGCGATGAGCGTTATCGAGCGCCTGCTTGCCGAGATGGCCGAGGACGGCCCGGTGGTTGACTTGCGGGTCGGCACACACTGGACGCTGGCCGTGGTCGAGACCCCGCACGGGCTGCGTCCGGGGCTTGCTTCCACGCAGACGGCGCACGGGCTGGAGCACGGTGCGCCGCAGGTGCGTGATGCCGGCCTCCTGCTGGGCCGCCCGGGAAGTGAGCTCGCGCAGTGGGTCCTTTCTCCCAGCCTGGCTGAGCGGAGCATCGGCTTTGCGGTGATGAACGCGCTGCTGCCCGTCGACGAGGCCCGCTGCTTTCCTCTGAACGCCGAGTCGCTGATCCTCCAGCGCGGGCGGCAGAAGCACGTCGCGATCGTCGGCCATTTCCCGTTCGTAGAGAAGGTGCGGGAAGCGGCCGCTCGCTGCTCCGTGCTCGAGCTAGACCCCCAGCCCGGCGATCTCCCGGCGTCCGACGCGCCCGCAGTCATCCCCCAAGCGGACGTAGTCGCCATCACCGGCATGACCCTCGTCAATGGCACGTTCGAGGCGCTCGCCGCGCTCTGCCGGCCGGATGCGTTCGTCCTGCTGCTCGGCGCCACGACGCCGCTCGTCCCGCTGTTGTTCGACTATGGAGTCGACGCCATCTCCGGGACCGTGGTGGACGACATCGCGGCCGCTGCCGCCGCGGTCAGCCAGGGCGCCAACTTCCGCCAGGTCCGCGGCAAGCGCCTGCTAACCATGAGTCGGAACCAGGATTCGTAGGATTCAAGGATTACAGGATTGAGGGAGTGCAGGATTGAGGCTCTGGGAGCGCCCTAATCCTAATGAATCCTACGAATCCCGGTTACGGCGCGATGTACACCTGGTCGAACAGCCCGAGCCCGTTCAGCGTATCGAAGGCGTGCGTGCGAACGATCCGGTTCGGGTCGTTGAGCAGGACGTACAGGGCGGTCACCGCCGGGATGTACTCGCGGCCATACTCGTTGAGTGTCTTTCCCGCCAAACCCGGACCGACGATCCGGCCGATCGCTCTCGTAGCCCGCACCCGGATGCCGTCTCGGCTGTCCTTGCTGGCCTCCACCAGGCCGGGCAGGGCGGGGACGCCGATCATTGCCACCGCGTCGGCCGCCGAGTCGCGCACCCAGCCGCTTGCGTCGGCGAGCGACGAGAGCAGCGCAGGGATGGCTTCCTGGCTCCGAAGCTGGCCCAGCCCGAGCGCGGCCGCGCAGCGGGTGGGTTCGTCGGAGTCGGCGAGGTGCTCGACCAGCAGGTGCTCCGCCTCATCACCGCCGATCAGCGCGAGGCCGCGCACCGCCCACCAGCGGCGGTTTTCGTCCGGATCGCCGAGCAGCGGTCGCAGGGCCGGCAAGACGCCGGGCAGGGCGGCAAACGCGGTCACCACGCGCTCGGCCTGCTCGTCGTCGTCCGCGGCAATGGCGTCGAGCAGCGCCTGGATCAGATCGCTTGTATCGGGCATCGGATCAGCTCGTCCTCAATCCAGGAAAGCGGCAGCGCGTCGGGCAGCCGCAGCAGGTGGGCGCGGCAGCCGGCCCGGCAGTCGGTGCTGCCAAAGCCGGCGGCGGGGGTCTTGGCCCCTTCGAGCGCCGCCAGCCGCTGCGCCCAGGCGCATTCGCGGCGGTCGGCGCCGTACGCGGCCGCCGCACCGGTGATCCGCGCAGCCGCGGCGAAGTAATCGATGTGCCAGTGGGTGCGTTTTTCGTCCTTGAGGTGCCGGTTGAGCCGGGCGGCGACGCCCCCGGAGCCCAGCGCGCTCCCACGTACGCGTAGCGGCCCGCGTCGAACCGCCGGCAGCCCAGCCGGCCAACGGAAAGAAGTACGGGTTCGGCCAGTTCGAGCAGCAGGATGTAGGAGCCGGGTTCGCTCCTCCATTCGACGGTCGGTTCATCCCGGCCATCATAGCCGAGCGCCGCAGGGGTGTCAACGCCTGCACGGGCGCACGTCATCAAGGAGCGCCAATCATGCCGCGCCAGATCGTCACCGGTTCCCTTGGCGACCCCGCCTGGGTCGAGGATTACAAGCTCGAGCTTCTCGGCGACGTGCTGGTCGAGCGCGCCGTCTGGCGAGACTTGCCTGCGCCGCGCACGCTTTTCGGCTCGGTTGTGGCCGACTCCGGCGCGATCTGGTTCCGTTTCTGGCTGCCCCGCTTCGACCAGGTCGTCGAGCGCTATTTCCTGCCCGACGGCGTCGCGCTGGGCGAGCACATCGACCTGTGCGGGCCGCTCCGGTGCGACGAGCAGGGCTGCGCGGCCGACGACCTGATCCTGGACATCTGGATCGATCCGCAGGGCCGCGTCACGGTGCACAACGAGGACGAGTTCGATCGGGCGGTGTTGGTTGGGGAGCTAACGCAGGAACAGGCGAGCCTGGCTGAGGCCCATTTGCGGGACCTGACCGCCGCGATCGCGCGCAACCGCTTCCCGCCGCCGATCGTGCGCAACTGGCAGATCGACCCGGCGCGCTTCAGGCGGGGCGAGGGAGGGGAAGAAATGCCTCAGGCGCGCTAGCGCGCCCGGGCGCTAGCGCTTCGGGCGGCGGGGGAAGAGGCCCGCAATGGCGAACAGCGCGGTGAGGAGGAAGCCCGCGGTCGACAGCCAGAACCCCCAGCCCGGCCGGACCGGCTGCCGGTAGAGCGCCTCGATGGGCGGCAGCAGCGGCAGAAAGCTGGACACGGGCCAGATCGCAGCCGCCAGCGCAAGCAGGGCAATGATAATTAGGACGACCGCGTCGGGCACGAAGCGGGTGACGAGAAGGAGCACCAGCGCGGCGATGCATCCGGCCAGCACGACCGTTTGCAGGCGAAACTCGGGCTGCACGAGCAGGCCCGGGCTCCACGCCGGCGGCAGCATCGCCAGCGCCAGCGGGATCGCCAACAGCCCGCTGATCCAACGCAGCCAAAGGGGCAGGACGCGCCGGCTGGCGATCAGGCCGGCGATCAGGCTGCCCGCGGCCAGCGGCACGTAGAACGACTCGCGCAGCAGGCGCAGCTGCCCCGCCCGGTAGGGGGGCAGGAACTTGACGTACTCGGCCAGGTCGACGCCGGTCACCACCAGGCCTGCCGCCCGGTGCCACACCCAGGCGCCGAAGTAACCCACGAGCGCGAGCGCGAACGCCGCCAGCACCGGCCACCATTTGAGGCGCGGCCCGGCGGAGCCGGTCGCGGTGCAATTGAAGTGTCCATATCAGCGAATATCTACCTCAGGGCCGCGCCGCCCCGTAAGCCTCGACGAGTTGCTTTGCCGCATCTTCCCACGTGAAGCGCGCTGCCTGTCCCGGCCCAATCCCGCCAGCCGCGTTCGCAGCGCCCCATCCGCCAGCACGGTCGCCATCGCGTCGGCCAACCCGGTCACATCCTCGGCATCCACGAACCGCGCCGCGTCGCCCAGCACTTCGGGCAGGCTCGAGTTGTTGCTGGCTATCACCGGCGTCCCGCACGCCATCGCTTCGAGAGGCGGTAAGCCAAACCCTTCGTATAGCGAGGGAAACACGAAGAGGTCGGCAAGCGTGTAGAGTGCCGGCAAATCGACGTCCGCGACGAACCCCAGGAACTGGACGTCCTTTTCCAGCCCCTCACGGGTGACTTCCTTGAAGATGTCTTCGTATAGCCATCCCTTTGACCCGCTGAGCACGAGCTGGTGGGGCAGGCCGGTCTGCCGCCGCATTTCGCTGTACGCGGAAATAAGGCGGCTGAGGTTCTTGCGCGGCTCGATCGTGCCAACAAAGAGAACGAACAACTCAGGCAGATGGTAACGTTCGCGGACTGGCCGAAGCAGCTCGAGTCGCGGACCGGTCGGAAACGCGGCTCGACCCCGGCGTAGACGACGGAGACCTTCTCCGGCGGGCGTGCCGAGCAACTCGATGATGTCACGCCGCGTGCTCTCGGAGTCGGCAAGTACGCGGGCAGCACGGGCGACCGACAGGGGCACGCGTCGGTGAGATAGTCGTGAAGCCCGGGGTCGGCGCACTCGGGGCAGCTTCAGAAATGACAAATCGTGGACCGTTACGACGCCGGCGGCGGATGAAAGGGGGCAGGGTGAAATCGGGGGAGTGGAAGATATCGGCCTGACCGGCGATGCGTTCGGCCGGGATGCGGCAGCCTGAGCTTGTGCCAGCCTGCGGTAGGAGACGCTCGGGCACCTGCGTCGTGCGAACCTTGAAGTTCGAGGGCCAGGCCGCGGTTCGGGCGCCGCCCGCGCAGAACAACGTGTAGCTGTTCGTGTGGTCGAGATCGGCGAGGGCTGCCACCAAATTCCGGGTATACCGCCCAACGCCTGCCCGCTGGCGCACCGCCGACGTATAGTCGATCGTGATCCGCATCTCTACTCGATGCCCTTGTAGGTCCATTTCCGGTTGACGAAGTAGTTCCAGAAGAGGACGATGCCGATCGCGACGATCTTGGCGGCCATGTAAGCTGGCGGGTCTTGCACCACCCGCAGGAACATCGGGTGCAGGGCTGCCACGACGACCTCGTTGATGCCGAGGCCAATGGCATTGATGATAAAGAACTGGGCCAGTTGACCCCGGATCGGGCGCTGCCGGCTTTCGGGGAAGGTCCACAGGCGATTCCAGGTGAAGTTGCTAATGACGGCGATGGTGAAGCCGACGGCCACGGCGAGCGTCAGCGGCAGGCCAAACCACTCGCGTGCGATGGTCATGGTGGTCAGGTCGACGACCATGCCGATGGCGCCGACGACGGCGAACTTGAGGAATCGAGTGAACTCGCGGCGGCCGCTGGGCGATGCCCATCCGCTTAATGACGGGCAGGCGCAGCAGGGCGGTCACGAATTGCGATGTTTCATCCGGCATGAGCGGTCCGGCGGGTAGTTCTTGAGTCATTCCTATGTCCGTATTGGAGTGGTGCGGGCGGGGCTGAAGCCGCGGCCCATGCCAGGGCGGCCAGGAGCAACGCCAGCTGCAGCTGCATGTGCTGGACAAACAGGTTGTCGAACATGCTGTGCACGGTCAGGTAGGTCCATGTTCCCAGGACGCCGATGGCGAGCGCGCTGATCCATCCACGCCGGGCCCAGCCGATGCGGGCCGCGGCCAGGGCAACGCCCAACCAGAACACCAGGAAGGCAGCCAGGCCGAGGAGGCCGGTCTCGGCTGCGAAGTTGATGAACATGTTGTGTGCGTGGCCGAGCGGCTCGTACCAGTGCGGCTGGGGGTAATTCGCGTAGCTCGCCGCGTAGTTCCCGATGCCGACGCCGAGCCAGGGGCGGTCGTCGAACATGCGCAATCCGGCCTGCCAGTGCGCCAGCCGCTCGAGGACGGAGAAGTTTTCGTCCGTGATTTCGGTGCGAGCCGGATCCGGTCCGCCCAGGTAGCTGCCCAAGTCCTGCACACGGCCCGAAAGGGCGGACGGCAGCCAGGATGTGCCAAACACCGAGAGGGCGATGGCCAGGAGGAGAACCACTGAAGCGGTCAGCACGGCCGTCCTCCAACTGCGCAGCCCGGCCACGACGATCAGGGCGGCGCCCAAGCCGAGCCAGCCGCCGCGCGACCAACTCATCCCGATGCCCGCGAAGAGGGCGACCGTCACCCCGGTGAGCACGAGGGCGAGGTTCAGCGAGCGCGCCCGCCGGTTGCGCCACCAACGCGAAGGCGGCCCAGAGGGCCAGGCTGGCTGCCACCGGCGCGAGGTAGCCCAGGTACCCCGCATAAGGGTTGGGCTGGTTAAGCTGCCGTAGCGCGGATGTACCCGTTCGGCATGATGAAGGGCTCGGGTCCGACACGGTACACGAATTGATACGCGCCCAGCGCAACCTGGCTGAGGCCGCCGATGAGCAAGCCGGCGACCAGCGACTTAACTGACCGTGGCCCCAGCAATTGGGCGGCCACCAGGTAGAGCAGCGCGAACTCCAGCCACTTGAACCATTCAGACAGCCCGTCGCGCCAGGAGAACGCTTGCGTTAGGGTCAGGGCGGCGATCCAGACAAACAGGAGCAGGACCCACGACAGCGGTGGCAAATCGAGCCGGATCTCCCGCCGCACCACACCCCGGGCGAGCCACAGCGCGATCACCAGGCCCGACGAGCAGGTCTGCCGCGCCCGCTGCAGGAACCGGCAGTGGAACCGAGCTGCTCCAGGGGATCACCAGTGCCAGCAAGACCAGCCCGA
>CAWDBO010000015.1:0-76709 GCA_963800615.1 uncultured Chloroflexia bacterium
CCGCAGCCGTACCAGTCGGGCGGGCTGTACCGCTCGTTCGACTACGGCCCCGTCCATATCGCCATGCTCGACCAGTACACGGCCTACAATGCGGGGTCGGCGCAGTACAACTGGCTGAAGAACGACCTGGCCGCGTCGACCAAGAAGTGGAAGCTCGTCGTGCTGCACGAGCCCGGCTGGTCCGCGGGCGGCGGGCATGGCAATAACACGACCGTGCAGAACGACCTCGAGCCGCTGTTCCGGCAGTACGGGGTGTCGGTCGTGTTCGGCGGACACAACCACTACTACGCACGGGCGACGGTCGACGGCATCCAGCACCTGACGGTAGGTGGCGGCGGCGCGCCGCTGTATTCGCCTTCGTCCGGCTATGCAAACATCGTGAAGACGAGCAAGACCTACAGCTACAGCGAGTTCACGATCTCCGGCAGCACGCTGACCGCCAAGGTCCTCGACAGCGGTGGGACGACCATCGACAGCTTCACGATGACGCGGTAAGCGGAGTCGAGATCGGGTCGAATCCCCGATAGAAAAACCTCCGAGGTGGCATCACCTGTATGACGGTGAAGACCTCGGAGGTCTTTTCGCGCTGCAGCACCGCCTCTATCCCTTGATCGCACCCCCGAGCATCCCGCGGATGAAATAGCGCTGGAAGATGACATACACCAGCAGGATCGGCCCTGCCACGATCAGCGCGCCCGCAGCCAGCAGCGGAATGTTGGCCGCATAACGGCCCTGGAAGAACGCCAGGCCGATGGGCAGCGTCCGCATCGTTTCCTTTTGTATGATCACCAACGCGAGCAGGAACTCATTCCACGTCCACATGAAGATCAACACGACCAGCGTGAGCACTGCCGGACGCGCCAGCGGCCAGAGGACGCGCCACAGCGTCTGCCACCGCGTGCAGCCGTCGATTGCGGCCGCGTCGATCAGCTCTCTGGGCGCGCTGCGGAAGAACCCGGTCATCCATAAAGTGCCAAACGAAACGCTGAGCCCCACCTGCGGCAGAATCAGCCCCAGATAGGTGTCGGTGAGCGCCAGGCCGTTCATAAAATGGTACAAGGGGATGATGACCGCCTCGAACGGGACCATGTAGCCGATCAGCACGAGGGGAAACAGCAGCCTGCGCCCCGGCACGGGCAACAAACCGAACGCGTACCCCATGAGGGTCGAGAGAAAGACGCTGACGATCACGACCGCGACGGTGACGATCACGCTGTTGCGGAAGAACAGGTTGAAGCGCCCGGTGGTCCAGGCTTGTTTGAACGCGTCGAGACGGATGTGGGACGGCAGGGCCAGCGGACCCTTGATGACTTCGGTGTCCGTCTTGAACGCGCTGAAGACCAGACCCGCAATCGGCAGCAGGACGATGAGCAAGAAGAGGCTGAGCAGGATCAGCCTGGGCAGGTTGGACAGGCGGAACGAGCGGGCACTCCCTGTGCTTTGATCGTTCATTCCTCCGACCTCGCCTGCAGCCGCAGGATGACCTGGGAGATCACCAGGATCAGCAGCATCATCACCGTCGCCACGGCCGCGGCGTACCCGATGCGGTTCTGCTGGAATGCGGCCCGGTACACCAGGAAGCCCGTCACGAGGGTGGCATCGCCCGGTCCGCCCCGGGTCGTGACATAGACCAGGTCGAACACGCGCAGCGCCGCGATGATGGTGGTCACCAGCGCGACGCCCATCTCGGGCCGCAGGCTCGGCAAGGTGATATGGCGCAACTGCTGGAGCTCGTTCGCCCCATCCAGCTCTGCGGCTTCGTAATAATCGTCCGGGATGCGCTGCATGCCGGCCAGAAACAAGATCATGCAGAAGCCGTACTGCACCCAGGTGCCGACCGTGCCGACCGCGGGCAGCGCCAGGCTGAAATCGCCGAGCCAGGGCCGCGCCAGTGCGCCCAGGCCGAGGCTCCGCAGCCCCATGTTGAGCGGACCGAAAGCTGGGTTGAAAATCCAGCGCCAGGTGACGCCGACCACGACCATGCTGAGGATCTGGGGCAGGAACAGCCCCGCCCGAAAGAACGTGAGCCCCGGCAGTTTCCGGCGTCCGAGTAATGAGGCCAGGACGACGCCGATCATGATCGGGATGATGCTGTAGAAAAGGATGAACTTGATGTTGTTGAACAGGGCTGTCAAAAATTGCGGCTCGCCCACCAGGCTGGCGTAGTTGGCGAGCCCGGTAAAGGTGCGGTTCTGGCTGAAGCCATCCCAGCGGTAAAAGCTCGTGCGGATGGTTTCGAGGATGGGATAGAGGATGAAGGCGAGATAGATAAGCAGTCCGGGCAGGAGGTACAGCCAGCCGTGAAAACGGGACTCACCCGGCCAGCGATGCTGGGTGTTCATAACGCTTCCCCCTCACTGTGGCAGGGGCACGGTCACCACCAAGGACCAAAGAACCGAAGCTTCACAAAGACCGTTCGAACTTCGTGGACCTTTGGTTCTTCGGTTCTTGGTGGTGACCGTTCCTACTTGTTCGCGGCCAGGAAGGCGGCGTAATCCTTTTCCACCGCAGCTGTGAACTGTGCCGGCGTGGAGGTCTTGCCGAAGAGCTTCTGAACCTCCGCAACCAACGTATCGTAGAAGGTCGGGGTCGCCCAGTCGATGTAGTGACCGACAAGGTTATTCTTGTTGATCGTATTCCACGCGTTCACCGTGTCGGCGAACAGCGAGCCTTGTTCGACCTTCGCACCCGCCGGCAGCGGCATCGCGGGCACGGTGCCCGCTTCCGCCCACAACTGCGCTGCGCGCGGGCTGATCATCCAGTCGAGATACTGCGCGGCCAGGTCCGCGTGCTGGCTGGTCTTCCGAATGGCAAACGGGATGCCGACGCCGCCGATCGCCATGGCGGGCTTGCCTCCAGGACCAGGCAGCAGGAAGAAGCCGAACTTCTGGTCCGTGTCGTTGACCAGCTCGCCGGCCAGCCAGGAGCCGGTGATCGTCATCGCGCCCTGGCCGGACTTGAACAGCTTGTTGACGTCGTCATAGCCGATGCCCGAGAAACCGTCGGTGAAGTAGCCCTTGTCTACCCATTCCTGCATCGTGCGCGCAGCTTCCTGGTTTTCGGGCGTGTCGAAGGAGACGTTGTGGACCCCGTAGACGAGGTTGTTGATGTACTCGGGCGTGACCAGCAGGTGCTGCACGGCGCTGAACTCATGGATCGCGGGCCAGCCGTCGAGCGAGCCGAAGGAGATGGGCGTCACGCCCTTGGCCTTGATCGTGTCGAGCAGCTTGACGAACTCCTCGTAGGTCTTGGGAATCTGCCAGCCGTTCTTCTCGAAGATGCCCTTGTTGTAATAGACCCCGACAACCTCGGCCGTCGGGCTGACGCCGTACAGGTTGCCCTGTCCGAAGGTCTTACCGTCGGCTGTGAAGCTGTTGCGGTTCGCGACCGACGACGAAATGCGCTCGCCCCATTTGAACTGCGTCGCATAATCGTTCAGCGGCAGGAGCAGGTCGCCCTGCACCATCGCGCCCATGTCGCTGCGTCCCTGGTTGACCTGGGCCACATCCGGGCCGTCAGTCTGCGCCAGGGCCGTCTTAAGCGTGACCTTCAGGTCGTCCAGCGTCTTCACCACGCGCTCGATCTTCACGCCCGGGTGCGCGGCTTCGAACTCCGCGTTGAGCGTGTCCATCACCTTCGTTTCGACGTCGCGGTAGAACTGGTCCCACACCACCAGCGTCACGGCGCCGGCGCTCGTGCCGCCCGCTGCGGCTTCGGTGGCTGCAGGCTGAGTCGCGGGGGCTTCGGATGTGGCCGGGACCGGGGTCGCCGCGGGGGCTTCAGTCGCAGCCGGGGCCTGAGTCGCCGCGGGGGCTTCGGTGGGCGGCTGAGCCGCCGGGGCCTCGGTTGCGGCAGGCTGGGCGACGGGTGCTTGAGTTGCGGCCGGCTGCTGACCAGCCGGCGCACAAGCGCCAAGGAGTAGCGTGAGGGCGATCATGGCCGAGAGCAACATCGTCAACTTCTTCACAACCCTTCTCCTTTCAAGTGCGAATGCAGCACTATGCAGCATCTTAGCGATATTCGCGGGCGCGTCAAGCCCTACAGCGGCTGGGCCGCCGAATGTCAAAAGGTTCGCAAAACTCGATGGCTCACCAGCCGCCGGGAGTAGTACAATTCACAGAGGTCGACAGTCAAAGGAGAACGAAGATGAAAGCCCCACTCCTGGCGTCGTGTGTCCTGTTCGTCGTCGTCGTCCTGCTCGCAGCCTGCGTACCGCTGCCACCGCCCACCCCGGCGGCAGCGCCCCAAACAATCGCCAACCCCGCTTCCGAGTACTGCGTGAAGCAGGGCGGCACGGTCGAAATCCGCAGCGAATCCACCGGACAGGTGGGCTACTGCAAGTTCCCGAACGGCCGCGAATGCGAGGAATGGGCGTTCATGCGCGGCGAGTGCTACGAGGACCAGGGCGCGCCCGAAGCCGTCCTGCCCGAGCCCTCGCCCGACATCGTCGCCCGCGCAGCGCAGTTCAAACCGCTCGACATGTCCCAGAGCGCCCTGCTTGCCGGCCTGAACGACTGGGAGCGCGCGGTGCTGGACAAGCTGATGCAGGCCGCGGACCTCATGGACAAGGCCTACTGGCAGCAGGTGGACCCCGAGGGCGAAGGTCTGTTCATCCGCCTGGCGGGCGCGACCGGACGAGACCGAGGCGGCCGAGCGCCTGATGCTCGACGCGAATTACGGCCGCTGGGACCGCTTCAACGAGTACGAGCCCTTCCTCGGGGATCAGCCCCACCCGCCGGGGACCTACGTCTTCCCGCCGGATCTGACCAAAGACGAGCTGGACGCCTACCTGGCGGCCCATCCGGACCAGAAGGACAGCCTGCTCAACACCGTACACTGTCGTGCGGCGGGACGGCGACAAGCTGGTCGCGGTGCCCTACCACGAGGCCTACGCGGAGTGGGTCCTGCCCGCGGCCGACCTGCTGGACCAGGCCGCGAGCTTGAGCCAGAACCAGTCGCTGAGCAACTACCTGAAGCTGGAGGCGCAGGGCTCTCCGCACCGACAACTACTTCGACTCGGACATGGCCTGGCTGGATGTCGACTCGAACCTGGACGTCAGCTTCGGGCCGGAGGAGACCTACGAGGACCAGCTGACCGGCCAGAAGGCCTATTACAAGGCCAACACGCTCCTGGTGGACCGCGCGGCCGCGAAGCAGTTGTCAGCGCTGATGGCGGAGGTGCCCAACCTGCAGGCGAACCTGCCCGTGCCGGCCGAGTACAAGCCGGACCAGACCGGGACCATGACGCCGCTGGAAATCGCGGACGACGTCTACCGCCAGGGCCAGGTGCGCGCCATCATGGAAGCGGTCGCGTTCAGCCTGCCGAACGACCCGCGGGTGTGGGAGGCGAAGGGCGCGAAGAAAGTAATGATGAGCAACTACCTCGACGCGCGGCGGACACCGTGCTGACCCCGCTCGCCAACCTCATCCTTGCCGAGCAGGCGGCGCAGCAACTGGACTCCGAAACTTACTTCAACTGGGTGCTGCTGCACGAGATATCGCACACGCTCGGCCCGCGCACGGTGGAGACGGACGGCGGCGAGGTGACGGTCAGCCAGGCGCTGGGCGAGTACTACTCGCCGATCGAGGAGGGGAAGGCGGACATCGGCGGGCTGTACAACCTGCCCTACCTGCTGGAGAAGGGCATCCTGACCGGTTCACTCGAGTCGCATTACGTGGGTTACCTGTCGGAGGCGCTGCGCTCCGTCCGCTTCGGGACCGGGTCGTCGTACGGCATGATCCGGTCGTCCGCGTGGAACTACTTCGTCGAGCAGGGCGCGCTCAAGTACGATCCCGCGACGCGCAAGTTCGGCGTCGACGTCGAGAAGATGACGCAGGCCGCGGAAAGCCTGGTGGCGACGCTGCTGACGATCGAGGGCGAGGGCGACAAGGAGGCCGCCAAGGCGTTCCTCGACAAGTACATGTACGTGGCGCCCGACCTGCAAGCGCTGCTGACGGAGGCCGACGCGACCGTGCCGGTCGAGTTCGTACCGATATACGGGAAGGAGTGAGCCGGGCCCTGTTCGCCACGCCAGGCACCGGTATTGCCACGACTGCTGCGGTCTAGTGCGCTGGCTCGACGTAGAGGCGCGCCAAGCCGAGCGACAGCTTCCGGTCGTCCTTGTTCTCCCCGTCGGTGACATCGACCGGCCGGGCCGCGTACGCTGTCTTGAGCGTCACCACGTTCTCCCCGCCGCGCACGACCTCGGCCGGGACGGGGATCTGGGCGACCCACGGCTCGCAGTCAGTCCACTCGTGGGAGCCCAGCGGAACGGCGTTCACCTCGACATCAACTCGCTGGTAGCGGCCGGGAAGGCAGTAAGGGAACACCTGGATGTTCAGCCGGTAAGGCGCCGGTTCAGGGGCGACCCATAACGCCCGGCCGCTCGTGCCGTCGAGCCAGCGGCCCCAATCCTCGGCGCCGGACCAACCCTCCCGGAAGAGCACGTTGAACTGCTGTGTAGCGGGGGGCAGCAACTCGAAGATGCAAATCGTGTGATCGTAGGGCTGCGCCAGAGAAGATGGCTCGAAGCATCTCACGAAGCGAAAAGCGTCGCTCGAAAGCGCCTCATTCAGGCTGCTCTGGGCGGCGCCAGGGGCAACCCCGGCGGGCAGGTGCAACAGCACGTGGGACACCCCGTACTCGCCCAGCAGGACCGGGAACTCGGGATCCTGGAAGGGATGAGCGTGCGCCAACAACCAGCCCTGCAGAAAAGCCACATGCGCCGGCATGATGCTGCTCGCCCCGGCAATGGTCGGCTTCCCATGCAGGCCCGTCGCCCAGATTGCCGAGCCGCCCATGGACAGCTCGAGAGTGCCGAGATCGTCGCCTGCAAACTCCGCGATGGCCGTGATCGACCCCGGCTGTTGCTGCCGCAGCCACTCGAAGGCGGGGTGCGAGGGAGGCGGATACGCGAAACTCAGGGTCGGGGCAGGCAACACCTCGACGATGAGGAGCGCGGCGACCGCCCAGCGCAGCCACGAAACGCGGATGCGCTCCAGTCCCAGGCCCGCGAACAGGAAGATCGCCAGGCCGGCCAGCAAAGCGTAACGGGACAGGACGCGCGCCCGCTCGAAGAACGGTACCACCGCGGTCAAGAGCAGCGCCGGCAGGGGCACGGCATTGTCGAAGGGCGCGGGGGGCTGGGATGCCAGGAACAGGCCGGGCTTGAGGCGATAGCCGACTTGCCACACTGCCTGATCGACGGCGCGGATCAACGGCCACTTCACGGCTCCGCCGTTCCAGGTGAGCGTCAGGCCCAGGCACAGGAGCAACCCGAGCCCGCCGGCAATCAGGACGGGCAGCCACCTGGCCCGCATCCTGCGGGCGGAGAACAGACCGAGAACCGCCATCAGGCAGGCAAGGAGTCCGAAGCCGACGAAGACTTCGCCTTCGTCGCCGTGATAGACGGACTTGACCAACGCTCCCAGCCACGGATGCTCCGTGTCTGGCAAAGCCAGCCCGTTGGCGTTCGCGCCGAGCAGGTTGAGGTCGTAAATCGAAAAGTACCCGGCGCCGGTCGCCTTGCTGGCCGCCCAGAGCATGAGCAGCGCCGGCAGGCTGAGCACGCCGGCGACAAGAGGCAAGGCGGCCAGGCTTGCGAGGGCATGCCGGTTCTTCGGAATTTGCCGCCACCGTCCGGCGAGCCATCCGAGCAGCAGCACGCCGCCGATCCAGAGGAAATAAGCCGAAGCGCTGATGCTCACGGCCCAAAGCGCGCCCGCCAGCGCGAACCAGCGCCAGGACCGCTCACGAGCGTCCAGCCCGCGCTCCAGGCTCCAGACCATCCAGGGCAGGAGAGCGGACCCGAGGCCGATGTTTAGCTGGCCGATAATGTTGTACCAGCGGAAGCCCCAGAAGGTGTAGAGGGCCGCTACGACGGCAGCCGGCGGGCCCGAGACAAAGCGGCGGGCAAGGGCGAGCGTGCCTGCAAACGCCAGGGCGAAGGTGATCAGGGTGGCGAGGTTGTAAGCGAAGGCGGCTCCGCCGAGTGCGTTCAGCGGTAGCAGGATGAGGAAATTCACGGGTCCCCAGGCGTAGGTAGCCACATGCCAGCCTACGGGGAAGAAGGCGAGTGGAAACACGGAAGGGTCGACGCCCGTCCGCAACGCGTTCGCGTACCACTCGGTCGCCCACAACCCTTCCAGCGCGTCGCCGTACGACGGCACGGTGCGGAAGAGGTCGGACGTGCGCCAGCCCCAAAGGAGCAGGCCGCCAAAGAGCAGCCACGGAGCGGCCCGACCGATCCACCCGGGGACGCTCCAACCCTTGGAGTGGACTACCCGATTCACTTGCACTGCCACCCACCCTCGTTCGCCATCGAGGCGAACGATAACACGCGGCCAACGAGCCGCCAAAATCGCGACCTTCAATGACTATTGCGCCGCCTAACTCCATTGCCAAACACTATTAGCTGTGCTATAACTAACGTAGGAGATGTGAGATGAGTTGGTCAGAGCTGGTGATGATTTACTCCACTACTTTTGTAATATCGACCGTCGTGCTGGGGATCGTGTTCCTCCTGATGCTCGACCCCGAGCTTTGCCGGAAAGTAGGTAGGCGCGATTCGCCGCGAGCCTTACTACGCTGACATGATGGAGTCGCGGCTATACGACGAGGCCGTGAGGCTTCGGGCATGCGTCGAACGGGCCCTTCGCCGCGCACCGATCGCGGCCGGGCACCGGAGCGCGCTGCGTGATCAGGCCGCGGAGGTGCCGCACAATATCGCCTTGACGCTGGCCCGGTTGCACCGGCTGCGGGAGGTGAAGCAGGACCTGTACGCTACGCCGCTGCCGAACGCGTACGTGGAGCAGAAGCGCGAGCTGGTGACGATCGAGCGCGAGTTGCTCGTGGAGCTCCGCAGCTCGCTCGAGGTGCTCAGTTCCGTGCCCATTTCGCTCATGCGCGTCGAGATGACGCTGCGACGAAGTGAAGGTGCGGCGGGTGGTCGACGAGATAGCCGACTCCAACACCCGGATGCGGGATCTGGCCCAAGCGTATCAGGAGCTGCGCTAGGTGTGATCCGCACCGGACCTGCCGCCCGGCCGGCCTGCGGCATATGTCCGCAGGCCGGCCCGCAAGAGCCGCGAGCGGGACTCAACGCCCGGCAGTGCAAAGAACTGGCCAGTAGCTCGGGATGGTTTAGCGCACCTCTATCTCAGCCAAGCTCACGTAGTCTCCTTCCGGTGTGGCCAAGCGCGGATAGCCCGGCTGGTCGGCGCGATAGAGGCCGGTGATCAGGCGATACCGCCCGGGAGGAACTCCGGGAGGAACCATAAGCGCGCGGCGCGTCGTCGCCGTCGACCCCACGTCCCAGGCACCGGTCGAATTGCCGCCGGCGCGGAGAGCGTGGTCCGATCCGGCGATGGACGCGCCGTTCGCGTCCACCAGCTGCAGAAACGCGGAATAGTCCGCCTCTGGCCTTCGCAATACGCGCCACTCCAGTTCCACCTCAAGCGTGTCACCGGGTTCGACGGCAAAATCTTGCGGTGCAATCTCCGAGGCGACCAGCTGTAGTTGTCCGCCGAAGGTCTGTACCTACCGATTGCTCTCGTCCCCGATCGTCTGGTTGATGTGTTGCGTACAGCGCGAATCGGAGGTCGCCGAGCCAAATGTCATAGGCCTGGAAAGTATTCTCGATCAACCACTCATCAATCGTGCTGCCGGGATCGGCGTTCTCCCCGCCCTTATGGACCACGAACAAGCGCGAGTGCTGAACGGCAGCCTGCTCCACCCCCGCGAGCGCCGCTGTCCCGTTCTCGGACGGCGCCGGCAGCTGTAGAACAGGGACTGGCCCGTTGTAGAAGGGCCGGAACTGCTCGGCGCCACCCGGCGAGATGAAGAGCACTGCATCGCCCGGAACCGCCTCCGCTTCGACCGCCTCGCGCACCTCCCGCAAATGGTTGTAGACTACAAAGAACTGGTAGCTGCCGGCTCCGGGCGGCACTGACACGGCTTTCTCCGGCAAGGGCGTGGCGTACTTCGATAGTTGAGACGCGGCTTCATCGCCGCCGGGCGCCACCACGACCAAGAGGTCCCCATCATCATCCGGGATCGGGGGCGGAGGCAGGTTGTAGTTAACGAATGTTATGTCGTGCTTCTGCCCGGCCAGGAAATTCAACGCGGGCAGGACAATCGTCCCACCTCGGGTCGGACCACATAGGGTTTTCCCCGGGGCAAAGCCCGAGGACTTTGGTATTCGGGTGTGTTCCCCTGTATTCGTCGATGACCCGGCCAACGTCCCCAAAAACCCGCGCGGACGAGCTGACTCCGGCCTGTGCGTTGCTGCTCTCCGGCAGTTGGTAAAGCCTGACCGCCAGTGACACCTGCCAAACCACGAGCAGGATCAGCGCCAGGCTCCGGCCGCGATGAATATTGTACCGATCCAGCCGGGAGCGCGGCTCGACGAGCACTGCGCCGGCCCCAGATTCGCCAGCCGCCCCACGACCCTGTATGACACGGCGGCCAAAGCCGAAAACCGCGACTGCGAGAGCAATGTACGGGGCCGGATAGATCGGCACCAGGTAGTGCGGGTACACCTCCGTCGGCCACAGCATAAAGAAGAGAACCGGCAGCACCAGCCACAGCAGCAGCACGCCATCGCGACCAAGCACGAGTCGGCTTGTTCGCTGACGCCAGCAGCGAACCGCCAGGTAGAGTGCCCCACCAACCACGAGCGCGGCCTCGATCCGATCCGGCCAGTAGTTCAGGGGCAGGATGCCGGCGAGGAAACTTTTGAATCGCTCGGAACCGGCGAGTGCGTGGATGTTTAGCCCCCCGATATTCATCAGTGCATACAAAGCCGGCTTCCAGAGGGCCTGCGGGGTCGCGCCGGATGCGACCCCGGTCATCTTCTGCACGGCACTCGCGCCGCTGCCACCGAGCGCTAACAAGTACGGCGCATAGAGCGCAAAGCTAATGACCAGGCCGGCTCCAAGGGGCATCCAGAACCGCGTTCGGCTGACAGGCCCTAGCCGAACCGGGCCATAGGCAACGAGAAGCACGAGCAGGACTGGTATCAGCGCCAGAGCGGCAAGATGAATCTGCACGAGCAAGGCCAACGCGACGATTGCCGCGGACAAGGCCCACGGCCGTGCATCGAGCAGCCAGTGCAGCACCAATGCTATGAACAGGATCACGCCCGGGAGCAGGAGATCCTGGGCCAGGACGTTCCGCGAATAGTGAACTGCCCACGGGCTGCTCGCGAGCAACAGCGCCGCGATCAAGCCTTCCCAGGCACCCCAGAAACGTCGAGTCAGCCAGTAGCACGCGAGCACGCCGATGACATTTACGAAGGCGACGAATGCGGTGACGGTCACGGGGTTGCGGCCGAACAAGACCGGGAGCGTGATGAGGTAGACCGCGAGGGGCGGATTAGGAATGCCCGCGGACGACACCATTCCCAGAGCAGGCGGCACACCGGTAGCAACAAAGCGCGCGGCCAGGCTACTCAGCGCCGCTGCGTCGAAACCAAAAGAGGTGCTCTCCAGGTTCCAGAAGCGCAGAAAGGTTGCAAGGAGCACGACTGCGGCGACTGAAATGAAGCGCAACGGGCTTGCCGGCGTGCTACCGTGCCATCGGGTTTTGCTCAAGGTGCTTCACCAGGATCGAGATCGAACAGGTCATCGGGCAACGGCGCGCCTGCAGGCGTTAAGGCCGGCAGGCGCTCAAGCGTCTGGGCGTCGTACAGCCCGACGGCGAGCCTCTGACCCTCGACCGGAAGCGAAGTCGGCAAAGTGATAGTATACCGGTCAGCGATACGATCGCCGGCCTGCCATTGAGACGGTGGCGCGTACCTGCCGGCGACGTCACTCCCGCCCAGCGGTGCGTCGCGTTGCGCGACCAGTTCGCCGCGTTGGTTGTAGACATGTACAAACGCGGTGACAGGCCGGGGTGGCAGCGCACCCATCCGCCACACGAGGCTCACTTTCACTCCATCGTCGTCAGGGTGGGCCTCCGCGTGTTTCAGCGTTATGGCGCCACCGAACGTCGCCAGAGGATGTGGCTCCGGTGGAGCTGATGGCTGCCAACTGGCAGACAGATTCTTCGAGCGTCCAGGTGCTGGGATCGAACACGTACACTTGATTATCGATGAGCAGCTTGTGCACCTGATCGAGCGCAAGGGGGGTGCCATGCCGCGGCGGCCAGGCAGGAGGATAATCAGCGACCGTCATAGCGCGGGCCTCGCGCTGGATCCCCTTGTTCACGCGGATGAAGTCGCGAACGTCCGCATAGTCCAGAAATGCTCCGGCACCATTACCGACGAAGGGATAAGCGTCCGGACAGCCCTGCGGATGCTCTGGCGTGGAGGTGAAGAAGATCGGCAGATTGATGAAGACGAGATTGCGGTCGGGAGCTTGGTCGGCCGCCTGATCCGACACCATCCGCACCAATTGCGAACCGCGCTCGTAGAGATCAACCTCGCATTTAATGAAGGGGATCGGTGGCAAAAGGATGGCGAGGGCAAGGAGGGCGGCGAATGCCAGCCCGATAGCACGCCGTGATCCGCGCCAGGAGACAACGAGGGCAACCGGCGGAAGGGCCCAGATAGAGCCGCGGGCGCCGTCGCGAAGTAATACACGTGGGCGCCACCCTGCAAGTACTCTCTACTAAGAAAGACCGAACCCGGCGCAGCGGCCAGAAACAGCCACATGACGGCGAACAACCAGAGCCGCATGGCGCGCAGCGCATATGCGGCCGAGCCAGTGAGTAGCAAGCTGATGATCGGCAACGCGGCCATCCAGCCGGGCCAGCCTTGCATCAGGCGGACGGCCGGCAGGAACGGATAAGCAGCAGTCTGTAGGAAATAGCCGAAATTGCGGAGAATCTCGCCAGGTGTATGAGGAGCCGCTATCGTGGCCTTAGGAATGCTCAGCCACCACAGCAAATACAGCGCTGGGAGCACAGCATATGCGAGCGCCGGCTCACGCCAGAACTCGCGGACCGACCTGGGCGTCCGCCAAAGCAGATCCATGACCAGCAGCAGGCCGACGAGCATCAGCCCGTTTTCGTGCGTCAACATCGCAAGCACCACGAGCAGAGAGACGACCAACCGCTGCTGCAGTCGGACGCCGGTTCCCCGAAAGTGAACCCACAACGCTAACAGGCACCAGCAGGTCACCAGCGGGTGGGCCAGGGTGTCGACCGCCGTAGCGACCTCATGACTCAGCGGGTACGGGCAAACAACAGCGCGGCCAGCCCCCTACGGATTGGCGCCGACTTAGGACGGCCGCAAGCTCGCCTACCAGGACGGCATTAGCGATGTGCAATCCCAACGCGAGAAAACGAAAATCAACCGCGTTGTAGCCACCGAAGATCAGCCACTGAAAACGATAAGCGGCAAACACGAGCGGGCGCACGAAGAATCCTGGAGTGCTCGTGAACCAGCCCGTCCAGGGTGTCGCCTCGATGAAGCGAAAATGGCCCGAAGGGTCATCGCCGGTGAATCCGAACCCCAGGGCGCGACCGTAGAGCGCATCACCACGCAGCCAACGAGAACGGAACAGAGAGGTGTGGTGGCCGCGAAACCAAGGGAACGAGAGGCAA
This sequence comes from uncultured Chloroflexia bacterium, assembly GCA_963800615.1. Classification (GTDB taxonomy): domain Bacteria; phylum Chloroflexota; class Anaerolineae; order CG2-30-64-16; family CG2-30-64-16; genus JALOOB01. The sequence goes on from CAWDBO010000015.1 coordinate 13,547, forward strand.
AGGCAGCCAGGAGCTTTGGACTTTAAGCCAGTGCGTCATCGATGACAGGCAGATCGTAACCGATGTACGGTTCATTGCCAACGCAGCGACGACTTCTAAAGCGCGGCGGTCAACCCGTAGCGAGAAGCCCCGAAAATTCAGTGGATCACAATCGCCCCTTTCTCCGTCAAACATCTCACATTCACAGCTTGTCGCACTAGCGGCCTGTCTGTGCCCTCGCTGGTTGTGTTGACCGACCTAATGGTAATGAAAAGGAGATTGGGGATGCTACAGAAAACCGCAGTTGGAAAAGCCTTGCTCATCAGCCTCGTGATCGTATTACTGACCGCACCGGGCAGCGTATATTTGCCGGAAGCAACGTCTGGACCAGCATTGGTCCGGACGGCGAAAACGTCCTCGCACTGGCGATTGATCCGACCAACGCCACGACCATCTATGCGCAGGAACCGAGCGTGGGGGCGTACAAGAGCGAACGGTGGCGCAAGCTGGAACATAGCAGGCGCTGAGTTGTTCAACGCGATGGTGAACGCGCCGGCAGTCGACCCGGAAGAGCCTCAAAGGTCTTATGCAGGCACCAGTCGCGGCGTATTCAAGAGCATCGACGGGGGCCAGAACTGGACTGAGGAAAACACGAGACTTGACGCTGCCGCTCAGCGTTACCACGCTGGCAATTGATCCGACGACATCGATGCTGCTTTACGCGGGCACATCTACGGCGGGGTGTTCAAGAGCACCAACAGGCCACTGAGTTGGATCGCCGCAAGCTCGGGGCTTGACCTCGACCGACATCCGCAGCCTGGCAACCAATGCCGCGGGAACCGCAGTCTATGCCGGGACGGCCGGTGGGGTTTTCGAAGAGCACAAACGACGGCGGCGGCTGGGGGCCGGCCAACGACGGCCTCACGACGCTCGAAGTGAACCAGGCCAGCGGCTACGACGGGCAGCACCGTCTATGTAGGAGCAACCGGCGGTGGCGTGTTCAAGAGCACCAACGGAGTGCTTTTGGTCCCGTCAAACGCCGGCCTTTAATAATCTTTAACGTGAACGCGGTAGCGGTACTGAAGACGCCACTGACCCTCTACGCAGGACCGGCACCGGGAGTGCCGGGGGTGTTCAAGAGCATCGACGGCGGCGCGAACTGGACCTCCTTCAGCAATGGCCTTCCGAGCCGCGCCGATTAATGCGCTGGCCGTCGATCCAACGACCACGACGACCATTTACGCCGGGAACCGCGGCCGGGGTCGCCAGAGCACGGCCGGCGGGGACTGGAGCGCAGCGAACGCTGGCCTGCGGGCTTCCCAGGTCCGGGTCTTAGCAGCTGACCGACTGACGCCAACCACCCTGACTATGCATCGGTATGGGGCGGCAGCACGTACAAGAGCACTAGCGGCGGCCAGACCTGGACGGCACTCACCACCCTGCCGAACAAAAACGTCGAGGTGCTGGTCGTGAATCCCGATGACGCCGCTAACGGTGTATGCGGGGACGTCGAGCGCCGGGGTGTACAAGAGCGAGGACGGGGGCGCGACCTGGAACGTGGTCAACACTGGGGCTACGACGCTGAACGTCAACGCCTTAGCGATCGATCCCAAGTCGCCGAACACGATCTATGCAGGGGTTTACAACACCGGGGCGACCACCGGCGGCGTGTTCAAGAGCACGGATGGCGGCGCAAGCTGGAACCCGGTCAACACCGGCCTGACCTCGCTGGACGTCCGCGCGCTGGTGATCGACCCGGTCACCCCGGCGACACTCTATGCCGGGACGTACGGCGGTGTGTTCAAAAGCACGAACGGCGGCGGCAGTTGGGCCGTAAAGTCCACCAGCCTGACCAACCTCAACGTCAATGCGCTGGTGATCAATCCGTTGTCGCCGGCTACACTGTATGCGGGAACGAACGGCGGGCGGGTGTTCAAGAGCACCGACGGCGGCGATAACTGGGCGCCGGCCGCCACGGGCCTGACCCCCGGTGTCGTTACAGCCCTTGCGATCGATACGATGACCCCGGCGACGGTCTATGCAGGAACGACCACTGCGGGGGTATACCGGAGCACCGATGGCGGCGCGACCTGGGCTCCGTGGAACCCGGGCCTGACAGCCACCTACGTCCGTACACTGATGGTAGACCCGAAATCGCCGGGGAGGGTCTACGCAGGAACCTGGGGCGGCGGCGTGTTCGTGATCCAAGAGATGCAGAAGACCTACTTGCCGCTCATCTCACGCTAGCAAGCTTCCTGCTCGCGCCCTGCTGCCCGACCCCCTCTCTGGGCAGCAGGGCGTTTTCCTCGACCCAGCCTCCCTGACCGCGCCCCGCCGCCCAAGCGCCAAACCACTTGACAGTCCACAATTGCTGCGCGATAATCATGCAGGCTTTTCTGGTAGACGCCGGTTCTTCCCCCATCGCAGCCTGCAATGCGAGACAGGTCAAGGAGGACAACATGCTGCGCCACGCTCTTCGTCGTCTTGCGGCCCGCCGGCCCCTCCTCCTGGTCGCGCTCCTGCTTTCCGTAACATCCTTGCTTCTGATCGGGGTGGCCGCGGCCCGCCGGTTACAGTCGTGGACGACAACGGCGCCGACGACGAACCCGGGCAGAAGGACTTGAATTCCCTATCCGTCGACTATAACCCGGGCAACGCTTTCGACATCGTGATCACCTGGCACTGGGACGACACGGCCTGGAGCGGCCAGAACAGCGGCGACGCGCAGGCGTTGTTCGACACTGACGGCGACGGCAACGCCAACTTCACGCTGGCTGTGGAAGTCTCCGGGACGCCGGCAGAGTATGTAAACACCAGGTTGTATTGCTGCGCCGACAGCCGGTCCGACAGGTGCCAGTCTCCGAACGATCTTGTTGCTGAGGACACGAACGGCGACGAGACCCTCGACTTGCCCGTCGCGAAGGCATCCACCGGCGCCGCTTCCGTCGTCGCCAATTCCGACCCGTTTGGGGTGGCATCCTCTCCCTTCTACACGCCTGCTCACGCAGATAGCAACGACTGCACTGCGACACCGGGTTGCCTGACCGACGACACCGTCGCGACCGTCAACGTGAAGCTGGCGGACTTCGGGGCTGCGAGCGCCAGGCTGATCAACGTCTGCAGCTTCCCATCGGGCCAGCCGGGATCCGATCCATCGGATTGTATCTTCACCCCCGAGAGCGGCCTGCTGACCATCGTGAAGGTGGCAGCTCCGAACGACGAGACCGCGTTCGTCTTCAACGCGTCAGAGCCCCTCAAACACCTGCGATGTAACCGATCCGCGGAACCCGGTCTGCCTCGACTCCTGGACGATCCGCGGCAGCGGCTCAGCCTCGCTGATCTCGTACGCCCCCTCAACCACATTGGACTTGGCCGAAGTGGTGCCGGCCGGCTGGCTGCTCGGATCGGCATCCTGCGCAATCCAGGCGGCCACACCCCTCCCGACGGGCGCCTGGAATGGCGACACGGTGAGCAACATCGAGATTCGATCGGGCCTCGAAACGATCTGCACCTTCAGCGACAGCAAGACCCCCATGTTGAAGCTGATGAAGAATGTGCGGAACGACAGCGGCGGCACGGCAGCGCCGGATGGCTGGACCCTCTCCGCGGCCGCGGCTGCTCCGAACGATGGCCGCAACTTCAGCAACCCCGGCGGCTCGGGTGCGTTCCAGCCGGTGTACGCGGAGGTCGGCTATATCTTGTCGGAATCCACCGTGCCGGGCTATGCGGGCGGGTCGTGGCAGTGCGACGCGGGGGAGCTCGACGGGTCGACTATCACGCTTGGTTACGGCGACAACGCCACCTGTACGATCACAAACGACGATCAGCAGGCGTACATCACCCTCAAGAAGGTAGTGAACAACCGGCACGGCGGGACCGCGCAGCCGGATGACTTCCGTTTGACCCTGGAAGGCGAGCCGGTCGGCAGCGGCGTGGCGGCGCCGGTCGCGCCGGGCACGTACAGAGCCGGCGAAACGCTGCCGGCGGGCTACAAGCTTTAACGGTTACAGCGGCGACTGCAATGCTAACGGCGACGTGACCGTGGCACTGGGCGAGAGCAAGACCTGCGTCCTGGCGAACTCGGATATCCAGCCTAAGCTCAGGCTGAGCAAGACGGTCGTCAACAAGTACGGCGGCGCCGCCACCCCGACCGACTTTCAGGCTTCAGTGTTCGACGGAACGGGCAGCCGGAACGTGGCATGGGATGCCTTCGTGGGGTTCGATGCGGGAAGCTACGTCGCGAACGAGACCACGCTGCCGGGCTACACCGCATCAAAGTGGTCCGGCGACTGCGGGCCGGATGGTGAAATCACGCTGCAGCCGGGTGACGAGAAGACCTGCTCGATCATGAATACGCAGAACCCGCCTCCCCCGCCGGTCGAGCGCGCGCTCATCAGCGGCAGGAAGCTGTACATGGCATATGCGGGACCGTACCAGGGCCAGTTGGTCGGCCTGGCAGGCTGGGAGATCACGGCGAGCCTCGTCGGCGCAGAGACGATCCAGGCGGTCACCACGACGGACGCGCTGGGCCAGTACGAATTCACGGCGGCGGATTTCCGTGGCATGGCGATAGCGGGCGCGTCGATCAGGGTCTGCGAGGAAGACCGCAAAGGCTGGGTGCACCTGACGGCCGACTGCGTGACGATCAGGATCCCGTACCCGCTTCCCCCCGGCTGGCCCGGCGCGGTTGTGGATTTCGTGAACGCGCAGGAATACCGGGGACGGCCTGCGACTGACCGTGCATTGTCCGATGTGGCCTGTGTGGGCCGCTGCTACTCGACGGCAACTGTCCCGATGTCGTAGCGGTCGGTGGACGAGAGGCCGAGGAATCCGCTCGGCGTGCGCAGCCGGCTCCGGTCAGACGCCCGGTACAGAGCCCAACGATCAGGGTGTAGCTGCCGCGAGCGACGCCGGCGGGCACCTGGAGTCCATGGCGGTCGAGAACCAGCTCCCCTTGCTGCCAACGGTTTGTCCCGTAGCGGCCTCCAAGCGGCTCCTCTTCGAGGGCAGCCACGACCTCGCCGCGCTCGTCCAGCAGCTGCGCGACGACCACGTACTGCTCCGGCTCATATCCCGCCGCCGCCTGCCACAACAAAGAGACCGGAATGGTGTCGCCGGGGCTGACTGCGCTGGCCGAAGTGGTCGCGCGGACCAGGCGAATCGCCGCCGAAGTCTGCCACGGCGGGCCGCTTCGAAGGCATGGCGGATGGCCGGGATACATGGACGCGACCGAGGGCAAGCCGGTCGGACTCGGACTCGCCGTCACGGCTAATTGCCAGAGGCTCGCCCGAAGCGCGATCGTACACGATGAGCGCCACGGTGTAGTCGCCGGGCGGTGTGCCCTCGGGTAGCAGCGGGTTAATGAAAGACGACAGCGACGTGCGGTCCTTCAGCGTATTCCAATCGTTCGCCAGCCACTCGTCGTGCTGGAACCAGGTCTCGCCGCTGCTGTCGACCAGCCGCAAGGACAGGGCCAGGTCCGGCGGCAGCGTATCTTCGGGGCGAGACCAACTGAGGTCGCCGATGCCCAGGCACTGGCCTGCAGTGAGATGGGCGGGTACACTGCCACTCGTCCACGCCAACCCCAACCACCCACCGAACACAGCCTGCTCCGTCTCGCCTGCCGCGCCGCGGGCGCCGGTTCGCGCGACGAAAAATCTCGCCGGCGCTTCCTCGGGCGGTCCCCACTGGTAACTCGCGAGCAGTTGGTAAGTCTTGTCCAGTTCTGCGAGGAACCCGGGAGTGTAGCCGTTCCGGAACCGCTCGAGCAGCACGAAGCGCGGGTGCGACGCTTCGAGATTCGCCAGGATATCGGGTTCCGCCATTTTGCCCGAGGCGAACCGGTCACCGGTGACGACGGCTATGCCCGGCGGCTCAGAGAGACCGGAAACGAAGGCGTAGTACGGGCGGTCGCTCCACAGCACATCCGATCCCGGCCGGCCGCCCCGGCAGAGCCGGCTGAGGACCCAGTCGTTGGTTGGGGTGTTGTGCAGCACCTCTTTGGGCAAACGCAGCTGCAGCGAAGAGGGCTCGACGATCATGAAAGCGATCAGGGCCACAGCCATCACCGCTGCGCCCGGCCCCACCCACGGCGCAAGCGCGGGCTGCGAAGCTTAATCCGGGTGAACGCCGCGATGCAGCCGTCGATCCCGAAGGCGGCGAGCCAGGCAAGCGGAATCGCCAACAGCATCACATAGTGATAGTGCAGGGACTTCTGGTACAGCAAGGCCGCCAGGGTAATCGCAAGCCAGGCCCCCGGCAGAAGCGCCACCCGCTGCCGCTTACGGATGGCCCAGAGCCCGCCGGCCAGCGCCAGGACGACAATGGGCGCGTGCCGAACGAGCGCCTCCCAGATGAACGCGACGTTGTTACCGAACTCGAAGGCAGCCTGGGCCTGCTGAACCGTGTGTGTGCCCAGGATTTGGTCCAGGTCGTAAGCGGGGGTGAGCAAGGCGATGGTGACAAAGCCGGCTATGAGGGCCGCGAACCAGGCGGCGGCCGGCGCCAGGCTGGACCAGATGCTGCGGCGAGCGCGCAAGCACAGCACGAAATCGAAGGCGAGGTAGGCGGCCAGGGCAAGCGCCACCAGCACCGTGATCAGCTTGATCTGCAGTGACGCCGCCATTGCGAGCCCGGAGGTAATCATCAGCCAGGGCCGGCGGGTGTCGCTCGCGAGGATAAACAGGTACACGGAGAGCATCGCCAGCGCAAGAGCAGGCACGCCAATCATCACCGAGATGCTCAGGCGTACATACTGCTCGCTGAGCGCCAGCGCGACCGTCGCCGCAAGGGCTGCAGGCCAGGAAGCGCTCCTCCGCGCCGACCGAAAGAAGCTCCAAAGCAGCAGCGCTGAGAAGAGGAGCACCAGGAACCTGGCCGCGGTGACAGATTGGCCGAACCAAGCCAGCCAGCGCTGGAGGATGGCAGTGAACAGCGGCGGTTGGTCGCTCCAAATCTGGCTGTACAGGGTGAAGCCGCGGCCAAGCAGCATTGCCTTAACGAGGTTGACGCCCTCGTCATAGTCAAGCTCATAGGGATCGGCGATTGGGGCGGTCAGCGCAACGGTGACGATATAGAGCAGAGGTACGGCAACCCAGGCTGCGGTTGCCCTAAGCCATTGCGGCACGCTCCATGCCTTCGGGTGGGGAACAAGATCGACGTGCATCCGGGCGCCCTTCCTGGCACATGCCATGGCACAATACCACCCGCGCGACAAATGGTCAAATACGGCGTGGGGCTTGCATTGCGATATCCGACGATGCGTGCAACCCCACGTTGACAAGTGCGTAATACAGGTATAAACTAAAACTAGTAACTGGTAGCATAATCTCTCCTGGCCCGTTCGAGGTGTCTTTTGACTGTCCGCCATGCCGTTCTGGGGTTGCTTGTCCAGCGCCCGCGACACGGGTACGACTCCGCGCGGCGTTTGAGGCCCTGGCTGGCGGGGAGGAAAACTGGGACCTGAAGCCGGCGCAAGTGTACGCCACACTGGACCGCATGGAGCGGGCCGGGCTGGTGGCCGAAAGTGCGATCGAGCAAGACGGCGGCCCCGAAAAGCGGATATACGAGATCACGCCGGCAGGCGGCATGTTCCTGCAGGAGTGGTTCACCCAAGCGAGCTCGCCGGAACACCAGCGCGACGAGTTCTTCCTGAAGCTGATGGTGGCGCTGGTTTCGGGCGCAACCGATCCGTACTGGTTGATCAATATGCAGCGCACGTTCCTGTACCGCCAACTGCATGCGATCACGAGCCAACGGACGCGTTCCGATCCGAATCGTGAGATGGCCAAGATCCTGCTGCTGGAGAAAGCCGCGATGCACCTGGAGGCCGATCTGCGCTGGCTGGACATCACCGAGGTCCGCCTCGACGCGATCAAGCGCCAGCCGCTGCCCGAGCCAGGCGCCCGGCCGCGTGGGCGCCCGAAGAAAGCGCAGCCGTAGCAGGTGGCACGGCCATCCAGGGTAGGTGCCAACGGGGCAGGTACAAGACCTCCCCTTAGACGAACGAAACCCGGCAGGTCGCGGGGCGTAGTAATAGAGAGGACTCGGAGGCTATTATGCCAGTCATAAAGACAGAAAACCTGACCAAGACCTACGGCCAGGGCGAAACGGCCGTCACCGCGCTGGGCGGGGTGAGCATCAGCGTGGAAGCAGGCGAGTTGGTGGCCGTGATGGGGCCAAGCGGCTGCGGCAAGTCAACACTGCTGCACCTGATGGGCGGCCTTGACCGGCCCACGAGCGGCCGCGTGCTCATCGACGGCAGCGATCTCGCCACCCTGTCGGACGACACGCTGTCGCAGCTGCGCCGGCGCAAGATCGGGTTCATCTTCCAGTTCTTCAACCTCATCCCGATCCTCGACGCGGTCGACAACGCCGCGCTGCCCCTCCTGCTCGACGGCGCGAAGCAGAAGGATGCGAAGGCGAAGGCGACCCAGTGGCTGACGAAGGTCGGTCTCGGCGCACGGCTCGGCAACCGGCCCGACGAACTGTCTGCGGGCCAGCAGCAGCGCGTGGCAATCGCCCGCGCGCTGTTGACCGATCCGATGCTGGTGCTGGCCGACGAGCCCACCGGCAACCTGGACTCGCGGGCCGCAGATGAGATCGCCGAGCTGCTGCACCAGGTCGCAAAAGAATGGGGCCATGCCGTGCTGATGGTGACCCATGATCCGCGCATCGCGGCTTACGCCGACCGGATCATCTTCCTGAAGGACGGCACAATCGTTAACGAAACCAGCCTGGTCGCAGTCGCACCCGAGCAGCGGGTGGCTGTCGTCCGGGAAGTTCCGACGCTCGTTTCGTAGACGAGCTGCTATAAGTGAGGCGTGCCATGAAGAACCTGGTGCGAATACTGTTGGTCAGCCTGGCGGTCATGTTGGCACTGTCGGGCTGCAAGTCGAGCCTCGTGCGCGTCAAGCCGACCCCCACGGCGGCTGCAGCGGCGAGTGCCCCTGCCGGCCAGAACGGCGCGGACCCGGAGACCGTGCGGATCGTGACCGAAGGCAAGGTCATGCCGGCCCGGAGCGCGACGTTGAGTTTTGGGAGCGGCGGCATTATCAGCCAGGCGCCGGTGACGGTGGGCCAGAAGGTCGCGGCGGGCGACCTCCTCGCGCAGCTTGATACGAAGGTGCTGGAGCTGCAGCTCGCGCAGGCCGAGGCCAACCTGGCCGCGTCGCAAGCGAAGCTGAAGCGGGCTGGACGGGGCCGACCAGCAGGCTGTGACTGCGGCCGAACAGGCCATTGCCGCCGCTCAGGCGAGCTACGACAAGCTGATCGCAGGACCGACCGCGGCGGATGTGGCAGCCGCCAAGGCCGCGCTTTCTCGGCATTGCCCAGCAAAACTACGCGCAGAGTGCGCAAAGGTCCCAGCGCAGAATCGCTGAACCAGCTTGCCGCACAAATGGCGAGCGCGCAGGCCAGCCTCACCCAGGCGCAGGCCGCTTACGACCAGGTTCGCGACCGGGCGGACGTTGCGATGATGCCGCAAAGCCTGGCGCTGCAGCAGGCCACGATCCAGTCCGAGGCCGCCCAGTCGGCCTACGAGAAACCCAAGAACCACCCGACTGCGGCGGAGCTAGCGGCCGCCGCGTCGCAGGTGCAGCAGGCGCAGGCCGCACTGGACCGCCTGGCGGCCAAGCCGGCGGACATCGAGGCCCGGCGCGGGCCGCGGTGGAGAACGCCAAGGCGCAGCTCGACAAGCTGAAGAAGGGCGCGTCTGCGGACGAGCGGGCGGTCCTCGAGGCCGGCGTCAAGGCCAGCGAGGCCAGCCGTGACCTGGCAGCCGCGCAGATCAAGAACGCGTCGCTGCTCGCGCCGTTCGCCGGCGAGGTCATGAAACTGAACTCAATCTAGGGAAGAAGGCGAATACGCCGCTGAGACGGGCGCCCGCGGCCGTGCTGCTGGCCGACTCGTCGGCGTGGCAGGTCGAGACAACCGACCTGACCGAGTTGAACGTAGCCGACGTGCGCGCAGGGCGCCGGTGAGCGTTTCGACGAATCAGCTGGAGCTGACGGGCCGCATCGCTTCAATCGAGCCGTATGGAGAATCGAAGCAGGGCGACATCGTCTACACGGCAACTATCCAGCTCGACAAGCAGGACCCGCGGCTGCGTTGGAACATGACCGCCAAGGTCACGATCGGCTAGGAGAGGCGCTATGACATTCCAACTTTCGCTTGCGGCCGCTATCTGTGGGGCCGCAAGCGAAAGTTGGAATGTCATAGCGCCTCTCCTAGCCAATCGTGACCTTGGCGGTATGTTCCAACGCAGCCGCGGGCTGTCTTGTCAAGCTGGATAGCTGCCGTGTAGACGATGTCGCCCTGCTTTTCGATTCTCCATACGGCTCGATTGAAGCGATGCGGCCCGTCAGCTCCAGCCCGGGAGTGCGTCGAAAGAAACGCTCACCGGCGCCCTCCTGCGCGTCGGCCACGTTCAACTCGGGTGGGGTTGCGGTGGTCTGAGCTGAGGAGAGTGGGGCGGGCGCGCCGGGGCGCCGGTGAGCGTTTCTTCGACGCGATCCCGGGGCTGGAACTGACGGGCCGCATCGCTTCAATCGAGCCGTACGGGAGAATCCAAGCAGGGCGACATCGTCTACACCGCCACTATCATGCTCGACAAGCAGGACCCGCGGCTGCGCTGGAACATGACCGCCAAGGTCAGCGATCGGCTAGGAGAAGGAGGCCATGAGCATTCCAACTTTCGCTCGCGGCCCGCTACCTGTGGGGCCGCAAGCTGCGCTCGTTTCTGACCACACTCGCGATCGTCATCGGCGTCATGGTCATCTTCGGCATGGGCACTCTGATGCCGACCATGAGAGACGCTCCGAGCAAGGCATGCTCGCCCTCTCCGGCCAGATGGACGTGACCATCACCCACAAGACCGGCGAGGCGTTCTCGGCCAGCGTCCTGGACAAGGTCAAGAACGTCGAAGGCATGCGGCCGTGGCCGGCGCGATCTCCCGGCCAATGAACCTGCCGCCCAACTTCTACGGCCGCGATTCGACCGTCACGGGCCTGACGCTGGCCGGCGTCGATCCGGTCGCCGGTCCCGCTGCTGCACGATTACACGCACAAGGAAGGCCGCTTCCTGAAGCCGGGCGACGGCAACGTCGCGGTGATCCGCACGAGCCTGGCCGACCAACTGGGGCTGAAGCTCGGCGACACGCTCCGCATCCCGACCACCGAAGGCGTGGCCAAGCTGGAGATCGTCGGCCTGCTGCCCGGCCTCGCCCTCGCAGGCGGCGAAGAGGTGTTCATCACGCTGGCCCAGGCGCAGAAGCTACTCGACATGCAGGGGCAGTTCAACATCATCGAAGCTAACCTGAACACCAAGGAAACGGCACAGCGCGAAGCAATCGCCGACCAGATCCAGGCGCCGTGGGCAAGAACTACAGCCTGAACGCGGTGAGCAGCGGATCCGAGATCTTCGCGAGCCTCGGCATGCGCAGGCGGCGTTCAGCATCTGGGCTTCCTGACGCTGTTCATGGGCGCGTTCATCATCTTCAACACGTTCCGCACGATCGTGGCCGAGCGCCGGCATGACATCGGGATGCTGCGCGCCATCGGCGCAAGCCGCGGTACGATCATCGGGCTGATCCTGAGCGAGGGGCTGGTGCAGGGCGTGGTAGGACCGCGATCGGGATGGCACTCGGCTACGCGCTGGGCTACGCCATCATGACGGGCATGGCGGGATCTACAAACAGTTCATCAACGTCAAGCTGGCGCGCCGGTGATCGAGCCAGCGCTGGTCGATCATGTCCGTGGTGCTGGGCGTGGGCGTGACGCTGTTGGCCGGGCTGATCCCCGCCCTGACGCGCCGGCCGGGTAACGCCCATCGAGGTGCTGCGGCCGATCGCGGGCGACAAGGCGCAGCGCGTCAGCCGCGGCATCACGTCGCCGGCGCCGCCATGATCGTGGCAGCGCTCGCCGGCCTGCTCAGCGGGCAACTTCGCGGCTGTGGCGCTGGGCGGCCTGCTCTTCCTGTTCGGCCTGGTGCTGGTCGGCCCTGCGCTCGTCAAGCCTATGGCCGGCGTGTTCAGCGCGGCTGGTGGCGCTGCGCTTCGCTCGCGAGGGCATGGGCGAGCTGGCGCAGGGCAACATCACCCGGCAGCCGACGCGCTCGGCCATCACGGCCAGCGCGACGATGATCGGGCTTGCCATCGTCGTCGGCGCCGGCGGCATGATGTGGAGCATGCAGGGCAGCATGATCGGGCTCTTCCAGCGGATCATGGGCAGCGACTACATGCTCATCCCGCCGTCGGTGGCCATCTGGAAGGGTGATGTGGGCGCGACCACGAGCCTGGCCGACAAGATCCGCTCGGTGCCCGGCGTCGGCACGGTGGGCACGTTGCGCTATGCCCAGTCAGAGATCCCGACCAGCGGGCCGCGGCACGGGCGACATCGAAATATCGGTGCTGGGCATCGACCCGGTCACCTACCGGGAAGTGTCGGGGATGGACTTCACCCAGGGCAACGCAGACAGGCCTACGCGGCGCTGAGCAGGGACGCAACATCATCGTCAACGGCATCCTGGCTGCGCAGGCGGGGATCAAGATGGGCGAAACGGTGACCCTCTCCACGCCGCAGGGGCAGATGGACTACAAGGTCGTGGCCGTCGGCGGCGACGTGTTGAACATGAAAATCAACACCGCGTACATCTCGCAGGCCAGCATGCGTCAGGACTTCAACAAGACCGAGGACATCCTCGTCCAGGTCAACCTGGCACAGGGCGCCGATGCGGCCGCGGTCGAGCAGCGGCTGAAGACCATCGTGGAGAACTATCCGCAGTTCCGCTTCGTGGCGACGCGCGAGTATCTGGAGGAGTTCAGCAAGCAGTTTGACGCGATGTTCGTGCGGCGTGTATGTCTTGCTGGTGCTGCTGTCGGTTCCGTCGCTGATCGCCATCCTCAACACGCTGGCCATCGGCGTCATCGAGCGGACGCGCGAGATCGGCATGCTGCGGGCGATCGGCGCTGCGCGCGGCCAGGTGCGCCGGATGATCGTCGTCCGAGGCGCTGCTGCTGGCCGCCATCGGCACGGCCTTTGGCCTGCTGGGCGGCCTGTACTTGGGTTATGTCATGGTGGAAGGGCTGAGCGCGAGCGGGATGTTCAGGATGGAGTACTCGTTCCCGTTGGCGAGCCTCATCGCGGCCACGGCGGCCGGCCTGATCTTCGGCGTGCTGGCTGCCCTGTTCCCCGCCCGCCAGGCTGCCAGGATGGAGATCATCCAGGCGCTGCGGTACGAATAGGGGTTGCTACACGGCAACCCGCGACTAAAGAAGGGACAGCTTAAGATCCGGGAGACCGCTGGCTCGGGCCCCGGATCGATTTTCGTTCGCTGCAGAGGACGGGCTGACTTCTACTCGCCTGCAAGATTTCTGATTTACGACGCAAATTGCTTGACAAATGCGTAGTAAGTTGTACAATTCACATATAGACCGGAAGACAGCGGCGGTTTGGTATCCTGCGTCCGTTAGTGCCCCACGTCACCATTCAGGAGGCTTCGGATCGGGAAAGCAGCATCTGAAGCAGAGGTCCGTGTTAGTCCTCGCCCTGGTCGTAGTGCTGGCGCTTGGCTTCCTTAGCGGTGCAAGCGCTCAGCAGCCTGCAAAGGGCCCCACAGCGGCTGCCGGGAACAGAACCCGAGGCGCCGGAAGGCTTGTTCACCTGCAACATCACGGATTTCTGGGTGCTAACGACTGCGGTCGCATGTCGAGCACTGCCACCCCGGCTCCGGAAGCGGTATCATCCGGTCCGCGTACCCAACCGGCTCGGCAGCCGATTCCCGGGATCGGACCGGTTCCTCGCGACTGCTAACACCGCAATCGCACTGGGCGAATCGATTTGGCTGGGTTTTAGCGACTCTGCGACCCTCAACCCGCCCGGCTGCAACGCTACCACCTGCCGCCGCGTGACCTCGATGCTGATATCAAAATGAACGCATCGCGCATACCAATTCTGCTGGTCACGATCCTGGTCGTAGCTGCGTTTCTGAGTGGAACCGTTCTGGCCAAGGAAGCACCAAGGCACACGGTGGGGATCGCCCCACTGGCAGTTACGGCTGGACAGTGGGCGGCAATCTGGGCGCCCAGAAGTTGCTGCTCGCAGACGACTCAAACGACCTGCTCTACCTGCCGCTCCTTCGCCGGTAGCAGCCAGGCTGGTAACGTGTAACGTCATCTATATGCGGCTTCGTTCTTCGGCCCTTGGTCGTGACCGCACCCCTGGCCCCTTCGACTCACCCGGGGACCACCGCCGCCACGAGCATGAACGCGACGCCCAACAGGGCCGGCAGCGTGCCGAAGACAAAGGTCAGGCAGCCTTCCAGGCGATCACGGGCCAGATTCGGATCGTTCTCATTCCTGCCAACGTTCGCCAGGACGATGATCGTTGCGCCGATGCCGGTCAAGAACGCCCCCACCAAGAGGAACACGACTTGCTGCAGAGCCATGGTAACCTCCTTGCTCGGTGACCCGCCCCTTTGTTGTTCAGGGACGCTTCGAGCTTACGCCGGAGGCCCGGCTCTGAATGCAACAGGCCTGCTTCATTAAGCGCGGAAACATAACAAAAACGGCCGGCCCTTTCAACAACTTCCGGGGCCGGCCGTTTTTGTTACGTTTTGATATCAGTCTCCAGACAGCCGCTAAGACTCCGCTGCGGAAGGCGGCAGGCCATCGGGGACGAGGCGGAAGCCGTGGCCGCGCACGGTGACCAGGTAACCGGGTTCGACGGGGTCCGGCTCGATCTTGCTGCGCAGCCGGGTGACCAGGACGTTCAGCGGGTGGGATCCGTCTTGGCGGGGACATCACGAAAGACGGCGCCGCTGACGGCCTCCCGGTCGCACACCCCATCCCGATGTCCCATAAGTAATGGAGGAACTCGTACTCGTTTGGCGTCAGCGGGACGACCCCGCCGTCCACCACCGCGAACGCTCCTTGGCGACGAGACGCAGCCCGCGTCCGCGCCCTTGCGGGGTATCCGTCGATATCAGGCGCTGGCAGATCAGGCCAAGAGAGATCGCCGCGTGGAGCAGCCCTGCGACCTCTTTGCGCGTGCGCCGGATCGCCGGATCGACCTGCAGCACGCGCTCCAGGGTGCAGACAAAGAGCGCGGCGAAATACGGTTGAATGTCAGGGCCGCATGCGTCGCCCGCCAGTTGGCGCACCCGGCGTACTGCGGCCAGGGCCTTTTCCAGCGGGGCCGGGACGCTGGGATCGAGGCGTGCGCCGAGTTGGTTGGCGCCGACGAGGGCTTTCTCGAACTCATACCGCTCCAAGGCATCGGCGCAGTCTTCGAGGTCGAACTTAACGGCCGCCTCCAGCGCCGCATAGTCCGCCACCAGCGGGCCGGGCGCGAGACACGCATAGTCGGTGATCCAGGTGCGGCCGGGCGGGCCCACCAGAACTGTCTCGCCATCAAGCGCCCGGATCAGCGTGCTGTACGACACCGAACGCTCGGCAGAGAGCAGGCCCGCGCCGGTCAGGCAGCGTGCCGGATTCGGAAGGACGTCCTGCTTCAGCCGGGCCGGCGTCAGGAGCATGTCGCCGTCGAGAACCTGCAGGTCACCGAGGCCGAGGTCGTGCGCCTGTTTACCGATGGCAGCCAGTCGCGGCTGCAGAAGGGCGGCGACTTCGGCGAGCGGCAGTGGGAGCAAGCCCTCGATCAGGGCCGCCAGATCGGCCGGCGCCTCGGCCTGCGTTCGAGCATGCCAGGCGGTCAGCGGCCCCTTGCACACAGCGTCGAATGCCTCACCAACCTGCCGCGCATTGGCCTCCCCGTAGTAATCGCTTAGCTTCCTCGCGTCCCTCTAGCCCGCCGTCGGGCACGTCGTACGCATTCATGCCGAAATGCAGCGTGGCCGCCGTCTTGAGCGCGTTGTCTCGATCCGGCTCAAGCGCGGCCGGGACGCTTCGCCGATACACCTCGGCTTCGGCCCTCATCGCCTCGGCAGGGCCGCACGTCACGATGTACTGGTTGTCCTGCGCCGCCTGCCCCTTGGGCGCGTAGGCCAGCGCCAGGAGCGCGAAGCGCCGGTCGCGGCGCCACAGCAACTGCTGGAGCGTGACTTGTTCGTAGCCCGCAAACACCCATCGGAACAAATCCTCCAACTCACCCGCATAAACCTCCGGGCGACTGCTCGCCGGCGAGATCGGATTGGATCTCCGGCGCCAGCAAGCCGGCCAGGTTCGAAAGGCTGAGCAGCGCGCGGATCCGAATGAATCCGCAACGCGCGGTCGATGTGCAGGCGTTCCCGGCCCACCTTCTCCACAACTTCGACGAGCCGCTCCGGCGGTTCGCCCTTGACGAGGTAGTCCCACGCGCCCGGGCGGCCTTCAGCATCGGCGAGCAACGCCTCCCGGACATACCTCGAGCTGTCGAAACCGGTGAGTACGACCTTCGCGATGCGCCGGAACCCGGGGTGGGTAACCAGCTTCAGGCCCGAGACGTCTGCATCGTCGTCGTCGTCCACCAGGCGGATGTCCATGACAGCGACATGAATGTACGTGCCGCGCAGTAGCTCCTCCGCTTCCGCCGGGGTGGATGCGTGCAGCACGAAGTGGCCGGCCCGTTCGAGGTACGCCGCACGGGTAGCCCGGAAGAATAGATCGTTGTCGGCGAATAGAATGCGCATGCTTCCCCCTGGTTCGCGAGCTCGCGGTCGAGCCTCCTGTACGGCTGACCCTGGCGATGAGTCGCTACGTGAGCGGCAATGAGATCACGATGGTCGTTCCGCCCGGCCCGGGTTGCCCGATGTGGATCGTGCCCTTGTAGACTTCGACGATGATGCGCGCAAGCAGCAGCCCGATGCCCAACCCCGGCTCGCCCTCGGCCTTCTTGATTGGCTCCTTGAACAGGATATCGCGAACCGGCGCTGGGATGCCCGGCCCGGTATCGGTGATCAGGATTTCGGCGCGTTCACCTGCCCGGCGGCTGCGGACGGTGATCTGCGGATCGGGGCAGCCGGCGACCATCTTAACCGCGTTGTGGAGGACAATCTCCAGCGCGCGGCGCAACCACTCGTCGCTGGCCCGCACGCTGGCGCCGTCTCCGAGCTGCAGGCGCAGCGTGACCGGGACCAAGCGATAGGGCTCGCTGTCCCACAGCCGGGCTACCCGCTCGCGAAGGAATGCGTTCACCGGGATCGGGCGCGCCTCTTCCTCGCTGCTGAGCGGGGTCGAAAGCGGCTTTTCAAGGATGGTCGTCGCGAGCTGGCCGATCATCTTCAGCCAATTATCCGCTGCCTCGCGATCATCCGCATCGAGCGTGTGCTGCACCAGCGGCACCGCATCGCGAATGGTCGCAGCATGCTTGTCTACCGAGTGGCGGAAGACGCTTCCGACCATGCCGATCCAGGTGACCGCCGCCCGGGCGGCCATCTGCCGTTTCTGCTCGTTGAGCTCGTCGTACTGCCGGATCGCGTTGAGATGCGCGGCGACCTGGTCGGCCACCTGGCTGAAGAAGACGATGTCTTCGTCTTCAAACGGGTCAATTGCCGGACTCTCGATATCCAATACGCCGAGCAAGGCGTCTCCGAACACGACCGGGACTGCGATCTCCGAGCACGTCCCCGAACGGTAAGACCAGTAGTTCGGGTCTTGCCCCACGTCCCGGGCGTAGTATGGACGCCTGTTCCTGGCGACCCACGGGATGATGCCGCGAGCCCCGTCCAAATCGCGCGTCTCGCCCGCGGGTTATCGGTGTAGAAGCGGGTCAGGTAAGTGAGCAGTTGGCCCCGGTCGGGAAGGTAGGTGGTAAGGCTCGGATACACGGGCATGCGCCGGGCGGCGAACACCGGCGCCAGGCTTGCGAACAGGCCCTCGATGAAGGGCACGATTTCCAGGCGGCGCGCCGTGTCCTGCCCAATCTGGCCGATGACGCGCTGTCGCTCCAACAGCGAGGCGTTCTCCACGGCAACGGCAGCCTGGTCGGCCAGGATTTGCAGCGCACGGAATACCCGGTCATCAAACGCGTGCGGCAAAGGATGCTCGAGGTTGATGACACCGAGCACGCGGGCGCCGTGGGTCAGGGGCACGCAGAGCTCGCTGCGCGTTCGATGGTCCAGCTCCAGGTAGTTCCCGCCGCCGGCACGGTGCGGTGCGATATCGCCCACGCTTGCGGGTGCACCGGTGAGCGCGACCTGGCCGGTGAGGCCTATTCTGTCGCCGTTCAAGTCGATGTCGCCCAACTCGCTGCGCCACCGCGCCAGGATATCCGGCTGCGAAGCAGACATGAAGCGGAGCCAGCTGCCCGACTTCAGCGCGACGTGCGCGAAACACCCCTCTACGTCCGCGCTCCCCGAAAGCGCAAGCGCTTCGTGGGCAACCTGTTCCAGCGTCTCGTCCAGTGATCTCGCCCGGCTGATCTTGCGGCTGGCCTCCTGGATCGCTTTACGCACGCGAGCGTCATCCTGCGTGCGCTGATATAGCTGCGCGTTGCGAATACCGATGGCAGCCTGGTTGACGAGCAGGTCGACCGTGGCCGCCTCGTGAGGTGTAAACTGGTGGAGATTCCTGTAACCCAGGAACAGCGCGCCCGCCTTGCCCTCCCGGTCCTGCAGCGGCACGGCCACGGTCGAACGAACGGCCTCCCGCTCCAGGAACTTGCCCTGGTTGAGCAGCGGATCATTCCGGGCGTCCGTCGAGAACCGGGCCTCGTCAAGCGCCATCACCCGGCCGACCGCAGAACCCATCTCGACATACCGCAGCGCGAGCACACCTTCACGATCGCGCAGCCCAAGGGTTGCGGGTGGAAACAGGAACTGACCGCGTTCGGCGTCATACGCGTAGAGCGTCACCGTATCGCAGTGCAAGGCGCGGGCAAACTGCTCGGCGATGGAGTCCATCACTTGAGGCAGTTCGCCGAGCGTCGTGATCTCCGCCACCGCCGCAGCGCTCTCCATCGCCTCACGGACTTCAGCCATCAACTCGGCGTTGTTGAGCGCGAGCGCCGCCTGGTACGTGAGCGCACGGGCCATCTCCCGCTCCCACTCCGAGAACTTACGGGCGGCGCCGAAGGCGAAGTAGATGACGCCAAGCTTCTTCTCCCCGACCGCCAGCCGCTCGCCCAGGAAGCTCGCGACGCCTGCCGCGCGCAGATTGCTGCGATGGTCGTCGTCCAGGAAGGGATAGCGCTCGCGGTCGGCGATGCTCTCTACCGGGATGAAGCCGTCCTTCATGACGAGTTCGGTCGTTCCACCCGGCCGCGGGGCGACTTCCTGATCCATTCGGCGGCCGCCCCGTCGACGCCGTCGCTGATGGCGAAACCCTCCGGGCGGAAGCAGCAGGCTTCGTCGTCATAGGGCCACACCCACGCGGCCCTGGCGCGCATCACGGAACAGGCGTGCGCGACGATGGCAGCCAGCACAGCGCGCGTCTCGGTTGCCTGGGTCAACGCGGTTGCAGCCCGCCGCATTTCCTCCAACGTCTCCAGCCGGCGCGCGGAGTCATGCGCGAGGGCGGCCTGGTTGACGAAGAACTGGAAGTCGCCGATCTCCGTTTCGGTAAACACGTGAGGCTCTGCGAAATGGAACCACATCACGCCGAGACGTTCGCCCTCGGCCTGCACGGGGAGACACAGCGCAGCCTTCACGTCGCGGCTCAACATATAGCTGTTGATCGAACGCTTCTCGCGCTCCGCGTCCGCGTTCTCGATCTTCTCGAAATGCCCGTCTCGCAGCACCTGCATCGACAGGCCATCCTTGCGGACGAGCAAGTCAGGATGCTCGCGATCGATGCCCACTGCCACCACGTCCAGCATCTCGGCTTCGCTATTGAGCAGGATCAGACTCACGCCCGCGGCCCCCGATGCCTGCATCGCAGCCTCGATCGTCTTCTCGACGCTCTGCTTCGGCGCTTCGGATGCCACCAGGGCCGTGCTGGCCTTCAGGAAGCGCTGCAACCGTTCCTTGTCACGGCGCGTCATGTCCCAAAGATCGTAGTTCCGGATGACGACCGTTGCCGTCGACACAAACGTGACGAGCGCTTCGAGCAGCTCGTCGCCGATCGGCACCTTGGTGAACTTGTTGTCGGCGACCAACACGCCGACGGGGCGCTGCCCCATGCGGAGAGGAACGATCACGGCCGGTGCGCTCAGGGCAAGGGCGGCAACCAGGGTTTGCGGCAGCAGCGCGAGATCCGCACTTTCGAGCCGCACGGGTTTGCCCTCCTCCAACACCTGGCCCAACAACCCGCTGGCTGTGAGCGGTACGCTCAACGAACGGATACTGCGGCCGACGGGCGTCTCGACCAGCGCACCCGCTTCCAGCAGCCGGATGTATGCACGCAGGTCCTCCCGGTGATCGCGGTGATGATCGCGCCAATCGCGGTGACTCTCCCGCTCGTCGAGATTGCCGATCCCCATCCGGCCGACAAGCGATTCGCCCGTGTCGTCAAGCAGGAACAGCGCGGCCCGATTGAGCCCCAGTCCGTACCCCGCAGTCACGCCGGTCAGCACGACATGGAGGATGCTATCCATGTCGCGGGCCTGCTGAATATAGTCGCCGATCTGGTGCAGGATGTTCAGCTGGCTCTGGATGCGCTGGTCAGGGGTCAGCAGCTTCGCGCTGCGGAGCACGTGGGACATTTGTGCGGCGAAACGGTCCAGGATTTCGAGCTCGCCCTTTGTCGGAACGCTGCCGTCATCGCACTTGCCCAACAGCAGCACTGCCTCGACTGAGCCGGGCGCGCTGAGGGGCACGCCCACGCAAACCGGAAAGCCTGTGACCCCCGCAAGCTGAAAGATGCCGTCACAAGAGCTCGTAACCTGGCGCTGCCCGCTCCGGGCGACCTCGCCGGCAAAGCCCGCATCGGCTACGGCCACCCGCTGCCCGACGAGGGCTTCGGGGAGATGCAGGACCGCGACGACCTCCAGCTGCCCGAGGTAAGGACGGTGCCGGAGCAGGCAGCCCACGTCACATCCCAGCAGTTCGGCGCCCGACCGGACTACCTGGTAGAAAATCGTCGTTTCGTCCTGCACCGCGCGGACATTGAAAGAGGCGCGGTCCAGCGCCTCCAAAAGCCGGCCGCGCTGGGAGCTTTCATTATAGAGCTGAGCATTAGAGATGGCGACAGCCGCTTGCGAGGCGAAAGCCTTCATCAGCTCCACCTCTTCGGCCGAGAACCTGCGCGCCCGCTGGATCGCATCGAGGCTGAGCGAGCCTAGCTTCTTGCCCTGGTAGACGATCGGCACGATTGCGACGGACTGGATGCCCAAGCCGTGGAGGATTTCATAAACCGGACCCAGCGTCGCCCGCTCCTCCTCGAGCTGAGCGATCACAATCGGCACGTCATGGTCGACGAGCGCCTCTTCCGCGCTCACCTCCTTGAGCGGGACGGTGATGCCCAGCGCTCCCACCTGCCCCGGGTATTCGCCGGCCACAAACCCCGCCTGGCGGTCGTCGTCGAAGAGGAGGAGTCCGCTGTGGTCCGCGCCGAACAGATCGACCCCGGCCTGGCACACGCCGTTCAGCACCGTCCCGAGATCGGCGGTCTCCGCGATGCTCATAGACAACTGCTGGATCGCCTGCGACTGCTGCGCGAGCTGCGCCTTCTGGAGCGCCAACGCGGCATGCCCGGCCGCCTGATCCAGCACGGCCAGGTCGTCGCCCGTAAACGGGTAATTCTCGCGCTTGCGATGTACGATGAGCACGCCCAGGATGTGGTCGCCAAGCCGAATCGGCGCAGCCGCCACCGCGGTGAGGCGCTGCCCATCGAGCTCCGGTATCCGGCGCTCCCAGCGGTAATAATCAGGTACGGCCTGCGCGGTCCCCGTCTGCAGCACCAGGCCGCGGATCCCGACGTCGCGGCTCGAATAAGGCACGCCAAAGTCTTCCGGAAGGACAGCCGCCTGTTTGAACGCCCCGCCCGACGGCTCCAGGACGTAGATCGCGCCACCCTCAGCGTCGAGCAAGGGCAGGGCCGCGTGAATCACCGTGCGCAGCAGGCTTCCCTGGTTCTGCTCCGCGCTCGATGTGCCGCGCCAGATTCCCGAGCGCGGCCAGCTGCTCCGTCGTCTTGCGCTGGCGGGCGAGCAAGCGTGCGTTGATGATTGCCGGCACCAACTGCCTGCCGAGCGCGCGGCACGCCTCAATCTGCGCCGGGCTGAACGCGTGATCACGGTAGGCCTGGATCGACAGCGTGCCGATGATGCCCTCGTCGGAGCAGATCGGCATGCAGAAGCAGGAGCGGCACTTCGGCCCAAACTCCACGGGTTTGATGCCCAGCGCCGCGCACTGCGCTGCTTTATCCGACTCGCTCTGCCAGTTCAGCTCCTCGCCCGTCCTGACTGCGTGCCCCGTGATCCCCCACTGCTCCCGGTCACCTGCGAGCTTGCGGGGCGGGATGCTTACCGGTGCGCCCTCATCATACGCGGCGGGAAACCAGAGCGTGTCGGTGGCCTGATCGTAAAAGGCGACGAAGAAGGTGTCGATGCCGAGCGTATCGTGTACGAACCGCCACGCCAGCTCCAGCTGCTCCGCTTCGTCGGCCGCGTGGACCATCTTTCCGTCGAGGGCCAGCAGCTCCTCTGTGTATACGCCGTATGATTCGATCTGGCGGACCATGTACAGGTTCGCAACCGCCAGCCCGGCAAAGCGCGCGAACCCGGCGGTTACCGCCCGCGCCCAGTCGTCAAAATGGTTTTCGCGCCTGCTGTACACGTAGAGAGCGCCCTCTGCCCGGTTGCCCCGCAGGATGGGCATCCCGATCAGCGAGCGGTAGCCTGCCGCGGCGAAACGCGGGTCCAACCCAGGCACGGTATTGAGGTCAGGCAGGATGACCGGTTGGCGGCTCTCGGCGATCTCCCGCGTCAGCAGCCGCTTCGTAAAGTGCCGCGTCCACCGGTCGAACTTCGGCAGATCGTGGACCTCGAGCCGGCCGGTCACCGTGTCTTGCAGCACGATGGCGGCTTGATCTGCCTGCAGCAGCGTGCGCACATTCTCGACGATCAAGCTGAGCACCGCGCGCGGCAGGTTGGCCGGAGAGGATTGCGTCTTGCACCAGCCGGGCGCGCACGGTCTGCGCTGCGTTGCGAAGCCAGAGCGCCAACTCCCGAACGTCAAACGGCTTGTCGAGGTAGGCGAACGCGCCCGCGGCCAGAGATGCATCGCGCAGTTCCCCCCAGCCGGTCATGATGATGCACTCGAGGTTCGGCCAGCGCGACCGGAGCTGCTTCATCACGTCGATCCCGAGGGGCCCAGGGATGAGGGTTTGATCGAGGACGACGACGTCGTAACGCCCGTCAGCCGCTTCGACCATGGCCACGGCCTCGGCGCCGTTCTCGGCAACGTCGACCAGTTGGCCGAATTGCCGCTGCAGCGCGTTCTGCAGCGGCATGCGCAGGCTTTTCTCGTCGTCCACGATGAGAATCCGGAGCCGGTTGTCAGCCATGAGGCTCGCTCCTCTGCTAAGCTGTTGCGACAGGTAGGTCGACCAGGAAGGTGGTTCCCAGGGGCACGTAGCTGCTCTCGATGCAGATATGACCGCTCATGGGTTTCAGCAGGCTGCGCGCGATGAACAATCCCAGCCCTGACCCCTCGCTTCCGCG
This sequence comes from uncultured Chloroflexia bacterium, assembly GCA_963800615.1. Classification (GTDB taxonomy): domain Bacteria; phylum Chloroflexota; class Anaerolineae; order CG2-30-64-16; family CG2-30-64-16; genus JALOOB01. Next base: position 37,060 of record CAWDBO010000015.1, read on the forward strand.
GGTGGTAAAGCCCAGCTCAAAGACCTTGTCCCACAGCTGGTGGTGAATGCCGGGCCCGGTGTCGATGACGCGTATCTCTATGCGGCCGTCCTCTTGAGAAGCCGCGCAGCGTGTCTGGACGGTCACGCTTTTCACGGTGTGCTTCTTTACGGCCGTATGCTGCACGGCGTTCAGCAGAAGGTTCAAAATGACCTGCTGGAGCCCCAAGCCGCTGCCCCAGACCATCGGCAGCTCCGCTGCCAGCTCGAGCTTGACCGCCACCTGGCTGCGCCTGGCAATCGGCCGGATAAGCTCCTCTGCCTGGCGGACCACCTGGTTGACGTTCACGAGTTCTTCCTGCCGCTGCGCCATGAGCTTGCGGAAATCCCGCACGGTGCGCTGCAGCTCGGCGGAGGCTGCCGCGGCCGCATTTGCCGCCGCAGTCAGGGCCTGTGCACGCCCGCGGTCCCTCAACTCGGGATCGCCGGCAAGGATTTCGCCGAGGTCCGCCCGGAGGTTATCGAACTGCAGGTTGAGGATCGCCAGCTTGTTGTGCACCTCGTGACCGAAACCCGCGGCCAGCTGGCCGCTAAGAAGCAGCCCGCTCAGGTCGCGCATCCGCTTCTCCAGCGCCTGATTCTCGAGCAGCGCGCTGAGCAGCGTGGCCGCGGCGAGGGCATCACGCTGGCGGTAGAGATGGAACATCGCGGGCGAGCGGTGGAACAGGAAGAGTGCGTGCTCCACCTGGCCGCCTGCATTGAGGGGCACGGCCATGCACGATTCGAATGGCAGCAGCCGCAGCAGCTTGGTGAAGCGCCGGGCCTGCACGTCATCCTCCATGACGTGACCCTCGACCAGGACCCTGTCCTCGGCGATCGCGTCCCGCACGGGACTTTCGAGCAAGCCGTAAACCGCCTCCGGCGCGATGCGTATCGACGGCGTGAACGCGGTGACCTCCATCTGGAGCGAGACCGGGTTCAGGTGGAAGATGGCGCCGTGGCTTGCGCCGGTGTCCTGCACGACGCGCTCGAGCACCTTCTCCATGCGGACGGCAATCGGGTCATCTGCTTCAAGCAGCTTCACCGTCGCCTGTATCGGCTGCAACTTGAGCGGTTGTGCCCACGTCGACGCATCCAGCCGGGGCCGCTCGCCTGCCTCAAGCCGTTTCAGCAGGTCGTGTACGTCCCGCTTGTCGAACGGCTTCGGCAGGGCAGACGCAATATCGAGGCCGAGCAGGGCGTGCAGGTTTTCGACGATATACGCGGGGTCGCTCATGACCGCAATGGGGATCTTGACGCCGTTGGTGCGCAGCCTGCTGATCACCGTCACGCCGTCCAGCCCAGGCATGTCCAGGTCCGCGATGACCAGTGCGTAGTGCCCCCTCGGCGCCCGGGCGAGCGCCTCCGGACCGGAGGACGCCTCCTCGACGATGCACCCCAAACCGCGCAACCACTGCGCGAGTTCCGTCCGCAGCTCGTCGTTATCGTCCACAAGAAGGAGCGGTCCGGGCAATTGCACGGGTTCATACGGGAGCGGCGGCAAGAGGTCACGCTCCGCCGCACTCACTAAGTCCGCCTGCTCGCCCGGCTCCGACTGCTGGTCCAGGCGGTCGAGCAGCGAGGTGATGCGGGCGGACTTCTCGAGCTCGCGGCGAATGCTGAGCGTCATGCGGGGCGGGTTGCTCTGCAGCCGGGTGATCGTCGCCTGAACGCAGTCGCCAGTCCAGAGCACGTCTTTCGGCTCCGCCACGTCCCAGGTGGCAATCTCGCGCAAAGGGATGTGTCCGCGGACGCCCGGCTCAATCTCGACCATCACGTCTGCGTTGGAGAGTGTCTTGACGACGCCGGTAACGACGTCGCGCTCCGTATGGGTGGCGAGAAAGGTCTCCCAGGGGTCCTGGAGCGCCAGCCGGTGGCTCAACTCGTAGTGCTTGCCGCGCTCCGGCAGTTCGGTCACGACAGCCGTCATGGTCCGGTCGACCTGGCATTCCTTGAGCCCGCGCTCGTCGCCCTCGAGCGAGAGCTCGCGCAGGCGGATATAGCCCTCCGTGCCATCGCTCAGCCGCACGAAGACGCCAAACGGGTAGATTCCGCTGACCGTGCAGTGAACGCGCTCCCCCACCCGATACCGGTGTTGCCGCCCGACGCTCGCTTCTTCTGCCATGGCTTCTCGGCTCCGAAAAATGTTCGTTTGCCTTGCAGCTTATCCTCCGCATGGCCGGTGTAACATTACATTTGCGTAACACTCTTGCCTGCAGAGGATGCTCCGTTGGTCGGGGACCTCCGGAATGTGCATGGGGAGTTCGGTCCACGGCGCCTTGGGTGAGCGCCGGAAGTAGCCTACAACGGGCAATCCAGGATGTCAAAGATGTAGATTTCGTGCGAGGACGGCGTGTTGTGCGAGCCGGCGCAACTGGGCGCGGCGGAAGCACCAAACTGGTGATACAATGCTCATGTTGACCGTTCCTGCCAAGGAGGACCACATGGCGGACGACACCGGGCGCGACAAGGAAGAGAAAAAAAAAGGAAGAGAAGAAGGAAGAAAAGGACGAGAAGGGCCGCGGCGAGAAGTTCCGCAACGACCCGCTCAGCGCGATGGCGTGGGCCGCGGTGCTGATCTGGGTCGGACTCGTCCTGCTGGCCGAGAACCTGCTGCCGTTTATGGCCGGGCGCAGCCCCTGGTCGATCATCTTCATCGGCGCGGGCGCGATCTTCCTGATGGAAGCGCTCATCCGGGTGCTGTTCCCCGAGTACCGCAAGCCCATCGGCGGCACGGTCATCTTCGCGGTGATCCTGATTGCCATCGGCCTGGGCGACGCCTTGCGCTGGGAGGTCATCTGGCCGCTCGTGCTGATCGTCGTCGGCGCGGCGCTTCTCGTCGGAGCGGTAACCAGGCGGCGCTGACCGGCTTCCCGACTACAGCCGCCCCAGGTTGAGCGACATCAGCTCGTCCCACCCGTACCGCAGCGGCGTCCATCTCCGATCACGGCCGATACAGCGGAAGTACGGCGGCTCGAAGGCGCGAATCAGGTCGCCGATCTTGTAGCGCGCGAGGATCGGCGTCGATACGACCAGGCTTCCCATCTCGCCCGGCCGCATCTCGTGCAGCATCATCGGCTGGCCGCGGACCTCGACCTCGAAGAAGAAGAGGTCGTAATTCGGCGTCCACGCCCGGCGCTCGTCGCGCTGCTGGCCGAACATGCCTTCCGTCGTCCCATAAATCTCCCGGATAGCGACGTCACCATACAGCGCGCGCAGCGACGGCTCGTAGCAGGTGTAAATTCCCGGCACGCTGCCAAGGGTCATCACCTGCGTCTTCCACAGGTCCTTCGGGTAGGCGCGGTGGACCCGGCGCAGGTACGCGCCAAAGCTGGCCGCGGTTGGCGCCACCCCGCCCACCAGCGTGACGTTCTGATCCTTGCACTTCTGGTAAGCCAGCTCGAAGCGCGCGTCCCAGTCCTTCTGCGTCTTGCCCCCGCCCAGCGCGTCGATCTCGTCCTGCGCCGGGACGGACCGGATGGGCGTGCGGGTCGAAACGTACTTCGTGTAGATCCCCGAGCTGTACCCGTACGCCACCTCGCGCTCCCCCATCTTCACCTTGCCCACCTCTGACGGAAAGTTGAGGTTGAGGTTCACGCCTTTGAACAGGTCCGCCCGGCCGGTCGTAGCGACAAAGTTGAGCATGGCCCGGGCCGCGCTCACCCGCATGCTCAGGTCGGTCGGCGTCATCGGGATGAACTTCGATTCGCCCTTGGTCGACCCGCGGGTGATGGCCCACCGATCGGCTCCTCGGTCAGCAGAAGGCCGGTGTCGCCTGCCATGACTCGGGCCAGCAGCGGCTTATAGGTCTCGTAGGTCGTGACCGGAAACGCGGCGCGGTAGTCCGTCACCGTCCCGACATGGCTCGCGCCGTGCTCTTTGCCGTAGCCCGTCTGTGCGTAGATCTTGAGGTTGCGGTGGAGCACGGCGGCCTGAGCTGCCTCGGGATCGGCGATCGCCGCGTGCCAGGGTTGGAGGTAGGGCGCGAGCATTTCACGGGGATCGGGTGCTGCCATGATGTCGCCTCCATGTGGGCTGAGTCGACAGTCTAGCACAGAAGTGATGCATGCAGGTAGCTGCGCGTCGCGGCACGCCGGGAAACAGACGGTGCGCGGCATTGCGAGCATGACAAATGTCGCTTTAGTTCCACGCCGGATTTGTGCTACAATCGTGTCCCGGGTGGTCATCGCACACCTGCAACGCTTCCCCGCCATCACAACCTGTACGAGGCAGCACCATGAGCGGCTTACGCCTGCGGAACGGCGATCGAGTGATCATTGCCGGCGGCGGGCCGGCAGGCAGCTTTGCCGCGCTCCACCTGCTTAAGCTCGCCCGGCAGGAAGGGATCGACTGCGCGGTCGACATTACGAGCCGCGTGACTTCTTTACCCCGGGCGCAGCCCACAACTGCAAGGGGTGCGCGGGCATTCTCTCTGCCGGCGCGCTCCGCAATATCGCTTCACTGGGCCTCACGATACCGCCGGACGTCATCCAGTCAGAACTGCGGGTATACCAGGTTCACGTTGCCGGGCAGGTCACCACGCTCGCGCAACCCGGCGCAGAACGCCGGAACTTGAGCGTGTATCGGGGCACCGGGCCGCGCCAGCATCGCGGCCCGCCGCTGACCAGCTTCGACGGGTTCCTCCTCGGCCAGGCCATGGCCGCAGGCGCGCGCCATGTCCCTGTCCGCATACGCAAGGTCACCTGGGATTCCCGCCCGGTCGTCCACACGGACGACGGCTCCGAGACCGCCGACCTCCTCATCCTCGCCACGGGGGTCAACAGCCGCTCGCCGCTCGACCCTGGCTTTGGTTATCAGCCGCCGAGCAGCGCAGTCATGGTGCAGGACGAGATTCGCCGCCCGGCTGATTGGCCCGAAGATACGGTTGCCGGCTTCTTCGGCCGGCCCGCAGGACTGTTGTTCGGCGCGCTGGTGCCAAAAGGCGAATACCTGAACGTATCGCTGCTGTGGGCCGGCGCCGCGCACAAGCACCCGGCGTCGGCCAAGCAGAGTTTCTACGATACCCACGCCTCCACCTTGGGCGCCGTCCTCCCGCCCGCGCCCGAAAGCGTCTGCGGCTGCAATCCCCGCATCCTCACCGGCGCCGCCCGCGGGTACTACGGCGACCGCTGGGTCTGCCGTCGGCGATGCCGCCGTATCTCATCTCTACAAGGACGGCATCCATTCCGCTTTCCTCACCGCGCGGGCAGCCATGACAGCAGCAGTTGCATTCGGGATCGGGCGCGAAGATTTCGACCGCGCCTACAGGCCGACCTGCGCCCAGATCGCGCTGGACAACCGCTTCGGCGCGCTCCTGTTCGCGGCCACCAGCAAGGTCTTGCGCCCCGAACGATTCATGCGAGCGTTTGGGGCCTGGTGGCTGAGGAAGCGGGGTCAGGCGCAGGCCGCCCGCTTCACGCCCGGCTGCTCTGGGGCATGCTGACCGGCGACGAGTCCTATCTTGATCTCTTCCGCCTGGCCCTGCGGCCGCAAGGCGCGCTGGCTTTTGCACGCGAGGTGTTGCGGGCTTAGCATCGCGCCGGGTTATCGGCGCTGAGGCCGGTGCTGCTCGGAGGCTGCTCGCAGATGCAACCATCAGAAGCTGAAGAACCGCGGCCGCCCATGCCCCAGGCGCAAGGTCTGCCCGACGGCAGCCGGGTCGTCATCGTCGGCGGAGGCCCGGGCGGCGTCGCGTGCGCCCTGCTCCTGCACCGGCTGGCGTGGGAAGCCAACCGCCGCCTCCACATCACCATCCTGGAGGGCAAGCAGTTCTCGGGCGCTCGGCATCACAATCTCTGCGTGGGCGTCCTCACGCCGCCCCTGCCCGCGTTGCTCGCACACCGGCTCCAGGTCTGTTTCCCGATGGACATCGAGCACCGCGAGATCGTGGGATACATCCTGCACAGCGCTCACGAGCAGCTGGTGCTGGACGAAGAGGAGGCTCCGTGGCGCTGCGCCGGGTGCAGTTCGACAACTACATGCTCGAATGCGCCCGCAAGCGGGGCCTCGACGTCATCCATGCCCGCGCGGTGGACTTGGACTTTCACGCCGATCGGGTGGTCGTGTACACGGAGAGCGTCCCGCTGGAGGCGGACGTGGTGGTGGGCGCGTTCGGCATGGACGAGGGCACCGCCGCGGTGTTTGCCCGCTCGACCGGCTACCGCCCGCCCGACGCCCTGAGCAGCGTCGTCACCCGGTTCCACCCGGGGCCGGAGGCCATGGCAGCTTTCGGACCGCGCATCCATGCCTTCCTGAGCAACTCTCCCGGCATCGAGTTCGGCGCGGTCACGCCCAAGGACGACCACCTCACGATCAACATCGCGGGCGGAGCGGTCACGGACGAGCAGATGGTCGCCTTCCTGGCCCGGCCCGAAGTCAAGGCGGTCCTGCCCAACTACGAGCAAGCGGGCAAGCTCGACCGCACCGACCTGGACGCCTTCAAGGGCCGCTTCCCCTGCTCGCTTGCCGGGCACTACTACGGCGACCGCTACGTGACCGTCGGCGACGCGGCCGGGCTGGTGCGCGCTTTCAAGGGCAAGGGCGTGACGTCTGCGGTGATGACCGGGATTCGGGCGGCCGAAGCCATCTTCCATGCGGGGGTGACCGAGAGCGCGTTCAGGGAGCACTATGCCCGGGCCAACCGGGACATCACGGGCGACCTCATCTACGGCAAGAGCATGCGCCACCTGGTCAGGGCGTCGAGCGGCCTCGGTCTGGTCGACCGGGTCCTGCAGGCAGCGCGGCAGAGCCCAGCCCTCCGCGAGGCCTTGCTCGGCGCAGTCTCGGGGAACCTGCCCTACCGGGAGGTTTACCGCGACATGCTGCACGTCGATGCCGTGCGGGCCATCCTCAGGTCGCTCGTGCCGCCTGTTCGATCGTCCTGACCAGATGTATCCAAGCGCCGAAGAGATCTTCCCCGACGCCGTTGGCAGGTAGAGGGCCGGCGTCCGCCGCACCACCGGCGCACGTGCTATACTTGCACCCGGCGGGGCAGGTATAGCTCCGGCCCTTCCAGCGCTGCAGCAGCGGTGAACTAAAGGAGAAAACCCATGACTCGATTGGAGGGCAAAGTCGCGCTCGTCACCGGCGCAGCCCGCGGCCTTGGCTGGGGCATTGCCGGGGCCTCGGACGACACGGCGCGAAGGTCTGCCTGACGGACATTAACGAGGAGGAACTCGCGCGGGCGGCGCACGACCTGCGGTCCGACGGCACGACGTTGCTCGTCCGCACGCTCGATGTCGCCGATCGCGCGGCTTTTCGGGCCGTCGTCGCCGAAATCGCCGCCGAATGGGGCCGCCTCGACGTCGTCGTGCAGAACGCCGTCTACATGCCGCTGGTTCGCTTCGACGACATGAGCCCGGACATCTGGCAGCGGCAGATCGACGTAAGTGTCGGCGGCCTCTACAGCGCGACGTACGCCGCGTGGGAGATGATGAAACGCCAGGGCGGCGGCCACATCATGGGCGTGGCCAGCGGATCGAGCATGCGCGGCTACGTAGACGAAGTTGCCTACTGCGCGGGCAAGCACGCGCAGGAAGGGTTCATGAAAGCCCTCGCGCTCGAGGCGGCACCGTTCGGGATCGCGCTCAACAGCATCGGCCCGGGCGCGCCGATCAAGACCACCCGCATCACCTGGGCGACTCGATGCCATGCCCGAGCAGGAGAAGGCGAAGTGGGCTGACCCGGTTGGACTAGGGGATGCCTGGGCCTGGCTCGCAACGCAGCCACCCGAGCGCTTCAGCGGGCTGCGCTTCGATGCCGGTCCCATCACCCGCGCCATTGCGGCCGAAGGGTGGGACTTCGCCTTCACGCCGGAGAAGGTGACCATGTATCCGGAAGATTTCGTTGCGCGGCAAAAGTGGCACGAGGAGAACAAGCTCCGGCGGTGACGCCGGGCCTCGCAAGCCTGGTCGCGCGGCCTCATCATCTGTGAAAGAAGGCCGTATCGCTGCGCCGTCTTCCTCCGTTTATCTGTTCATAGGCCACTACTCCAAATGGGAGGGAACGATGAAGCATCGCAGTTTGGCTCCGGTGCTGGTTCTCGCGCTTCTGATGATCCTGGGGACCGCTCTCCCCGGCATCGCAGCGGGTACAACTCAGCCCGGTGGGTTTGACGTCAAGTTCTCGGGGGTGATCCAGACGGTCGGCGCCACGGGCGGCGTATGGACGATCGGGGGGATACCCGTGCAGACAACCACGGCCACCCAGGTGATCCTGGAGGGGGTCACAGAGGCCAAGGCCGGGATGTGGGCCAACGTCATGGCACGGCGCACGGCTGCGGGGCCTCTCACGGCGAGCAAGATCATCGTCTACGCCGCGCCGGCAAACACGCCCGTCGTTAAGGACGGCGAAGTCACCGTCTACGGGCCGATTGAGGCATTCTCGGCGGCGGAGTGGACGATCGCGGGCGTCCGGTTTACGATCACGAAGGACACCCGGATCATGGGCACGCCGAGCAAGGGCCTGCTGGCGCAAGGTGTGGGGATTCAAACCGGCACGGGCCTGCAGGCAAAGCTCTTGAAGGTGAGTTGGGTGGAACCCCGCCGCGGCGTGCAAACGGTCCCGGTCCCGAAGACGAACCCCGGGCTTGGGCCGGCGCAGTTCAAGGGCGTCGTTGAGCAGATGCCGGCGGGGCTGATCGGCATGTGGCGCATCAGCGGTCGCACGGTCGAGGTGACTGCTGCGACCAACATTCAGCAGAACAAGGGACAGGCGAAGGTCGGCGCGAAAGTCCACGTCGTCACGGCGCCGCCTGCGGCTAACGGTCAAACCCCAAAGGCCAGCTTGATCCAGGTCCTGGATGGCGCCAAGGGGCCGGGCGACCAGGTGAAGGGTAAGCCCGCGGATCAGGGTAAACCCGAGGATCAGAGTAAGCCGGAAGACAAAGGCAAGCCTGACCTGCCCGGGAAGCCGGCAGATAAGGGCAACCCCGGGAAGGGATCAGGGCACTAACAGCGGGCAAGGTGGATGAGGGAGACTCCCGGCGGGCGCGTTCCGCCGGGAGTTCTTTTTGCCTTCAGCGGAAGGTTCCGAGGCGGCGCACGTCCTCGAGGGAGGCCGCGGATTGCGCGTGAATCAAATCCAGGAAGGCTGCCAGCCGAGCGGGATTCTCTCCGGGGTCGCTCTCAGCCGCGTGAACCGCAAGGAGAATGCTGTAGAGCCGTTGCGCGAGCTCTTCCTCGGTGGCGCGGCGCAGTTTCGCTTGCGCGACCCGCCCGGCCACCACGGCAGAATTTCGGTTCTGTTTTGCCCTCAGCCTCTGCCGTGCCGTGGCGAACCCCGCCGGTAACACCATAATCCTTGACTGCGCCCCAGGCACACCTCCTTCAAGACTGCAAGGACTGTATCACGATGCCCATAAACTTGCACGCGACTTTTGTCGCGAACGCTTGTACGACGAGCGGCACACGCGGCCTTACAACATTGAATCATCGCCGGACGGCGGGCAGCAGGCCCGCCCCCTTCGGATCAATACCGGCGCCAGCGTCCATCGCTGTCGATCGCAATGAACAGCGGCGTGAACGATGGATCGCGCGCCATGTTGAACAGGCCATCCTTACACGGGCCCGCCGTGGTGCTCCTCATCACGAACCCCCGCTCGAACGTCTGCAGCGTCGCACAGAAGCCGCGCTCGGGCTGCAGCGCCCACCCCAGGCTGCCGGTCGGCCCCCCCAGGAACTTGAACCACGCGTAGCCAAAGCCGCGCACCGGCTCGTACAGCCCCTCGGGCGGCTTGAGGTCCCGGCCTTCCGGGAAACTGTTATCCCACCGCCACTCGGCGCCGCCGTTCTTGACGGCCCCCCGGCTGGCGTCGGCCCCCTCCCAGGTCAGTGCGTACGTTTGGTCGGTATCGTCGCGCCACAACATGCCCCCCTTCTCGAACGGCTGCCACGCCGCCCACACCACGGCCGCTTCTCCCGCCGGGCAGCCGAAGGTCGAGCGATCCCACCCGGGGACGAGTTCCGGGTTCGTCGCGATCGGGCACGGCGCGGAGAACGTCGGGGACATGGTCGCCGTGGGAGGGATCGTAGGCGTGCAGCCGGCGTGCCCGCGGCCTGCGGCTGCGCTGCCTGCGTGACAGGTGCGGTCGGGGTCACACCGGCCGCCGGCATCGTCGAAGAAACGACAGTGGCGGCCGCGGGCAGGGTTGCCAACAGGGTGGCTTCGGGAGTGCCGGCGGCAGCGGTGCCGGCGGCAACGGCAAGGGTTTCGGACGCCGCGGGCGTCGAACCGCTCCCGCCCCCGGCGGCCTCTGCGGTCTGCGCGGCCCACGTACCTGCCACGGCCCGGGCGATTTCGTCGATGTTGGGTGTCGGCGCGACCTGGACCGTGCACGCTGCGACGCTCAGCGCAAGCAGCACAGCCACGACGGCCAGGGCGACGATGGAGAGAAGCGAGGGAAGAGTCGCGCGCATTGCGCACCCCTTTCTGTTTGCCTTGTAAATTTGAAGATGCCGCGTCACTATAACATCTGAGCGGGTATCGGTCAATCAGGTTTCCGCGTATCGCCGTCTCGGGCGACAGCGCGTGCTATACTGCGCTGCCGTCAAGACCACGAACCGGCATCAGAAAGGACGAGCGTGTGGAGAAGATTACCCCAAAGTATCGTGCCGAGAACAAGGGCCACTACAGCCCCGGCGTCATCTCCAACGGAATGCTCTACATCTCCGGCCAGCTATCGATCGACCCCGATACGCGCGAGGCGCCGCCGGGCGGGATCGAGGCGCACACCCGGCTTGCTTTGGCAAACGTCGAACGGGTGCTCAAGGATGCGGGGCTTTCCCGCAGCGACGTCGTGCAATGCCGGGTGTACGTGTCGGACATCGACGAATGGGAAGCGGTCAACCGCGTCTACGCGGAGTTCTTCGGCGATCACAAGCCTGCGCGGGTCGTGATACCCGTGGCGAAACTCCACTTCGGCTGCCTGGTCGAAATCGAGGCTATTGCCGAGGTCACGGACCGCCGCGAATCGTGACCGTGCCTCGGCAACAGCCTGCGTGCGCCAGAGATCACCTCTCGACTGCGTCGACGCCGGCCAGCGCAGAGTCTTGCGCCGGGAGGCTGCCAGCCGTTCTCGCCGATCCCACGGTAACCCAGCCGGCCCCGGGTGGCGATGATCAACACCAGCGCGATGGCAAGGTAGAGACCGTACAGCACGTACTCCGTCGCCAGCGGGATCTTCACGACTCCGTTTAGCCACGCGCCCGTTCGCGTTGAAAGAGGCGTGCAGGAGCACCGCGATGAGAATGCTCTGCTTGCCCAGGTTGAACACCCACGAGAAGATGATCGAAATGACCATGATCACGAGGATGTTCCCGCCGAACTTGAGCGGGTCGAACGGCCCTGCCGCGGTCGGGCCCGACGTCATCAGGAAATTGGGCAGGTGCCAGACCCCGTGTACGAAGCCGACCGTGAGCGCGGCGACCAGCGGGGTGTAGCGTTCCTGCAGGCGGGTCAGCGCAAAGCCCCGCCAGCCCGGCTCTTCGCCCCAGGTGATCAGCGCCGGGAAGATGAGCACCGCGGGCAGATACGTCGTGAAGAACGTCAGCGGCTGCGCCGCGAGCGCCTGCCACACCTCGCCGCCAAGCTGCACGGTCATGGCGGCCAACCAGACGAGCGGGAAGCCGAAGAACACGAGCAGGAAGGGCAGGACGCCCACGCGCCACTGGATGTAGCGGCGGAAGAAGCGCCTGAGGCCAGGCCCGCCTTCCAGCGCCCGGGTCACGATCACCGCTCCCAGCGTCGGGCCGGCGTACGAGCTCAGCACGAAGAGCGCGACGAAGAGCGGGAAAGACGGCGTAAACGGAACCAGGTTGAGCGCGTCCGCGCTGACGAGGATGGGCAGCAGGCACAGCCAGGTCCCGGCGATCGCCAGGACAAAGTAAGAAGTGACCGGATGAGCGACGAGCAAGCGTGCCAGCGCGGAGGGTGACGAGGAACCTTCGGCGTCGAGTGCGCTTTCGGACGAAGCCATGCGAGATCTCCTTACGACAGGAATACGAGCAGCCGGAGCTCGCTGGCTTGAGGCACCCGGTAACAACCTGGCTCAGTCTCGCGCAACGCGGATTGAGTATTTGTGGCGTTGACTACTATAGATTTGAAGCAGAACTGTTCCGTCACCCCGGAAGGTCGGAGCCAATCGCCGGGATCATCGCGGCCGGCGCCGAAAGGGGCTCCTAGCCGCTTTGACATGGCCGAATGCAGATGGTAACATTGGAAACAATTGCACAAGGCTTTGCAAGTCACCGCTGGGCGCCGGCTGCTCTTCGCTCCGCCAGCTTGTCCCACTTCTCCTGTTACCGCCTTACGGCATATGACACGCCAAAGGAGGCAGTATGAACGTCCGAAAGCTCGCTCTGATCGTCGTCGTTTGCGCTTTCCTGGCCTTAGTTGCCGGGTGCGCACCGGTTCCGCAAGCAGCGCCGCCAACCGCGACACCCGTCCCACCATCACCCACCCCCGTCCCCCCGTCCCCGACGCCGGTGCCCCAGAGCCCAACCCCGGAGCCCGCGCCAACAGCACAAGCAACCGTCGCCGTGCCGGATATCCTCACAGCGTATCAGGACGCATTCAACCGTGGTGACAGTGATGCGGTACTTGCGCTCTTCGTCGATCTGGGAATGAACTTCATTGACCTGCACTTCATCGACACAAGTGACAAAAGGAGCATGCGCGTATTATCTGGAGATGCAAATGGAAGCGGGCGGGGTGCTGAAGTTCCAGGATTGCATGCTCGACGGTGACAAGTATGCTTGTACTATGTTAGCACACGACGATTGTGCGGAGGCAATGGGGATCGTCGACGTCCAGAACGACCTCGTGGTTGAGCTCGCGGACGGCAAGATCAAGGTGATGTCGATCACGGTTGACCCTAATGACTGGCGCAAGTTCACCGACGAGTTCCTGCCGAAGTTCTCGGAATGGGTGAAAGCAAATCGGCCCGCGGACTGGGCCAGGATCACAAGTGGTGTGAATAACCGGGAAGTGGGCAAGGTGCAGTCGGAAGTCTGCAAAGCATACATCGCCAGCCAAGCTGGCGGAGCCACTGCGCCCGTGCCTGACATCCTGAAAGCTTACCAAGATGCTTACAATCAGCACAATGCGGACGCCGTGCTGGCGCTCTTCGTCGATAACGGACTTTCTTTTGTTGATTCAGGTTCCCTGAACACCGGCGACAAGGGGACCCTGCGGAAATACCTCGAGTACCAAATGGCCCTGGGCACCGTACAGACGGTTAAGGAATGCACTTTGGACGGCGACAAGTACCGCTGCACCTTGCTCGTGCATGACGACTGCTCTCCAGTCCTCGTTGCTCTCGGCATATTCAAGCAGAACCAAGAGGTGCAAGAGGATCTGGTCGTCGGAAGCAAGGACGGCAAGATGCAGACCATGGAGATCACCATGAGCCCGGATGACATGCTGGCTCAAGCCAGGGCCGTAACGAAGATTACTCCTTGGATGGAAGCGAACCGTCCAGACGACTGGACGAAGATGATGTCAGGCGCGCTACAATCAGGCGAACGGAAAGGTGTGGTCGGAAGTCTGCAAAGCCTACACTGCCGCCCAGAAATAGACCAGCAAAACACACTCGGTTCCCCGATCACTGCTGCACCCCGGGCCGCCCCAGGCAACTCGGGGTGCAGTGTTATAAGGTGTCAGCGGCCAGATCTGCGGCACGAGCGCCATCGCGATGGCGAAGATCAGCAGCGTGAGCGGCGCGCCGACCTTGAGGAAGTCCCGGAAGCGGTAGCGGCCCGGGCCGTAGACCAGCACACACGCGGGCTCGAGCGGGGTCAGGAAGGAGCAGCTGGCCGCAATCGCCACCATCATCGCAAACCCGCGGGGGTTCAGCCCGGCCTGCGATGCGGTCTGGAGTGCGATGGGAGCACCACGGCCGCGGCAGCCTGGTTCGACATGGGCTGGGTCAGCAGCACGGTGAAGAGGAAGAAGCCGGCCAGGATCCAAACCGGGTGCGCGCTCGCCGGCCACGCGTACGATTTGGCCGGCCAGGTAGTTGGCGGCCCCGGTCTCCTGCAGCGCGGCGCCCAGGGCGAGCATGCTCGCGATCAGGATCAGAGCCCGCCACTCCACCCGGCGGTAGGCCTCCTCCGGCGTGATGCAGCCGGTGAGGAATGCCAACAGCGCACCGAGCAGGGCGGCGACGGCAAGGGATACGATCCCGCTTGCGCCAAGCGCCAGCGATCCGGCAAACAGCACCATCGCGATGCCGGTCCGGCGGCGCCGCGGCCGCTTGCTCTCCACCACGCCCAGCACGCGGAACGCATTGCGCTCCTGCAGCGCGGCCAGCTGGCGCCTGCCGCCCTTGCAGCAGCAGCACGTCGCCCATCCGCAGCCGCACCTCCCGCAGCCGGTCGTGGCGCATGCCCGAGATACGGTTGACGGCAAGGGTCTGCAGCCCGTGCTCTTCGCGCAGCCTCAGGCCCTGCAGCGTGCGGCCGACGAACGGCGAGTTCGGCAAAATGATCGGCTTCCACCAATCGGGTGTCGCCCGCCTCCAGGTCCGTGTCCGAAAGCTGCGCGTCCTCGTGCACCTCGATCCCCTCGGCGGCTTGCAGCCCCAGGATCGCATCCCGCTGTCCCTCGACGAGCAGCGTGTCGCCGCCGGCCAGTTCCGTCTCGCCGCCCGGCGCCAGGACCCGTTCGCCGTCACGCACGACGGCCAGCACGGTCACCCCGAGCACGTGGCCCAGCCCCGATTGTGCGAGTGTCTTTCCTGCCAGGGGCGAGCTGGGGAGGACACGTATTTCGGTGATGTAGGGCCGGAGTTGGAACTCGTCGGTCAGCGTGCGGGTCTCGGGCCTGTCGGGCATGAGCCGGCGGCCAAGAGCCAGCATGTAGCGCGACCCCGACGAGCGCGATGGGTATGCCGACCGGCGTCAGCTCGAAGAGGCCGATCGGGGCCATCTGGTGCTGCACCAGCATGCCGCTGACGACGATGTTGGTGGAGGTGGCGATCAGGGTCACAGAGCTGGCAAGGATGGTGGCGAACGCCAGGGGCATGAGCAGGCGGGATGGGCTGAGGCGCATGTTGGCCGCCACCCCGCTGACCACGGGGAGGAGGAACGCCGTCGCCGCGGTGTTGCTCATGAATGAGCTGAGGGTGAGCCCGGCCACCATGACCACGGCCAGGACCTGGTTTGGACTGGCCGCGGCTCGCCGGAGGATGAAGCGCCCGGCCAGCTCCACCACGCCCGTCTCGACCAGGGCCGCGGTCAGGATCAGCAGGCCGAGCAGCATCAAGACCGTCTCACTGCCGAACCCGGCGAACGCTTTGTCGGCGGGCAGCAGGCCGGTGAGGATGAGGACCAGCAGGATGCCCAGCGCGACGACGTCGGCCGGCACCCATTCGAACGCGAAGAGCGCCAGCGCGACGGCAACGATGAACAGCAGCAGCCCGATCTCGAACGTCAAGGAGCCTCTCCTCCGCCGCATGTCAGGCGCTCATTCTACGGTCGTGCGTCCCCACGGTCAAAGAATTGGTTTTTCGCCCGCGTCCATGACACAGACGAACTCACCAGTGAGGGATTGCCGAGCGCGCGATCGGCTTGCGTGATCGTCCCTGGGGGTATAATACAGCCACTCAATCCACCCGGATCTATGCAAACGAAAAGGAGCGATCCCATGGGAGACAAGGGCGGCAAGAAGGATAAGGAAAAGGCTCAGAAGCAGAAGACGGTCAAGCAAGAGCAGCAGAGCCAGAAGAAGCAAGAGAAGCAGCCGGCTCCTCCCAAGTAAGGGGAGCGAAATCTGCGGTGCGACTGCATGGGAGAGCGATCCCTAGCAGAAGGGATCGCTCTCTGCAGCGCACCGGCGACAGCCTTTTGGAACCAACGGCACCACCTTTCCTCCGAGTCCGTGCTACAATTAATATAGTGGATCGCACCACGCCTGCACCGACCCATCCGGCGCGTTCGCTGCAGCCCCCTAACAAGTACGCTCACGAAGGAGAACGAAATTTGACTGCACCCGCTAGACCTCGCGGCAAAACCCGCCGCTGCCAAGTCGTCCAGAAGCCTCCCGTTCACGCAGCAGCGCGGCTTCCGCAAAGCGCTCTACGCGCGTGTCGACGCCTACCTCGCCGAACAGAAGCTCCCCGCCCGTGACGTGCCCGCCATGTACGTCAAGACCGCGGTCGTGCTTGCCTGGTGGCTGGGCGCCTACCTGCTGCTCTTGCTCGGCCGCTTCCCCCTGCCGGTGAACATCATCTTGTGCGTGGTCTGGGCCATGGCGATTGCTGCCGTGGGCTTCAACGTCATGCACGATGCCAATCATCGGGGCTACTCGGACAGCCCGCGCGTCAACAAGCTGATGGGCCTCAGCGCAGAGCTGCTGGGGATCAGCGGCTTCCGGTGGCGCACCAAGCACAACGTCTGGCATCACACCTACACCAACATTGCGGGCTACGACGACGACGTCGAGACGTACGGTCTCATGCGGCTGACGCCTCGCGTGCCATGGCGGCCGCTGTTCCGGCTCCAGGCCTGGTACTGGCCCGTGATCTACAGCTTCATCGCCTTCGACTTCATCCTGCGTGACTTCATGATGGCGCTGTTCGGCAAGTCCGACGCCAACCACGTCTACCCGAAAATGAGCGCCGCGGACAAGGTCACGTTCTGGGGCGGGAAGCTCGTCTACGCCGTGATCATGTTCGTGATTCCGATGCTGGTCTACCCCTGGTGGCAGGTGCTGATCGGCTTCGTGTTCGTGATGCTGACCGTCGGCCTGATCCTCGGCGTGGTATTTCAGCTGGCTCACATCAGCGGCCAGGCAGATTTCCCTGTGCCGAGCGGCAACCCGCTGCACATCGAGAACGAATGGGCCGCGCACCAGGTGATGACCACCGTGAACTTCGCGCCCCACAACCGCCTGCTGAGCTGGTACATGGGCGGGCTAAACTACCAGGTCGAGCATCACCTGCTGCCGCACATCTGCCACCTGAACTACCCGCGGCTTGCGCCGATCGTCCAGGCGACGTGTGAGGAGTTCGGCCTGCCATACCACAGCTACCCGACATGGCGCCAGGCGTTCGTCGGCCACTGGCGGGAGCTGCGCGCGCTGGCGCGGCCGGACGCAGCACAGGCGAGCGCAACGCCCGCCATTTCGTGAGGGTGCGCGCAAGGTACTCGCACCTACAGATGAAGTTTCCGGGAAGTTCAATCCTTATTCCCGGCTTCTCGCGACCGGTCGTAGACGGGCTGCGCCGCGGATCTGCCAGTGTCTTCCCCAGCCACAGTGTGGCCTAAACCCTACTACGCAGGAGGACTGCAATGTTGCGGAACAAGCGAATGTGGCTCCCAGCGCTCGCGGTGCTTTCGTTAGCGCTGGTAATTGCTCCCATGGGTGCGGCTGCCGCCGCACCTGCAGCGGCGCCCCAGGCGCAAGGCGGGTCGGCCTTCGGCTCGAACGTGATCATCTTCGACCCCAGCATGCCAACCAGCGAGATCCAGGCCAAGGCCGACGCGATCTACGCTCAGCAGGTCGACGACGAAATGGGACCGAACCGGTACGCGCTCCTGTTCATGCCCGGCACGTACGGCACCGCTGCTCAGCCGCTGCTGCTCAAGGTGGGTTACTACACCGAGGTGGCCGGCCTGGGCGCTTCGCCCGCCGACGTGACCATTAACGGCCACGTCGACGTGTACAACCGCTGTCTTGCGCCCGATAACTGCATCGCGCTCGTCAACTTCTGGCGCTCGCTGTCGAACCTGCACCATCAACGTCATGGGACTCGACGGCTGCCGGGCCTCGGGTAACTTCTGGGCCGTCTCGCAGGCCGCGCCCATGCGCCGGGTCAACGTGACCGGCGGCAACCTGGTCGTTGATGGACTACTGCACCGGCGGCCCGCAGTACGCCAGCGGCGGCTTCATCGCCGACTCGCAGACCGGGTTCATCATCAACGGGTCGCAGCAGCAGTTCCTGGTGCGCAACAGCAGCATCGGGGGCTGGTCGAACGGCGTGTGGAACCAGGTGTTCTCGGGCGTGGAGGGCGCACCCGCCGCAGTCGTTCGGCCCACGCCCGACATCCGCCGCTACACGACCCTCGAGACAAGCCCGATTACACGGGAACGGCCGTTCCTGTACGTCGACTCGTCGGGCCAGTATAACGTGTTCGTGCCGGCCCTCCAGACGCGATTCCAGTGGCACGACGTGGAGCAACGGGCCGGCCGCGGGGACCTCCATCCCGCTCAGCGATTTCTTCATCGCCAGCCCGGGCGACCGGGTCGAGAAGATCAACTCCGCGCTCGCGCAGGGCAAGCACCTCTTGCTAACGCCCGGCATCTATCACCTGGACCGCACGATCGACGTCAAGCGGGCGGACACCGTCGTGCTGGGGCTCGGCTTCCCGACGCTTACCCCTGACAACGGCAATATGGCGCTGATCAGTCGCGAACGTGCCCGGCGTCAAGATCGCCGGCCTGCTGATCGACGCGGGCGCGGCGAACTCGCCCGTGCTCATGCAGGTGGGCAAGAGGAACGCCTCGGGCGGGCCGCAAGGCGCCGGATGGAGCGACCCCAACGATCCGACTTCCTTGCACGACGTGTTCTTCCGCATCGGCGGGCCGCAGGCCGGCAAGGCGACGACGACCCTCGTGGTGAACAGCGATAACGTCCTGCTCGACCATATCTGGGCCTGGCGGGCCGACCACGGGAACGGCGTGGGCTGGGATGTGAACACTGCGGATACGGGCGTCGTCGTAAACGGCAGCGACGTGACGGCCTACGGCTTGTTCGTGGAGCACTATCAGAAGTACGAGCTTGTCTGGAACGGCGAGCGCGGCCGCACGATCTTCTTCCAGAACGAGATGCCGTATGATCCGCCGAGCCAGGCGGCCTGGCAGCACGACGGCGTACTCGGCTACGCGGCCTACAAGGTCGGCGACTCGGTGCAAGACACACGAGGCGTGGGGCATGGGCAGCTACTGCTACTTCAACCAGGGGGTGGACATCCACGCGTCCCGCGCGTTCGAAGTGCCCGTCACGCCCGGGGTGAAGCTGCACGACATCCTGACGGTCTTCCTGAACGGCAGCGGCGGCATCGACCATGTTGTCAACGACACCGGGGCGGCCGTGAACAACACCAACCAGGTATCGAACGTCGTCAGCTACCCGTGAGCGACCAGCGGCGCGCTGATTAGCTGATCTCGAGCGCCGGCGGGCCAGGGCAGATGCTCTGACCCGCCGGTCTATAACCAGACTCCGTGCCTCATTCCTTGAGAGCGGGCCGCAGCCCTACGAGCGAAATGCCTTCCTGGCGAGAGTATAGTATCCCCACAATGACCGCCAGCGCCATGGCGGCCGAAACAACCGGCGTTACCGCTACCGCAACCACCGCTTCCACCAATGCTCTGGCGTCCATCGTGTTCGCTCCTTTCGATCTGAAGGGACCACTGCCGCTCGACGCAGCTCGATGATGGCGGGCAAAAGTAGTAAAGGTTACACATTAGCATAACACAGTATTGGTGCAAGCGATGCACTGAATTCGGGTTGCGCGAGAAGTTTTAAGCTTCAACTCATTATGCTATATCAGTGGGTCAGAGGGAGACAAATATCGAGGGCGAGTCAGCGGGGCGACGGTACCTTTTCCCCTTGCGCAATCACCTCCAGCCCTGCCCGATCCACGACCGCGATCCACTGCCGGCCGCTCTCGATCAGGCCGCGCGCTCGAAACTGGCTGATCACACGGCTGGCAGTCTCTAACGTCGTTCCGACCATGTCGGCCAGGTCCTGCCGCGAGGGGCGCGCGGATGAGGGTACGGCCATCCTCGGTCCGGCCCATCCGGTCCGCCAGCTTCAGCAGCGCCGCGGCAATCCGGCTTTCGACCGGCTGCGCGCTTAGCTGACGGATCAGGTCGTGTGCTGCGTGCAGGCGCGCCTGGATCACGTCGACGACGGCCAGGGCCACCGATGGATAGCGCTGCATGATAGCCTGGAAATCGGCGGCCTCGATGGAGATCAGGCAGCATCCGGTTTGCGCAGACGCGGTGTCCGGATATTCCTCGTCGCCAAGGACGGACAAGGCGCCGAAAAACTCGCCGGGGCCGAGCAGGTCCAGGAGGACGTCCTGCCCCCCGAGCGAATGACGAACCAGCTTCACCGTCCCCGAGAGGATCACATAGAGCCGGCCCGCCGGATCACCGGCGGCATAGATGAGGTCACCGAGCTGGAAGCCGCGGTCGGCAAACGAGCGGTCAACTTCGCGGATATCTGCGGGGGAAAGGCGGGCAAAAAAGGGCACCTGGGCGAGCAGCCGGAGGCGCAGATCGAGGCTGCAAGCGGCCGGTTCGGGCGCTGTCAAATCCAGCGGCGTCGTGCGCCGCGTTTTCGTACTCCCTGGCATCTCTGCCGTCCCTGGCTTGTCTGGATTTTATCTATAGTAATCCAGAAGGCCCGGAACGGGAAACGAGCGGGACAGGCGGAAGGCACTATGTCCGCCTTCCGCCTGTCCCATGGTGTGGTTTTGCTTGTTAGTGCGAGTGGGCAGCAGCCTCGGTCGCGGCACGGCTCCCTCGCTGTGCGGGCTCGCAGCGGTGATCGCGGTGTAGAGTTCGAACACGTACTTCTCGAAGATCAGCTCGGCCTCAGCCCGCTCGCGCTGTGCCTCGAGCGTGCCCTCGCGGGCCGCCTTCTGTCGCGCGGTCTTCACCGTCTCGAACTTGGCTGCAACACCGTCAGCCAGGGCTTTCTGCAGCAGCTTGTTCACCTCGGCGATCGAACTCGTCTGCAGAGCCTTGTCCGCCGCCTCCAGGCCTGGTCCGAAGTCAGTGGTGTAGTTCAGCCCCGTGTACGTCGCGCCCTCGCCCAACCTGTGGAGGCGAACCGCGGTCTCGAAGAAGTATGTCTCGGCCAGCTTCTTCGCGTCGCCACCCTGCTTACCCACCTTCAGGGCCTGGTTGAACGCAGCGGTCAGTTCGGCCTCGGCGTCGGGTTGCACGTAGGGCAGGATCAGCTTGACGTCGCCCTTGTTCAGCGCGGCCTGCGCCGCGCCCACGACCGGCCCGTTGACGGAATCGCAGTGGGCCGAGGCCGGCGCGGGACTGGCGAATGCCACCACGCCCACCACCAAGGCCAGGGTCAACACCAGGCTCAGAGGTTTGATCGTTCGTCCACTCAACTTCTGCTTCAAGTTCATCTCAGTCCTCCTCATCATTTTCTTCAAACGGCTTTCTAAGCGTTCAGCTTCAGCTTGATGTACTCGCCAATCAGGATTGCCGTCGGGTAGGCCACTTCTTCCTCGTTGCGCGGTGCAGCTTGAGCTTGTCGGCGAAGCGCACGTAGCGTGGTTTCCCCGCCCGCTCGGACGCGGCGGCCAGCTCATCCAGCGCGTTGACGATGCCCTGGTGCTCCGCAAGCATCTCGGGCAGGTCGGCCTTGAGCCGTTCCGTGAGGGACAGCACCTGCTTGAGCTCCGGCCCGCTCGCACCGGCCGCGAGCGCGGGGAGCAGGCCAAGGGGCGGCAGGGCAAACTCCTCTTCCTTCTCGAAGTGCGCGTGCAGCAGGTCTGCCACCCTCTGCGCAGCCACGCCGACCTCGCCGGGCTCTTGCGTTGCCGCATAGAGTTCCTCGTGCAGTTCCTCGTGTTCCAGCTTCATGCTCTCGGGGCTCCCGAGGGTGATACGCGTCTCCGAACCTGTTTCCATCTTGCTCCTCCTGCGCTCTGAGTGGTGGCTGCCCCTGAATCAATGTCCGCAGCCAACCGTCAATTGTCATGACGCCAATGTACAGCAGGTAGAGCGTTTTGCATTTGATCTGGCGCAAGTTATCGCGGGAAGTTACGGAACGGATGGGGCGAAGAGTGGGGAAGGCCGTGCACCCGGGCGCCCGCATGGGCAGATGCATACCTTCCTCTTGCACATGGAAGGCACCGTGGCGGACGGTTGCTCCCGTCGCCATAAAAGGACCGGTCGCACGCACGTGGACCGGTCCTTTGGTGCGGCCTCGCGGCCTCATCCGGCCCGGCTTAGCCTGCCTGATCCTGGTGATAGAGGCCGAAGTGATTGCCTGCCGGGTCGGCCAGAATCGCGAAGCGGCCGTAGCCCGGGATGGCGGTGAGCGGCACGACCGTCTTGCCGCCCAGTGACTCGGCCTGCCGCAAGTCGGCCTCGATGTCGTCGCTGTCGACGTAGAACGTAACCTCGCCCACGGGGTTCATCTCGTTGACGTCCGGGAAACCCCCGCCGATATTCCCCGTCCTGAAGGTCGTGTAGTTCATCGGCTCGTCCATGTGCTCGTATTCCCAGCCGAACATCTCGCCGTAGAAGCGGGCGGTGATCCGCCGGTCGATCGCCGGGATCTCGAAGTGTACGATCTGCCGCCCCACCCCGAGCTCCACGACAGGGGCGGTCTGTGCGGTTGGCGCCACGCCGATCTGGCGCATCAGGCTGCCGCTATCCGAGATGACCTTGCTGTGGAGGAGCTTGCCGTTCTCGAAGCGCAGAATGGTCACCCCGTTGATCGCAACACGCCTGTTCGTTGCCGGGACCATTTCGCCAGCCATCGACGGGAAGGGCCCGGAGTGCGTCCCCGTCGCGTTCCACTCGACGAAGACGCTGTCGCCGATCGTCGCAACCCGGTTTATCTCGTAATACAGGTTCGGGAACGCCTTGAAGAAGCCGCCCAGCCACTCGCGGGTCTGCTCCCGGTCAGCCGGACCCGTACGGCCGGGCAACTCAGCCTGGTAGTAGGGCGCTGTCAGCCGCTCGAAATGGTCCAGGTCGTGCTCGTTCAGCGCGCCGAACAACTCGCGTGCGAGCGTGACATGGCTTTGCGTCACCGCGGCCGTGTGGGTGTCGGTGTGGCCGTTGCCGCCCGGCACGTTGCCGCCCGGTACGCGGCGGCCCAGCGCATCCGAAATCGCCAGTTCGTCGGCCAGGATCTGCTCGCACACGCGCCCGGTTTCCTGATCGCCGAGCATCTCGGCGAGGGACTGCAGCGCGCGATATGAAGCGACCTCGAAGGTCTCGGTAACGTAGTCGAGCAGCTCGGCCTGGCGAGCGGCGTCGGGCTTCGCCACGCCGTCGACGCGACCGATTGCCGAGGTAACAGGAGCGATGGGGCGGATGCCAGACAGGTCCTCCCCCATGCGCTGCAGGCGCTCGGCGAGCAGCCGGGCGTGTTGGTGAGTCTTCTCCAGGTGCAAGCTCAGGTTCTTATGAAGCTCGCTGTCCCGCTCGAGGCGCCGCGTCTGCTCCTCGAGCATGGGCGCCAGGCCCAACTCCATGCCGTACGCGCCCTTCACCCAGTCCGCAAGGAACTGATTCCGGGATGCCATGGTGAAGCCTCCTTGATGATCCGAGTGTGATCGTGAGTCCCGATGGAGGCAGGCGGTCGAGATGTGACGAGAAGTCAGAGACCGATCGGGGCGACACGGATAACCTTCAAATAATTATGACACTAGCCGGTTGGTGGCTGTAGTGGGTCTTACTTTGCGACAACGTCGCGCACGCGGGTCACCTTGATTCCCCTTCCCCGGCTGCCGGCTCCGACACGCGTGGCAGGTCGGCGCCGTAATTGTCGCCCGCGCGGCGTTCAGTGTGATAGAGGCGTGAAACTGCCCAGTGCAGCACGCCCGTGGACGATGTACAACCATCTCGCACCGCTGCTTCATCGGACCACCCTTGGCGCTAGTTCAGGTTAGAGGGAGGGTCTATGAAAGGGTTGTCAGCCGGCTCGCACTTCGAGGAAGATCTCGACGCGCGGCCGGCTTTTTTTGTCGGTGACCCACACTGGAAAGGAGACCACAATGGGCACCCTTAGTTCCACCCATCGGCAGCACGGCTTTGTATTGCTGGCCGCGCTGGTCATCCTGAGCATCGGTGCAACGGCCGCGCTGGCCGGCGCACCGGCCGCCCCGCTGTTCCAATCGCCACCACCCGTACCGCCGCCCAACGACAACTTTGCAGATGCCACGTCGATCGTGGCGCTGCCTTATTCAACCAGCGTTGATATGACAGATGCATCCCTCGAGCCTGACGAGCCCCCGGCTTGCACGTACAGCACTCGCTCGGTCTGGTTCCGCTATACACCTCCGGAAGACCAGACGGTAATGATTCAATCGAGCGGTTACTATGCTGGCCTCGCGGTGTACACCGGCACTGCGCTCAGCTCCCTTACACAGGTCGGGTGCGTATCCTGGTGGTCGCAGATGAGCTTGCAGCTGATGAAAGGCACGACCTACTACCTCATGCTGATGATCGGAGAGGTCTGGGAAGGGCCCTGGGCCAGCTTCAGCCTCGCCTTGGCACCACCTCCGCAGGTGTGGGTGTATTACTACCCCAGCGATCCCAACAAGTACGACACCCTGTCCTTCTACGGCAACGTCTATGATCCAGCTAACATTTACGGCGGGGACTGCTCCTGGGATCTGGGCGACGGGACGACTTGGACAGGCTGCTCGCTAAACCACCGGTATGATCAGGATGGCGACTACACCGTCAAGATCACCTACCAAACTTCCGATGGCCGCAGCGGAGCAGCCACTGTGACGGTGCACGTGCAGACGCACGACGTAGCGATTGCCAAGTTCGTGGTGCCGCAATCTGCCACCATAGGGCAGACGCGACAGATCAGCGTCGGGCTCCGCAACTCTATCTCTCGGGAGACGGTCGAGGTCCAGTTGTACAAGAGCGTGGCGGGCAGCTATGACAACTACACCTGGGTTGGGACGTTGCGCCAGGAGGTGCCGGTGCGCAGCACAAACCGCACCACCGACTTCAATTTCAGCTATACCTTCACGGCCGACGATGCCGCACTGGGCAAAGCGACGTTCAAGGCAGTCGCCAACATTGTGAACGCCCGTGATGCGATCGGGGCCGACAACACGGCCATCTCGCTGCCGACAAAGGTGGGCGCTGGGAAGAAGTAACACCCGCCACTGATTCGATGAAGCAAGACTTTTCGGGTCGAGGGAGACCGAGCCTCGCCCGAAAGGTCTTCGCTGCCCGCTCGCCGGTAGTTACCAGCTCCTCGCACGTATAATCCCGGATCATGAATTCTGACTAAAGGAGACATCCATGGGCCTTGCCGAGACGCATCCGGCCGGCTGCACATCCAGACCCCGCTGATGGCCGAGTCCTTGATGGACAAGTCGCTGTTGGCGAGCACCGAAACCAGCGAGGTCTTCCGCCCGCTGCCGAACCTGAACGTGATAAAGCTGGGCGGGCAGAGCATCATCGATCGGGGGCGTGCAGCGCTGCTGCCCATCCTCGACGAGATCGTGCCTTTGCGGAAGGGCAACCAGATCCTCGTCGTGACCGGCGGCGGCACGCGCAGAGTTGGAAACCTGGATCAACCAGCGGGGCGGCATCTTCATCCTCTACACGCCGCAGCTGCCCGATGCGGACCGCGCGCTCCTGCTCACGGCCGCCCGAGTCGTGATCGACCCGGCGCGAGGGAGGCTGCCCATGCAGATCGAGGCGCTGCGCCGCTCGCCCGGCTACCTGCCCGCGTTCGCACCCGAGCGGAACGACGGCGCAGGTCAGGGCCCGGCCGATCCCTTGGCGCGCCTCGAAGGCCTGCTGTTCGACAATGGCCTCGGCGGCTTCACCCCCGACGGCCGCGAGTACCTGGTCTACCTCGCGCCCGGGCAGCACACGCCCGCGCCCTGGGTCAACGTGCTGGCGAATCCCGAGTTCGGGTCGCTGGTCACCGAGTCGGGGAGCAGCTGCACGTGGGCGGTAAACAGCGGCGAAAACCGGCTGACGCCCTGGAGCAACGACCCGGTCACCGACCCGTCGGGAGAAATCCTATACCTGCGGGACGAAGAGACCGGCGAGGTCTGGTCGCACAACCCCGGCGCCATGCCCCGCGGGCGCGCCCTACCTGGTGCGTCACGGCCAGGGCTACACCACCTTCGAGCACAACAGCCACGGCCTGCGGCAGCGGCTGCAGCAGTTCGTCGCGGCAAGCGAGCCGGTGAAGATCGTCCGGCTGCGGGTGGAGAATACCTGGGCCCGGCCGCGACGCATCACGGCCACCTTCTACGCCGAGTGGGTGCTCGGCGCCAGCGCGCGAAGCGGCGCAGCAGTACGTGATCGAGCGAGTACGACGGCGACACGCAGGCGCTGCTCGCGCGCAACCCCTATAATGCCGAGTTCGGCGAGCGCGTGGCTTTTGTGGCTGCCAACAAGCGGCTGCACGGCGCGACCGCGGACCGCACGGAGTTCCTCGGCCGGTTGGGCAGCCGGGCCGCGCCCGCCGCGCTCGGCCGCATCGGACTGGGCGGAACCGTGCGGGCCGGCGCGGACCCCTGCGCGGCGCTCCAGGTGCACCTGGATCTGCAGCCGGGGGACAGCGAGGAGATCTGGTTCGTGTTGGGCGAGGGCCGCGACCGGGATGAGGCGGTCGACCTGGCGCGGCGCTATAAGGAAGCGGAACAGGTCGAACGGGCCTGGCAGGCGATGACTGCCTTCTGGGACCATCTGCTCACGACGGTCCAGGTACACACGCCCGACCCGGCCATGGACCTGTTGCTCAACCGCTGGCTGCTCTATCAGGCCCTGGCCTGCCGCATCTGGGGCCGGACCGCCTTCTACCAATCGAGCGGCGCGTACGGGTTCCGCGACCAACTCCAGGACGTGATGGCCGTGATCCACGCCGCGCCCGAGGTCGCGCGGGAGCAGATCCTGCGGGCAGCCGAGCACCAGTTCGAGGCAGGGGACGTTCTGCACTGGTGGCATCCGCCTTCAGGCCGCGGGGTTCGCACCCGCTGCTCCGACGACCTGTTGTGGCTGCCTTTCGTCGCCGCGCACTACATCGAAGCGACCGGGGACAGCGGGATTCTCGACGAGACCCGGCCCTTCCTGCGCGCGCCGCCGCTTGAGCAGGGGAGGAAGAACGGTACGGCCAGTATCGCGGCGACGACCGAGCGTTACTCGCTGTTCGAGCACTGCCGGCGGGCGATCGAGAAGGGCTCGACTGCCGGCAGTCACGGCCTCCCTCTGATGGGCTCGGGCGACTGGAACGACGGCATGAACCGGGTGGGGATCGAGGGCCGGGGTGAGAGCGTCTGGCTCGGATGGTTCCTGCACGCGACGCTGACGCGCTTCGCAGCCGTGGCCGGGAGCCGGGGCGAGGACCGCTCGGCCGAGTCCTGGCTCGAGCGGGCCGCGCAACTGGCGCGGCGCTGGAAGAGAACGGATGGGATGGCGAGTGGTACCTGCGGGCGTTCTATGACGACGGCACGCCGCTCGGCTCGCACGCCAACGCCGAGTGCCGGATCGACGCGATCGCGCAGTCGTGGGCGGTCCTCTCGGGCGCAGCGCGACCCGGAACGGGCGCGGCAAGCGATGGAGGCCGTGCGGCGCCAGCTTGTGCTGCCAGAGGAACAGCTGATCCTGCTCTTCACGCCCCCGTTCGACCGCACCCCGCGCGACCCCGGCTACATCAAGGGCTATCTTCCGGGGATACGCGAGAACGGCGGGCAGTACACGCACGCCGCGCTGTGGAGCGTATGGGCGTTCGCCGAGCTGGGCCAGGGGCAGGAGGCCGCGGAGTTGTTCGCGCTTCTGAACCCGATCTACCACGCCGACACGCCGGAGAAGGTCGCAGCGGTACAAGGTGGAGCCGTACGTCGTCGCCGCAGACGTGTACGGCGTGGCGCCGCACACCGGCCGTGGCGGGTGGACCTGGTACACCGGGTCGAGCGGGTGGATGTACCGGCTCGGGCTGGAAGGGATCCTGGGCGTGCGACGGGAAGGTCAGACGTTCGTCTTTAGCCCGCACGTACCGCCAGGATGGGAAGGGTTCAGCATCGACTACCGGTTCGGAAGCAGCCTATACAGGATTCGGGTCCGGCCCGGAGACGGCAGCCAATCCCGGATCGTGGTCGATGGGCAGGAGGCGCCGGCGCTAACCCTCATGGACGACGGGCGCGAGCATATGGTCGAAGTGATCGTGAGTGGGCCGGCCTGAACAAGACCTGTGCGGCCTCGGTCAAGCCGCCCGGCCCGCCGAGGAATCCCACGGTCGCGCTCGCCGGCCTGGTGCGCCGGACAATGGCCCTCGCCGCCGCTGCCGTGCTCAAGAAACGGGGCCGGCGGCAGAGGTCTCCTTCCGCACCTGGCACAGATACGCTCGATGCGGGACCGACCCGCTCACAGGATCGATCGCGTCGTTTCCAATGAGCAGGTTGAAGTTCGCGCCTTCCGAGCTGAACGCGTCGTACCCGGGCGCGCCGATCTGGGGGCAGGCCTGCCACCAGCCGTGCTGCCCGCAGACGACGTCCGGCTGGAGCGAGTCGTTGAACTTCGCTCGGGCGCCGGACGCTGCCCTCCGGCGTCTCGATACAGACCCAATCGCCCTGGCCGATGCCCCGCTCGGCTGCGGCAGCCGGGTGAAGCTCCACCTCCGGCTCCATCGCCTGCCGCCGCAGGCTCGGCAGCCCACGGTGCTGCGTCTCGCAGAACAGCGTGTGCTTCGCACACGTGAGGATGAGCGGGAAGCGCTCCGGCCAGGTCGGGCCGGGTGTGCGGCCCGACGAGCGGCTCCTCGAATTCCGGCATCGGCGGGTAGCCGTGTTCGAGCAGCGTCTCGGAGTACAGCTCGACCTTGCGCGTCGGCGTGTTGAAGCCGCGCGGGGCGCCGTCCTTCTGCTCCGCATACTTGCGGTAATGCGTCTCGACCGGCAGCCGGATTCCGGCGGGCTGCTCTCGCAGCATCTCTAGCGACAAGCCCGACGGGCCGAGCTGATGACGGCGGGCGGCCTCGATATCGCCGCCCCAGAAGTGCTCGCCCAGGCCGAGGCGGGTCGCCAGCGCGAAGACGATCTCCGTATCGGACCGCGCCTCTCCCTGCGGCGCCACGACCGCCCGCCGCAGCTGCGCGGTGGCCTGGGCGTCGGCGCTGATCTCGAAGCCGAGCTTGAGATTCTCGCTCTCGAACGGCGTGGCGACCGGCAGCACGATGTCGGCCAGCTCGGCGGTCGGGTTCATGAAGAGGTCGGCGTGGACGTAGAAGTCAAGCGCCGCAAGCGCCTTCACGGCCCCGCAGCCCATCCGCATGCGACAGCAGCAGGTTCGACCCGAAGTCGACCAGCCCGCGGACGGGGTAAGGCTGCTGCTCCAGGATTCCCCGGTACAGCTCGTCCGTACGTCACGAATCCCCAGCGAGACGGCCCAAGCGGCCGCTCGGGCAGGCCGAGCGCCTTACCGCGCTGTTCCTTCGAGATCAATTCCCAGCCCATCGCAGGTGCAGACGGCGGCGCGGCAAACTGCACGTTGCCTCCCGGCACGTCGAAGCTGCCGGTCAGCGCGCACAGCTGTGCGATCGCGCGGGCGATCTGCGTGGAATTCGTCTGCATCTCGACGCCGCTCCAGGCGTAGTAAGCCAGCGGCCGCGCCTGCCAGATCATCTCCGCCGCCCGCCCGACCAGCTCCCTGCTCGATCCCGCAGATCTCCTGCACCCGCTCCGGCGGATATCGCCGCGCAGTGCTCGGCCAGCAGGTCGAAAACGGGCCGGCAGAGAACCATCCCGCCGGGCGTCTCGACTTCCACCGCGCCGAACAAGGCCGGCTGAGCATCCCCCTCATACCTTCCCGTGACCGGATCATAGAGGATCGGGCGTTGCTGCGCCTCGCTCCAGGCCACGTACTGCCGCTCGCTCTGCATCGTCGGAAAGGTCGCGTGCGGTCAGCAAGTGGTGGTTGTCCGCACGCACCAGGAGCGGGCCGTTGGTCCAGTCCCGGATGAACTCGCGATCGTACCAGCCGCGCTCGATCATGACGTGAGCGATGCCCAGCGCGAGGGCGGCGTCCGTGCCCGGCCGCACCTGCAGCCACAGGTCCGCCTTCTTGGCGATGCCGGTCCGCCGCGGATCGACCACGATGAGCCTCGCGCCGCGCTTGAGCGCCTCCATGGTGGCCGTCGCGTGGCTCAGCCGCGCCAGGTTCGGGTTGTAGCCCCAGAAGAGGATGCAGCCCGCGTGCTCGATGTCGGGCATGTAGTTGCCGGGAACCGGGGCGCCGAACGTGTACTGGGTCGCCTGATAGCCGCCCCCACCCGCACAGCTCCATGGCCGCGCACAGGTTCGGCGTTCCGTACGCGTTCATCAGGCGCTGGATCCAGGTGGTGGCAGTCATCCGAGGCGGAGGTCGAAGGCGAGACGACGCCGAAGACCACGCTCTCGGGACCGTGCTCCTTGGCAATGCGCTGCAGCGCGGCGGCGGTGGCGTCCAGCGCCTCGTCCCAACTGATTCGCTGCCACCCCGGATCGGGATCCCCCTTCGGCCGCGTCCGCTTGAGCGGATAGAGCAGCCGGTCGGGGTGGTAGACCAGCTCGGGCGCCGCCCGGCCCTTGGCACACAGCGCCTTGCCGGTCGGATGCGCGGGATTAGGCTCGAGCGCCACAAAGCGGCCGTCCTCGACGACCGCAATCGACCCACAGCGAGAGACGCAGAGCGCACAATAGCCGGGGATGCGCTCGACAGAGTGGTTGTCAGCTATCATCGATCTACCTCCCCTCGGGGACGCCAACCAGGCAGGCCTATGCGGAAGGCTTGCGACCCCATGCCTGGATCACCATGAACGAAATGAGAAAGACGTCGGGATCGTTGGCGATCCGTTCGCACTCCGCCATCACCTGCTCGAATTCGTCGTCGGGCATCAGGCCCCACTCCTTCGTCTTCGGCCGCGTCGCGAGATTCGATTCGAGCGGCCAACGGCGATAGGGATGGCCGGCGGGCAGGGCCAGGCTCACCGCCCGGGCCGCGATCGCCTCCAGCCCCGCTCGCAGCAGCACGCCGTACATGCGCCGTCCGGCGTTCGCGTCGCCGCCCCCACGCTCGAACGCAGCCGCGGTCAGCGCCTTGAGCCGGTCCCACGCGGGTTGAGGTGGATAGGCGATGTAGCTGCACTCGTCGGCTTCCTGCACCGCGATGATCCCGCCCGGCCGCACCAGCCGGAGCAGCTCCTGCATGAGCGCGCTCATCGCGGCCCAGCGGCGTGAACAGGAATCGCGCGTGAACCAGGTCGAACGACCCGGCCGGCAGGCGCGTGTCGAACGCGTCCGCCTGGACGAAGTCGACGTTGGTCAAACCCTCAGCCACGGCCATCCGGCGCGCCGCGTCCAATTGCTGCGGGCTGATATCCACGGCAACAACCGTCCCCGCCGCGCCCGCCCGGCGGCTCAACGCACCGACGATGCCCACAGGCCCGCAGCCAAGATCGAGGCAGCGCCACCCCGGCTGCACGCCGATCTGATCGAGCATTACCTCGGCTTCGGGCTCCCAGACCCGCGCCCATGACTGCAAGCGCTCGACATCATTCGGCGCCTGCGCAAGCAAGTACCCACGTTCAACCGTTGCCATTCCCCCCGCTCCAAAAGCGACCTGCTGGCAGCCCGATGCTACTGCGCGACACGGCACAGTGCAAGTAAGGCACAATGCCGATGGAGAAGTTGTCGATGGAAACGTCCAGTGCGCAGGAGGCGCCGTGCGCCGCCAAATCTGCTACAATATGCCCTGGCTGAAAGTGCGTCGCCGCGCTCCCTCTCCTAAGGTGTGGTGTCATGGAAGCCTTCCTCTCAACCGAGACGCTCGTCATCGAGCTCCTGCTGATCGTCTCGCTGGTGGCCATCGCGGTGCGCCGGCTGCGCGTCCCGTACACGGTCGCGCTCGTGATCGTGGGGCTGCTGCTGACCACCCAGGAACCGCTCGACCTGAGCTTCACGCCCGAGGTGATCCTCGCGCTGCTCGTGCCGCCGCTGGTGTTCGAAGCCGCGTTCCACATCAACGTGCGCCAGCTCGGCCGCAACTTGCCCGGCATCCTGCTCCTGGCGATACCCGGCGTCGTGATCACCACCCTCATCGTCGGTTACCTGGTCGGCGCGCTCACGCCTCTGAGCCTGCCCCTGGCGCTCGTGTTCGGCGCCCTGATCTCGGCGACCGACCCCGTCGCGGTCGTCGCCATGTTCCGCACGCTCGGCGCGCCGCGGCGGCTCGCCCTGATCGTCGAATCCGAGAGCCTGTTCAACGACGGCACCGCGATCGTCGTCTTCAACCTGGTCGTGGCCGCGGCCATCACGGGCGCGTTCGACCCGGTCCACGGCCTCGCCCAGTTCGTGTTCGTCTCCGTAGGCGGCCTGGTGGTCGGCCTGGCCCTGGGCTGGCTGATCGCAGCACTCATCGCGCGCATCGACGATTACCTGATCGAGACGACGCTCACCACCGTCCTGGCCTACGGCGCGTACCTCCTCGCGGAGCGGCTTCATTTCAGCGGCGTTCTCGCCGTCGTCGCCGCGGGCCTGGTCGTCGGCAGCATCGGGTCACGGGGGATGAGCCCCACCACCCGCATCGTGCTGTTCAACTTCTGGGAATACGTCGCCTTCCTGGCTAACTCCCTCGTCTTCATCCTGATCGGCCTCCAGGTCAGCATCCCGCTGATCGCGTCCCACTGGCAGGCGGTCCTGGCCGCGATCCTGGCCGTCCTCGTGTCCCGCGCGATCGTGGTTTACGGCCTCGGCTGGCTGGGCGGCCGGCTGGGCGGCCGCTTCGGCGAGCCGATCCCCGTGCGCTGGCTGCACGTCCTGAACTGGGGCGGCTTGCGCGGCGCGATCGCGCTGGCGCTCGCGCTGAGCCTGCCCGCCGCGCTCGGCGCGGACCGCGAGCTCGTACAGGTCATGGCCTTCGGCGTCGTGCTCTTCACCCTCGTCGTCCAGAGCATGACCATGCGGCCGCTGCTGCGCCGCCTGGGCATCCTGGAACGCGACCCCGTGCGCATGGAGTACCAGACGCGGCACGCCCGCATGATCGCATTCCGCGCAGCCGCGCTGCAGCTGGAATCGATGCACCGCGACGGGCTGCTCTCGGAGAACACCTGGGAGGTGCTGCGGCCCCAGCTTGCCGTCACAATCGAGCGCCTTGGGCTGGACGTGCGCGACCTGCAGCAGGCGCACCCGGGGCTTGCCAACGAAGAGCTGGCCGACGCGCGTCGGGAGCTGCTCCGCGCGCAGCGCGGCGCACTGCAGACCTTGCAGCGCGATGGCGGGATTTCCGAGGAAGTCTACGAGAAGCTGGTGAGCGAAGTGGATGCCCGGCTGAGCCAACAAGGCGGCGACGACGATGCGCCGCAGGAAGCCGGGCAGCCCGGACGGGACCGGCGCGTAGCGTTGCGGCATCGTGCATTGACGCCCCTCCCTCCGCGGGCTATACTGCCCGTGTCATGACAACCAGTACGCCTCCTCGTCAACCGTGCGGCGCCTCGGGGAGATTCCGCTGCCCAACCGGGCCATGTTTCCGGCTACGCGCGGCTGCTGCGCTTCGTGCGCCCGTACTGGCGGCAGCTCGCGCTCGCGGGCGTGATCCTCGTCCTCAACAGCCTGGCGAGCCTGGCACTGCCCATGGTCGTGCGCGTGGTCGTCGACAGCGCGCTCGTCGCAGAGCAACTTGCGCTGCTCAACAGGGTCACCTTCCTCCTCCTGGCCCTGTTCGCGGTCCAGGCCGTGCTCGGGCTTCGGGCAGTCCTACCTGGTCGGCTGGACCGGCGAGCGGGTGTCGCGAACCTGCGCACGGAGCTCTACGCCCACCTGCAGGCGATGCCCCTGCGCTTCTTCGCCAACACGCGCACCGGCGAGCTGCTGTCGCGGCTCGGCAACGACGTCACGACGATCCAGAACGCGGTGACCGACACGCTGCTGTCGCTGCTGTCGAACACGATCATGCTCGTCGGCGGCATCATCATCATCTTCGTGATGGCCTGGCGGCTGACGCTCGTGATGCTGGCGGTCGTGCCGCTGGCCGTGTTCGGCATGATCTTGCTCGGCCGGATCGTGCGGCGGCTGAGCAAGCAGGTGCAGGATGCGCTGGCCGAGACGAGCGCGACCGCTGAAGAAGCGCTGGGCGGCGTGCGGATCGTGAAGTCGTTCGCGCGCGAGCCGTACGAGGTCGGGCGCTACGGGACCGAGGTCGAGAAGCTGTTCGCGATCTGCGGTCGAGCGGGTGCGCCTCGGCGCGATCCTCGGCCCGATCATCGGCTTCATCGCCTTCAGCTCGATCGCGCTCGTGCTGTGGTTCGGCAGCCGGGAGGTCATCGCGGGCACGGCTCACGCCCGGCGAGCTGATCTCCTTCCTGCTCTACACGATGATGGTGGCGTCGCCCATCGCCAGCTTCACCGGGCTGTACAGCCAGCTCCAGCGCGCGCTGGGCGCGAGCGAGCGCGTCTTCGAGCTGCTGGATACGCCGCCGGAGATGCAGGATGACCCGGATGCGCTCGAGCTGCCGCCTATCCGGGGCGAGGTGCGGTTCGAGGGCGTCAGCTTCGACTACGCGGACGCCAAGGAGGCGCGCGAGGTGCTGCGAGAGATCGAGCTCTCGGCCTCGCCCGGCCAGGTCGATCGCACTGGTCGGCCCGAGCGGCGCGGGCAAGACGACGCTGGTCCACCTGATTCCGCGGTTTTACGACGTGACGGAGGGGCGGATCACCGTCGACGGCTACGATATCCGGCATGTGAAGATCCGCAGCTTGCGCGAGCAGATCGGCATCGTGCCGCAGGAGACCGCGCTGTTCAGCGGCAGCGTGCGGGAGAACATCCGGTACGGCAAGCTGGACGCGACAGCAGGCCGAAGATGGAAGCGGCTGCCCGGGCGGCCAACGCGCACGACTTCATCTGCGACCTGCCACAACGGTTACGAGACGCTGGTCGGCGAGCGCGGGCGTGAAGCTGAGCGGCGGGCAGCGGCAGCGGGTGGCGATCGCGCGGGCGCTGCTGAAGAACCCGCGCATCCTGATCCTGGATGAGGCGACGTCGTCGCTCGACAGCGAGTCGGAGCTGGCGGTGCAGGAGGCGTTGGAGCGGCTGATGCGCGGACCGGACGACGTTCGTCATCGCACACCGGCTGAGCACGATCACCGGCGCGGACTGGATCGCGGTGCTGGACAACGGCCGCATCGTCGAACAGGGCACGCACGAGACGCTGCTGGCCCAGGAAGGCGGCCTGTACCGCCGGATGCACGCCCTGCAGTTTCGGGTGGACGGGGAATGATGAAACACCAAACTCAGAGACCAGGTTTCTGGCAGAAACCTGGTCTCTACGATCCAAAGGCACAAAGGACGGCGTTCATTCGCCTGCGTGTCTTTGTGCCTTTGTGTTAAGAAACGGACTTCATGCATGAGTTGGTCGCTTAAGCTGTTGACGGTACGCGGCATCCCGATCCGGGTGCACGCGAGCTTCTTGCTGATCCTGGTTTGGGCCGCATGGATCGGGCTGACGTCCGCTCGCTTCGGTCAGGCGCCGGGGGACTCGGCCTTGGGCAGCATGGGCTTCATGGTGCTGTTCACGCTGCTGCTCTTCTTCTGCGTGGTGCTCCACGAGCTCGGCCACAGCCTCGTTGCGCAAGGCTTCGGCGTCAAGGTCCACGACATTACCCTGTGGCCCGTCGGCGGCGTGGCCCGGCTGGCGAACATGCCCCGCCGGCCGTTGCACGAGTTCCTGATCACCGCGGCCGGCCCATCGGTCAACGTCGTCCTGGCCGTGCTCCTGGCGCTGCTGGCGCTCGCCTGGATCGGACCGGTGCAGCTTGTTCACACCGTGGGCACGGGTCGCGGGATTGCCCGGCTGCTCGACTCGCACACCGGCCAGAGCCTCGTCGTGCTCCTCGCGGTGCAGAACGTCCTGCTGGCCCTCTTCAACCTGATCCCGCGTTCCCGATGGACGGCGGCCGGCTGCTGCGCTCGGTTCTTGCGTCGTTCCTCTCGTTCCGCACCGCCACCCGCACGGCATCGTTCATCGGCCAGGGCATGGCGCTGGTGCTGCTCGGCGTCTCGTTCATCCCGCCGGGCAACTTCTTTCATGACCATCGTCGCGGCGTTCGTGTTTCTGGCTGCCTGGCAGGAGCGCTGCCAGGTCGTGGCGCTGGATAACCTGGCCGGCTGCACCGTGCGGGATGCCATGCAGCCGCTCGGGGCGCGGTTGAGCTCGGGCGACCTGCTGCTCGACACGGTCCGGCGGGCTGCCGTTGGCCGCCAGCACGCGTTCGCCGTCGTCGACGGCGACCGCTTTGCCGGCGTGATCACCCGCGATGCGCTGATCGGGGCCGCGAAAAAGGCCGGGGCAGCCGACACGGTCGGCCAGCACCTGCCGCAAGCGCACACCTTTCAGATGCGCTGCCCGATCTGCCGCTGGTCGACGCGCAGGAGCGCCTGCAGGCCGAACACCTGGCGGTCGTCGTCGATGGCGGCGCGGTCGTCGGGATGATCACGCGGTCGGACATCGCCCGCCTGGGCGAAGTGCTCGAGGCGGTCGCGGGCGCCAGGCGGCGGTCCGCGTAGGAGCGAACAGGAGCTGAGGTGCGTCCGTTCTTCCAACAGCTCGGCGAGCTGATCCGCATGCTCTGGGCGTGGGTAACCGGTCGCCCGTACCGGCCTTGCCTGGCGCCCGCTGCGGCGGAGGACTGCGGCGACGCGCGCAGGTTCGTCATCGTGCAGATCGACGGGCTGGCGCACGAATATCTGCTCCGCGCAATGGCGGCGGGCTACACCCCCAACATCCAGCGCCTGATCGCTCAGGGATACCGCCTGCAGCGCTGGCGCTGCGGCCTGCCATCCTCGACGCCCGCCACCCAGTCGGGCATCATGTACGGCAACAATTGGGACGTCCCCGCATTCCGGTGGTATGAGAAGGACTCCGGCCTCGCGCCCCACTGCAAGTCGCCCACGTTCGCCCGGCGCATCAAGGAGACCGTTTCGGCCGGCGGCCGTCGCGGCATCCTGACCGGCGGCTCCTCGTACGGCAACCTGATCGACGGCGATGCCCGGCTGGCGCTGTTCACCCTCTCCGCCATGGGCCGGCAGCGCTTCTACGAAGGACTGCGGGGCCTTGGCTGGGCGCTCCTGTTCGCACTGATCCCCTGGCGCATCCTGCGCATCATTGGGCTGATCTTCTGGGAGCTGCTGCGGGACGTCGCCCGCACCGTCTGGCTCTGGCTGAAGAGCGGACTGCGGAAGCGGCTCACGCTCGTCCATCCCGTCCTCCAGGTGTTCACCAACATCATCCTGGCCGAGGTGCAGACCTTCGGCGTGTTGCTCGACGTCTACCGGGGCATGCCTTCCGTCTATGTCAACCTACTACGGTTATGACGAGGTCGCGCACAACGACGGGCCGCTGGGGCCGGAAGCCTTGCGCGCGCTGAAGCGGATCGACAGCTACATCGGGCAGATCGACCGCGTGCGCCGGGTGTACCGGCCCGAGACCGACCTGTACATCCTGTCGGATCACGGCATGAGCCCGGCGATCCCGATCCACAAGATCGGGCCGAAGAAGAGCCTGGTCCGCTTCATCACGGATTACGTGGCGACCTCCGTCGCGTCCGACGAGGCGCTGTCGCGGCCGCGCTGGAACCGGCCCGAGGCCGACGTGTCGGGTGAAAGCTATCGCTGGCTGCTCTACGAGCTCGACGGGATCGAGGCGCGGCTGTCGCCGCGCGGACGGAGGCTCGCCCGGGCGCTCCGCAAACGGCTCGTCGAGCGGCTGCCCGACGACCCTGATTCGAGCTACGACCTGGGCCGCGGCGCGGACGTGGTGGCGCGGGTGTCGGGCAACGTCGCGCACCTCTACTTCAACGTCAGCCGCGAGCGGATGGACGTCAGCGAGATCGCCCTGCTCTACTCCGACCTGCTCGACGCGCTGAACGATCACCCGGGAATCGGGCTGTTACTGGCGCTCGAGGATGGGCGGCCGGTCGTCGTCACCCAGCGGGGGACCATGGACATGGCGCCGGAGATGCTGCCGGCCGGTCTCGTCGAGCCCCGGCAGGCCGCGGTGGATCTGGCGCGGCTGATCAGCTTCCCCCATTCCGGCGACCTCATCGTGATCGGCGCATGGAATGCCCGCGGCCGGGTCGTGACGTTCGAGGACCAGGTGGCAACGCACGGCGGCGTCGGCGGCCCGCAAAACTACCCCTTCTTCCTCACCCCGCCCGCGTCCACGCTGGACGTAACCAACGTCGTCCACTCGACGCAGATCTACCCCTATTTCATCGAGACCTATCACTCGCAAGGCGATCATCTGCCTGAAGCCAGGCCGGCAGCGACACCCGTTCACAGCGGCGCCCCGACGCAGGCGGTTTAGCCCCCGGGGTCAGGGACGCGCGTCCTCTGCCTTTCGCACGGATATGAGCGATCTGCGCCTTCTGTCTCTTTACACGACCCGCCGAAGGTGCTATATAAGTCTTGTCGTACCAGGATTTCCCACCACAAGGAGACCACCTATGCAACGGCCTACGCGTCTGTCGCTCGTAGTGTTCCTTCTACTGGTACTCGCGGTCCCTGCTGCCCCGGCCTTCGCCCAGGAGCCGCCTTTCTTCGCCGGCTGCGAACAGGGCGTCTTCGCAGACACGGGCACGTCGTGGGTCATCTGCATGCCCGAACGCCTACCGCCTCCGCCGGCTCCGATGCCGCCGGCGACCTGGAACGGCGACCTCGTGATCTTCGTGCACGGTTACGTCTCACCCTACCCTGATCGGCAACCTGAGATTCCAACCGACCAATACACACACACACACACACACACACACACACACACACACACACACCCACACACACACACACACACCCCCCCACGAGGTAACCGTCGTGCAAGGCCCCCCAGAGGTAAAGGTGAAAGCCCCCGATGTCATCAACGGCATGGGGTACGCGTTCGCCACGACGAGCTTCCGGACGAACGGGCTGGCCGTGAAGGACGGCACGGCCGACATCATGGAGCTGTGGGGCCAGTTCAAGAACCTGCACCCGCTTCGGCCCGAGGCTCGCACCTTCCTGCTCGGTTTCTCCGAGGGCGGGCTGGTCACCGCCAAGACAATCGAGAAGCACCAGGCCCAGTTCGCCGGCGGCATCGCAGCCTGCGGTCCGATCGGGGACTTCCAGAAGCAGATCAACTACATGGGCGACATCCGCGTCGTCTTCGACTCCTACTTCAGGGGCTTTCTGCGGCCCACACGCGGCTCACTCCCGGTGGATCACTTCTGCCGTCGCCCATCAACATCCCTGAGAAACTGATGGCCTTCTGGGAGCCAGTTGCTGCGCCCATAATCGCCGAAGCGCTTCTGGCGGACATGAGCGCAGACGCCGTTCGCACGCAGCAGTTGCTCCTCGAAATGCAGTTGCCAGTGGACCCGGCGGACCAGACGTCCATCGGAAAGTCCGGTGCTGGGTCTGCTCTGGTACAACATCTTCGCCACGAACGACGCACATGACAAGCTGGGTGGCAATCCCTTTGGGAACATCGGCCGGCCTTACACGGACCCGGCGCTGAATACACCCGCTGGAGCGGAGCGCTTCGCCGCAGACGGA
Organism: uncultured Chloroflexia bacterium; assembly: GCA_963800615.1. GTDB lineage: Bacteria > Chloroflexota > Anaerolineae > CG2-30-64-16 > CG2-30-64-16 > JALOOB01. Next base: position 76,377 of record CAWDBO010000015.1, read on the forward strand.
ACACGCTGGCCCAAATCAACGCGCAGTACCAGACGACGGGCCGCCTGAAGTCGCCGCTCGTCACTCTGCACAACACCGGCGATCCTATCGTGCCCTACTGGCACGAGATGCTGTATGGCGAGAAGGTCGATGCGTCGGGTTCGGGCGCTCTCTACTCGCACATCCCGGTTCCCACCTACGGTCACTGCAACTTCACCGTGGCGGACATTGAGGCGGCGTTGCAGAAGCTGCTCGGGATGACTGGCGGCTGAGCCCCGGCAAACGGGGCAGCATGCAAACCCATACCACTTGCATCTCGAAAGCCCGCAGAGGCCGGCCTCTGCGGGCTTTGAT
>CAWDBO010000016.1:0-77258 GCA_963800615.1 uncultured Chloroflexia bacterium
GGGCAATCGTGCCGTACATGGTCACCTCCTGCTACAGGTGATTGCGGAAGGCCTGGATCTGGCCGCAGTGCTCGCGCTTGTGCCCGTAGTACGTGTACACGACATAATCTTCGAGGTCGTACTCGGCCCCGTACCAGGCCAACATCCCCGTCTGCCGCCAGGCGCCCTCCGGTATTTTCGTCACGAGCGCAGCCGCATTCTCATAGGCCGACGTGTATTCGTCGTAAACCTGGTCGATCGTCCGGCCCTTGCGGAGACGTCGACCTGCTGGTCGTTGAACGCCTGGCCGTCCGCCTTGAGTTGATCGAGAAGGGGAGTCGGGCACGGGTCCAGTATGGACTGCAGAAGTTCGACGAGCGCCAGCTCATACGAGGCCAGGTGAGCGATCACGTCCTTCGCCGACCAGTAGCCCACGGCGCCGGGAACGTCAAAATGCTCCCTGGGGAATCCCTCGACCGTGCTGACGACCGTCAGGTGGCCGTATCTCAGGATGTCTTGAGCGTGCATGTGCCCGCCCTCCTGTTGCCGCGCGGCGCGCGACCAGAATAGAATATGTGCTGGCTGGCAGCAAAAACAGTATCTTAAGCTACATCAAACTGACGTAACGCGCGCTCCAAAGGCAGGGGTCCGAGGTCCAGAGGGGTTCGATGTGAACCGGGGAAAGGTCGGAGAGCGGTTTGCCCTCCGCGTTACATCTTCCCCTTCAGATACGGGTCGAGCGCGTCGCGCAGCCCGTCGCCCACGAAGTTGAACGCCAGCACCGTCACCAGGATCGCCGCGCCCGGCAGGATCGACGCCCACGGCGCGGAGAAAATGTACTCCTGCGCCTCGTTGATCATCAAGTCCCCAGCTCGGCGTTGGCGGCTGCGCGCCGACGCCCAGGAAGCTCAACCCCGCCTCCGCCATGATCGCGGCCGGGATGCCGAGCGTGAGCAGCACGATGATCGGCGCCAGGCAGTTCGGGATGATGTGGCGGAACATCGTGCGCCCCCGCCGCGCGCCCACCGCCTGCGCCGCCGTGACGAAGTCCCGCTGCTTCAGCGACAGCGTCTGCGCGCGCACCACCCGCGCCGCGCCCGCCCAGCCCACCACGCTCAACGCAATGAACAGCGTGAACAGCGACGCGCCCAGGGTGTAGGTCACCACCATCGCCAGGATGAGCGACGGGAACGCCATCACGACGTCCCCGGTCCGCATGAGCGTCGTGTCGACCCAGCCGCCCTGGAACCCGCCGATGACGCCCACCACCGCGCCGATGACCATGGCGATGGTCGCCGGGACGAGCCCAATCACCAGCGAGATGCGCGCGCCGTACAACACCCGGCTGAAGATATCGCGGCCGTAGACGTCGGTGCCGAAGAGGTGCTGCGGCGATGGCGGCAGGAACTGCGCGTTGAGGTTCACTTTCGTGGGGCTGTATGGCGCGATGACGGAGGCGAACGCCGCGCAGAACACGAGGAGCAGCACGCCGGCCAGGCCCGCCAGCGCCAGCCGGTTGCGGCGGAAGCGCCGCCACATGTCGCGGGCGAACGACACCTGCGTGTAAGTCTTCGCGCTTGCCAGCCGCTCGCTCGAGGCCGGTTCGGCGCCCGGCCGCGCCGCCGCGGCCTGGATGCCGCTACTCATAGTTGATCCGCGGGTCGAGGTACGCGTAGCTGATGTCCGCGGCCAGGTTCCCCAGGACGACCAGCACGACGGTCAGCATGACCGATCCCATGAGCAGCGGGAAGTCGCGCCGCTGGATCGCGCCCACCGACACCCGGCCGATGCCCGGAATCCCGAAGACGCTCTCGGTGATCACCGCGCCCGAGAGCAGGTCGGCCACCTGGATCGCCATCACGGTCACGACGGGCAGCAGCGAGTTCTTCAGCGCGTGCTTCACGAGGATGCCCCGCTGCCGCAGCCCCTTCGCCCGTGCCGTCCGCACGTAATCCGCGCTCATCACCTCCAGCATGCTCGAGCGGACGAGGCGCGCGATCACCGCGGCCGATCCGACGCCCAGGCAGATCGCGGGCATGATGAGGTATGCCGGGCCTTTGAAGCCCGAGATGGGCAGCCATCCGAGCTTCCAGCCGAAGACCATCTGCATGAGCAGTCCGAGCCAGAAGATCGGGATCGACACGCCCAGGAGGGCCAGGAAGGTGACGGCATTGTCCGCGGCGGAGTAGGGCCGGGTGGCCGCGATAATCCCCGAGGGCACGCCGATGCTCCACGCGATCAGCAGCGAGGCGAGGGTGAGCGCCAGCGTGGGGCCGAACGAGGTCCGCAGCAGCACGCTGACGTCACGGCGAAGCTTGTACGACGTGCCAAAGTCGCCGTGCAGCACGCCCCACATGTACCGGCCGTAACGCTGCGGCCACGGGTCGTCCAGGTGCATCTGCGTCGCGGACGCGCTCGACGACCGTCGGCGAGATGTGCTCCTTCATCATCAGGGCGATCGGATCGCCCGGCACCACCTCGAGCAGGATGAACGTCAGGAAGGTGGTGGCGATGATCACCGGGACGGCCTGGGCCAGCCGGCGTATGATGTATTTAAGCATGGCGGCCTTCTACGGCATTCCGGTCGTGAACGCGTCACCACCAAGCACCGAAGAACCGAAGGTTCACGAAGTCCTACTGGTCTTCGTGTAACCTCCGTTCTTCGGTCCTTGGTGGTGACGTCCCGCTCCCGTTTAACGCTACTGCGTGATCTCGATGCCGTAGTACGGCATGTTGCTCCAGCCGTTCCACGAGGGCTTGAAGTTCTTCACCTTCGGGTCCACCACGTACAGGTGCTGCAGGTGGAACAGCGGCACGAAGGCGAAGTCCTTGTAGACGATCTGGTCCTCGATCTCCTGGTACAGCTTGTACCGGGCCGCCATGTCGGTCATCGTGCGCGCCGACTCGAGCTTGTCCTGGACGGGCTTGTTCTCGTAGTTCCAGGAGCGGGCCACCGAGTTCTTGGGCGCAAAGAACGTGTAGATGAAGTTGTCCGGGTCGTTGTAGTCGGCCGACCAGCTGGTGACGTAGCTGCCCAGCTTGCCTTCCTTGCGCGTGCCCGACCACGACGCGTCGTCCATCTGCTCGATCTTGACCCGGATGCCGACCTCGCCCAGCATGGCCTGCAGCGCCTCGTTGATCTTCAACGTGCTCGGCGAATCGACCGTCTGGTAGATGCTCATGTCAAAGCCGTCTTTAAGCCCGGCTTCTGCGAGCAGCGCCTTGGCCTTCTCAGGGTCATACGGGAAGCCGGGCAGCTTGTCGTTGTATCCCGCCAGGCCGGGGGCCAGGATGCCCTTCGCCGGCACGCCCGTCCCCGAGTAGAGCTTGTCGATCAGCGTCTGGCGGTCGATGGCGTACATGATCGCCTCGCGCACCTTCGGATTGTTGAAGGGCGAGATCTTCTCGTTGATGCTCATGTAGTAGGTGCCCACCCGGGGCGCGCTGACGATCTGGCTCTTGAAGGTTGCGTCCTTCTGGAACTCGGGGATTTGCGACTTGGCAAAGTCCAGGTCCAGGATGTCCAGCTCGCCGTTGCGCTTCATCAACGCCATCGTCTGTGCGTCGGGCACGATCTTCATGATCAGCTTGTCGAACTTCGGCCGCCCGCGGAAGTAGTCGTCGAACGCCGCAAGCTGGATCTCGCTGTTGAACGTCCACTCGCCCATCTTGAAAGGCCCGGTGCCGATGGGCTTGGTGTTGAAGTCCTCGCCCGCCGCCAGCGTCGCCTTCTTGGAGAAGATGGACCCCGCCGGCGTCGCCAGGTTCGCCAGGAACGGCGCAAACGGCTGGTCGAGCGTGATCTCGACCGTGTTGTCGTCGATCTTCTTCAGGCCCGACGACGTCCTTCGCCTTGCCGTCCATCCGGTCCTGCGCGCCCGCGATCATGTCCAGGAAGTCGGTGTTGAGCGCGTTCGTCGCCGGATCGAGCATCCGGTCAAAGGTGAAGATGACGTCGTCCGCGGTCAGGATGTCGCCGTTGTGGAACTTCACGTTGGGGCGCAGGTGGAAGGTGTACTTGAGGCCGTCCTTGGAAATGTCCCACTTTTCGGCCAGGCCGGGGATCAATTCCGACTGGCCCGGCCCGGTGGTAACGGCCTCCACCAGCCGGTCGAACACGTTGAGCGGCAGGAAGTACTCTTCCGTCGTCAGCTGCGGGTCTGCAGTGCCCGGATCGGTGTCCTGGGCCACGGTCAGGGTCCGCTCGCCGCCGGCCGCCGGCTGAGCCGCCGGTGCTTCGGTCGCTGCGGCCGGCGCCGCAGGGGCGCTGGTCGGTGCAGGGGCCTCCGTCGCTGCCGCGGCAGGAGGCTGGGTGGCCGCCGGCGCACCCGCAGCCGGTGCGGCCGCAGCCGGTTGGGTGGCGGCAGGCGCAGGGGCTGCCGGTGTGCCGCACGCGCTCAGCGCGAGCAGCGCGACGAAGAGCAGAAGGGCCAGGCGGTAGAGAGATGTGCGCGATCCCATGAGAGACTCCTCCTCGGTCATCAACGGCGAGCACTCATCGCAAAACGGGTCACTGCGACCCGTCGGCGCTCGCCAACGTTTTGAAGTTGCGCGAGTCCATGGCGTCGCTGCCAGAGGGGGATCGATAACCGGCGGCGTGTGAGGTATTCCGCCGGGCGAGGACAGGCGGAATTATACAGTACGAGGTGTACAAGTCAAGCCGGTCGCAAGCAGGGTTTCCAAATGTAGGCGCGAAATAGCGTCCTGAGCGCAGTCGAAGGACGCACTCATCAGCGCTTAAGTAGTTCTTTATCGACCTCACAGGTCACGCGCATACAGTTACCCCGACTCGAGCCCGGCCTGCCGGGCCGTGGCTGCGCGTGCGTTGTATCGAATGAGTCTACGAGAGCGAATTGAGTACGGAGAAGGTGGATGAGGATCAAGACGTTGATGTTGGGCGTGTTGTCGGTGCTGGTTTTGAGCGTGTTGGCGGTATCGCCGGCCTTCGCAGCCGGCTCGGCCCGAAGTCGCCGCGTGCCAGTCGCCGGCCCCGAGGCGGATTGGCAGCCCCTCGCGCCGGGCAAGCGGATGTGGTACCAGTTCAACTATGCGGGGGATCAGTCGCAGATCGAGGTGACGCTGCGCGCGCTCCCCGCGGATTCGGTAAGCTTCGCCGTGTGGACGCCGGGTGAGATGCAGCAGTGGCAGCAAACCGGGGTGCAGGAGGCCGTCGGACGCAGTTCGCCTGACGCCGCTTTGGGCGGCGCGGCCAATTGGTCGGGCAGTTTTGGACAGGCGGGCGCTTACTACATCGTGGTCGCGAACGGCGCTGCGGTTCCAGCCGCCTACCAGATGACCATTACAGGTACGGGCGTGAGCATTCCCGCGGCCGCGACTCCGGCCAAGATTGCGGCGGTGCGCAAGGTGGCCCCCTACGTGACCGACAGTGAGAAAAACGAAGAAAAGCTCGACCTCGTCAAGTCTGAGGCTGCGGAGCCTGACCAGGTGTCCGTGGCCGAGATCCCCCGAGGAAGCGGCGGCCGACATCGCCGCATTCGAGCAGACCGAGGCCGTGGCCGCATCGCACGCGGCCGAACCAGGTGCTTGCTCCGATCGCCGCACCCAAGTCCCGGCGCGCCACGGCGCGTCGCCCGCCGCTCCGCACCCGGCGCCACGCCGGCCAACGCCATACCAGCCGCCCCGAACAACGCTGGAGACGCGCTTCAACTGCACGAAGTGCGCTGGTACACCTTCCAGGTTGCGGGCAAGGATTCGAGGACCGTCGTAAGACTCGACGCGGTCCCTGCCGAACTCGGCATCGTTTTCCATCTGGACGCCCGGCGCAGCGCCGCAGGGCCCAGCTGCGCCTGGCGCTCACGCCGGACGCCCCGTAGGCCGCGGCACGCCAAGCCCCGCGTCCGGCGGCAGCCAACTCTGGGCCGGCAGCTTCGCCAATTCCGGCGCGTACTACATCCGCATCCAGCAGGACGGCCCCGCGCCCGCCAGCCGGCTACCAGTTGCAAGTCACCCAGTAGCGCCGGCAGACCCGCCGTCCCGTACGGGCGACCGGCCGGTCGCCCGTACCCTCCGTCGCAGCCGCGCTCGCCTTCATTCCATCAATGCAGTCGTTCCGGGTGGTCGGCCAGTTCGCCCTTCAGGTACTGCTGCACCGCCTCATCGATCTCCCGCACGTCGGTAATGATCGGCTGGATGCCCGCCGCCTGGATGCTCTCGTACGCGGGATAACCCATCCCCCGGCCGATCAACACCTGGCAATCCTCGATCGGCGCAACCATCGCGCCGTGCGTCTCGCTGCCCCCGGCGCTCCCGGTTCCCGAGCCGCCCTCGTGCAACTGCACCATGCCGCCCTGGCCCTGGTGCTCGTGATGCCCGTGCCCGTGCGCCGGCTTTTCACGCTGCTCCCGCCCCGTCACCCGGCCGTCCTCGACCATCAGGACCACGTAGTACGGCGCCCGCCCGAAATGCGCGCTGATCGTCTTCCCATCCTCTGTTACGACGGCAATCTTCATGCCTTCTCCTCCTCGGTTCTTTCACCTGTGGGTTTTCGCCCTTTCGCCTTTCGTTCTTTCCCCAGCTTTCGCCTTTTCCCCTCCAAATCACCCCGCCACGGCGCAGCAGTACACAGCGTCCCTGCACAGCGTCCCTGCACAGCCACCGCGCAACACCCTCCACCCCGCCCCTGCCCGGAAATCCACTTGCGCGCGCCCCCATCGCTCCCTTATACTGCACCTCGCAAAATACTCCCCAATCGCCAATTCGCCAGGATCCGCAGAAGGAAGGCGCCGGATGACATCCTCACCCCACGCAACCGACGGCAGCGCCCCGCGCCGCGCATGGAAATCTTCCAGGCGACCTGGGCTATGCGGGACCTGCCCGGCTCGCCCGAACCGTTCGACCTCCAGGCCGCCGTGGATTGGATCGCCGCGGCCGGCTTCGGCGGCGTGATGCACTGGGTCGACGTCGAGGCTGACTTCGCAGCCATCCCGGTCATCCAGCGCGCCGGCCTCCTCGCGGGGATCGGCTTCCCTGCCCGCGACCTTGCGGTCGCAGCCGCAGTGATCGAGCGGGCTTGCGACTTCGGCATCACCTTCCTCAACGCGCAGGTCTATGATGCCTTCACCGAGGATGCCGCCGCAATCGCCAAGCTCGACGCGCTCTACGAGGCGGCTGATCGCGCCAACCTCCCGCTCTTCGTCGAGACGCACCGCGGCACGATCACCCAGGACCTGCTCCGCACGGTCGCGTATGCTCGCCAGGTCCCCCGGGTCCAGTTCACGCTGGACGCCTCGCACTACGTCGTCGCCGGCGAGGTCATCGACCCCGACCAGGCGCCCCGGTTCCAGGAGTTGCTTGGGGAAGTCGTAGCCCGCTCCGCCTCGCTCCACGCCCGTGTCTCGAACGGCGAGCAGGTGCAGGTGGACATCGGAGACGGCAGCGCGCCGGTCGCCCGGCCGTTCGTCCGCTGGTGGACGTCCGCCTACCGGCAGTGGCTCAGCCGGGCCCGCGCCGGCGAGTTCTTCCCGTTCGTCTGCGAGCTCGGCCCGCGGCCCTACGCCATCGCGGCCCCAGCCGGCACGGCCATCCCCGCCGGCGCCGAGCTCTCCGACCGCCTCGCCCAGGCCCTGGTCTTCGAAGCGCATCGCCGAGGAAATCCGCTCGCTGGAATAGTCCGCTTTGCCACAGAGGTCACAGAGGCCGCAGAGGTTTATTTGGAGAAGCACTCCGTGCTCCTCCAGCAGAGCCTCTGTTCCCTCTGAGCCCTCTGTGGCAAACCGGTTCGTTCCGCCCCCGCCAGCGGCTCAGCCCCCCGCGATGGCGCCCACGATCCGGAACGGCTCCGCCCCCGAAGCCACCGCCTCGGGCAGCGGGTCGTCCGGCGCCTGCAGCGACAGGTCTTTCCCCACCGCGAAGAACCGCATCATCGGCCTCCGCTGCTTCGTCACGTGGTCGCGGATCGTGCCCCGCAGCATCGGGTACGCTGCTTCCAGCGCGTCGAGGACGGCCCGCTGCGTAACCGGGCCGTCCACCTCGAGCTCCACCTCTCGCCCCGTGTTTGCCACGGTCCGCAGCGCCTGCGGCAGGGTCACGCGTATCATGCCAGCGTCTGCGCCTCGACCGACAGGACTGAGGGCAGGTTCCCCGCGGCTTCCGTCCACGTATCCCCGCCGTCCGGCGACACGTACACCTGCCCGCCGGTCGTCCCGAAGTAGATCCCGCAGTCGTCCAGGTCGTCGACCGACATCGCCTCCCGCAGCACGTTGACGTAACAATCCTGCTGTGGCAGGCCGTTCGTCAGCGCCTCCCATTCGTTGCCGCCCGCCCGGCTCCGGTACACCCTCAGTTTACCCTCGGGCGGGAAGTGCTCCTGGTCGCTCTTGATCGGCACCACGTACACCGTGTTCGGTTCGTGGCTGTGTACTGCTATCGGGAACCCGAAGTCCGACGGCAGGTTGCCGCTCACCTCGTGCCACAAGTCGCCCGCATCGTCGCTCCGCATCACGTCCCAGTGCTTCTGCATGAACAGCACGTCGGGCCGCGCCGGGTGCATCGCGATCCGGTGTACGCAGTGGCCCACCTCCGCGTCCGCATCGGGGATGTATTCGGAGCGGAGCCCCTGGTTGGTGGCCCGCCACGTCTTCCCGTCGTCCTCGCTCCGGAACACGCCCGCTGCCGAGATCGCGACGAAGATGCGGCCCGGCTGGTTCGGATCTAGCAGGATCGTGTGGACCGCCAGCCCGCCCGCGCCCGGATGCCACGTTCCCGCCGTCGGGTGCTGCCGGAGCCCCGCCAGCTCCTGCCACGACTTCCCGCCGTCCGTCGACTTGAAGATCGCCGCGTCTTCCACTCCCGCATAGACCGTGTCCGGGTCGCTGGGCGACGGCTCCAGATGCCACGCCCGCATGAACCCCCACGGGTGCGGCGTGTCGTCATACCACAGGTGCGTCCCCGGCTCTCCTTCGTAGGTGAACTCGTTGCCCACCGGCGCCCAGGTCTTCCCGCCGTCGTCCGATCGCTGGATCATCTGCCCGAACCAGCCCATCGATGGCGCTGCATACAGCCGGTTTGGATCGGCCGGCGAGCCCTTCATGTGGTAGACCTCCCAGCCGCCGAACAGCGGTCCTTCGATCTCCCAGTTCTGCCGTTTGCCGTCCGACGTCAGGACGAACCCGCCCTTGTGCGTACCCACCAGTAAGTCGCACTCTGCTCATCGCTTACTCCTTCTAAACCGAAACTTGTGTTCGTATTATACCATATTCGTTCTGCAAATGCTACCTGCAAGAAGCCCTGCGCCATCTCAGCCGCGCGCGGTGCAGGATTCGGCGCGAGGCCGCATCCTGCACCGGCTACATCCGTACTCCCTAGCCCTGCGCCGCCGACTGCGCCCGCTGGCGCTGCTCCTGCTCCAGCAGCTCCTGCGGCAGGTCGGCGAAATCCTCCATCCCGGCCACCTGGCGGATTCGCAGCACCGCGTCGCCATCCTCCGGCGGCCAGCGCTTCGCGATCTCGATCACCTCCGCCAGCGACTTCGCCTGCATCAGGCTGAACCCGGCGATCAGTTCCTTGGCCTCCGTGAACGGCCCATCGACCACCGTGATCTTCCCCTGCGAGTACCGCACCTTTGCGCCCTTCGCGCTCGGCTGCAAGCCTTCGCCCGACAGCACCGCCCCCTGCCGGAAGAGTTCGTCGTTGTACGCACCCATCGCTGCGAGCAGTTCCTCGCTGGGCATGACGCCCGCCTCGCTGTTCTTGTCCGCCAGCCGCAGCCCCAAGAATCGCTTCATCCCCGGCTTCACTTCGGGCATCGGCGCCTCGCGCTCCGCGGCCTCGTTCTCGCGCCACCCCGACTCTTCCTCGTTAACCGGGAAATCCTCGAGCTCGAACAGCGGCCGCACCTCGATCTCGCCCGCGTCCCCGCCGACCGGGCCCGCGATCTCTTCGACGGTCCGGAAACATCGCTTGGCCCACTCGACGGCTTCCTCCTTCGACCGCGCCCGGATCAGCCAGTACCCCGCGATCAGTTCCTTCGCCTCCGCAAACGGGCCGTCGGTCACCGTCGGCTTGCCGTTCCGAAACCTGATCTCCGCACCTTTCGAGCTCGGCAGCAGCCCCTCGGCCGCCAGCAGCGCGCCCGAATCGATCAGGTCCTGGTTGAACTTGCCCATGGCCGCGAACACCTTCTCGTCGGGCAGCACGCCCGCTTCCGCCTGCGGGTCGGCCTTGATCATCATCATGAATCGCATCGTACCATCCTCCCACTTGATATTGTCTGGCACTGGTTAGTCGTTTGTACCCCCACGAAATCGACAACATTGCGGACGAGTTTTCAGATTCATTTCGTCCCGTGGGGTCATTCGCGGGGTTCAGGAGCCGAGATCGTGCATCCGCCGTTCGAGGTACCTGCGCTCCGTCTCTTGCTGGGTCAGCCCGAGCGCTTGCTGGTATGACGACCGCGCCTCCGCGGTCCTGCCGAGCCGCCGGCAGAGGTCGGCCCGCGCCGCATGGGCCAGGTAGTAGCTCGATAGCTGCCCGCTCCGCAAGAGTTCGTCGATGAGCGCCAGCCCCGCCTCCAGCCCATCCGCCATCGCGACCGCAACGGCCCGGTTCAGCTGCACAACCGGCGACGGCATGATCTCGGCCAGCCGGCCGTACAGCCGGACGATCTCGTGCCAGTCCGTCTCCTCCACGCTGGGCGCGCGGCTGTGTACCGCCGCAATCGCGGCCTGCAGCGCGTACCGCCCGTGCCCGGCCGCCGCCAGCGCCTGCCCGACCAGCGCGAGTCCTTCCGCGATCTGTTCCCGGTTCCACAGCGAGCGGTCCTGCTCCTCCAGCGTGATCAGGTCCCCGTTAGGGGCCGTCCGCGCGGCCCGCCGCGAGTCCTGCAGCAGCATCAGGGCCAGCAATCCCCCCACTTCGGGCTCGGGCAGCAGGTCGAGCAGCAGCCGCCCCAGCCGGATGGCCTCGCCCGACAGGTCTGGCCGCACGAGCGAGTCGCCCGCCGAAGCGGCGTACCCCTCGTTGAAGACGAGGTAGATCACCTGCAGCACCCCGTCCAGCCGCTCGGCCAGCTCCTCGGGTCCGGGCGTCTCGAACGGCACCCCCGCCTCGCGGATCTTCGTCTTCGCCCGGACGATCCGCTGGGCCACGGTCGGCGTCGGCGTGAGAAAGGCGTGCCCGATCTCCTCCGTCGTCAGCCCGCACACCTCCCGGAGCGTCAGCGCGACCCGGCCCTCCGGCGGCAGCACGGGGTGGCAGCACATGAAGATCAGCCGCAGCTGGTCGTCTTCGACCGTTTCGCCGCCCAACTCCCCCGGGCCGCGCGCCGCCTCCAGCCGCTCCTCGATCTCGTCCAGCGGCGCGTCCGTCCGCGACTTGCGCCGGAGCGCATCGATCGCCTTGAACCGCCCCGTCGACACGAGCCAGGCGCGCGGGTTGGCCGGGATGCCGTCTTGCTGCCACTGCTTCGTCGCCGCCGCGAACGCCTCCTGCATCGCATCTTCCGCCAGGTCGAAGCTCCCCAGCAGCCCGATCAGGGTCGCGAGGATCCTCCCCGACTCGGCTCGATAGATCTGTTCGAGGCTGTCGCGCAGTTCTTCAGCTTCCATCAATACCCGGGGTGATGTGCGTTGCTGCGCTCCCGGAGCGCCTGCCGCAGCTCGTCCGTCAGTTGTTGCGCCAGCTCGGGACGGCCGTGGAACTGCGCCTGGGTGTTCTGGAACAGGGCAATGCGCCATCGGTCGCCCCGCCTCACCGCCACGATCGTCTGGATCGCGTTGACCGCCGGGTTCAGGTCGGCTTGCCCGGCGGAACCATCCCGACGACCGCCCGCAGCAGGGCCACATCCGGGGCCAGCGCCCGCACCTCCCTGACCTTAGCGATGTACTCCGCTGTCTGGTGATCGGCGAAGATCCGGCCCATCTCGGCCTCTACTGCGGCCTGGCCGTCGATCTGGCTGCCGTCAAACCCAACCACGTTTGCGTCTTCCTCGAGTAGCGCCGCCATGCCGCTCGCGTTCTGGCCGTTCCATGCGTCCAGCCACCGAAAATAGACATCCCGCACCGGCGTCAGATTTTCGGCAGGAGGACGCGTCGCCGTCACTCCCGCCTCCGGAACAGCGCCAGAAACAGGTTTGCGACCAGCGTCAAAACCGCGCTCAGCACGACGGAAAGCACGATCCCGAGCGGACTGCACCCGCAGCCCGTCAGGACGACGCCGCTTCCACCCGAGTCATTGAGGTTCCCACCACCCATACCAAACATCACGCCACCTTCTCGTCATCTCGACCAGACCGCCGCGCTCCCCACATGAGCCGCGAGGCGGAGGCAGCGCGCCCTACACTACCCCGTGGCCCGAACCGCGTCGGTAGGCGAGGTCACTCTGTGCAACCTGCGTAATACTATTTGCCGTCTTCTAGATTGATAATCAAGTTATATCGCGTCCCGTCAGGGCGCTTACAGTGCGCCATGCGGGGCGGGCTTATCATGTCGTTCGCTCGCGTCCTGCTTCTGCGTTTTCGCAGACCAAAGCCGTTCCAGCAGCTCTTACAGGCCGTGCAATACGTGACGCAAGCGCGCCACTGTTATGGGAGCTAGGGTATGCCGGAAGTTGACGTTAACGGCGCCCGCCTCACCTACGCGGAGCAGGGAGAGGGCACGCCACTGGTTTTCGTACACGGCAGCATCAGCGACTATCGCTCGTGGAACGTTCAGGTCGCTTTCTTTGCGCAGCATTTCCATGTGATAGCCTACAGCCGCCGCTATCATTATCCTCACCCGTGGCCGGGCAGTGGCCCCGAGTTTGCCGCTGAGCTTCATGCTGCCGATCTGGCTGGGCTGTTGGCTGCCCTGCAACTTGGGCCCGCGCACCTGGTCGGTTCGTCATACGGCGCGCTTACCTCGTTGCTATGCGCTGTTCGACACCCAGGCGCCGCCCGGTCGCTGGTTCTTGCCGAGCCGCCGATCTTGCCGTGGCTTAACCATGTGCCCGGAGGGAAGCCGCTCCTGGACGCGTTCATGACCGGCGCATGGCAGCCTGCGGCGCAAGCCTTCTCGGCCGGCGACAATGTGGGGGGCGTGCGGGCATTTGTTAACGGCATCTCCGGTGCGCCCGTGTTCGATCAGCTCCCGGATCCAGTGCGCTCCGTGCAGATCGACAATGCGTCTGCGCTGCATGCGGAAACAGTGGCGGCTCCCGAGAGCTACTTCTCGACGCTCACGTGCCAGGACGTAACCGGGGTGACGGTCCCGACCTTGCTGCTGCGCGGCGAACGGAGCCCGCTCATGTTCGGGCTGGTGCTGGACGAGCTGGCCCGCTGCCTGCCTGATCCGCAGCGCGCGACCATCCCTGCTGCATCACATAGCATGGCGTCGGGCGACCCGGCCGCATTCAACGAGACGGTCCTGCACTTCTTGCTCGATATTGTTAGCTCTGACGATCCGCCTTCGTCCTGACGGCTGAATCGGTAGGGACGCGAGGCTGCTTCCCAACGCGCAGGCCTCCCCGATCTCACTGTTAGGAGATCGGGGAGGCCCGGCTTGCCGTGATGTGGGTGTGTAGGTTACTTGTTGGCGATGACGAACTTGGTCACGTATTCGTCGTAGTTGCTGTCATCCCGGACCACCCGCAGCCGCAGAGCATGCTCGCCGTTCGGCAGGCCGACCGTATTCAGCGTGTAGCCCAGGTCGCCGTGCTCGGTGCCCACGGCCAGGAAGATCGCCGCATTCGGGTCGCCGCCCGGAAGCAAATCCAGCTGCCACTTGCTGAACCGCGGATCGCCCGCATGGCCCTTGATCTCGACGGTCCCGCTCACGGTGGCGCCGTCTTTCGGGGCGCTGATCCCGTTGGGATGCTCGGCCGGCGCGGCCGCTGCAGGGGCCGCCGCGTTGCCGGCGGGCGGCAGGATCACTGAGTCGATCACGTGGATCACGCCGTTCGAAGCCATGATGTCGGTCGCCACGATGTTAGCGCCGTTGATCATCGGCTTGCCGTCCATGATCGTGAAGGTGACGGGCGAGCCTTGCAGGGTCTTGACGCTCAGGCCGTCCTTGACTGCGGACGCCTTCACCTCGCCGGCCAGGACGTGGTACAGCAGGATATTGGACAGCGCCTTCGGGTCCTTCAGCAGGCCCTCGACGGTGCCGGCCGGCAGCTTGGCGAACGCCGCATCAGTCGGAGCGAAGACGGTCAGCGGGCCCTTACCCTGGAGGGCGCCCACCAGGCCGGCGGCCTTGGCGGCTGCCAGCAGCGTGTTGAACTGCCCGGCCTCGGCCGCGGTCGCGACGATGTCCTTGGAAGCCGCAGCGGGCTTGGTGGCGGCTGCCGCGGCTGCGGCGGCGCCGTTGGCGATCGTGAACTTGTTAGTGTACTCGTCGTAGTTGCTGTCCGTGCGCACGACACGCAGGCGGAGCGCATGTTCGCCGTTGGGCAGGCCCACTGTGTTCAGCGCGTAGGTGAAGTCGCCGGCCTTATCGCCGACCGCCAGGAAGACCGCCGCATTCGCGTCGCCGCCCGGCAGCAGGTCCAGCTGCCACTTGCTGAAATTCGGATCGCTTGCATAACCGGTTACGGCCACAGCGCCACTGACCGTGGCTCCATCCTTCGGGGTAGTGATCCCGTTCGTCGACGCCGCGCCGGCCGCCATGGGCACGGTCAGCAGGAGGATCGCGGCGAGCGCGAACATCAGGACCTTGGACACATTCCGCTTGATCGACATTCAGTAACTCCTTGTCTCGGTTGGGTTGGATCAATGTTGTTCGATTTATGAACTTATGTATAACCTATGTCTAATGTTTCTTCTGTAGTCTCGCTCCCATTCCCGAAGGTGTCTTCACTATGCGACCGGATTCCGCCCGCGCGAGCCGTCATCTCGGTGGTATAATGTTTGCAGTCCCTGGCAGGTGTTCGGTCGGTCGTGTAGAATTTGCCGGGCAGTGGAGGCATGCATGAAGAGCACCTTTTTCACCGAACTGCGGGATAACGTTCGAGCTTTTCTGAAGGCCCCGTTCGAGGAATTGCCGCCCCAGTACGGCGACACCGTCCCGCCAGAGCTGCGGGTATTCGAGGCGGAAATGGAGGAGGCCCAGCGCCACCCGCGCGACATGGGCGAAGGCCTGCACGCCCATCACGCGGCGAGCAAGCCGGTCAAGGTCGGCAGCGGCAACAAGCCGCAGGCTTCTGCCTGAAGACAGTTTCGCGTTGCTGGCACGGCCAGCAACGCGAAACACACCGGTTCAGATCTTGTACACCCGCGCCTCCCACGGCCGCAATTCCAGCCTCCGGATCTCCTCCCCTTCGTCCACCGGGTAATTCGCGATCAGCAGCTCCCTCTGGCTCTCGTGTAGGGCGTCGGGCAGCTCGAACACCGGCCGCTCCCCGCTGAAGTTCAGGATCACCAGCAGCCGCTCGCCCTCCAGCGTCCTCGTAAATGCGTAAATCTGCGGGTGTTCTTCGAGGATGATGTCGTACACGCCGTACACGACGACCGGATGCGCGTGCCGCAGCCCGATCAGCCGCTGGTAATAGTGGAAGACCGAGTTCGGGTCCGCCAGCGCCGCTTCGACGTTGATCTCGGGGTAGTTCGGGTTCACCTTGATCCACGGCGTGCCGCTGCTGAAGCCCCCGTTCGCCTCGTCGCTCCACTGCATCGGCGTCCGGGCGTTGTCCCGGCTGCGCTTGTGGATGATCTCCATCGCCAGCTGCGGGTCCATGCCTCCCTCGGTCACGTGCTCGCGGTACAGGTTCAGCGTGGCGATGTCCCGGTAGTCCTCGATGCTCGGGAAGGCCACGTTCGTCATCCCGATCTCTTCGCCCTCGTACACGTACGGCGTGCCCTGCAGCATGTGCAGGAACGTCCCCAGCAGCTTCGCCGACTCCACCCGGTAGCGCCCGTCGTCCCCGAACCTGGACACCGGTCGGGGTTGGTCGTGGTTGCTCAGGTACTGGCTGTTCCAGCCTTTCCCCAGCGCCAGGTCCCGCTGCCACCGGGTCGTGATCGCCTTCAGCTCCGCCAGCTGCCAGGCCTTTGTCGCCTCCGACCCCTCGCTCCGGTCGAGGTCCATGTGCTCGAACTGGAACAGCATGTTCAGCGCGCCGCTCTCCTCGTTCGTCAGCTCGATCGCATGGCTGGTGTTCACCGACGGCGTTTCGCCCACGGTGAACACGTCGTACTTCGACAGCACCTCCCGGCGCATCTCCGCGAGGAACTCCAGCATCCGCGGCCCGTTCTTGAAGTACTCCCCGCCCCACTGGTACGGCCCCGGGCCGGTCGCCGGCACGTCGGGCAGCCCCGGAACCTTCGAGATCATGTTGATCACGTCCATCCGGAACCCGTCCACCCCCTCCCGCAGCCACCAGTGCATCAAGTCGTAGACCTCGGCGCGCACCTTCGGGTTCTCCCAGTTCAGGTCCGGCTGCTTGCGTGAGAACAGGTGCAAATAATACTCGCCGGTCGCCGCGTCGTACTGCCATGCCGAGCCGCCGAAATGCGACAGCCAGTTGTTCGGCTCGCGCCCGTCCTTGGGCGGCCGCCAGATATAGTAATCGCGGTACGGGTTGTCCTTCGACGCGCGCGACTGGACGAACCAGGCGTGCTCGTCCGACGTGTGGTTGACCACCAAATCCATCATCAGCTTGATGCCCCGCTCGTGCATCCCTGCCAGCATCGCGCGGAAATCTTCCAGCGTGCCGTACTCCGGCGCAATATCGCGGTAGTCGCTGATGTCATACCCCATGTCGTCCATCGGCGACTTGTAGATGGGCGACAGCCAGGCGACGTCGACCCCCAGCGTCTTCAGGTAATCTAAACTCGACATAATGCCCCGCAGGTCGCCGGTCCCGTCGCCGTTGCTGTCGCAGAAACTGCGCGGGTAGATCTGGTAAACGACGCTTTCCTTCCACCAGGTCCGATTCACGATCCAACTCCTTTTTTATCCCCTAATCCCCCCCATCCCCGCAGTCGATCGCTACTGCAAGCGAATTATACGGGCTGTCTCCACGCAAGATAAAAGCGCGATGAGCGCCGCGTAAAGAGTAATGTGCGCTCCGGTCAGAATATCGCAATCTTCTTATCATCTTTGGGCGAGGTGCTATGGAAGCCATAGCGATTGTTCCGGGAACCAAGGAGGTCCGGCAGGTGGACCGGCCCGAGCCGTCGGTCGCCGCGGATGACGAGATTAAGCTCAAGGTCCGCCGCGTAGGCATCTGCGGCACGGATCGCGAGGAGGTCTCGGGCGGTCGCTCAAAGGCGCCGCCCGGCCAGAAAGACCTCGTGATCGGACACGAGATGTTCGGGCAGGTCGTCGACGTGGGCAAGAACGTATCCCGCGTCAAGCCCGGTCACTGCGCGGTCTTCACCGTGCGCCGCGGCTGCGGCAAGTGCCTCCCCTGCCGCATGAACCGGTCCGACATGTGCCTCACGGGCGAGTACACCGAGCGCGGCATCTGGGGCCGCGACGGTTACCAGGCCGAGTTTGTGGTCGACAAGGAGGAGTACGTCGTCCGCGTGCCCGACGAGCTCGAGCCGGTCGGCGTCCTGGCCGAACCCCTCAGCGTCGCCGAAAAGGCCATCGACGAGGCCATCCGCGTGCAGTTCGCGCGCCGGCCCGACGCGCTCGCCGCGCCCGACTGGATGTTTGGCCGGCGCTGCCTCGTCGCCGGGCTGGGCCCCATCGGCCTGCTCGCGTCCCTGGCGCTCCGCCTGCGCGGCGCCGAGGTCTACGGCCTCGACATCGTCGACGAAACCAGTGCCCGCCCCCAGTGGCTCACCGCCATAGGCGGTCAGTATGTCGACGGCCGCCAGGTGCAGGCCGATCGTGTCGATGAGCGGCTGGGACCCATGGAGTTCATCTTTGAGGCCACCGGCATCGCCAAGCTCGAGTTCGGGCTCATGGACGCGCTGGGGCAGGGCGGCGTGTACGTGCTAACCGGCATCCCCGGCGGCAACCGGCCCGCTCAGGTCTCCGCCGCCACCCTCATCCGCGACTTCGTCCTCGACAACAAGGCCATGATCGGCAGCGTGAACGCCGCCCGCGGCCACTTCCAGATGGCGGTCGACAACCTGGCCGCTGCCCGGCTGCAGTGGGGCGACCACGTGGCAAAGCTCATCACCGACCGCGTCCCCCATGATAAGTTCCGGACGCGCTGGACGAACACGGTAAGGACGAGATCAAGGTGACGATCGAGTGGTAGGAGGCGGCGGAATGGCTGAGGATAGCACAAAACAGGCGCCGGGCGGGCCGGGCATCGCCGCCCGCTGGACGAGCAGCGCGAAGGTGGGGGTCGGCGCCACGCTGAGCAATGCCTCACGCGTCTGGTTCACCCTCAGCCACGGCATCATCGACGAGATCTACTTCGGCCGCATCGATTGGGCGTGTCCACGCGACATGGGGCTGCTCGTTGCCGACGGTCAGGGCTGGGTGTCGGAAGAGAAGCGCCAGGCCGCGTCCGAGGTCAGCTACAAATACCCGGGCGTCCCGCTCTACTGCCTCACGAACACCGACCGTGACGGTCGCTACCGGATCGAGAAGGAGATTCTGGCCGACCCGCAGCGTGACGTGGTCCTGCAGCGCACCCGCTTTGTTCCGCTCCAGGGCAAGCTCGGGGACTACCACCTCTATGTGCTCCTTGCCCCCCACCTGGGAAACCGGGCGCGGGCAACACCGCCTGGGTCGGCGACACCAAGGGCACGCCCATGCTCTTTGCCCAACACGAGGGCACCGCGCTTGCCCTCGGCTGTTCCGCGCCCTGGCTGAAACGGTCCGCCGGGTTCGTCGGCGCATCGGACGGCTGGCATGACGTGACCGAGCACGGCCAGATGACGTGGGAGTATGAGCGGGCGGAGGATGGCAACGTCGCCTTGATCGGCAAGATCGACCTGGGCGGCCTGTAACGGGGAGTTCTCCCTCGCGCTCGGCCTGAGCAACCGGCCCCTCGAGGCCGGCCATACGCCCGGGCCAGCCTGTTCGACGGTTTCGACGCCGCGGCAGACCTCTACGTCCGGGCGTGGCAGCGTTGGCAGGACGGGCTGCTGTCGCTGGGCGGCGAGGACCCTGGCCCGCTGGACGAGTTCCGTACCGCGCGATGACGCTGCGGGTTCACGAGGACAAGATCTTCGCGGGTGGCATGATCGCCAGCCTGTCCATCCCCTGGGGCTACGCCAAGGGCAACAACGACTTGGGCGGCTACCACCTCGTGTCTGGACGCCGATCTCGTGGAGACGGTCGGCGGCCTCGTCGCGGCCGGCGCGCGGGCGACGCGGGCCGGGTGCTGCGCTACCTCCAGGTCACCCAGGAGGCCGACGGGCACTGGCCGCAGAATATGTGGCTCGACGGTACGCCGTACTGGGCCGGCGTCCAGATGGACGAGACGGCCTTCCCGATCCTCCTGACCGAGATCCGCCTATCGCCTGGGCGTGCTCGACGAGCAGCAGCTTGAAAGCCTCTGGCCTATGGTGCGGCTGGCGGCCGCGTACGTGGTGGCGAACGGCCCGGTCAGCAAGGAGAACCGCTGGGAGGAAAACGCCGGTTACTCGCCCTTCACGTTAGCAGTCGAGATCGCCGGGCTGCTGGCCGCGGCCTCACTCGCCGAAGCCGCTGAAAAACGGCTTCCGCGCAGTATCTGCGCGAGACCGCGGACAACTGGAACGCCAACATCGAGCGCTGGACCTACGTGACGGGCACGGAGCTTGCCGTGCAGCATGGGGTAGAGGGTTACTACGTCCGGATATCGTCGCCGGACGTGGGGGATGGCGCATCGATCCACGAGGGCTACGTGCCGATCAAGAACCGGCCTCCCGGCGAAAGCAAGCAGCCCGCAGTCCAGATCGTCAGCCCCGATGCCCTGGCGCTGGTCCGCTTCGGCCTCCGCGCGCCCGACGACCCCCACATCCTCAACACGATCAAGGTTGTGGACGCGACGCTCAAAGTGGACACCCCGAACGGGCCGGTGTGGCATCGCTATACGGATGACGGCTACGGCGACAGCGGACGGCGAGCCGTTCGACGGTTCCGGCATCGGCCGCGGCTGGCCCCTTCTTGTCGGCGAACGCGCCCACTACGAGCTGGCGGCCGGGCATCTGGACGAGGCGGAACGGCTGATCCGCGTGATGGAAAGGCTCGCCAACGAGGGCGGCATGATCCCGGAGCAGACCTGGGACGCCGCCGACATCCCCGACCGCGAGCTCTTCTTCGGCCAGCCCGCCGGCTCAGCCATGCCGCTCGTCTGGGCGCACTCTGAGTACCTGGAGCTCCGCCGCTCGCTTCGGGAACGCCACGTGATCGATATGCCGCCCCAGCCCGTCGACCGCTACCTGCGCGACGGCCAGGGCACGCCCTTCACCAGCTGGCGCTTCGACCGGATGCCCCGGAAGCTGCCCGCCGGCCGATCCTGCACGTCGAGACCCGTTCGCCCGCCGTCGTCCACTGGAGGCGCGGACGGCTGGCAAACCGCGCACGACTGCCCGACTGTCGACACGACCCTCAGCATGCACGTCGCCGACCTGCCCACAGCCGCCCTCCAGCCCGGCCAGTCCGTCGTCTTCACCTTCCGCTGGCCCGCCGAGGCCGACCGCTGGGAAGGCACAAACTACGAGGTCGCAGTCACGGTCTGATCAGGATTCAACCGGCTTAGCCACAGAGATCGCAGAGCAAACAGAGATGGTGAGCGAGAAATCCCTGGCTTCCGCCGTGGCCTCTGAGGCCTCTGTGCCCTCTGTGGCAAAGACGGTCTGCTTTCGTCGCGCGACAGGTTTAGTCGGTGGACGCCGGCGCCGCGGCAAACGTCATCCGCCCCACCCGCACGTAATAGTGCATACTCACCTGCAGCAGCGCCACGCCCGATCGCTGCATACACGACCGCCAGGTAGGGCCGCGGGATGCTGGAGTGGCGCAGCAAGATCCCCCCCGTCATCATGATCGCGATGATCAGGTAGCCCTTCCACGCCTGGAACGCGAACGCACACGCCCGCTCGTTGTAGGCCAGGATGCGGTCGATGTTCTTGTGCGCCAGCTTGGAGAAGCCCCAGCGGTTGACCGCGACCGAGATCGCGAGCCCGAGGAAGCCCAACGCAAGGGCAATGAAGGTGGCCGGGTGAGTCACCCAGTTGACCGCGTAGCTGCACAGCAGGATGCCGACTGCGCTCCACATAAGGCCGGCAAGCACGAGCAGCCAGTTGCGGGGCACGACGGGATGAAGCGCATCAGGAGATGCTTCCAGGACATATTTCCGGTTCCTTTCGGAGAGAGTTCAGGCTAGAGTTTAGGCTGCGGCGCCGTGAAGGAAGTCGCGCACCGTCACCAGCTCGGCAAGCGCCTGCTGGGTGATCTTGGCCGATCTCCTCGGCCTTGCCGATAAAGCTGTTGAGCATGCCCAGGAACAGCAGGACGAGGGTTTCCGGCTTCTCCGGCCGCAGCTCACCCGCTGCCAGGCCCGCTCGCATCAGCTCGGCCAAGGGGTCGAAAAGCTCCGCCCGGAACGCCTCCCGGATGCGCTCGCGGTTCGCCGGGTCCGTGATATGCTCCCGGTCCCGCAGCAGCGAGCTGTACTCCGTCTCGAAGCTTTCGAGGATGTTCCACACGGTGCGTTCAGAGCCGCTCCCCGCGATAAACACGCCCCCTCGATCAATTTGTGGAACCCGCTCAGCCGGTGCCGCAGCACCTCGACAAACAGGTTCTCTTTGTTACCGAAGTAGTAATAGAGCGTGGGCTTCGTTGAGCCCGGCGCTTCCGCGCACAGTGCGCCTAGGCTCACGCCCAGGTATCCCTTCTGCTGGAACAGCTTCCAGCCCTCGTCCAGGATACGCTCCACGTTTTCGTTTTCGGTTATCAGGTGAGCTTGCACGTACGACCCCTGCCCCGTCCCGGGCGTCAATATACCAATCGGTATACAGTATACCGATTGGTATCCAGAGCTGTAAATCCGCCAGCAGGAGTCCGAAGTGTGAAAGAAGGTTACGACGCAGCAGATGGCCTGCGGCCAAAACCGAGAAACGGATAGCGCAGGCAGTGGATGGGCTACCGGCGCGGCGGATGGCCTGCGGCCAAAACGGAGAAACGGATGACGGGGGCGGCGGACGAGCTACGGCGCAGCGGATGGCGTTCGACGCAACGGATGGCCTGCGGCCGGAACGGAGAAACGGATGTGGGCGCTGCAGAACGGCCGCGCGCGCAGCGGAAGCACGAAGCAACGGATGCCCGGCGCAGGCTGCGCTCGGGCGAAACGGAGAAACGGATGACGGCGCAACGGATGACATACAACGCGACGGATCGGCCTGCGGCGGGGGCGGAACGGATGTGAGCGCTGCAACAAAGGCGCGCACAGCGGAAGCACGACGCAACGGATGCCCGGCGCAACCTGCGCTCTTGCGAAACGGAGAAACGGAGAAACGGATGACGGGGCAACGGATGGCCTGCGGCGAGACGGAGAAACCGACGACGGGGCAGCGGATTGTCCGCGGCTGAAACGAAAAAACGGATCGGCAACGTGAGCACTCGGGACATCCACAGAGACCTGTTCCCTCCGCGCAACCCGCAGCGCCGAGGCACCCAGACGGCCGTCATTATATGTTTCTTCGTTTCTTCGTTATTCGCTTTCCAGCCTCTCCGCTCCCCCGTTATTCGTTTTCCGCCTCAGCGCTTCTCGGCCTCTGCACAGTCCGTTATCCGTTTCTCCGTTTCGCCCACGGGCCATCCGCTGCGCCGCAGCCCATCCGCTGCCTGCGTCATCCGTTTCTCCGTTCCCGCCCGCATGCCATCCGTTGCGCCGTAGCCCCACACCTGTTGCAAGGTGGGTCTGTAACCTGACACTATTGACACACCTGAGACACTCGACACAGCTCCGCCCTCACGCCCGCCCACGCCCCTCCGGTCACATGCCATGCCCCGCGCCACGCTGCCCTTCCTCCGCCCGCGGCCTCGCATTCAGCTCGCCCGCCGGCGCCGCCCGCGCAGCCAATCCGCCGTCCGCGCTGCCAGCGCCGAGATCGTCAGCGCTGGGTTCGCCGATCCCTGCGTCGGCAGTACGCTTCCGTCGCACACGAGCAGGTTTGGCACGTCCCAGCTGCGACACCACCGGTCGACAACCGAGTCCTGCGCCGTGAAGCCCATCCGGCACGTGCCCACGAGATGCGCGTACCGACGCACGTAGTGCGTCTCCGTCGCGCCCGCCGCCCGCAGCACTTCCTCCGCCCGCCCGATCCCCGCCCGCATCATGCGCCGGTCGTTCTCGAACAGGTTGAAGTGGACATAGGGCGCGGGCTGACCGTATTGGTCGCGCGCCGTCGGGTGCAGCGAGACGTGGTTCCGCTCGTCTGGCAGGATTTCCCCCAGCACCCCCACGCATGCGTAATGGTTGTAGTCCTGCATGGCCCCCACCAGCTCCTCGCCGAACTTCCCGTCCTCGTCCGCCAGCAGGTGCGCCATTGCGATGGGCAGCGGGGCCACCGTCTGCAGCGCGTACCCCCGCACGAAGTCGTTCCGGGCATCGGTCTCGTAGAAGGCCTCCGTGCATGCGCACGCGGGCGGCGCCTTGTACTGCCGGATCGGGTCGGGGAAGCGCCCCCACACCACCGGCCCGGCCTGCGCCATCAGGTTCTTCCCGACCAGCCCGCTGGAATTCGCCAGCCCATCCGGGAAGCGGCCCGACTTCGAGTTGAGCAGCGGCCGCGGCGTCTCGATTGCATATCCGGCGACGATCACGGCTCTAGCCCGCTGCTCGTGCGCCTGTGGCTTGCCATGGTCGTCGTTCTGAAAGTAACGCACGCCCGTCGCCCGGCCCTGGTCGTCCACCGCCACCTCGTACGCCATGCACCCCGTGCGGATTTCCGCCCCGTTCTCGATCGCGCCGGGGATGTGGCTCACCAGGATGCTGCTCTTTGCCCCCACCTTGCACCCCAGCAGGCAGAACCCGCGCATGATGCAGTGCGGCCGCTTGCCCACCCGGCCCGCCGGGATCGCCACCGGCCCGCCCGCGACGACCGGGATCCCGAGCTTCGTACACCCCTTCACCAGCATCAGCCCGGCCGTCCCTGCCTGCAGCGGCCCGTAGGGATAGCCGTGCGGCTTGCCCCAGGGATAGCGGCTCGGCCCCGACACCGGATACTCGCGCTCCATCTGCTGGTAGTACGGCTCGAGCTCCTCGTACCCGATCGGCCAGTCTACCGCCGCCCCGTCGAGCGACCGGACCCGGAAGTCCGACGGGTGGAAGCGCGGGCAGAATGCCGCATAGTGCACGGTGCTCCCGCCCACCCCGCGCCCCGAGTTGTTTGCGCCCAGCTCCAGCGGCTCGCTCCCGCCCGTGATGCGCAGGTCGTTCCAGTACAGCCGCGCCGAGCCCGCCTCGTCCGACACCATGTCCGTCTCCGAGTCGTGCCAGTCCCCCGCCTCGAGCGCCACCACCGAGAACCCGTACCCGGCCAGCCGCTCCGCCAGCACCCCGCCGCCCCGCCCGTCCCGACGATGCAGAAGTCGACCGTCTCCGACGGCACGGTACTCGCGCATCTCCGTGTCCAGAACCCAGTTGGAGGACAGGTGGACGTGTAGCTTCACGGTCTCGCTCCCTTCTCGCCGGCCTCGCGCGGCTCCCACGGCTCGGGCGCGCCGTCATTCAGCGCGAAGTAGCCCGCGGGTAGGCCGGCCCGCCGAACCCGATCTCGTCCCACGCATACAGGTGCGCGTAATAGACGCCCGTAATCTGGCGCAGCGCGATGTAGATCCACCACCGGCGCGCCGGCATCCGCTGCCAGGCCTCGCCCGGCGGGCTCCCCCCGCGGATCGCCGCCAGCACCTCGTCCTGCCCTGCCGGTTCGAGCTCGGCGAACGGCCGGCCCAGCAGCGCCTCCGCCGTCTCGTCCACCCCCCTCAGTCCCACGTCCCACGCCTCGTTACTCGACGGCATGTCGTCGAACTGGAAGCCCTCGGGCGAGGTCGTGCCGTACCGCTGGTCGATCCAAGGGCGATCGGCACGCGCCGGTCGGCGGGCTTGTGGCCCTGCGGGATCACCCGGTCGCACAGCGCCTCCAGCGTCGCCCGCTCGTGCTCGCCGAAGTGCTCGAATGCGGGCACATTGTGGACCCGGTCCAGCACGACCTCCCGCGTCGCGTCGTCCCAGTGCTCGCGCTGCGCCAGGATGTCGGCGTGCGGATAGCGGTTTCGTAGGGCCATCAGTCCTTCCTCCGCCCCAGCAGCGAGGCGATGATCCCGAGCAGCCCGGTTGCACAGAACAGCAGCGGCGCGAACAGCGGCGGCCCGTAGGTGACGTTAAACGGCAGGTTCCGGAGGTCGCCGGGCATGCGCACCAGGCCCCGCACGTGCAGGAAGAAGCCCAGCATACCGTCGAGGAAGATGGCGGCCGAGGCCCACGGCAGTACGTGCCGGGCGACCCTCTCGCTTCGCACCGACGCGACCGCCGCGGCCATCGTCGGCGGGGTCAGCAGCACCGGCGTCCACATCGCCAACGAGTTGTAGCTGCCCCGCAGGTGCTCGAAGTACGCCTCCCCGCCCGCCGCGCGGCCAGCGTTGCGGCGGCCGCGGCCATCAGCTTCTGGAACCGCCCGTGACTGACCGCGCGTTCCAGGCCGCGCAGCCCATCGCGCGCCGGGGTCCCCGGCGCAAGGGACGCCTGCAGCCCGTCCGCCTCGACCACCAGCGGGTCGAGCGTCTCGGGCCGCAGCGCGCTCGCCAGCAGCCCGAGCAGCCCGGTGATCCCCATGAGCAGCGGCGCGAACAGGGGCGGCCCCATCACGATGTTGTACCGCCCAGCCCGAACCCCCCGGGCCGCCGCCCGATGCCGCGCACGTGATAGAAGAAGCCCACCAGCCCGTCGATCAGCGCCGCCAGCGAGCTCAGCGGCAGCAGCCGGTGCGCCGCCGTTTCGCTCACCAGCGCCGCGCCTGCGCTCGCAACCACCGGCGGCGTCAGCCAGACCGGCGTCCACATCAGCACGTTGGCGAACGCGCCCCGCCGGTGCTGGCTCCACGCCTCGAAGCCGCTGACGATCGCCGCAAAGGACGTGATCACGGCCATGCTGCGCTGGAACCGCCCCTCGCGAATCTCCTGCCGCGCCAGCCGGATTTCATCCCCGATGCGTTCGATGCCGTCCGTCATGTGCTCCCCGATGCCCTGATTCCCAGGCTCAGCGCGACGCCACGGTCGAGATGTGCTGGTGCCGTTCCGGCCTCACCGCGCCGGGCTGCGGACGCGGCTCTGCCCGTCGCGTCCGCCCCTGCCCGGTCGAGAGGCTCTGCCCCGCAATGAGGACCCCGAGCGCCGCCGCGATCCCCAGCCCCAGAATGAGGATGCCCGCCTCGAATGCTGTCTCCTGTCCCTTCAAAAGCCTACCCTCCACTCTTCAGCGTCCTCCCGCTTCAGGTCGATCCCCAGCCCTGGCCGCGACCGGTCGGGGCGCAGCGCACCGTCCACCGGCGTCAGCGCGCCGTCGAACAACAGGTGCTCGATCCGTGCGTGGTCGTGAAAGTACTCGACGTGGCACGCCGGGTGGAGCGCGCAGCAGGGGTGCGCGTGCAGCGTCGGCGCGCAGTGGGCCGACAGGGGCAGCAGGTGCGCCTGGCACAGCGCCGCCGCCCGGATGAACCCCGTGATCCCGCAGCAGCGGGTCGCGTCCGCCTGCAGCACGTCCACCGCGCCCGCGTCGAGCATCCGCCGGAAGTACGGGAGCGTGTACCCATACTCTCCCGCCGCGATGTCCATGCCCGCCGGCGCCCGGTCTCGCAGCAGTTGCAGCCCGTCAAGGTCGTCCGACGGCGCTGGCTCCTCGAACCACGTGACGCCGAGCGCGGCGAACGCCTCCGCGAAGGCGAGCGCCTGTTTGCGGGTGTACGCCCCGTTGGCGTCCACGAAGAGCTCCGTGCGCGGCCCGATCGCTTCCCGTGCCGCCCGGACTCGGTGGAGGTCGCGCTCGGGCTCGGTCCCGATCTTCATTTTCACTCGCGTGATGCCCGACGCTGCCCACCCACCCAGTTGGTCCCGCAGCTGCCGGTCGCTGTACGAGGTAAAGCCGCCGCTGCCGTACACCGCCACGGCATCCCGCACCGTGCCCAGCAGGGTCACCAGGGGCAGGCCGAGCAGCCGCCCTTTCAAATCCCACAAGGCATTGTCGACCGCGGAGATCGCCATCGCGGCCACGCCGGGCTGCCCGATGTTGCGGACTTTGCCCACCATGTCCCACCACGCGCCCTCGACCGACAGCGCGTCGCAGCCGTGCACCGTTTCGACCAGCGATTCCTCGATCATGCGGGCGGTGGCCGGGTCCGCGTAGCTATAGCCGATGCCGCTCGTTCCGCCGGCCTGGACCTCAACGATTACGATCGTCGTATCGTGCCACGCGAACGTCCCATCAGCCTCCGGCCCATCCGTCGGGATCGTATACGTCGACACCCGGACATCCTCGATCGGAACCGTGCTCGCGCCCACCTGCCTCATCCCCCCACCTCGCCGCCCTCCGAGCATTCCCTCGCCCTCCGAGGTTCCCCTCGCGCCCCCGAACTCTCCCTCGACCTCCGAGGTTGCGCCACTGCGTGGCGGTCAGAACCTCGGAGGTCTCTCTAGATCAGCTCATGCACCTTGTCCGAGATCGCAGTCAGCGCGATCCTCCCGCGGTTCGGCTCGCCGCGGATCAGCGATTCCGCGAAGTGCGCCGCCTGCTCGCGCGTCACCTTTGGCGGCATGGGTGGCTCGAACGGATCGATCACCGCCTCGATCACCACAGGACCGGGCGTGTTCAGCGCCGCCTGCATCATGTCGCCGCAGGTTGCCGGATCCTCGATCGTGAACCCGGTCCCGCCGCACGCCTTCGCGAACGCGGCGAAGTCGATGGGCGAGAGCGACACCCCGTACTCCGGGTTGCCCAGGAACACCATCTGCTCCCACTTGATCTGCCCGAGCGTGTTGTTCTTGAAGATGACGATCTTGATGGGCAGCTCGTACTTGACCGCAGTGGCAAAGTCCGCCATGAGCATCGAGAAGCCGCCGTCGCCGACCAGCGCAACCACCTGCCGCTGCGGGTAGGCAATCTGCGCGCCGATCGCGTACGGCAGACCGTTAGCCATCGTGGCAAGGTTTCCCGACAGCGAGAACATCTGCCCGCGGCGGATGTGAATGTGCCGCGCGGCCCAGGTTGCGATGGTGCCGCTGTCGGCAAAGACGATCGCATCGTCGCGCAGCCGCAGCCCCAACTCGTGCGCCACCACCTGCGGCTTCATCGGCGTGTCCTGCCGGGTTGCCCGGCTCACGATCGTCTCCCGCCACTTACCCATCCCATCCTGCGCCTTCTTCAGGAAGTTGCGGTCCTCGTGGTGGCTCAGCATGGGCAGCAGCGCCTGGAGCGTGGCCCGGCTGTCGCCCACCAGCCCCACTTCCACGGGATACCGCAGCCCAATCCGCGCCGGGTCGGTGTCGATCTGCACCGCTCGCGCCTCGCCCGGTTTCGGATAGAACTCGATGTAGGGGAAGGACGTGCCCACGATCAACAGGGTGTCGCACGCTTCCAGTGCGTCCTGTGACGGTTCCGTGCCCAACAGGCCGATGCCGCCGGTCGTGTAGGGGCTGTCGTCAGGCACGCAGGCCTTGCCAAGCAGCGCCTTGACGATCGGCGCGCCGAGCATCTCCGCTGCATCCTCCAGTTGGTCCCCCGCGTCCAGCGCGCCCCGGCCTGCGAGGATGGCGACGTTGCGCCCCGAGTTGAGAATCTCCGCGGCCCTGCGCAGGTCGTCCGCGTTCAGGCGGCGCGGCGCTGGTTGCCCAGACGTCCGAAGTGTGATGGGGCACGTTGCGGGGCGAGTGCTCGTCGAGCTCCGTCTCCTGCGTGTCCGAGGGGATGGTGAGATGCGCCACCCCGCGGTGCTTCAGCGCGGTGCGGATCGCCAGGTCGGCGCTCGGCTGGACATGGCTCGCGCTCATGATGCGGTTGTTGTACACCGCGACGTCGATGAACAGCTTGTCCAGCTCGACGTCCTGCTGTTGATGGGTGTTGATCAGGTCGTGATACGCCAGCCCGGTCAAGGCCAGCACGGGCTGCCCGTCGAGCTTCGCGTCGTACAGCCCGTTGAGGAGGTGAATGCCGCCCGGGCCGGAGGTCGCGAGGCAGACCCCTAGCTTGCCGGTCACCTTCGCGTAGGCGCACGCCATGAATGCCGCGGACTCCTCGTGTCGTACGTGGACGAAGCGCACCTCGTCCTGCCGCTTGCGCAGCGCTTCCATGATCCCGTTGATCCCGTCGCCGGGCAGGCCGAAGATAACCTCCACACCCCAGTCGTGGATCGTATCGATCAGAACATCAGCAGCGGTCTTTGCCATCGCTTACTCCTTCAACGCGCGAATACTCTATCATCAAGGAAACTTGATGATAGACCTGCGCGCAGCGGATTTCCGGATGACAGCTTCCCAAGGTCCGCCCGGTCTCATAGGCCCTGGATTGCAGGTTACGTCAACTCATAGCTTGTTTTTCTACTGTGAGGAATACCGTAATGAGGGCGTGAAGGGGGCAGGAAGAGGGGTTTGTATGAGTGTACCGGATAATGGAAACTACTCGCCTGAGCGCCGGGAGGCAACCCGGGTGTTGATCTTCGCCGCATCGCTCGCGCGGAGTGGCTCAATGTCCGGCTGGCGAAGCTTGCAGGACAAACGATCGAGCGCCACGGCGCGCAGTGCGATTTCGCGTCGATGGCCGAATTCGACAGCCCGTCCTACGATGGGGATGCCGAGAAGGAGCAGGGCTTGCCGCCCGGCGCGGATGCGCTCTGCAAGCGCCTGGCCAAGGCCGACGCTTTCGTCATTGCCTCACCCGAGTACAACGCGTCGATGCCGGGGGTGCTCAAGAATACGATCGACTGGGCCTCGCGCCTGCGGCCTCAGCCCTTCGACGAGAAACACGCACTGCTGATGTCCGCCTCACCCTCCATGTCCGGGGGAAACCGTGGGTTGTGGTCACTGCGCATCCCGCTGGAGCATCTTGGCAGCCGCGTCTTTCCCAGCATGTTCTCGCTGGCCGAAGCGCAGACGGCCTTCGACCCGAGCGGAGGGATCGCGGATCCACAGCTTGCCGTCCGCTTCGACACGACCGTTAAGGCGTTCCTCGATTTGGTGGAGGCGGCCAAGCATTACGGGCACATGAAGCAGGCGTGGTACGAGTTCCTGGGAGAAGAGGTTACGGCCGAGACCGAACGCGTCGATGGTTGAGGCCGCACCGCTAGCCGGCAACGGCAAGTAGGGCGTCCGGACCTCGATTGCGGGGGCAGGGTCACGAAAGACAAAAGGGCCACCCTCTATCACAGAGGCTGGCCCCATTGCGCACATCACGCTGCCGCGTCAGTCGTCGCGCGGGTCCGCCTTCCTGAGCCAGCGCCAGAGCAGCCGCAAGACCATCAGCATCGCGACGACCGAGGCAAAGACGTAGCCGACCACTGCCAGTCGGATGATGATTGCCCAGAACGGGTCACTCATGCTGCCCATGGCGATGCCCGCGGTAACGATCGCCGAACCGATGACCAGCCCGACCAGCATCAGGGCGATGACCGCCTGCCGGCCGAACCGGTTGAGCGTCACCACTTCTTTCGAGATCGCCGAGGTGTCGACGTAAACCTCAAACCGCCCCTTCTTGTATTGCGTCAGCCAGCCCAGGGTGGCCTCGCTGAGGCTGGGCAGATTGCTGCTGATCTGCCGCGCAACCATGCCCAGCGCCTGCTTGGCGACCTTGTCGACGTTTTCAGACGTGACCTGCTTGAGCGCTTCTTCTTGCGCCACCTGGACGCCCTGTTCCAGCAGGCCGCCGCCCGGGAAGAGCAGGGTCGTGATGGCCTGCGCCTGCATCAGCGCCTTGACCGCCAGCGTGAGGTTCGGATCGAGCCGCAGCCCGTTGCGCCGCAGCACGTCCATGGACGTGTTGAGCGATTGCGCGAAATCGAGGGACCAGCGCCTGCCATGTACGGCCCGAGCGAACGCTGGAAATCCTTGTAGTAGGCCTTATCGTCGATCTTCTCCTGGAAGGGCACGCTCAGGTTCTTGAGCACCGCCGCCGCGCCGTCTACGTCCGGTTCTGCAGTGCCAGCAGCAGCTGGACGAAGTTGAGCCGTTGCGGCACCGTGATCTCGCCCACCATGCCGGTGTCGATGAACGTCACGTTGCCCGTCTTGGTGTTGACGAGGATATTGCCGGGGTGCGGGTCGGCATGGAAGAAGCCGTCGATCATCAGCATCTTGACCATCGCCCGCAGCGTGTTCGTTGCCAGGACCTCGCGGTCGATGCCTGCTGCGTCGATGGCTCCAGGTTGCTGATCTTCACCCCGCGCACGAACTCCATCGTCAGCACCCGGCTGGTGGAGTACTCGGGGAACATCTTGCAGATGTGGACGCCGGGGCAGCCGGCCAGGTTCTTGGCCAGGCGCAAGGCGTTGTATGCCTCGCCGACATAGTTGAGCTCCAGCAGGGCGTTGCTGCCGAACTCGTCGACCATCCCCGGCAAGGTCGAACGCCTGCATGCTCTTGACGCGTCGCGAAACACGCGTGAGGCATTGCGCATGATGCCGATGTCGGCCTTCATCTGGTCCGTATGCCCGGCCGCTGGAGCTTGACGACTACAGCTGTCCCGTCATGCAGCGGGGCCCGGTGCACCTGCGCGGTGGAGGCTGCGGCCAGAGGCTTCATCTGAAGTTCGCAAACAGATCTTCAGGCTTGGCCCTTCAGCTCCTCCATCAGGATCTGCCCTGACCTGGTCTTCTCGGAAAGGCGGCACGTTGCTCTGCAGCTTCACCAGCTCGATTTCCCACTCGGGCGGGAGGGTGGAGGCCTGGCTGGAGACGATCTGCCCGATCTTGACATAGGTGGCCCCAGCTCCTCCATCATCAGGCGTATCTTCGTCTGTAGCTCGGAACCTCGAGGTCGTGCGGCAGGTTCCACACCCAGTCCTGCGTGCCTCCCGCAGCGCACCCACGAAGCCGGTCTATCGAGGGCGATATCCAGGCCGTAGCGCACGAAGACGCTGTAGACCTGTTGAAGCCGCAGGTTCTCGCGGAAAGCGTCCAGTCCTGATGCTTGTTCCATGGTGATCAGGCCTCCGGCTCGGTGACGGTGGGTTCGATGAAAGCTCTCGTTGTCGTCAGGCACAGGCTCGGCATCTCCGCAAGGCGGGCCTGTGAGCGTGGGGGCCAGGGCCGGCAGGGCCGCAGACTCGAGCTCGCTCCCGGCTTCCAGCTCGCCCGCTTTGGGGAGGGATCTGGCTGCGAGGCGAGCGGGCACCATCTGGGTTCGGTAGAACTGGCGATCCTTGATCCGCTCACGAATTTCAGGGTACTTTTCGGCCACGATCGGGGGGATGAGGCCGAGAGGGCTTCCAGGAATGCAGACGAAAGACCCAGCACGAGCCCGGCCAGGAGACCGGCAGTCACGTGTCGACCTGGAGCAGCTTGGGGAACAGCCAAGACAGCAGCCATAAGATGAGGCCGTTGATCACCGCAAGCACCAGGCCGCCTGTCGCAAAGATGAACCGGAGGGTCATGAACGCGATGACAGGTTTGATGAACGCGTTCAGCAGGCCAAGCACCAGCGAGAGGAAGATCCACCGACACGCGCTTGTCCACGAAGAAGACGTTTGGCAGGACTACGACGGTGAACAGGAGCGACTAGCAGTTGACCAGGATGCGCACGACGAACATGCGCCAGTTGAAGTTACGCCTCCAGAGCCTGAATCGGTTCATTCTTCATCCTCGCGAGGCTGTGGCTGGTGCGTAGCCTGCACGGGAGCGCCTTTGCTTGCAGGAAGAGCAGCCGGGGAAAAACGGCGGCACAGAATCACTCGAGTAGCAAAATCATACTCCGCTCGGATTCCGTCCGCCATTGTATTAAGGAGTATGAGGATTCGCAGCCGGTTTTGGCTGAGATTCGTAAAGCAGACAGCATAAAAGACGAGGCCGGGGATTTCCCCCGGCCTCGATTGATCCCGCATTGGCGTGTCTGTGGTCAGCGGCCGAGCGCAGGCGTTGAAAACCGCTTGTGCGGGCAGTGACCTGGACGCCGCTTCGAGGCCCGCCAGCACGGCCATGTTCACCACCATGCACCACAGCAGCACTGCGGCCGCCACGTACACCACGGGCCATGAATGGGCCCGCGCCGGCCGACATCATGATCAGGCCGGCAGCCATTTCCACGGGAACGCGACCGCTGCGATGGCTGCCGCCCGTCGCACCCCGCCGATGCTCTGCTGGCGGAGGCCGGCGAGGACCAGCGCAATCAGCAGAATGGCCGCGACGATCAGGTCCGCGAGCCTCGCGACCTGCGGGAAGCCGGGCACGTCCGCCGGCAGGATGGCCCTGATCGGCCAGCTGAGGCATCTCGTCAGCGACCCTGCGCCCGCCACAAGCACGCCGCCGACGTACACGGCGTAGACGCTGATGGCCGTCGCGAAGCCGAGAGCCACGAGCGGGGTGCTGGCTGAGAGCCGGTCGGGCAAGCGCAGGTGCTCGCGCCGGGCGAAGGCAGCGGTGGTGGCCGTCGTCATGAGGGTCAGCACGATACGCGGAGCCGAGATCGAGCCGCGGCAACGCCCCGGGCGAGGCCCGTGAGGACCGCAAATGCGCCGAACACGACCACCGCCAGGGTAAAGAAGATAGCGATCAGCGGCAGGAGGCGGACGAGGCGATCTCCCCGTGTCTTACGCCACCCGACGACGGCGGCCGCAATGATCAGCGGCGTCGTCAACGCGGCGATGAAGCGGTGGGTGTACTCGATGATGGAATGGATTTGCGGCGGCGGGATGGCCCGGCCGAAGCAGCCCGGCCAGTCAGGGCACGCTGCGCCGGACTCGGTGGCGCACACGACCGCGCCCATGGTGACGAGCAGGGCCGTGAAAACCGTCGCTACAAGCAGGAGGTTCCTGTGCCCGCGGGTGATGCTCGGAGGAGTTCGATTCGCTACTCACGCTCTTCTCCATTCGTCGTTGACGACCCGGCGCGACGCCAGCGCTGCTGATCGGGATTCGCGCGCAGAGGGCGAAGGACCGTACTCAGCGTGGCAATTCTAGCACAGGCGGTTGGATTGTGTGAGTATGCACGCTCTCCCTTGCGTTGCTCGAGCACAGGGGGAGCAGAGGTTTACGGCCTTCCGGGGATGAGTGCCGGCGATCGCCACCGTCCTCTGATGACTGCAGCAGGGGCGGATCGACCGGGGTCTGGGGAATGCGGCTCGCAAGAGCCGGGCCGGCTGGAACCAGCTGGCTGCCTGCTACAAGCGCGAGCGTGCTCAATCTGC
Organism: uncultured Chloroflexia bacterium; assembly: GCA_963800615.1. Lineage (GTDB taxonomy): Bacteria > Chloroflexota > Anaerolineae > CG2-30-64-16 > CG2-30-64-16 > JALOOB01. The sequence goes on from CAWDBO010000016.1 coordinate 34,184, forward strand.
ACCTAGGGGATCTGATTTGCATAGGGCGCCTCTTCCTCCTGCGCGGAGGTTGGCGGATTGGTTTCGTTACGTTGAAACGCGCTTGTAGTATAATCCGGGGTGATCCCAGCACTTCGCGCCCCAGCGCAGGAGGCCCCGTTCATCAAAGAACAGATGACACCCCACCCCGTCACCATCACACCGGAAAGCTCGATCACCGTTGCCCAACGGGTGATGAAGGAGAACCACGTTCGGCACTTGCCGGTCATCAGCCCCCGGTGGGAAGCTGATCGGCTTGCTGACCCGCACGACCCTCGAGCAAGTGCTCCCGTCGAAGCTGACCACGCTCTCGGTCTACGAGCTGCACTACCAGCTCGAGAAGGTGACCGTGCACGAGGCGATGGTGCGACAAGTGGTCACGGTGACCGAAGATGTGCCGATCGAGCAAGCGGCGCGCACGATGTGGGAGAAGAAGATTGGCTGCCTGCCGGTGATCCGCGGGAACAAGCTCGTGGGCATCGTCACCGATAATGACCTGATGCGCACGATGTTCGAGGGGACTTCGGAGCGCGACAGCCCGGCATTCGCTGGCAGGTCAACGCTGCGTATTCCGGGTGACCCCGGGCCAACTCGCAAAACTGACGTCGGCGGGATTGCGGCCGAGCGCGGCGACATCACGGCCCTGGGGCGTGGTGCCTTCTGACGAGCCGCTGAACTGGTGGGTGGTCGCGAAAGTCAGGTTCGTCGACCAGGACGTCCTGGTCCGGGCCGTGCAGTCGGCGCCGGGCGTCGAGGTAATCGACGTTCGCTCGGAATAGGCGCCGCCACCCACCGGGCGTCATGTGGCGTCTTTCCCGGCCTCCTGCAGCAGTTCGTCGGCAATCTCGACGGCTGCGGCGACAAGTCCAGGACAGAGGGTGGTGAATACCTTGCGCTCGCGGGCGCCCGCCAGGCCCTCGGCCGTGGTCATGTCTGCCTGAATCAGGTCGCGGCAATGGACTGCGCCCGCTCGTGCCTCGAAGCGACGCAAGAACTCGGCGGCAACCGCGTAGGCGCGCTCCTTGCCGTCCTTGCCCGCCGTCGCGCTGCCGAAATGGAGCCCGAGGGCCATGAGCGCGCCGGATGCTGCACCGCAGACCTCACCTTGCCGCCCGATGCCGCCTCCGAAAGGCGCGGCGATGCGTAGGGCAACGTCCGCACTCAGGCCCAGTTCCCCGGCAAAGGCGCCGAATGTCGACTGGGAGCAGTTGTAACCCTCGCCGAAGCGGGCGAGGGCCGTGTCGATGTGGTGTTGATCGGCCATGCACCAAGTATAGCACCGCCGGGCGAAGACGCTTAAGGCCAATACAGAGCGTTGCAATGACAATGGGGGCCCACCTACCCGTGCGGCCCCCATTGTCATTTTGTTAGCGGTGCACCGGGCGAACGCTTGCCCGGTCCCCAGCGCCCTTACGGCGTCTGTAGCTTGCGCTCTGCCCTAGAGAACGTGTGGCACCACGAGCAGTCGTATCCTTTATCGGTCACGTGCTTGTCGTGCATATCGTAGAATGGCTTAGGTGCCTTCTGGCTGTGGCACTGCGTGCAGACCTGTGACTCTGGCCCCTTGAGCACGTAGCCCAGCGCTTGCAGATCCATCCGGTCCGTGCCCTGGTGGCACGTGTCGCAACTCGAGCGCGTTGTACTTCGGCTCGACGCCGTGCGTGATCAACTGCTCGGCCTTGGTAGTGACCCAAGTGTAGCTGCCGCTGAGCCCCATGAAGGCCACCCCGCGCGCCGCCGCTTCGTCGTACTTCCCGGTCAGGAAGTTCCATCGGGTGTCGTAGGCCACCATCCGGCCGCTCGCGTCGTGCCGCGGCTGGTACGAAGCGTGCAGCTTGATCGGGTACAGCTTGCTGTTGGGCTCGGCGATCGACCCGTTGGCCTTCGACATCGTGTATGTGCCGTCCGGGCTGGGGCTGATCGGGTCCTTCAGGTCGTAGACGTAGCTCGTCCCATTCCACCACCGGTACTCCGGCGTAACGTTCAGTCCCTTCGTGTCCTCCGGTATCCACTGGGTGCCGCTCCACTTCGGCTGCGTCCAGTTGCGCGACATCTCGGTCGCCACGTCCTTGCCGTAGACCGGAATATGGCACGTCTGGCAGGCGACGTGGTCCGTGTGCTTGTTGAGCTTGTCGTCGCCGTGCGGCTTCGGCGAGTGGCAGTCCGCGCATTGCTTCACGCCCTTGCCCTCTGAGATCCGCAGGTCGATGCCCTTGCCCGGGATCTGGTGGTTCTCGGTCACGTGGCAGGTGGTGCACTGGAAATCCCCGCCCTGCGGCGACATGTGCACGTCAGAGGCCAGCGACGGATTGGTGTTCGCCGAGCTGATATCCCCCCGTTTCGCGCCGTCCGCGCCGCCGGCTCGCATGGCACTTCAGGCATGCCGCGCGCGTTGGCAACTGCGGGTTCTGGGCCACCTGGAGGAGGGTCGTGCCCGCGGGCACCACCGGCAGCAACGTGTAATGCCTGCCGCGTTCTTCTCCGGGATCTTCACCGTCTTGGTGTTGTTCTGCCAATCCGTGACGGTGAGCGTGCCGGTCAGGGGGCCTGGCGCGTGCTTGTAGCTGTCACTGTGACACATCAGGCAGTCCACGTCACTGGCAGTCATCGTCGCGGTGTTCGTCTTGCCCGTCGTCGCGTGGCAGCTCAGGCACTGGTACTGCGACGGCTCCGGGGCCGTGCAGTACGTGTTGATCTGCGGCCACTTACCCTGCCACTGCACGTGCTCGGAGTGCACGGCACTCTCCGCTTCCGAAGCGTGGCAGGCGACGCAGGTCTGCGGCCCGTCGTACTGTGTGATGCTGCTGTGCGGGTGAGCTGGGTCGTAAATGGGCGGCGGCACCGGAGGGTTGGTCGGGGTGCTGGTTGGCGTGTTCGTCGGCGTGCTGGTCGCCGTTGGTGACGCCGTGCTGGTCGGCGTCTGCGTCCCGTGCGGCCGGGGCGTCGGTTTGGCCGCTGTAGGTGCAGCAAGCGTCGGCTGCACAAGCAGCACTGCCGCGAAGAGCAGAACTGCCAGGGACAGGAACAGAGTGCGTTGACGGCTGAACTTTGTCGTTCGCATGGGTTCCCCCGGTGTTTGGTTTTATCGCCGGATGGCTGGTGGCGACATAGCATTTTAGAACGCAACTATGTAACTTTGGTTACGATATCACGCGCAAATCGCGTAGATTCCGCTCGTGTTGCCTGCCCACTTATCGCCCCGGTTCTTTGGGGCATGGCGTCGGTCAAAGAGGAACGACCCGCAAGTTCCATCGCGCTCCCAAGCTAAATTGTGTCTCCATCTCAGAGCTTTCCATATTTCTCAGCGACTTCTTAGCTGGCTTTTAATGACATAACGACTACGTGGGACTATTACATATCTATCACTGGAATGGTTCGGTCAAGAGGAGTGGGAATATGAAGGATTATCGGTTCAAATTGGCATTGGGACCCCATGGCAACCGCAGGCCAGGTGCCTTCTTTGCGCCTACCGCAATCGTCTTCCTGATTGCGATCCTGGCGCTCTCCGGCATGTGGAGCGATCACAGGCGCGGCTCCGGCGACGCCGGCAGGCACAGCCGCCACAACGTCGGGAGGCGGAAGCGCCTCCACCAGCCCGACTGTCGCAGCTACGTCTGCCGTCACCGGGACTCAAGCCGCGACGAACACGGTCACGAGCACTAACGGCGTTACAAGCACCACGGGCGTCACGAGCACGGCCGGGGTTACGGGTACGACGGGCGTCACCGGTACGACGGGTGTCACGAACACCACGGGCGTGACGAACACGACGCAGGGCGGCGAGCGGCGGCGCGGCGCCGACGGCCAAAGATCCGACACGATCGTCTTACGCCACCTACGGTGATCCCGAGTCGCTGGATCCGGCCTGGGACTACGACACGGCCAGCCAGCAGATCTCATGAACGTCTACGAGACCCTTGCTCTGGCCCAAGCGGGACTCGCCAACCGATTTCGTGCCCATTCTCGCCACGAAGTGGGACGTCTCGCCGGACGGCAAGACCTATACCTTCACCATCCGCAAGGGCGTCAAGTTCCAGCAGGGCAGGATTGACGCCTGAAGATGTGGCGTATAGCTTCTGGCGCGGCATGATCCAGGACCGCACGGGTGGGCCGCAGTGGATCCTGCTGCAGCCGTTCTTCGGCCTGGACGTGCAGAGCTTCAACGATGACGTGGTGAACAAACAGTTCAGCAGGGATTGGATCAAGGCGGTGCAGGCAGTCCAGAAGGCGGTCACCTTTGACAACAGCGCCGGCACGGTAACGATGCACCTCAAGCAGCCGTACGGCCCTATGTCCAGATCCTGGCCAATACCTGGGGGGCGATCGTCAGCAAGCCCTGGGTCATCCAGCAGGGCGGTTGGGACGGCACGCCGGCGACCGCCGAGAAGTTCCACGATCCGACCGCCGAGCAGGACGAACTGTTCAAGGTGATGAACGGCACAGGGCCTTCAAGCTGGATCGCTGGGCGCCCAACGAGGAAATCGACCTGCGTCCGCAACGACAACTACTGGCTGAAGGACCCACTGTGGGAGGGTGGCGCCTCGCGGCCCGGCCAATCCAGCGGGTGATCATCAAGAACGTCTCCGAGTGGGGCACGCGCTTCAGCATGTTCCAGGCCGGCGATGCGGATATCGTCACGGTCGACCGCCAGTACATTTCGCAGGTCGACCCGCTTGTCGCGGAAGACCTGCGACTACAAGACCGGCAAATGCACGGCGGCCAACGGCAGCGGCACGATCAAGGTCTTCAAGGGCCTGCCGCTGTCGTTGCCGACCTGATCAGTTCAACCAGACCGTCAACACGACCGGCGGTAACAATACGCTGGGCTCCGGCAAGCTTGATGGCAACGGTGTTCCGCCCGACTTCTTCGCCGACATCAACATCCGCAAGGGATTCGGCTACGCCTTCGACTACGACACCTACATCAAGCAGGTCTGGAACGGCGAGGCCATCCAGGCATTCGGCCCGATCATCCAGGGCGAGATCGGTTACGACCCGAACCAGGCGCACTTCACCTTCGACCTTCAGAAGGCGGCCGATGCGTTCAAGGCGTCGACGCTGAAGAGCGCGGACGGCAAATCCCTGTGGGACACCGGTTTCTACGTCCAGTTCGCCTATAACACCGGGAACGATCAGCGCCGAGTGGCGGGCGAGATCTTGAAGCCGAACCTGGCCAAGATCAACCCTAAGTTCAAGCTAGCCGTCGTGGACGAGCCCTTCCCGGTCTTCCTTAAGGACCAGACCGCCTCGCGGTTGGCGCTGTACTCCCTCGGCTGCAGAGGACTTCCATGATCCGCACGACTGGGTCAGCCCGTTCCTGGCCAGCGGCGGCACCTATGCAGCACGCAGCACTTCCCAAAGGACCTGCAGGCGCAGATCGACAAGCTGATCAACCAGGGTGTGACGACGACCGATCCACAGGCCCGCCGAAGATCTACGCACAGTTGCAGGACCTGCAGTACCAGAACGCGCTCGACGCCTGGGTGGTTCAGCCGCAGGGCCGGCAGTACGAGCAGCAGTGGGTGCAGGGCTGGTTCTATAACCCGATCTTCGGCACGGATCTCTACTTCTACCCGTTGTCGAAGGGTTCTTGATCCGGACAATGACCGACGGCTGAACGGCGTGAACGTATCGCTAGCTTGTTCCCCCGGTGCAGGCCAACACGGCAGTGACGCCTCCGCCGGGGGAACCAGCCTGTGGAGGGGTGAATGGCCGCATATATCGGACGGCGGCTGCTGATCCTGCCAGTGGTACTGCTGGGCCTCAGCGTGCTGATTTTCGCTATGTTGCAGATGCTTGATCCCGCGGAGCGAGCATCGCTGTACGTGAGCAGCCCGCCACGAACCGGCGACGCTCGCCGAAATCATCAAGAAGTACGGGCTGGATCAACCGATCTACATCCAGTATTTCGTTGGCTGGACCGGCTGGTTCACGGGGACCTGGGCTGGTCGAAAACCGCGGGGCAGCCCGTGATCGACGGCCTCAAGCAGTACTTCCCGGCCACCGTCGAGCTTGCGCTGTGGAGCTTCGTCCCGATCATCGCGGGCGGGATCTGGCTGGGCATGCAGGCGGCGCATACACCACGACAAGGTTGTCGATCAGGCTGCCCGCGTCTTCAGCATCGTCGGCTATTCGTTCCCGACATTCGTGTTCGGGCTGCTCGTGCTGCTGATCTTCTACGCGGGGCTGCACTGGCTCCCGCCGGGCCGCCTGTCCGACTGGGCCAACGCGATCGTCTATTCGCCCGGTTCCACCGCTACACCAACATGAACACGGTCGACGCGTTGCTAAACCTGCGGCTCGATATCTTCTGGGATGCGTTCAAGCACCTGATCCTGCCCGTCCTCACGCTGGCCTACGTCAACTGGGCGTTGATCCTGCGCGTCATGCGCAGCTCGATGCTCGAGGTGATCGGCCAGGACTACATCAACGTGGCGAGGGCCAAGGGACTGACTGAAAATGACGTGCAGGCACGCCATGCCCGGCCGAATGCGCTGATCCCTGTCGCAACGGTCGGCGGGCTGCTGTTGGTCGGGTTGCTGAACGGCGCGGTGATCACGGAGACCGTGTTCAACTATCACGGCATGGGCTGGTGGGCGGCCAATGCCGCGCTCAACCTGGACGCGGTCTCGGTGCTGGGGATTGCCCTGTTCAGCGGCATGCTGCTGATCGCGGCGAACCTGGTCGTGGACGTCATGTACGCAGTGCTCGATCCTCGTATCCGCTTGAGCTGAGCAAAGGGGGAGTTGATGGCGACGCTCGAAGAGGCAGGTGGCGACCGGCCGTATCAGAACCCGCCCGGCGGCGTCTGCCGCGGTGGCTGCGCGTCCTGTTGCACAATCCGGTCTCGATTACCGGGCTCGCGCTGCTCATCCTGTTCGTGCTGGTCGCCGTGCTGGCCCCGGTTATCGCGCCGCCCGAGGACCCGTCGAACCCGATGATCATCCCGCGGGCCGGCTACCTGGCACAACCCCAGCCCCCGGGCCCGGGGGCGCCGATGGGCACGACGCAGGGCCAGTACAACATCTTCTACGGCGTGGTGTGGGGCACCCGGACGGCATTTGAGATCGGCCTCATCGTCACCAGCCTGACCGTATTGATCGGCGGCACGCTGGGTGCGATCTCGGCTTACGCCGGGGGATGGGTCGACGAGATCATCCAGCGGGTAGTGGAGATCTTCCTGGCGTTCCCGTTCCTGCTTGCCGCGCTGACGCTGGCGGCAGTTCTGGCGCCGAAGCTGCACAACGGGCTCCTCTCCGGGATGATCGCGCTGGTCGTCTTCTCCTGGCCCAGCTACGCCCGCCTGATCCGGGGCGACGTGCTCGCGGTGAAGCAGCGTGATTTCATCGTCGGCGCACAGGCCCTGGGCGCGCCCGGGTGGCGCGTCCTCGTGCGCCACGTGCTTCCGAACGCGATGTATACTTTGCTGGTCGTGGCTTCGCTGGACATCGGCAACTACGTGCTGACGTTCGCCGCGCTGAGCTTTCTCGGCGTCGGCACGGAGCAGGGTTACGCGGACTGGGGCCAGTTGCTCAGCTTCGCGCGCAACTGGATCCCTACCCTGTCGACGCTACTGGTACATCGTCGTCTTTCCCGGGCATGGCGCTGGTGCTCTTCGTGCTGGCCTGGAACCTCATTGGCGATGCGTTCCGCGACGCGCTCGATCCGAGGATGCGGGGGCGCTGAGCCTTAACCGGGGAGCTGCGGCAGGGGGAAATGCCCGGCCGCAGCTCCCTCGGTTCACGACACGTACACTTCAGCCTCTTCGGTCCGTATCGTTCTCAGGATCGTTTCCGCAACCACCTCCGGTGAATCCCCTTGTGGGTCCCACTGGCCCATCTCAGACGGCACGTGCATCGAGTTCAGTTGGAACCGGGTAGCGGTTCTTCCAGGAATGACGAGGCATACCCGAATGCTGTCCTGTGTCAGTTCTTCGTGTGCCGTGAAGGTCAACGCGTTCACCATGTACTTGGTCGATGCATATCCGGCGAGGCCCGGGATGTGCAGCTTGGACAGGCGCGAGCTGATGTTGATGATGACCCCGCCGCCCTGCTCCCGCATTATCGGGATCACCGCCTGCACGGCGACCAGCGGCGCCACGACGTTCAGCTCAAACAGCTCGCGGAATTCGCCGATGGGGATGTCCTCGACGCGGATGCCGTGCATGCCCCGAGCCGCGTTGTTGATCAGCACGTCCACCCGGCCGTAGTGGGAATGAACAGCTTCGACCATCCCCTGAACGGCAGACATATCCCGCAGGTCCGCGGTGTGTGCGAACGACCCCGATAGCTCGGCGGCCAGCCTCTCCAGCTTCTCCCCGGACCGAGCGACCAGCGCAACCCGCGCGCCCTCGCCGCTAACCGGCGTGCCGTCGCCTCGCCGATGCCTTCCGACGCGCCGTGATTACCACGACCCGATCTCGTACGTCCATGTCACGCCGTCCTCAGAATGGATAGCCTTGCAGCCCCTGGAAGCCCTTCGCCGCCGATATTTCGCCGGTCAGGTTGTCGATGTGCCCGATCAACGCCCTGCTGATGAAGTAGCCGAGCCCCTTCTGGCCCCACGGATCGGGTCTGTCGAGGTCTGCCTCTGAAAGGGAAGCGAGGTAAGCATCCGTGTTCGCATAAACCTTCTGCGCATAATCGCGGAGCTGCGCGAGGTCGAACCGCACCCGCCGAGTCCAGCCGGCGTAGTCCTCCCACCCCTTCATGAAGTTCGGCATCGGCTCGCTCGCGCCCGTCGCGGTCCCTGTCTCGAAGAGTGGCTCCTGCCCCTTCAAGGTCTGGATCAGGATGTCTTCCGAGAAAATCACGTGAGCGTAGGCGGCGCCGACAGGCAGCGCCCGGCCTTCCGGCAGATAGTGGACTTGTTCCTCGGTCACTTCCCCCACGGTCACTTCGAGCAGGTTATGTGCTTCAGACATCTGCATTCGCAACAATGAGATTACGTCCATGTTAGCCCTCCTGTTTCTTTATAATACTGACCCCATTCATCCCCGCGAATCTGCACACTTCATTACATAATTCCCGCCTGGGTGGGAGTATCTCTATTGGTGCAAATAGTAGTTGTATAAGCAACTACTAAATCAAAGGGCTGTCGGATGCGAAGACGGGCGCTATCGATGGGTTGCCTCGCCGCAGATGACCGAACAAGGGGATACATGATGAAGACTTTCGATACGGAGCCGCGGCAGCCGGCTGGAGAACGCGGTGTTTGTGGAGGGGCGGGATGAGGGAACACACGTCGATCCTGTTGCTGCTGACGTCCGCGCGTTGCTCACATCGCTCGGCGAAGATGTCGAGCGGCTGGGTCTCGAGCGTACGCCGGAGCGGGTCGCGCGGATGTACCGGGAACTGCTCTCAGGCTACCACATGGACGCGCGGGCTGTCATCAACGGCGCGCTCTTCCCGAGTGAGTATGAAGGGATCGTAGTCGTTCGCGATATCGAATTTCACAGCCTGTGCGAGCACCACCTGCTGCCTTTCTTCGGCCGCGCGCACGTCGCGTACCTGCCGGACAAGCAAGTCGTCGGCCTCTCGAAGATCCCGCGGATCGTCGACATGTTCGCCCACCGGCTTCAGCTTCAGGAGCAGATGACGCAGCAGATTGCCGAGTGTCTTCAGGACGTGCTGCAGCCGAGAGGTGTGGCGGTTACGGTCGAAGGCGTGCATACGTGTATGCTCATTCGCGGGGTGGAGAAGACGGGCGCGCGCATGGTCACGCGGACCCTGTTGGGTGCGTTCAAGGACGATCCTGAACTCAAGCGCGACCTCGAGGCGCAGACCGGACCGTTAGGTTCGGCAGCACTGATTTAACGGAGGGAGGTTGGTATGGCGGGGCAGGACAAGCATTATCGTTACCTGATCGTCGGGGGCGGCATGACCGCGGACGCGGCAGTGCGGGGCATCCGGAGCCTCGACACGGAGGGCTCCATCGGGCTGATCGGCGCGGAGCCTGATGCGCCGTACAGCCGGCCCCCGCTGACCAAGGCGCTGTGGAAGGGCAAGCCCGTCGACAAGATCTGGCGGCGGACGGCCGACCGTGGGGTCGAATTGCACCTGGGGCGGCGCGTAGTCTCCCTCGACCCTGAAGCCCATACCGTCATCGACGACGAGGGTACAAGGTACGGCTACGACAAGCTGCTGCTGGCAACGGGCGGGTACCCGCGGCGCCTGCCCTTCGATTCGGACCGCGCCTCTACTAACGGCGGCATCGTCTACTATCGCACCTTCCAGGATTACCAGCGAGTGCGCGCTTTCGCAGTCCAGGGACCAGCCGGCGCCGCAGCGCAGTTCGTCGTGATCGGTGGCGGCTTCATCGGTTCCGAGATCGCCGCAGCGCTGGCGATGAACGATCAGCGCGTCACCATGGTATTCCCCGACGAGTTTATCGGTCAGCGCATGTTTCCCGCGACTTGGCCGCCTACGTCACCGACTATTTCCGCGGGAAGGGCGTCGCCATCGCCAACAACGCCTCGGTGGTAGGGGTCGTTCGTTCCGGCGATGGTTTCAGGGTAACGGTCCGAAATGAGCGCACGTCGCAGGAGCAAGTCCTCTTCGGGCAGGGGGTTGTGGCCGGGATCGGCATCGTGCCTGCGGTCGAGTTGGCCGAGGGCGCGGGCCTGAAGGTCGACGCCGGGATCGAGGTCGACCAAGGCCTCCGCACCAGCCATCCGGACGTTTACGCGGCCGGCGACGTTGCACGCTTCTATAACCCGGCCCTCGCAAAGTGGATGCGGGTCGAGCACGAGGACAACGCCAATACGATGGGGACGGCGGCCGGCAAGGCGATGGCCGGGGCGCCCGTGACCTACGACCATCTGCCCTTCTTCTACTCGGACCTGTTTGAGCTCGGGTACGAGGCGGTGGGCGAGCTGGATTCGAGGCTGCAAACGGTAGAAGACTGGCAGGAGCGCTTCAAAAAGGGCATCGTGTACTACCTCGGCGACGGCAGGGTGCGCGGGGTCCTGCTTTGGAACGTCTGGGGCAAGATCGACGCGGCGCGCGCGAGCTTATCGCACGTCCCGGTCCATTCTCTCACGACGGATCTTGCCGGATGTATCGCCATGGACTAAACGGCCGTGGAAGCTAGGCAATAGAAGCGGGCAGGGTCTTGAGATACACTGCCGCCAGGCACTGAGCCGAGCTCGGGAGGGGACAGAATGACCGAATCCGCGTTCGCAAGCCACTTCGTCTGGCAGCCCGACCCGGCCGTGGTCGAGCAAACCAACCTGGTCCGCTTCATGCGCCGCGTCGGCGCACGTTCGCTTGACGACCTCATCCCGCGTTCGCTCGACGAGGTGACGAGGTTCTGGGACGCGGTGCTCGCCGACCTCGATATCCAGTTCTATGAACCGTACACGCAGGTGGCCGACTTCGCTCATGGGGTCGAGCGGCCGGTCTGGTGCGTGGGTGGGCATGATGAACATCACGCACAACTGCCTCGACAAGTGGATCGCCGCAGGCCGCGGCGATGTGGTGGCGCTGCGCTGGGAAGGCGAAGACGGATCGACCCGCAACCTGACCTATGCCGAGCTGAACGCCGAGGTCTGCCGGGCGGCGAACGCCTTTCGGGAGTTGGGATTGGGCAAGGGCGACGCCATCGGCCTGTACATGCCGATGGTCCCCGAGATCGCCATCAGCCTGCTTGCCATCTGCAAGATCGGCGGCATCATCGTCCCGCTGTTTTCGGGCTACGGCGAAGGCGCCGTCGCCTCCCGTCTGAACGACGCGGGCGCCGTGGCGCTGGTCACCGCCGACGGCATCTGCCGCCGCGGCAAGTGCATCCAGATGAAGCCGATCGCGGACGCGGCCGCCTCCCACGTGCCGACGCTGCGCCACATGATCGTCGTGCAGCGCACCTGCGAGGATGTGCCGATGACGCAGGGCCGCGACTACTGGTGGCACGAGCTGGTCGGGCGGCAGCCCGCCGAGGCCGAGACCGAGCGGACGGCGGCCGAAGATTCCCTGATGATCATCTACACCTCCGGCACCACCGGTAAGCCGAAGGGCGCAGTCCACACGCACTGCGGCTTCCCGATCAAGGCGGCGCAGGACCTGAGCCACGGCTTCGACCTCAAGCCCGACGATGTCTTGTACTGGATCACCGACATGGGCTGGATGATGGGGCCGTGGGAGGTGTGGGGCGCGCTGCTGCTCGGCGCAAGCTTCCTGCTCTACGACGGCGCGCCGGACTATCCCGACGTCGACCGGCAGTGGGCGCTTGTGGAGCGGCACGGGGTGACGGGATTCGGCGTTTCTCCCACCCTGATTCGGAGCCTCCGGCCGCACGGTGCAGAGCCCGTCAGCCCGACACAACCTTTCGTCTCTGCGCTGGTTTGGCTCCACCGGCTCGCCTTGGGACCCGGAGTCCTGGAACTGGCTCTTCGAAGTGGCGGGCGCCAAGCGCCTCCCGATCCTCAACTACTCTGGCGGCACGGAAATCTCCGGCGGAATTCTTCTCGGGAACCTCCTGACCCCGCTGAAACCGGCCGCGTTCTCCGGGCCTGCAACTGGGATGGCGGCCGACGTACTGGACGCTGAGGGCAACAGCCTCGCCGGCGCCGCCCGCAGGGGCGAGGTGGGCGAACTCGCCGATCCGCCAGCCGTGGATTGGGATGACGCGCGGCTTCTGGCGCGATGAGGAGGGCGACGGCCCATCGCGCTATATCCAGGCCTACTGGTCGCGTTTCCCGGGCATCTGGGTGCACGGCGATTGGGCGATGGTGGACGCGGACGGCCAGTGGTACATCCTGGGGCGGTCCGACGACACGATCAAGGTGGCAGGGAAGCGGGTCGGCCCGGCGGAAGTCGAAGCCATCCTGTGCAGCCACCCCGCGGTCACGCTGGCTGCGGCTATCGGCGCACCCGACGAGATCAAGGGCGAGGAACTCGTCTGTTTCTGCACCCTCGCGCCCGGCCGCGAGCCGACCGAGCAGCTCCGTTCCGAGCTCATGGCGCTCGTGATCGAGGAACTCGGCAAGCCCCTCAAGCCCCGTGAGATCCGGTTCGCCCTCGCGCTCCCGCGGACGAGAAACGCCAAGATCATGCACCGCATCATCCGCGCCGCGTACTTAGGGAAGGACCCAGGCGACATTACCTCGCTGGAAGACCCGGCGGCCGTAGACGCGATCCGAGAAGCTATGTGAGGCGGCACGCGGTCTTGTTTCACGATCTCCGGGCACAGACGCTATTTGAGACACTGCGCGCATCTGGAATTCCTTAGATACTGGCACAAAGTGATGTGGAATCGAAATACGATTGGCAGTCTCACGAGTCTCAGATCTGACACATAGCTCCCCAGTCACTCAGCCGGCTAGTTGGCCTTTCCCGCCGCCCGCGCCCGCGCGAGCACCCGCTCCGCCGCCTTACCAGCGGCATGTCGATCATCTTCCCGTCCAGTGCGAACGCGCCCTTACCGGCTTCCTGGTGCTCGGCGCATCGCATTCATCACCCGCTGCGCGTGCGCGATCGCGGCATCGTCCGGCGTGAAGGCGTCCTGCACCGGCGCGATCTGGTTCGGGTGGATGACCTGCTTGCCCGCGTAGCCCATTCGGGCCGCCTCTGCCGTCTCACGCACCAGCCCTTCGGTGTCCTTGTAGTCGATGTACACCATGTCGATGGCCTGCAGCCCGAACGCCGCGGCGTGGGTCACGACCGCGCTGCGCGCGTAGAACACCTCCCAGGCCTCCCGCGTCCGCACCGCGCCGATGTCGCCCGCCAGGTCCTCCGCGCCGAAGATCAGCGCCTGCAGCCGCGGGTCGCTGCCCGCGATCTCCTTCAGGTTGACGATGCCCAGCGCGGTTTCGACGAGCACGATGATCGCGATCTGCCCCGCCGGCCAGCCGTTCTCGCGCTCGGCCGCGGCGATCTCCGCGCTGGCCCAGCGGATCGCGTCGCCGCTCTCGACCTTCGGGATGACGATGCCGTCGGGCCGGACGGCCAGGCCCGCGGCCAGGTCGTCCGCCTCCATCCCCGATGCCACCGGGTTGATCCGCACCAGGCGCTCGGACCGGCCGAAGTCGAGCTCCCCAAGCATGGCCGGGATCAGCGCTCGCGCCTCGTCCTTGCGGCTCAGCGCGACGCCGTCCTCCATGTCCAGGCAGACGCAGTCGGCGTCCAGCGTCGCGGCCTTGCGGATCTTTCGTTCGTCGTCTCCCGGCATATAGAGCACGGCTCTTCGTGCGCGCATGAATCCTCCATCCCGCCTTCAGAGACCAGGTTTCTCCGGAGAATCCTGGTTTCTTTCCGGTCGCCTGAGGAACATCACCGATCGTTCGACCTCGACCACCACCGTGCCGTCTTGCTTGCGCCCCGTGTGCTTCAGGCGCACGATCCCCACGTCCGGGCGGGACTTGGATGGGCGCTTCTCAAGCACCTCGCTCTCGACGTAGATCGTGTCGCCGTGGAAGACCGGGTGCGGGTGCGCCACCCGCTCGTAGCCCAGGTTGGCCACGATCGTGCCTTCGGTCAGCTCGGGCACGGTCAGGCCGACGACCAGGCCGAGCGTGAAGATGCCGTTGACGATGCGCCGGCCGAACTGGGTCTTGGCCGCGAAGTCCTCGTTGATGTGCAGCGGCTGGGTGTTCATGGTCAGCGCGCAGAACAGCACGTTGTCCGCCTCGGTCACCGTCCGGCCCAGGCTGTGGCGGATGCGCTGGCCCACCTCGAGATCCTCATAGTAGCGTCCGGGCATCCTGCCTTCCTTTGCCGGGATGGGCGGATAAGCGGATGGGCTCCTTGATCCCGTCATCCCCCATCCCCGCGGCTTTCCAGCTCCACGAGCACCTGGTCGCGCTCGACCGTTTCGCCTTGCTTCGCCAGCAAGCGCGCGACCCTGCCCGGCGCGCGGGCTTGCCAGCTTGATCTCCATCTTCATCGCTTCCAGCAGCAGCAGCGTCTGGCCGGCCTCGACCGCATCGCCTTCGGCCACCTGGACCGCGCGCACCTGGGCGGGCATGGGCGCGCGGAGCGTGTCCTCGGCCGCCGCTCGCGCCCGCCGCGCCGCGGCGGCGTTCCTTGGGGCCGGTCCAGCCGGTACGTGCAGCCGCCCGACGACAGCCACTTGGCGTCGCCCTCCGCGCCCCAGTAGACGACCTGCGGCCGGACCGGGCCGTCGCCCTGGCCGAAGCGCAGGCTGAGCGCGCCGGGCTGCGCGTCGAGCACCTCGAGGTCGTAGGTCTCGCCGTTGACGGTCACGCGGTAGCCCTCGCCGTGCCGTTCCAGCATCACCTCGTACACCGCGTCGCCCGACTGGTAGCGGTACTTCATCGCCCTGCTCCTACTCGCCCGTCCGGAACCGGTTCGGCGTGCGCCACGGGCTGAAGGCGTCGCCGCCGCGTCGCCGTCCGCTTCCGCCGGCGCGACGACGCCGCTCCCGGCCTGGATGAGTCTGGGCCTCGGTCAGCGCGGCGGCCGCGAGGACCTCGGGCGGCAGGTCGCATTGCGGCGCTTCCCAGCCGCCGAATTCGCGGTCGATCCACGCGGTGTGCGACCTGGCCGGCGGCGAAGGTCGGGATGGGCGAGCACGTCCTGCAGGAAGCGCCAGTTGGTCGTGATGCCCGAGCAGCACGGTGCCCGCGCAGCGCGGACTGCATCTTGCGGATGGCAGCGTCCCGGTCCTCGGCGTGGACGATCAGCTTGGCGATGAGCGGGTCGTAGTAGACCGAGACTTCGTCGCCGGTCGTGATGCCGGTGTCGACGCGCACGCCGGGCCCCTTCGGCTCGACGAAGCGCATGCATCTTGCCCGTAGCCGGCAGGAAGCGGTTGGCCGGGTCCTCGGCGTAGAGGCGGCACTCGATGGCATGGCCGCGCTGGCGCAGGTCAGCCTGCCGGAACGGCAGCTCCTCGCCCGCAGCGACCCGGATCTGCCACTGCGCCAGGTCCAGGCCGACGACCATCTCGGTGATGGGGTGCTCGACCTGGAGCCGGGTGTTCATCTCGAGGAAGTAGAAGTGGCGCGTGTCGGGATCGACGATGAACTCGACCGTGCCCGCGTTGCGGTAGCCGACCGCCGCGGCCGCGGCGACCGCCGCCGCGCCCATCTGCGCCCGCAGCGCCGGCGCGCCCGTCGTCGAGCAGCGGCGAAGGCGTCTCCTCGATGATCTTCTGGTGCCGCCGCTGGACGGAGCACTCGCGCTCGAAAAGGTGCAGGACGTTGCCGTGATGGTCTGCCAGCACCTGGAACTCGACGTGATGGCCGCGGGCGACGTAGCGCTCCAGGATCAGGCGCTCGTCGCCGAAGGCCGCTTGCGCCTCCCTGCGGGCCGCGGCCAGCGCCTCGGCCAGGTCGGCCGGCCCGCTCGACGATCCGCATGCCCTTGCCGCCGCCGCCGGCGGCGGCCTTGACCATCACCGGGTAGCCGATCTCCTCCGCCTTGGCGGCCAGCGACGCGCGTCGTCGTCATCGCCTTGCCAGCCGGGCACGACCGGGACGCCGGCCGCCTCCATGCGCGAGCGGGCGGCCGCCTTGTCGCCCATCGCCGCGGATCGCGTCGCCGGGCGGGCCGATGAAGACCAAGCCGGCCGCGGCCACGGCATCGCGCGAAGGCGGCGTTCTCGGAGAGGAAGCCGTAGCCGGGGTGGATCGCCTGCGCGCCCGTTTGCCGCGCGGCTTCGAGGATGCGCTCGGCGACCAGGTACGACTCGCGCGCCGGCGCGGGGCCGATCGCGCACGGCCTCGTCTGCCATGCGGACGTGCAGCGCCCTGCGGTCGGCCTCCGAGAACACGGCCACGGTCGCGATGCCCAGCTCGCGGCACGCCCGGATCACCCGGACCGCGATCTCGCCCCGGTTCGCGATCAGGATCTTCGAGAACACCTCACCCCCCACCCCCTCTCCTGCCTGCGGGCAGGCGAGGGGGAGCACCTCACCCCGACCCCTCTCCTATCGGGCCATCGCCGATTGCGCAGATAGGAGCGGGGCTGGGGTGAGGTCACATCCTGAACACTCCGAATTGCCCCTCTTCCCGGGGGGCGTTGAGCACGACCGACAGCGCCAGGCCCAGGACCTGCCGCGTTTCGGCGGGGTCGAGGATGCCGTCATCCCATAGGCGGGCGCTGGAGTAGTACGGGTGGCCCTCGCGCTCGTACTTCTCCAGCGTCGGGCGGCGGAACTCGTCCGCCTCTGCCGGTGTGAGCTGCGGCTTGCCCTCGCGGGCGAGCTGGTCCTGCTTGATCGTCAGCAGCACGTTGGCGGCCTGCTCGCCGCCCATGACGCTGATGCGGGCGTTGGGCCACATCCAGAGGAAGCGCGGGTCGTACGCCCGGCCGGCCATGCCGTAGTTGCCCGCGCCGAACGAGCCGCCGATCACCACGGTCAGCTTGGGCACCGCGGCGTTGGCGACCGCGTGGACCAGCTTCGCGCCGTCCTTGGCGATGCCGCCCGCTTCGTAGGCCTGTGCCGACCATGAAGCCGGTGATGTTCTGCAGGAAGAGCAGTGGGATGCCGCGCTGCCGGCACAGCTCGATGAAGTGCGCGCCCTTGAGCGAGCTCTCGCTGAAGAGGACGCCGTTGTTCGCCAGGATGCCGACGGGGTAGCCGTGGAGGCGGGCGAAGCCGCACACGAGCGTCGTCCCGTAGCGCGCCTTGAACTCGCGGAACCGGCTGCCGTCGACCAGCCGCGCGATCACCTCGCGCACGTCGTAGCTCTCCTTGAACGTGCGGGGCAGCACGCCGTAGAGCTCGTCGGGCGGGTACAGCGGCTCTTCGGGCGGGGCCAGGTCCAGGCCGTCGAGCCAGGTGGGGCCGGCGCCGCGGGCGCGGGGCAGCGTTTCCACGATGCCCCGGCAGATTTCCAGCGCGTGCTCGTCGTCCTCGGCGAAGTGGTCGGCCACGCCCGAGAGCCGGGTGTGCACGTCCGCGCCGCCGAGCTCCTCCGCGCTCACGTCCTCGCCGGTGGCGGCCTTGACGAGCGGCGGGCCGGCCAGGAAGATCGTGCCGGTGCCGCGGACGATGATCGCCTCGTCGCTCATGGCGGGCACGTAGGCGCCGCCGGCCGTACACGAGCCCATCACGCACGCGATCTGCGGGATGCCCTGCGCGCTCATGCGCGCCTGGTTATAGAAGATGCGGCCGAAGTGATGCTCGTCGGGGAAGACCTCGTCCTGCATGGGCAGGTAGGCGCCGCCCGAATCGACGAGGTAGATGCAGGGGAGGGCGTTCTGCTCGGCGACCTGCTGGGCGCGCAGGTGCTTCTTGACGGTCAGCGGGTAGTAGGAGCCGCCCTTGACGGTTGCGTCGTTGGCGACGATCAGCACCTCGCGGCCCTGCACCCGGCCGATGCCCGTGACAATGCCCGCGCCCGGGCGCGTCATCGTCGGTAGACGTGCCAGCCGGCCAGGGGCGAAAGCTCCAGGAACGGCGAGCCGGGGTCCAGCAGGCGGTCGATGCGTTCGCGAACGAAGAGCTTGCCCTGCGCCTCGTGGCGCTGCCGGTACTTGGGTCCGCCGCCCTGCCGGACGTGAGCCAGATCGGCCCGCAGCGTTTCGGCCAGCCCGCGGTGGAAGGCCGCGTTCGCGGCGAAGTCCGGGCTCGTCGTATGGATGGACGAATGCAGGACGTCCACAGGCATTCCCCTCGTTCACAGTCAGGCGGCTGCGCGACACGAAGAGTATAGCGCAAACGGGCGCAAAGACCGTCATGCGGTTTCCAGAAGACCTCTTCACCCCGCTGAGTCAAGCGCGGTCGACTTCGAGGTCGCCGGCAGAGCTCCGAGCGCGTGTCCGGCCGGGCGCATCATGACGAACTGTGTCAAGTGTCTCAGTTATCTCAGGAGTGTCAGGTTTGAGGCACACCCCCCTACAAGTGTAGCGCGCCTGTAGTGCTTGCCTAAGGCCTGACACTCTTAGTCATTGACGTGGGACGATTGGGTCTACAGTGTGCGGCGAGAACGTAGGGCAGCTACCAGGATCGATATGCTACAATGCAGAAATACCGAGAAGACGTGTGTATCCAGGGAGTAGTACTGTGACGAATCTCTATCCGATGCTGTTTGAACCGGTTCTGAAGAGCTACATCTGGGGTGGGCGCAACCTGGCCCGGCTGGGCCGTTCGCTGCCAAGCGAGGGGGTTGTGGCCGAGAGCTGGGAGATCGCGGCGCACGAGGACGGGACGACCGTCGTCGCAAACGGCCCGTTCGCAGGCAGGCCGCTGACCGAGGTCCACGCCGAGCTCGGCCTGGCGCTGATCGGGACGAAGAACGAGTGGGCCCAGGAGCGGGGCAAGTTCCCGCTGCTGGTGAAGCTGCTCGACGCAGCGAAACCGATGTCGGTGCAGGTACACCCAGACGACGAGTATGCGCTGGAGCATGAAGGAAACGAGCTGGGCAAGACGGAGATGTGGGTGGTGCTCGACGCCCGGCCCGGCGCCGAATTGATCGTAGGCGTCACCGAGGGGACAACCCGCGAGACGTTTCGGGAAGCGCTCAACGCCGGCCGTCTCGAGTCCCTTCTCGGCCGCGTCAAGGTGCAGGCCGGCGATCACCTCTGCGTCCCGGCGGGCACGCTGCACGCGATCACCGATGGCGTGATCATGGCGGAAATCCAGCAGAACTCGAACACGACCTATCGCGTCTATGACTGGAACCGGGTGGGGCCGGACGGGAAATCGCGCCCATTGCACGTCGAAAAGGCCCTGGACGTGATCGACTTCGCTGCCGGCGGTCCGACGGTCTGCCCGCCGCTGCCGGTCGCGGAACTGGACGGCTGCCGGCGCTCGCTCTTGTGCTGCAACCGTTATTTCCAGACGGAACGGGTGGAGCTGGAGCCGGGCGCGTGCTTCCGCTGGAAGTGCGACGGCTCGACGCTGGAAATCTGGGGGGTCATGTCGGGGGAAGCCACGGTCGCAGGGCAGCCCCTCGAAGCCATTCGCTGGGTGCTGCTGCCGGCGACCCTCGGCGACTTTTCGGTCACGACCGAGCGAGGTGCGAGTTTGCTGCGGACCTACGTGGAGTAGGTCGGAAGCCCCGATACGCAAAACGACCCGGCGCGATCCGGGTCGTTTTCATTTGGGAAGCGAAGGCCGCGTCACTTCAACGCGGTGATCTGCCAGGATGCCCCTTCGCCCTGCATGACGCGGTCCAGGATGGCCTGGCGCGATCCGGTGACCTCGTCGAGCATGGCCTGCCGGGCCGCGGCGACGTCCCTCGCCCGCAGCGCTGCGACGATGGCGGCGTGGGTCTCGTGCTGCGTGCCGCCCGCATGCCTCAGAACCATGAAACGCGCCAGCCGGTCGTGGAGCCGCCCGAGCATGCCGGCAAGCTCGGCGTTGCCCGAGACCTGGCCGAGGATGTAGTGGAAGTGGCGATTCTCATCGGTGTACCGGTCGTAGGATTCGTCGTCGTCGCCGGTGTAGCCTGCGTGGACATTTTCCAAAGCGGCCAGTTCTGCTTCCGTGATGCGCTGGGCCGCCCGCTCTACGACCGCCACCTCGAGCACCTCGCGCACCTCCAGCATGTCGCGCAGCTCCTTTAACGTGACGCTGGTGACGAAATACCCCGAGCGGGGCCTGATTGTTACAAGCCCTTCCTGACCGAGCATTTGGAGCGCATCCCGCACCGGGCTGATGCCTGCATTGTACGTGTGGCCGAGCTCCTCGACGCTAAGGCGCTCACCGGGCGCGCGGCGCCCCATAATGATCGCCCGGCGAAGCTGCTTGTAGATGCGATGGCGAAGGGTGGCGTCATCGTTGACGGGTTGCATGTTGACTCCTGACAATACCATTCTCGCACGCAGTATAGCACCTAATATATCAGATTGCAACTGGTGATTCGTCCAATTCGCAAAGGTATTGACAAAGGCAGCCGGACATGCTATCATCTGATATGTCAGTAGTCCTCGCTGATACACTTGAGCGATGAGGCTTCGTGGTGTCGTTCTTCCTCACTCCGGCTGGTGAATCGCACGTCCCGGCGGCCGCATCGCACGCGGCGTTCCCACGCGCCGGAAGCCTCTTAGTTGCACTTTTCGGCCACACTCACCCGTACACTCTCAGGAGGGAAGTCACATGCCGTCCAAGATCCATCCCTTGATCCCCGAAGCGCAGGATCTGCTCCGCAGCGGCCAGATGTCGCGGCGCGATTTCGTTCGCCTCGCGACCTTGCTCGGGGCTTCCGTCG
Organism: uncultured Chloroflexia bacterium; assembly: GCA_963800615.1. Lineage (GTDB taxonomy): Bacteria > Chloroflexota > Anaerolineae > CG2-30-64-16 > CG2-30-64-16 > JALOOB01. Next base: position 55,317 of record CAWDBO010000016.1, read on the forward strand.
CGGGCGCGTCGGCCCTGGCCGCATGCGGCGGCGCGCCTGCACCCGCGGCCGCGCCTGCGGCTACGGCTGCACCCGCCGCAACCGCAGTCCCGCCGACGGCCGCCCCCACCGCGGCCCCGAAGGCCGGGCCGGTGCGCGGGGGCGTCGTCACTGCCCGGGCGCACGTCGACCGCGCGAGCCATCCCGCGCAGTTCTCGCTGGTCAGCCAGTCGCATCCCTGGCGCCACGTGCTCGACTACCTCACCTATACGAACGCAAAGGGCATCACCCTCCCGTACATGCTCGAGAAGTGGTCGGCGAGCGACGACCTGAAGACCTGGACCCTCAACCTGAAGCAGGGCATCAAGTTCAGCGACGGCCAGGAGTTCACGGCCGACGACGTCATCTTCAACTTCGGCCAGTGGCTGAACAAGGACGTGGGTTCTTCGATGCTGGGTTTGATGAGCTACCTTGAGCCCACCGGCGTCGAGAAGGTCGACAACTACACGGTCAAGCTGAACTGCAAGGACCCGACGATCTACGTGCCCGAGCACCTCTTCCAGTATCCGGCCGCGATCGTCCCCAAGTCGTTCGAGGGCGACATCACCTTGAAGCCGGTCGGCACGGGCGCCTTCAACATGAAGGAATACGTCCCCGGCGAGCGGGCCCACCTGGTCAAGCGGGAAGGTTACTGGCGCATGGGCGCGGACGGCAACCCGCTGCCGTACCTCGACGAGATCGTCTTCGTCCAGTTGGGCGACGACCCGGCCGCATGGCAGACCGCGCTCAAGTCGGGCCAGGTCGAAATGATCGTGGAGCCGCCGGTGACTGTTTGGGAAGGCGTGAAGGACGACCCGGCGTTTACGATCATTTCCACGCCGACCTCGGCCACCCGCACGCTGCGTGTCCGCGTCGATCAGGACCCGTGGAAAGACAACCGGGTGCGCCAGGCGCTCAAGCACTGCCACAACCGCGAGAAAATCCTGGCCCTGGCGCTCCGCAACCAGGGCGTTATCGGTAACGACAGCCACGTCGCGCCCGCGCAGTCCGAGTATGTGCCGCTCGATCCGTACCCGTTCGACACTGAGAAGTCGAAGGCGCTGCTGAAGGAAGCCGGCGTGACGACCCCGGTCAAGGTCGAGATCAACGTCGCGTCTGACTGGCCGGAATCGATGGCTTATGCCCAGGCGCTGAAGGAAGACGCGGTCGCCGGCGGGTTCGACATCACCCTCAAGCCCATGCCCGCGAGCCAGTACTGGGATGGCTGGACCGACTTCAACACCGGCATCACCTGGTGGGCGCACCGGCCGATGGCCACGATGCTCCTGCCGCAGGCCTATACCGCGGACAAGGACGGGAAGCCCGTGCCGTGGAACGAGAGCCGCTGGGTCGACGACGAGTTCTCGAAGATTCTGACTCAGGCCACGGGCACGCTGGACCTGGACAAGCGCAAGGCGCTGGTCGCCAAGCTCGAGCAGATCCAGAAGGAGAAGGGGTCGATCTGCACGCCGTTCTTCATGAACGTGTGGCAAATCTACCAGAAGAACATCAAGGGCGTCCTCGAATCGCCCGAAGAGTACTGCATCCTCCACGAGGCGTGGAAGGAAGCAAAGGCTTAACTAACCACCAAGACACCAAGATACAAAGGTTCACAAAGGCTTACGAAGAGCCTTTGTGAACCTTCGTGTACTTCGTGTCATTGTGGTGGGGTGAATTTTCACCGGGAACACGATCTACATGATTACAACACATCAGACGAATATGGGCAGCGCGCACTATCCGCGCATGGGGAAGCGGGAGTGCGAGGAAATCCACCTCGCATCGCTCGAAATCCTGAACCGGGTCGGCCTTAACGTTCACGACGAGAAAGCCCTGGCGCTCCTCGTCAAGGGCGGCGCGAAGGCGGATGGCATCCGCGTCCGCATCCCCGAATTCATGGTCTCCCGCGCGCTATCTGTCGTCCCGCACCGCATGAACCTGTACGACCGCAACGGCCGGGTGGCGATGCGGGCGGGCGGCTACAACACTTACTACGGCGGCGGGTCAGACTGCCTCAACATCCTCGACCGTCATACCGGGCAGCGCCGCAAGCCGACGCTCGACGACGTCTGCCAGGCATCGACCTTGATGGACGCGCTGTCCGAGATCGACTTCGTCATGTCTGCCTTCCTCCCCGAGGACGTGGACCAGCGCATCTACGACCGCTACCAGATGGACGTGATGCTGAACAACACGACCAAGCCGATCGTGTTCGTCACGCCTGACTTCGAGGGGTGTGTCGCGGCGGTGGAGATGTGCGAGGTCGTCGCGGGCGGCGCGGAGGCGTTCCAGCGCCGGCCGTTCGCCACCTGTTACATTAACGTCACCTCGGGCATGATCATGAACGCCGAGGCGCTGCAGAAGTGTATGTACCTGGCGGAGAAGGGGCTGCCCCTGCTGTGGATCCCGCTCAACGCGGGCGGGGTGAACTCCCCGGTCACTACGGCGGGCTGCATGGCCTCGATGAACGCGGGCATCCTGCTCGGCATCGTCCTCGCGCAACTCGTCCGCGAAGGCACCCCGGTCGGCGTGCCGGGCTGGAACGGCGGGCCGTACAACCTGCAGACGATGGTCGGCAACTACGTGCTGGCCGACGAGCAGGGCGTGCCGACCAGCATGGGCAAGCACTACGACCTGCCCGTGTTCGGCCTGGGCGGCTCCACCGACTCCAAGGTGCTCGACCAGCAGGCCGGATTCGAGGCGACGATCAGCCTGATGAGCGCGCTGCTCCACGGCGCCAACATCGTCCACGACGTCGGCTTCATGGATGCCGGGATGCAAGGCTCACTGCAGCAGATTGCGCTGTGCAACGATTACCTCGGCTTCATCCGCGCGATGACTGCGGGCGTCGTCGTCAACAACGAAACGCTGGCCCTGGACGTGATCGATCAGCTCGGCCCGACCGGCACTTACCTGGAGCACGAGCACACGATCCGGCACTACCGCGAGCCGTTCTACTCCAAGCTGGCCGACAAAAGCCCCTTCGCCGTCTGGCAGAAGAAGGGCGCGACCACGATGGAGGCCCGGGCCGCGAAGCAGGTCGACACGATCCTGGCGAAGCACAAGGCCGAGCCGCTCCCCGTCGACGTGCAGGCCGGCATTCGCAAGATCGTCGAACGCGAGCAGGAATGGATTAACAGGCAGTAACCTCTCCCCCCGACCCCCTCGCCTAGGCCACAGGGAGGGGGAGAGCAGCTTCTCCAAGGCGACCTCGGAGCACGGTGAGCCTCGGGGGGAGAGGTAAGGAGGGTGCATGGCCCTATACATCATCCGCCGCATGATCACGCTGATCCTGACCATGCTGCTCGTCTCCATCGTGGTCTTCGCCGTGGCGGAGATCGCGCCGGGCGACGTCGCACGCAACATCCTGGGCGCCTACGCCACTCCCGAGCAAGAAGAATCCATGCGGAACCAGCTCGGGCTGGACCGGTCCGTGCCGGCGCGCTACATCAACTGGCTGCTCGGCAGCGACTGGCAGGCGCGGCGCACCCTGGGTATGCCGGTGCGGCAGATCGTGGTGCGGCAAGGCACGCAGGCGAATTACCGGCAGTGGTGGGCGGTCGACCCTCAAGGCAACCTGCTCCAGTGGAAGATCGCGGGCGCGGACCTCGTCAAGCTCGTGCGGCAGCCGGACGGAACCGTCCAGGAGATACCCGATAACGGGGCCTGGAAGGAAGGCCCGAACGGCGAGCAGTACTTCTGGGGCGTGGACACGGGCAACCGCATCGCCAAGTGGGTGAAGGGCCAGGGCGGGACCGAGTACCGGCTCGAGTACTCGGGCTGGATCAAAACTGCAGGCTCGCCGGTCGACTACATCCCGCTTAGCAAGGGCCTGCTGCGGGGCGACATGGGGCTTTCGCTCCAGTACAAGCGGCCCGTCGCGGACGTGATCGGCCGCCGCGTCGCCAACTCGCTGACCCTGGCCATGCTGGCGTTCCTGGTCGCCATCCCGATGGGCGTGCTCCTGGGCCTCATCGCCGGGCTTAACGGCGGCACGAGGATTGACCGGGTGCTGACCCTGGGCGGGCTGATCACCGCGGCCACCCCCGACTTCGCGGCCGGCATCTTCCTGGTCATGATCTTCGCAATGTGGCTCAAGATCCTGCCGGGCGCGACCGTCTACACGGACGCGAGCAGCGTCCTTTCCAAGCCCAACATGCTGGTCCTCCCGGTGCTGACCGCGAGCCTGGTCGAAGTCGGGTACATCATGCGCATCACCCGGGCCAGCGTCCTCGAGGTGATGAGCGCGGCTTACGTGCGCACGGCCATCCTGAAGGGCCTGCCGCGGCGCAAGATGGTCATGGGCCACGTGCTGCGGAATTCGCTCATGGCGCCCGTGACGGTCATCATGCTCCACGTCAACTGGCTCATCGGCGGCCTGGTGGTCGTCGAGGCCGTGTTCGGCTTTCCGGGGCTGGGCAATTTCATCCTGAACGCGGCGCTCTACAAGGACGTCTTTGCCATCGAGGCGGGCGCGATGGTCCTCGTGGTGATCGCCGTAGTCTCACAGCTGATCGCGGACATCATCTACTCGTATCTCAACCCGCGCATCCGGTATTCATAGCGAGGAGAAACCAGGTTTTTACCGGGAAACCTGGTTTCTGCTGGGAGACCCTGTATGACCGCAGCCGCTCAAACCGTGATTGTCCCGCCGCGACGGGGGCAGCGCTTTGCAGAGAGCATCCGCGTGGTCCTGTCTTCGCGCGTCGCGGTGGTGGGCCTGGTCATCATCCTGTTCTGGGTCGTGGTGGCGATCGGTGCGCCCGTGTTCACGAAGTATGACCCGAGCAGGGACCAGGACTACAAATCGCTGGACCAGGGGCCGTCGGCGCAGCACTGGCTGGGCACGGATCACCTCGGCCGTGACGTCTGGTCGCGAATCGCGTACGGCGCGCGCACGATCCTGCTGCTCGGCCCGCTCTCCGTCGCGGTCGCGTTCTTGATCGGCATGGCGCTCGGGCTTCCCGCCGCATATTACGGGGGGTGGCTCGACGAAGGGATCATCCGCGTCCTGGACGCGCTCATGGCGTTCCCCACCATCCTGCTCTACATGATCATCATTTCGGCCCTGGGCGCGAGTCCCGTGAACGTCGTCATTGCCATCTCGATCGGCGGGGCGCCGGGCATCGCGCGGCTCGTCCGCGCGCTGACCATGGATATCCGCACGCGGGAGTACGTGTCCGCGGCCAAGCTGCGGGGCGACAGCCGCGTTCCGAATCATGGTCCGCGAGATCCTGCCCAACTGCCGCGGGCCGCTGATCGTCGACTTCCTGCTGCGCGTCGGCTATGCGGCGTTCTACATCGGGACGCTCGGCTTCCTGGGCCTGGGCCTGCCGCCGCCGACGCCCGACTGGGGCGGCATGGTGCAGGAAGGGCACTCCCGCATGATGTCCAACCCCTGGCCCGTGCTGGCGGCTGCCGCGGCGATCGTCACGCTGGTCATCGGGCTCAACCTCTTCGCCGACGGGCTGCGGGAAGAGACGATGCGGTATCAGTAGAACGGGAGAAACCAGGTTTCTGCCAGTAACCTGGTTTCTGAGGACTTGCCAGAAAACCTGGTTTCTCCAGACGACGAGGCGCGAATGACAGACGGACCGATCCTTTCAATCAAGAACCTGGCGGTCAGCTACAAGACGCGCAAGGGGCATGTCGACGCGGTCCGGGACGTCACGTTCGACATCTGCGAGGGCGAGAACCTCGGCCTCGTGGGCGAGTCGGGCTGCGGCAAGAGCACGGTGGCCTTCTCGATCGTGAACTTCCTCGGGCCAAACGGCTTTGTCTCGAACGGGCATATCCTGTTCAAAGGCCAGGAGCTGCGCGGCCGCACCGAGGAGGAGCTGCGCAAGCTGCGCGGGGCCGACATCGCGATGGTCTACCAGGAGCCGATGTCGGCGCTCAACCCGAGCATGATGATCCGCGACCAGATGGCCGAGTCGTTGATCATCCACCGCGGGCTGAAGCGCGAGGAAGCGTACAAGGAGTGCGCGGAGGCGCTGCGCCGGGTCTACATGCCCGACGTGGAAGGCGTGATGAAGCGGTACTCGTTCCAGCTCTCGGGCGGGCAGCAGCAGCGCGTCCTGATCGCGATGGCCATGCTCAACAACCCCGCGCTCCTGATCATGGACGAGCCGACCACCGCGCTGGACGTCACCGTCGAGGCGGCCGTCCTGGACCTGATCGCCGAGCTCAAGGAGAAGTACCGCACCGCGACCCTCTACATCAGCCACAACCTGGGCGTGGTTGCCCGGGTGTCGGACAAGGTCGCGGTGATGTATGCGGGGGAGGTGGTCGAGTACGCGCCGACCCGCGAGATCTACGCCCGGCCCACGCACCCGTACACCCGGGGCCTGATGCGCTGCCTGCCCGACGTGGACGCGCCGAGGGGCACCCGGATTCTGTCCCCGATACCCGGCCGCGTGCCCAGGCCGGACCAGATTCCCGGCGGCTGCATCTTCGCCCCCCGCTGCGAGCACCGGCAAGAGAGCTGCGACGCGGCCCATCCCAGGCTCGATGGAGATTGGGCCGGGGCATTTCGCTCGCTGTGCGTTTGCGGACAAGTGGTATGGGCTGGGTCTCGAGCCGCGCCACGGCCAGCCGCCGGCCTTCGAGCGCGAGGCGCCGCCGGTCATCCTCGACGCGCACGGCATCAAGACGCACTATCCCGTGCCGTACAAGACCCTCAAGGGCCTGTTTGGCCTGGAGAAGCGCCGCTACGTCAAGGCGGTCGACGGCGTGAGCGTGACCGTGCAGCGGGGCCGCACGCTGGGCATCGTGGGCGAGTCGGGCTGCGGCAAGAGCACGCTCGCCCGGACCATCGTGGGGCTGGAGCCGCTGCGCGAGGGCACGGTGGATTTCCTCGGCATCGACGTGACGAAGCCGATCAACAAGCGCAGCCTGTCGACGATCCGCGAACTGCAGATGGTCTTCCAGGACCCGAACGGCACGCTCAACCCGTCGTACTCGGTCGGCGACCAGATCGCGGTGTCGCTCAAGCGGTTCAAGACTGTTCCGTCGAGCGAGGTGTACGGAGAGGTCGTGCGGCTGCTGCGGGCGGTCAAGCTGAACGAGGACTACTACGCCCGCCTGCCGCGGCAGATGTCGGGCGGGGAGAAGCAGCGGGTGGGCATCGCACGGGCGATCGCGAGCAACCCGGCCATGGTGGTCTGCGACGAGCCGGTCTCGGCGCTCGACGTTTCGGTGCAGGCCGCGGTGCTCAACGTGCTGGTGGAGATCCAGCAGCAGCACGACACGTCGATGATCCTGATCTCGCACGACCTGACCGCGGTCCGCTTCTTCTCGGACGACGTCGCGGTCATGTACCTGGGCCGCATCGTCGAGATCGGGCCTTGCGAGGCGATCTACTCGCCGCCGAACCACCCGTACACGGCCGCGCTCCTGGCTGCGGTGCCGCGGCCCGATCCGACGCTGGAACAGAAGACCATCCGGCTGAGCGGCAACGTTGCCCAGCGCAGTAAATCCGCCGGCCGGCTGCCGCTTCCACACCCGCTGCCCGTTCAAGATCGAAGGCACGTGCAACGTCGAAGAGCCGCCTGTCCGCGACCTGGGCAGCGGCCACAAGATCGTCTGTCACCTGACTCCCGAAGAGCTTTGTAACATCAAGCCGTAGCTCACCACAAAGGACCAAAGAAACCAAGGCTCACGAAGATGACTTCGTGAAGCCTTGATTCTTTGTGAGCCATCAGAACCAGGTTTCGCAAGACCTGGTTTCTCAGACGATGAGGAATCATTGATGCAACACGACGAAATGTTCTTCATGCGCCGGCCATGGGCGTATGATCCTGACTGCCAGCGACCGTCCCGCCGGACGACGACATGGGTTTCGCGACCCAGGCCCTGCACGCCGGCTTCCGCCCGATCACCGGCATGGGCCGCTTCAACACCTTCGCGCTGCCCATCGTGCCGTCCATGACCTATCCGTACGAGCAGTTCGACAAGATCCCGTACCCGGTCTACGGCCGGACCAAGACGCCCACGACCTCGCGTGCTCGAGGAGCGGCTGGCCGTGCTGGAGGGCGGGGAGGCGTGCGTGACCGCGGGGTCGGGCTCGCAGGCGCTGTTCAACCTGCTCTTCACGATCTGCCGGCCCGGCGACAACATCGTCACCTCGCTCATGACGTTCGGCGAGGGCTACAAGCAGGCGGCGAGCATCTTCCCGGAGCGCTGCGGCGTCCAGTTCCGCTGGGTCCTGGAGCCGGAGGACCCGAGATGCTGGGACGCGGCGATCGATGCGAAGACCAAGCTGGTCTGGGTGGAGACGCCGTCGAACCCGACGCTGTTCGTGACGGACCTCCAGGCCGTCGCGGATGTGGCGCACAGCCGGGGGGTCCCGCTGCTGGTGGACAACACGACGGCCACTGCCGCGCTGCAGAAGCCGATGGCGTTCGGCGCGGACATCATCCTGCTGTCCATCACCAAGTTCCTGGCCGGCAACGCCACGGTGCTCGGCGGCGCGATCGTCGGCCCCGAAGCGCTGACGGAAGACATCCGCTGGAACACGACGGAGTTCATCGGCTGCACCATGCAGCCGTTCGACTCGTGGCTGACCGTCCAGTATCTCGAGACGCTCCCGCTGCGGATGGCGAAACACAGCGCGAACGCGCAGGCGCTCGCGGAGTATCTGCAGGGGCACCCGAAGATCAGCCGCGTCAACTACACCGGCCTGCCGAGCCACCCGCAGCACGACCTGGCGAAGCGGCAGATGACGTCCGGCGGGGGCATGCTCTCGTTCGTCGTCCGGGGCGGCATCCCGGCCGTGCGGACGGTGATGGACAGCCTCAAGCTGATCATCCATGCGGTCACCTTTGGGACCAGCCGCACGATCGTGATGCACCCGCGGACGATCACGCACGAGCACATGACCCAGGAAGAGCGCGACCGGGCGGGCATCGACGACGGCCTGATCCGCATGTCCGTGGGGCTCGAGGACGTGGACGACCTGGTCGCGGACCTGGACCAGGCATTGAGTAGAATCTAGCTTTGAAATCACTGCCACACGACCCTTCGATCCGCACCATCCGCGCGCGGCCTGACCGCCGCGTTTACGGCATGGGCCTGGGCGTGATCATATTAGACGACGTCTATCCGGGCTTCCCGGGCGACGTACGGAACGCCAGCGCTTACCCGTTCCCGATCCAGTACGACGTGGCGGAAGGGGTGGACATCCGCCGCCTGGTGGTCGAAGAGGACAAGTCGCCCTGCCTGGAGCCGCTGCTCGCGTCTGCCCGGCGGCTGGAGCGGATGGGGTGCCGGGCGATCGCGGGGGAGTGCGGGTACTTCGCGTATTTTCAGCGCGAGGTGGCGGCCGCGGTGCGCGTGCCCGTGTTCATGTCCTCGCTGCTCCAGGTCCCTTTGGCCCAGCAGCTCGTCGGGCCGGAGCGGGTCGTCGGCATCCTGATGGCGAACACGAAGTTACGTCACCGCGCGCCACCTCGCTGTCGGTGGGGATTCAGCCCGGCTCGAACTACGTCCTGGGTGACGCGATGTCGGGTTTCGAGTGCGAGGAATTCGATCACCTCTGGACAGGCGGGCGGCGAACCGATCCGCCGGCCGCGGACTACGAGAAGGCCGAGCGAGAGTTTACCGCGGTGGCCTCCTCCTTCGTCCGCCAACACCCGCAGATGGGCGCGCTGGTGCTGGAATGCACCGGCTTCCCACCGTTTGCGCGGGCCTTGCAGCGCGAGCTCTCGCAGGCGGGGATCGATATTCCGATCTTCTCGTGGGGCACCTTGCTGGACTACGCCTATTCTGTCGCCGTTCATCGCGATTACTACGGTCACGTATGAAGGGCTAACCACAAAGACACGGCGGCACGACCGTCGGGCCATGGTTCTTCTGCGGCGATGGCGGGATTAGGGGATATCTAACGGCTTATCCCCTGATCTCCCCATCCCCGCAGGAGGCGCGTCGTCCGGCTTTGGGTTGATGCCACGATAAGAGGTTGGAGTTTCTTACATGGCGTTGACGCTACGCGTCCTGTCGGCCGGACAGTGCGAGGAACTGATGGCCGCGACCCTGGAGTGCCTCGAGCGCATCGGGGTGGATGTCGCCAATGGGGAGGCTCGGGAGCTGCTCGCGCACGCCGGCGCGCGCGTCGAAGGCGCACGCGTCCGTATCCCGGCCCGGATCATCCGCGAAGCCATCCTGTCGACCCCCCGCGAGTTTACCGTGCATGGGCGGACCGGCGAGCATCCGGTGGTCGTCGCGGCCGGGGGGCCGAGCCACTTCGGGCCGGGCCTCACCAGCACCTACTTCGTCGACCCCGAGACCGGCGCGCGCCGGCCCTCGCGCCGGGGCGATCCGGGCATGGCCGCGCGCGTGGCGGATGCGCTGCCGAACATCGACTACGTGATGGGCCTGGGATTGATCCAGGATATCCCGCAGTCGGAGCTGGCATCGGTGTACGAGTTCGCGGAGCTGCTTGCGAACACGGGCAAGCCCATCATCGCCTGGGCGCACGACACGTCGAACGTGGCCGCAATGCACCGGATGGCGGCCGCGGCGGTGGGAGGGGCAGAAGCCCTGGCACGGCGGCCCGTCTTCGCGCTCTTCTCCACGTACCCATCGCCGCTGCGCCACACGGAAGAAGACCTCGCCAACGTCATGTGGGCGGCGCGGCACGGCATCCCGGTCGTCTACCTGGGCGGCCCGACCGTCGGGATCGAGTCGCCGTTCAGCGGCGCCTCGGCCCTTGTGCTGCACCAGGCGGCCGCGCTGAGCGGGTTGGCGGTCATCCAGCTGGCGCAGCCGGGCGCGCCGGCCGCCATCGGCGGGCTGCCGTCGCCCATGGACCTGCGGACTGCCCGGCCATCGTACGGATCGCCGGAAGCCTCGCTGCACTCGGCGGCCGCGGCCGACCTGGCGCGCTTCCTCGGCCTCCCCTTCATGGGCACCGCGGGGGCGTCCGAGAGCAAGCTGCTAGACGCGCAGGCCGGGCTGGAGGCCGCGCTGCAGGTCCTGATGTCCGAGCTCAGCGGCGCGTCGCTCGTCCACGACGCCGGGTTCCTCGACTGCGCCGACATCGGGTCGCTGCCCATGCTCGTCCTGGTAGACGAGATCGTCGGCATGGCCCGGCGGATCACGCGAGGGGTTGAGGTCAGCCGCCAGGCGATCATGCTGGATCTGATCGAAAAGGTCGGCCCGGGCGGGCACTTTCTCGAAGAGCCGGAGTCCGTGGCGGTCTCCCGGCGCGAAGTGTGGATGCCGACGGTTCTCGATCGCAACCAGCACGCGATCTGGGAGCAGGCCGGGAGCCGCGACACCAGCCAGCGCGTGCAGGAGAAGGTGCGCAAAATCCTCGCGAAGCACGTGCCTCCCGCTTTGGCGGAGGACGTCCAATCCGCCATCGCCGCCATCCTGGCGGAGGAGGCCGGCCGCGCCGACGCCGGGGGATGACGGGCAGGCGCACAGAATGGCGGTAGGGGACACTTGTGGTCGCCCGGGTCGCAGGCGTGCTCTGCTGCTTTCCAAGGTGACGCGGGACGTGATATAATCGCCAGGACCCCGGCGGTGTTGGCCGGGAGCTTTTTTTGCCTGGGATCTGTCTGATGTCACCTGCGGCCATGGCCGTCTTGCGCTCGGCGCAGAGCTACGGCGCCCGCCTCCGCCTTTTCCGCCCGAACGCCCGCCTCTATCTGACCAACGTGGTGATCGCCGGCATCGCCATGGGCGTGTTCCGGCTCATCTTCAACTTCTACGTCCTCTCGCGCGGCTTCGACCAGGCGCTGCTGGGCAACCTGGTGACCGTCAACAACTTCACGTCGCTGCTGGTTGCGCTTCCCATCGGTTACCTGGCGGACATGCTCGGCCGCAAGCGGTCGCTCATCCTCGCGGGAGCCGTCACGGCTGCCTCCATCGCCGTCATGGTGGTCGTCCCGAACCCGGCCATGCTGTACGCGGCCAATGTCTTCTTCGGCGTGAGCCAGGCGCTGGCCGCGGTCACGAACAGCCCGTTCCTGATGGAGAACAGCGGGGAGCAGGAGCGGACCTACCTCTTCAGCTTCAGCTCGGGCCTGCAGATGGCCTCGCAGTCTGTCGGGAACTGGCTGGGCGGCGTGCTGCCGGGCTGGGTCGCGGGTCCTGCTCGGGGTCGATCCCATGAGCGCCCAGGCGTATGGCGTCGCGCTGTTGATCACGGCGGGCGGGGCCGGGCTGCGCGCTGCTGCCGCTGACCATGATCCGCATGCCGAAGCTCGCCAAGGCGCAGCGGACGGTCTTTGCGCCCCTGTCGTACGCCCGGCGGCATCCGAAGCTGCTCGGCATGCTCATCTCGCCCATGCTGATCACCGCGATCGGTGCGGGCCTGATCATGCCGTTCATGAACGTCTTCTTCCGCGAGCAATACGGCCAGTCGGACCCGGCGATCGGCGCGCTCTTCGCCTGGGGCTCCCTGTCGATGGGGATCGGCCTGCTGGTTGCGCCGCCGCTCGCGGAACGGATGGGCAAGATCCGGCTCGTCGTCGTGACCCAGGCGCTCTCGATTCCGTTCCTTATCCTGCTCGGCTTTTCGCCGTGGTACTGGCTGAGCGTGGTGGCGTACCTGGTGCGCGTCGCGCTGATGAACATGAGCAGCCCGATCTACCAGACGTTCGTCATGGAACGGGTCGACGCCTCGGCCCGGGCCACGGTGGCAAGCCTCGTCGCGATGTCGTGGAACTTCGGCTGGGCGTTCTCGCCGATGATCAGCGGGTGGATGCAGGTGCGCTTTGGCTGGGCGCCGCCATTCACGCTCACGATCCTGCTGTACACGGTTTCGGTCGCGCTCTACTGGGGCTTCTTCCTGCGGAGGAATGGCGTCGCCTCTGACGGCGTGCGCTAGAACAAAAAGGGCTGCCCGGAATAACCCGAGCAGCCTTGCCACTCTTCTTCGCCGTCCTCGCGGCGCCCTATTCCATCGTCTGCTCGGGCCCCTTGTTGCGCCACGCATCCACGAAGCGCCGGATCGCGGCTTCGTCGTACGTGTTCAGCTTCTGCAGCCAGCCCCACGCCGCAAGCCCGATCGCAGCGTCCTTGTTCTGCCGGGGCGTGACCACGATCTTCCACTGGTTGTAGCTCGCCACGAGCGCGCGCAGTTTCTGCTTCGTCCCCTCGCAGTCGGTCAGCTTGCTGCAATCGTAGGTGATCCAGACGTGCCCGTGCTCCAGGTTGTGCACCACGGCTTCGTCGGGTTGCGGCGCGTCGTAAAACCCAGCCGGGATCGGTTCCGGGTAATGCGGCCCCGAGGTCGGCGGGTCGGAGTTATACGGTGGGTGGCTCGTGCCGGGCTGGATGTGCTGATTGCCCTGAATGGGAATCCGCTCGCCCGGCGCGGGCGCGGCGGAGGTGTTGGACTGCACCAGCAGGACCAGCCCAACGACGATCGCCACCGCCAGGATCCCGCCGCCAATCCACGGGAGGGCCTGCCTCAGGCCGCTCTGACGCTTGTTCACCTGCTTCGACTTCGATGCGGGGGCCTTTGCCGGCGGTACTATTGCTCGACTCTTCGGCATGATTCCTGATACTCCCTTTGTCTTGGGTTTCACAACGCGCTCTGATAGAACAAGAGCGCAGACATCACTGCACCGTGCCGCGATGTCTACGCTCTCACATGGTCGACTGGAACAAAAGGGTACCACCCCAAGTCGTTCTTGTCTGTATAAAACGATCCGAACGCCTGCTCACCATGTGCGTTCGCTGCCGGGATGGAGGGGATCGGGGAATATTTGTGGGGGCTTGAACTGCGACACCGGGCCGGATGCGCGCGAATGCGCGAGCGCGCGTTGCGATATGGTGGTAAACTAATGATCGAATCCGCGCCAAGCCAGGGCGCCACCAGCACATCCCAAACACCGGTCGCACAAAGGGGCGGCGCCGGGTCGCGGGGATGGGGGGATTAGGGGATGAGCCTGTGAATGTCCCCTAATCCCCCATCCCCGCAGAAGATGCATGGCCGACTTCAGGTCGACCGGCCTATCAGTAGCTCAGGAGGTTCCGATGCAGAACGGTAAGAAGGTGGCATTCGTACTCAGTGGCGGCGGCATCCGCGGGCCGCTGCACGTCGGTGCGCTCCAGTCGTTGCTGGAACACGGCATCGAGCCGGACATGCTCGTCGGCACTTCGGCCGGGGCGATCAACTCCGGCTTTCTCGCGGCGCACGGCCCGTCCCTGGCCAATATCGACTGCCTGAAGGATGCGTGGCGCAGCGCTACACGCGACGTCGTCTACCCCGGCAACATTTTCACGATCGCCGGCCGCCTCGTGCAGGGCGACGACGGCCTGTTCCCCACGGAAGGCATGCGCAAGCTGATCCAGAACCACCTGCCGCCCAACGTCCGCACGTTCGGCCAGCTGCAGCTCGCCGTGCTACCTGACCGCGGTCGACCTCATCAGCCGCAAGCTGTTCGTCTTCGGCGATTTCCCCGAAGCGCCGCTGATCGAGGGGATGATGGCTTCCAGCGTGATCCCCGTGCTCCAGCCGCCCGTGATGTATGCGGGCAAGCAGCTGGTCGACGGCGGCGTGCTGGCCGAGGTGCCGTGCGCGGTGGCGATGGACCGGGGCGCGGAGATCATCTACGCGATCAACCTGGGCGCGGGCGAGGAGCCGGGCGAGCCGGTCAAGGGGCTCTTCCCGATCTTCATGCGGACGATGGAAACCTTCCTGGTGCAGACGCTGTACCAGGACCTCAAGCGCGCGGCGGACGATCCGAAGATCGACCTGCACCACGTGCAGATCAGCGCGTTTGCCGACCTGGAGTTCAACGACTTCGACCACATCGAGCAGCAGTTCGAGGCCGGCAAGGAGACGATGGACGTCTACCTTTCCAGCCCACAGCCCCGCGATCTCTTCGCACCCGAGACCGAGGGCGTCAGGCGCCGCTGGAAGAGGTGGGGGGGATGCGGGAGTTCATCCCGCCGCAAATGAGATAGCGGAAACGCGGAGCGAGCTGACCGGCGCCAGGCCAGTCAGCTCGCTTCTGCTATATCGCCAGGGCGAAGGCCGCGCTATTCGCCTTCGATCCGGCGCATCACCGCGGGGAGCTCGTCGAGCCGCTCGATTTCGCGGAAGCGGGCCGCGAGCTCCGGCGGCAGCTCCGCGTGCTCGTGCGCCCACAGGATCTGGTAGGGGACGAAGACGCCCCAGCCGCCCAGCTCCAGCACCGGGATGACGTCGGACTTGAGCGAATTGCCGACCATCAGGACCCGCGTGCGGGTCGATGCCGTGCTTGGCGAACAGGTTGACGTACACCTCGCGGTTCTTGTCGGCCACGATCTCCACGTACCGGAAGTGCTCGGCCAGCCCCGACCGCTCCAGCTTGGACGCCTGGTGCCCCAGGTCGCCCTTGGTGATGACCATCAGCGGATACTCCGCCGCCAGCGCCGCCACCGCTTCCTCGACGCCATCCAGCAACTCAACCTCGGCCGCCAGCATATCCTTGCCCGTCGCCAGCAGCGCGGCCACCGTCTCGCTGCCGACCTGGCCCTTGCTGAGTTGGATGGCCGCTTCGATCATGGACAGGACGAACGCCTTCACGCCGAAGCCGTAGGGCTGCAGGTTGCGGATTTCGATCTCGTGCAGCGCACCGAGCGCGGTCGATTCGTCGGCGTACGGCGCCATCAGCTCGCCGAACTGCGCCTGCGCGGCCGCGTACAGGTTCTCGCTGTGCCACAGCGTATCGTCCGCATCGAACGCGATCACGTCGATGCGGCGCCCGGCCGGCCCTTTCCCGGCGTTCGCTCTTTCTGTGTCCATTGCCTCTCGATTGCTTCAGCTAATCCACTGCGCCCCGGTCGTGCCCGTCACCTTCCATTCGCCGCCCTGGTTCTCCAGGATGTAGGTTTGTCCGCCGGCGGCCAGCGGGCCCAGGTAGATGCTGGCGGTGACCTGGACCGTGCCGTCGGGCTGGGGCTGCACCTGGCCGACGGTGATGATCGCGCCGTTGCCCTTCGACCGCGTTCTACTGGTCGCGCTTGACCTCCGCCGCGCTCTGCACCCACTTGAACTGGGCCGGCAGGTCGGTCAGGCCGGCGACGACGCCTTGCTGCACCGGGGCCGGCAGCGGCCGGGCCGGGCTGGAGTAGGGGATGGCGTTCCCGTCGGCATCGTCGACCGCGAGCAGGTAGACGACCGGCAGCTTCGAGTTGCCGCCGAAGGTGTCGTCCACGGTGTACACGCGGCGGATGACTGCGGCCAGAATCTGCGTCTCGTCGATGGCGGCCTGCCCCTCGGCCCCCGGCTGCAGGCCGGTCGAGCCGGCGGGCGCGATCGGTTGGGTGAGCGTCGGATCGGCCGAAACCCAGCAGTTGCCGATCGTGTCGTCCGGGCAGATCACCCGCCACCACGCCTGTCCCGGCTGACGCCCGTCACGAGCGCCTGCTGGCCCGCGGCGATCTTCTCGATCACGTCGAACTGATCGCTCGGCCCGCTGCGCATGTTCACCTCGGCCAGCGTGCTGAGCAGGCGGGCAGGCGTCGGCTCGGCCCACTGCTGGAGCAGGGCCGCGCCGAACTGCGAGCAGCGCGCTCTTGTCCGCATCGGTGGCCTGGCCCTGCCCGCGGCCCGCGAAGGTCGCGCTGACGGTCATCTGGTCCGCGGTCGCCTGGTCCTTCTGCTCGGCCTGGGCCGCGCCCAGCCGGTCGAGCCAGCCGTAGAACTGGGTCAGCTCGCCCGGCGTCAGCCGCCGCCAGCTCGGCGCGACGCCCGAAACGGCCGGACCCTGCTTGCAGGAAGTGTACAGGGCATGCCCGCCTGCATCGACGCTGATATTGTCGCAGAAGCCCGCAATGCCGCCTTCGCGGCGCCATTCGTACCCGTATTGCACGGTTCGGGCTTTCGCACTCGACTCCAGCGCCACCAGGCTTCGCCCATTCGGCGATCATGCGCTGTTCGACCGGCGTGGCCTGGACCCGGCCCTTGCCCACAAACGTCACCTTGCCGCCGGGGGTGCTGGCGCCGAACGAGTCATACACCCGCTGCATGTCCATCAAGCTGCTCGAGCCGGTTCGTGGTGGTCAGGAAGCCGGTGGCGACCATCTCGCTGCCGCAGCCGCCGAAACTGACGCCTTGCAGGTCGATCCGAACGTCAGTGCAGCCGCCGTCAACATCCCGGCGCAAGCCGATGACCGGCGCGGATGGCTGCCCGGAGCCCTCGCCCGCCGGCGCGGGCGTGGCTGGGCACGGTTCCGCCTGCGGGCGTTTCCGCTTCGGGCGCTCGCTCGCGGCGGATGTTCTGCCCGGTCGCGTCCGTGTGGTACACGACCTGCTGCCCGTTCACCTCGACGGTCACCCGGTACCCGGGCGTGATGGCCTGGGCGCACAACTCGGCGGGATCGGGCACGCCGAGGCACGCGTCCGGCCACTCGACCTGCTCGACCGAGACGATCTGCACCAGGCCCAGCTCCAGCGCCAGGTCGACGGCGGCCTGCTGCCGGGCGCGTACGGCCGCTTCCGGCTGCGCGGACTCGCCTGCGCCCTCCGGCGCGACCATGGCCGTCTGCCCTGTCAGGTCGGTTCGCACCTCGTACTGCTTGCCATTGACCTCCAGGATCACCTGGTAACCGGGCACGATGACGTCGGTACACATGATGCCCGGCTTCTGGATGCCGAGGCAGCCGTTCGGCCAGTCCACCTGGCCCACGGAGACGACGCGGATGTCTGTGGGGGTCACGCCCAACTGCTGGGCCAGCGCCTGCGTGGCGCCCTGCTGAACCGAGGGCGCGGCCGGCGCGGACGTAGCCGCGGACGGGGGGAGGGGCGTGGCAGTTCCGACGGATGGCTCGGCGCTGGCGCGCCGGCCGTCGGGGCCTCAGCCGTCGAGCTGCCCGGGGCGAGAGGCGGCAGGCCGGCGCACGCGGCGGCTACGGCCGCCAGAACCAATAAGATGCCGATCAAAAGGCTGCGCGATACAAGGCGATGCATAAACTCATTCACTCCTTCTCTTCGCTACTCGTGTACGTTGTTTGCAACTCTGCGTATGACGGGCTCATCCCATGTTGCGTTCCAACCACGCCGCGCCCTCCTCAGGCGCTACTTCTGGATTTCGACGATCACCCCCGGCTGGGCCCAATCGTAGAGCAGCTTGGCGTTCTCGGTGCTCAGGAGGATGCAGCCGTAGGTCACCCGGTGGCCCAGGTTTTTCGTCCACAACAACTGCTTCCGGTCGCGGCTCGGGAAGCCGTGGAAGCCGTTCATGAACTCCTGCCCGGGCACCGGCCGGTAGATGCCCATGAACCAGGGCATGTAAAGGTCCCAGTTGGCCGCATACGCCATTTCTTCGTGCGTCTGCACCTGGAAGATGCCCGGCGAGGTCGGGCTCGAGTCGATGCCCGTGCTGCCGGTCCAGTCCCACTTGAGCTTTCCGTCCTCGTAGACCTTGACGGTTTGCTTCGCCATGTTGACGACGATGCGCTTGTTCTCGACGGCAGGCAGCGGGGTCAGGACGTCGACCGACGGGATCTTGATGGTGTCGCCGGCGAGCAGGTTCTCCTTGCCGGGGTTTGCCGGCATCAGGTAGGGATAGGGGAAGCCGTAGTCGTAGGCGATGCTGGAGAGCGTTTCGCCGGATTTCACGACGTGCTCGCGCTCGCCGTGCTTCACCGTCAGCTTGATCTGCGCCTGCTGCTTGCGGAACGCGTCGGCAAGGACCGGCGCCGGCCGCATCGGCGTCGACATAGCGCTCGTCGCCAAACGACGTATTCTGTGCGGTCACGTAGTCGTGTACCTTGGTTTCGTCCACCGACCAGGTCAAGCTTCTTCTGACCCGTGGCCTCGTCCTGTCCCTCGCCCACAGCGACCCACCGGCCCATGTCCGCGGGTTGGACCGTCCAGGATAAGTGCTCGTCCCGGATGGCATCGTAAAGCTGGACCGTGACCGGGTTGGCGAGCAGGGGGGTGAGGTCGTCGACGAGCGACGGAAACGTCGTCGATCGCCGGGGTCTGCTGCACGACCGGCATGGTGAAGCGGAGCGGGACGTTTTGAGGACGCGCCAGCGCGACCTCCCAGGGCTGGGATTCGAGCGCCGTGAGCATCGCGCCCACGTCCAGCGCGCGGCCGGCCTGGCCGGGCGTCGTCTGCACCTTGCCGTCGACCACGGTCACGCCCGCGTTCTGCACCGGGATGTCGATCTGGCCGGCCAGCGTGCGGATCGTCTCGGTCGCGGCGCCCCGGTCGAAGTGCCAGGCGGGCGCGACGGCCGCGGCATCTGTCGCGACCGGGAAAAGGCCCGACGACGCAAGGATGCGCCGGGCGGTCGGGACGAGGCCGGCGTGGCGTTGGTGGGGCTCAGCCTTTGGCCCCCGGCGCTGCTGGTCCAGGCCCGGGGCCGCCCAACTTCTCGTTGACTTATCTCTTGACCCTCTCGTTGGTTTGGGCCCTGACCCCCCTGACCGCCCTCATCTGGCGGCACCTCGGGGCGCTGTTGCTGGGGGCGCTGCTGCTCGCGGCCCTGGTGCCCCGGGGCATCGACCAGGTGAGCCTGGGAAGATCGTTTAAGGACATGGGGCTGGCCCTCAAATCCCGCTGGCAGCCCGGGGCGGCCCTGGTGGGGGTGCATATCTATTCCCAGGGGCTGAGCTTTTACAGCGGCCACATTTTTCATCTTTTGGGCTGCCGGACGGAGCTGGATTTGGGCCAGCGCCTGGCGCCGGAGAAAGGTCTATGTCTGGCTGATAAGGAGGCTTTGCCGGCCTTCACCGCCCACTCCGGTGACCTTTTTTTTCCTGAAGACTGAGGCTCTCCCCTGGCTTGCCCAGGGGCTGCCGGGAAATTTCCGCCCGCTGGCCTCGCATAAGGATTGTATTTTATCGATATATGAGGGAAAATAAGGCAGTCTCAGAGTCGCCACCCATCCTGGTCCCAGAACTCTACCCATCATGCCCCGTATCCTCTATCGCTATTTAGTCCTGGAAATCCTGCCGCCCTTCGGGGTGAGCCTCCTGGGTTTCACCTCCATCGTGTTTCTGGGCCGCATGATGAAGGTTACCCAGATGATCGTGGTCAAAGGGGTGGGGCTCATCGACGTCCTGAAGACGTGCGTTTTTCTCTTGCCCTATCTCCTGGTGTTCACCCTCCCCATGGCGGCCACGGTGGGCATTTTGCTGGCCATGACCCGGCTGACGGTGGATCAGGAAATGATCGCCATGAAGACCGCCGGATTGAGCTATGGCCAACTGCTGCCGCCGGTCCTGGGGTTTTCCCTGCTGGTAGGGCTGCTCACCCTGGGGCTCACAGTCTTTGCCAGCCCCTGGGGGCAGCAGGCGACCAAAGACCTGCTGAAGGACGTGGTCAAGCGGCGGGCCGACATGGGCATCAAAGACCAGACGTTTAATACCGACTTCAACGGCATGACGCTATTTGTGAATCATGTCGCCCCCAAGGGCGGCCACCTGGAAGGGGTGTTCGTCTACGATTTCCGGGATGCCGAGAATCCCCTGACCGTTTATGCCGAGAATGGGGACCTGAGTTATGACCGGGACCAGGAAACCATGCTCATGAAGCTCTATGACGGCCGCATCATCCGGTGGGGCAAGGCGCCGAACCGCTGGCAAACCCTGGAGTTCAAGACCTATCAACTCCCCCTGCAAGTCTTCAGCTTTGCCCTGAAAGGGGCCAAATCCGAGTCGGAAATGTCCCTGGGGGAATTGCGGACCACCATCAACCAGCAACCCCGGGGATCGGACCTCTCCAACCGGGCCCTGGTGGAACTGAACCAGCGGTTTGCCATGCCGGTGGGGGCGGTGCTGCTCTGTCTGATGGCCATGCCGCTGGGTTTGAGCCCCCGCCAGCACGGGCGCACCTGGGGCCTGATCCTGGGCCTGGTGGTATTTTTGGTGTATTATGTCGTATTTACCGCTTCCTGGCGCCTGGCCGTCAACGCCCGGATCGATCCGGGCCTGGCCCCCTGGCTGTCCAATTTCCTGTTTATCTGGGTGGCCATATATCTCTGGTACCGCACCGTGCGGGAACTGCCGTTGCTGCCGGGCCGCAAGTTTTGGCGGCGCCGGCGCCACGTGCAGGCCGGGGCTTGACCGGGACCGGGGAAAAGGGCGCCGGGGCAAAAATATCCTCTGCCGTCACTTTTCCCCTGTTCTGCAAAAGGTGATAAACTGCGCCGATAAAACGATCCCAAGAGATGAGTTCTTAAGCCATATCCAAATGTTGCATCCACCCCGAAAAAGGTCGTCCTAGGATGAAGCATTCGTTATTTATCAGAAATTACCTCTCTCACTTATTTTATCTACAGGTGCGGGAAAGCGCAGCGCATCCCGCCTTATACGCAACTATGTGCCGCAAACCTCATGCCAGCAGTACCTGCGCGCCGTTTGGAACGTTGCGGCGCAACTGGCTTGGACAAAATTTGCGGAACGGGTATTGATAATCCTGACTAGGCAGCGGATGATCGCGTTCAAAGTATGGAAATGGGATAATCCTAAAGGCGATGGCTTCGCTTTCCCCCCTACGGTCCTTAATTCAACGATCTGGTTATAAACAGATTTTTGTGAGAAGAACATTATGAATTCCAGCCTCTTTTTGAGCGGTATGCTGAAATAAAGTGGGCTTTCCATAAATACCGCCACAATTTCCCTTTTAATTTTAGACGTCTCCATTCGGGAATTTCTCCTGGCTTTGATGCCAATATTTGGTTTTGAGATCTTTCTAAATGTGGCAAATCCGCATATGGTTATCTTTCCCATTTGCGCTCCTATTCAACTGATTGGATAAAACATACTCGGAAGGATTACAAAAAGATATCAGGGAATATACTGATTTTGGGGGGGAAAATTGACGATTTCTTAGGGGGAAATTAATGAATTCTTGCCAATATCCGCAATTCAGAAGAAGTTGCGATACCCAGGCGCATAATGAGCCATGCCATGATGAAGGTGTGAATTTAGGTGGGATAAAATTGTCATGAAGTAATAAAAAAGGTTAG
>CAWDBO010000017.1:0-8940 GCA_963800615.1 uncultured Chloroflexia bacterium
GCGCAGCCCACGCGCGACCGCCAACTCACCTGCAGCCTTGATTACGATCCGCGACACAGGTGAGGTGTGAACAAGCGCTCGAATGTCCTGATTCAGTTCGGTAATGATCACCTCGCGCCTCGGCTTGCCGATTCGCTTCTCTCGGTAGGCGCGGCCGAATGCGCTCATGACCTCCACTGCGACGAGTTCGCTGCTAAGAAACATATCGTCTTCGGCCTGATCCATCAGGTTGTTCATCCAGGTGCTCCCCGACTCCCTCACATACCGTTTGACGATAGAAGGCTGGCATCAAGGTAATAAACGGGCATCAGCGCGATCCCCTGATCTTCGATAATCCACTCTGACAAGGGAACTCCAGCGAGCCATTCCCGTATCTCGTTGAGCGTTGCTGGTTCGACCCCTTCAATCCACGGCAGCAAGTCACCCGGGTCCGAAAGTTTCCCCGCCTCGCGTAAGCGCGGAGGATGCGCTCCTTCTCGGTTTCAGGCTTCGGCTCACACTCCAACCCGGAAGCCAATGTATCAACGACGGCCTGGTTAAAACATTGTACTCGGCGGCCCGTTCCTTTAGCGCACGGTGCAGCTGCGCCGGCAAGCGTAGGATTAACTTCACACTCTCTTCACTCATCGTTTCCTCCCGATTTGCCACCATAGTGGCATGCCACTATGGTGGCATCCTATCACGTCTTGCCAGAATAAAAAGACCCTCCGTCCTCAAGGACGGAAGGTCTCCGCGGTGCCACCTTGGTTGGCATTGGCGTGTGCAGTCAGCGGCGCGCGTTGCCCACTCTGCGCTGTAACGGGCTCACCCGTGGCTGCTTGTCCGATCCGCGTTCGGCACACGTGTGCCACGCACCAACCGGTTCGGCAGCCAGACTCCCCGGCGACGTTCGGCCCTGCTCACATCGGAAGGGGGCTCGCACCCGGTGACCCCCTCTCTCTGGCGACGGCTACGGCAAGCGTCCCTCGGGACGATTGCCCGGCCTACTCCTCCGGTTCCACGTCTTCTTCGATTGGCGCTATTATATCACTTCGCCGCTTACTGTCAACCCCCCGGGACCGCCCGGCGCAAATCTGCAAACACCCGCGTCAGCTCCGCCCGCAGCTCTGACTCCGTCGGCAAGCTGGCGATCAATTGCTCGGCCTCCCGCATGCGCCGCCGCGCATCCGGAAAGTCCACCAACCCTTGCGTCACCTGCTGGCGCACGGGCAGCAGCGTCTCGATCGCGGCGTCAAAGGTCGCGCTGGCCGAGCTCGGTCCTTGCTCCGGTTTCCTCACCGCCGCGAGCGCGCGGTCCGCGTCGATGTCCGCAGGCACAAGCAACCACTTTCCGGTCTCCGCCGCCATCGCGCGATAAGCCTCCGCGGCAGGCTCCATGTCGCTCTCGAAAATGTGGCTGCGGTCGACCCTGTGCTGCCCCAGGTGTGTCCTCTGCACCGCCAGCTGGTGGATGCCTCCCGGACCTTCGAGGATGGCGCCGGTCAGGCGATAACCTCTCGGCGGCGGGAGCACCCAGGCCCAAAGGACACGGAGCCAGGCAAGCGGACCTCCGTAGGCTTCTCGCTCCAACTCGATCGGGAATTGCTTGTCCCGCACGAGGTGATTCCACTGTGTCAGCTTTTCCGTGATGCTCACGGGAATGACGCGGGTGGCGGTGTCGGCCTCTGTCGTGAACGGGCTGGTGAATTCGCCAATGAGGAACCCGGGCGGCACTGCAGGGCGGCCAAGCAGCGGCAGGATGCGGGTGTACCAAAGCTCGCGCAGCGCCCCCAGCAGCCAGCGCAGCAGCGCGCCCAGGAGGTACAAGAGAGCTATCAACACGAGTCCGGCCACGACAAAGCCGAAGGCGTCGAGGACCTTCGGGCCGGTGGCCGAGGCCAGCGTGGCTGCGGGCACCGGCGTTTCGGCGGGAGCCGGCGTCTCAGTCGGCAGCGGCGCGAGTTGCGTTGCCTGGATGGCGGCCTTGCCGCCGAGCGCAGCCTGCAGGCCCTGCAGCGCCTCCGCATTCCCGCGCGTGTCCTCCGCGATCTGGGAATAGAGCGTCGCGGCGCTGTCGTAATCCTTGCCTTCGAGGTAGGCCTTGGCCAGCACCAGGCGCGCCTGTAACTCGGTGAAGGTGGCCGTCGGGCTTGGGGTAAGCGTGGGCGTGATCGTCGCGGATGGCGCTACCGCTGTGCCGGTCCTGGCGGCAGGAGCCGAGGCCGTCCCGGTCGCCGCTGCCGGCGTTCCGGCCGCCCCCGCAGCAGTCGTCCCTGTGATGGCCGCGCTTGCGGCAGGCGCCGCAGCTGTGCTCGCGGCAGGTGCGGTCGCCTGGGTGACGTCAGGAGCTTGGGTAGGCGTTGCTCGGGTGGTGCAGCCGGCAAAGACGAGGACAAGCGCAAGGGCCACCAACCACGGCAGCAGGCTGCGCGCCGCACGGCGCGTCCCGCGTCGACTCATGGCAACCTCCGGGGGCGAAACGATGATGGTCGGGCGAACGCAATGGCCGGTCGCGCTTCTGGTGACTGCCGTACCGCCTGGCCGACGCGGCCGGATTATAACATCCTTCACTTGTAGCGGCAACAACCCGAAGCCGCGGTTAAGATTGTCGCGTCGCGCCGCCGGTGCTATAATCCTGCGGCCGCCGGCACTGCCCGGCGACAGGAGTGGTGATGGCGCACCCTTTTCTTGAACGCTTGGCCCGCGGCCCAGTGCTTGCCGATGGCGCAATGGGGACCATGCTGCATGGCCGCGGCGCGCGGGTTGACCAGTGTCTCGACATGCTCAACCTCGAACAGCCGGAATGGGTGCGCGAGATCCACCTCGCCTACGTCCGCGCGGGTGCGGAAGTCATCCAAACCAACACGTTTGGCGCCAGCGCGCCGCGCCTCGTCGACTTCGGCCTGGAAACCCGGGTGCGCGAGATTAATTTCCAGGGCGTCAAGCTCGCCGCGGGAGGCCCGCGAGATCAGCGGCCAGCCCGTCTGGCTGGCGGGATCGGTAGGCCCGCTTGGGAAACGTGCGCGCCGCGGCGATGAGTTGCTGCGCGGGGTCGCCGAGGCCGCGTTCAAGGAGCAGATCGCGGCGCTCTGGGAGGCGGGCGCGGACCTGTTGGTCCTGGAGACCTTCTCCGACCTGCCAGAGCTGGTGCTTGCGGTGCAGGTTGCGAAGGCGACGACCGACCTGCCGGTGGTTGCCGAAGTGACGTTCGGCAACGACGGCGTCAGCGGCGACGGCGCGTGGCCCAGCGACGTCGCCCACGCCCTGGCCGCTGCCGGCGCCGATGTGGGCGGCGTCAACTGCTCCCTGGGCCCCGCGCGCCTGCTTGATTTTGTCGCCGAGATGCACGCCGCGGAGCCGGGCCTCCGGCTGTCGGCCATGCCCAACGCCGGCCTGCCTTATCGGGCGGGCGAGCGGATGATTTACCCCACTGCGCCGCACTATTTCGCGGAGCGGGTGCCTCAGTTCGTCGCCCAAGGCGCCGCGCTGATCGGCGGGTGCTGCGGTACGACCCCGGCGCATACCCATGCCATGCGGGCTGCGCTCGACCAGGCCGTCGGCACGCCCCAGCGTAAGGAAGAGCTCACGCCGCTGCCCATGGTCCGGGTGAGCTCCCCCGGCGCGGGCGTCACGGACGAGGAAGCACCGGAGCCGACAGGATTGCTCCGGAAGATCAAGGCGGGCCAGTTTGTCGTCAGCGTCGAAGTTGACCCACCCCGCGGTTTCAGCGCCGCCAAGATGCTCGAAGGTGCTCGGATCGCCCAGGAACACGGTGCGGACGCGGTGAATGTCGCCGACAGCCCGATGGCTCGCGTGCGGATGGGCGCGCTGGCCCTGTGCGTGCTGATCCAGCAGCAGGTTGGGATCGAGACCATCCTGCACCTCACTACCCGTGACCGCTCCCTGATGGGATTGCAGGCCGACCTGATCGGCGCGCACGCGCTGGGCGTCCGCAACATCATCGTGTTGACAGGCGATCCCCCCAGCCTGGGGGACACGCGCGAGAGCAGCGCCGTGTACGACGTCGATTCGATCGGGCTTGCGAAGATTGTCAGCCAGTTCAACCAGGGCCTCGATCGTTCGGGCAAGCCTTTCGGGGGCAAGGCCGGGTTTACCATCATCGTCGCCAGCGACCCAACCCGCGCCGACCTGGTGCGCGAGGTCGACCGCTTCCACCGCAAGGTGGGCTCCGGCGCGGACCTGACCATGACGCAGCCGATCTTCGATGCCGAGCTCTGGCGGCGCTTCTTCAGCCTGTACGAAGAACGGCACGGCCCCTTCCCGGTGCCGGTGCTGATCGGAATCCTCCCGCTGCAGAGCCACCGCCACGCGTCTTTCCTGCACAACGAGGTTCCCGGCATCACGATCCCCGAGGCCGCCCTCGTCCGAATGGAGCGGGCCGGCGCTGAGGGCCGCAGGGAAGGCGTGAAGATGGCGCAAGAACTCCTGCTCGAGCTGACGGAGCTGCCGCGGGTGCAGGGCGTCTACCTCATGCCCAGCTTCGGCCGCTACGAGGTGGCCTGCGAGGTGCTCGACGTGGTGAAAGACCGCGCTTAGGAACGACCGGTGCAAGATATGTCACCTCAGCAACCATTCGTCCTTGCCTCCAAGTCTCCCCGGCGGCGGCAGCTTCTCGCGAGCCTCGGGCTGGAGTTCACCGTCGATGCCGCAGATGTGGACGAAACGCCGCTGCCGGGCGAGCCGCCGGACGTGCTCGTCTGTCGGCTCTGCCGCGCCAAGGCGGCCGCAGTCGCCGACCGGCATCCGGGCGAGGTCGTGCTTGCTGCAGACACGCTCGTCGTGCTTGCGGGCAGCCTGCTGGGTAAGCCGGCCGACCCGCTGGAAGCAGTCGCGATGCTCGCGGCGCTGCGAGACCGCGTCCACGTCGTCTACACGGCGGTTTGCGTCCTGAACGGCGGCTCGGCCGTAACCAGGGTCTCTGCGACCGGCGTCAGGATGCGCCGGTACACGGATGCGGAGATCGAGGCCTACGTGGAAACCGGCGACCCGCTCGACAAGGCGGGTGCGTACGGCATCCAGGATCCGAAGTTCGCACCGGTCGAGGCGTGGGATGGGTGCTACTCTGCAGTCATGGGCCTGCCGTTGGGATTGACGGCCGAAATGCTCGGGCAGGCCGGCGTGCTCGCGCCGGTGGCTGTTATTTCGGCGTGTGAGACGATGACTGGGGATTACTGTTGCCAGCGGAAGGGCGGCTTGCTCGAAGGGCGCCGCGGGGCTTGCTCGTAGCGCATGCGAAAGGTATTCGGTGAGGAACGGACGCGCCAATGATAACCAGGGTTGACAAGCATGGGAGGACGACCGTCCCCACCCCGCTACGCCGACGTTACGGGATTCGGGCCGGTACGAAGTTGGAATGGAGCGACGACGGAGGTGTCCTGTCGGTTGCTCCAGCGAAGGAAAGGGCGCTCGCACGGACGTCTCGAGAACCAGGAGATACGGTGGCGCCGGGTTCGCCAGGTGAATCACATGGCGAATGATGATATCCTTGCCGGCCTGAACCCCGCTCAGCGGGAGGCGGTCACGACGGTCAAAGGCCCGGTGCTCGTTTTGGCCGGGCCTGGTTCCGGAAAGACACGGGTGCTCGCCCACCGCGTCGCATATCTGCTGCGCGTGGTCGGCGCCCACCCACGTGCGGTCATGGGAGTGACCTTCACCAACAAGGCCGCGGGCGAGATGCGCGAGCGCATCAACCGGCTGCTGGGCGAGGCGGTGCCGGTCAGCTCCGGATGGAAAGGGCTCACCATTGGCACCTTCCACTCCATCTGCGCGCGCATCCTGCGCGCTGAGGCGGACCCGGCTGGGCTGAACCCCAACTACGTGATCTATGATGACGGCGAGCAGCTGTCGGCCGTCCGCATTGCGCTCAAAGACCTCCGCATCGACGAGAAGATGTACCGGCCGGAGGCGATGCGCGCCGCCATTTCGAAGGCCAAGAACGAGCTGATCAAGCCCGACGCGTTCACTGCGACGACCTATTACGAAGAAATCGCCCAGCGGGTGTACACCCGCTATGAGGAAATCCTCAAGGCCAACGGCGCGCTCGACTTCGACGACCTCTTGTGCCGCACGACCTGGCTGTTCAAGGATCATCCGGAAGTCCTAGCGCGCTACCAGGACCGGTACGAGTACCTGCTCGTGGACGAATTCCAGGACACGAACTCGGCGCAGTACGAGATGGTGTGCATGCTGGCCGCGAAATTGCACAATATATTCTGCGTAGGAGACGAGGACCAGTCGATCTACGGCTTCCGCGGGGCGGACTACCGCAACGTCCTTCGTTTCCGTGAGGACTTCCCCGAAGCCAAGGTGGTCCTCCTCGAGCAAAATTACCGCTCGACGCAGAGCATCCTCGATGCGGCCAACGTGGTCATCGCGCGGAACATCAAGCGGACCCCCAAGCACTTGCGGACGGATCGCGGCCAGGGCGCGCAGGTTATCATGCACGAGGCGTATGACGAGTCGGACGAGGCCCAGTTCGTCGTCAACACGATCCAGCGGCTTGCCGGCTCAGGCGAAATCCGCCTCAGCGACGTCGCGGTCATGTATCGCACCAACGCCCAGTCCCGCTCGCTGGAAGATGCGTTCGTCGCCCGCGGCGTCCCGTATCGTCTGGTTGGCGGCACCCGGTTCTATCAGCGTAAGGAGATCAAGGACGCGCTGGCATATCTCCGCCTTGTCCACAATCCCTCCGATAATGTCAGCCTGATGCGGGTCATCAACGTCCCGCCCCGCTCGATCGGCGACAAGACCATCTCCTCGCTCGCAAGCTTCAGCGCCGAGCAGGGGGTGTCGATGGTAGGCGGCCTGGCTCTTGTAGCCGGCGATCTCGCCAGCCCCGTCCTGGCAGGATACGCGGGAGCCGAGGATGGAAAGCCGCCGCAGCACCCCTTCGGGGCCGCTGCACACCGCGCGCTCGTGGCGTTCTACCGCCTGCTCAAAGGTTGGCTCGACGTCAAGGACGGGTTGACGGTCAGCCAGTTGCTCGACAAGATCACCGAGCAGTCCGGCTACGCGACCTGGCTTCGGGACGGCACCGAAGAGGGCGAGGATCGTTGGGAGAACCTGCAGGAATTGTCCTCGGTCGCGGCGCATTACGACGACTTCCCGCCCGACCTGCGCCTGACCGCCTTTCTCGAGGAGGTCGCGCTGGTCTCCGACCAGGACGAGCTCGCGGAACAGGACGAGCGGGTGACGCTCCTGACGGTGCACACGGCAAAGGGGCTGGAGTTCAAGGTCGTCTTCCTGGTTGGCCTGGAGGAGAACATCTTCCCCCACAGCCGCAGCATGGAAGACCCCGATCAGATGGAAGAAGAGCGCCGGCTGATGTACGTCGGCCTGACGCGGGCAAAGGACCGGCTCTACCTCCTCCGCGCGTTCCGCCGGATGCTCTACGGCCGCAGCGAGATCAACGAGCCGTCGTGTTTCCTCAGGGACGTGGCCGCGGCGCAGGGAACCTCGATCGGCATGAGTCCCGTCGCGGGGTCGGCGCCCGCTCCGGCGGGGTGGGGCTACGATGCCCGGGACCGCCGCCGGGACGATGACGACGACAGCTGGGGCGGCGCCAGCCGGCGCACACGCCCGACGATCGCTCATCGCTCTACGGCGGGAGGGGCGGCAGCCGAGGCGGCCCGTCCGGCGATGCCCGGCAAGCACGTCGAACCGCCGCAAAAACCAAAACCGGCTGAGCGCCCCCGCGGCCCGGCCAGTTCAAGCCCGGCGACCGGGTGGATCACGGCCTGTTCGGCCAGGGGATCGTGCTGAAGTCAGAACTCACCGTGGATGACGAGGAAGTGACGGTGGCGTTCGCCGGGAAGGGGACGAAGACGCTGCTGGCGGGGTTTGCTAAGCTGCACAAGATCGGCAAGTAAATGAAACGGCATCCCATTGCTGGCATCCTCGCGGCCGGCTTCTTCGCTGCGTTCATGTTGATCGGGCTGTTTTTGCTTCCGCGAATGGCGACCGCCACTCGGGTGATCTCGGCTACCCCACCCCCAACGGCCGTCGCTGCCGCGCAGCAGTGGGTGTGGCCCGAGCCGGGTTTTGGTGGCTGGCCTGCCATCACGTTGACGCAAGGCATCGACCGCTATTCCTACTACCACTGGTGGCCCACCTGCGACGCTCCAGCCCGTCACCAGGTCCCCATGATCGAGGGCAGAACGAGTTTCTACACCAACACCGATCTCCTGAAGCAGCTCTTCGACGGCCCCTGCAACGACGGCCGGCCCCTGCTCTTCCTCAACGAGCCCGCGGTGGCGAACAGGCGAATATTACCCCGGTTGAGGCCGCGGACATGTTTTACACGATGACGCCTGCCGCCACCTGGCCCTACGCCCGATGGCGCGGCCCGATCTATGCGGGGAACAACCTGGCCGAGGATCAGCAGTGGGATAAGGAGTTTGTGCGGCAGTTCGCCCGGCTCCACAACCCGGAGCTGGAAGATCCGGAGATTGCCGGTTGGGGGATTCACCTATACGGCAACTACCAGTACGGCCCGAAAGCCGGCGATCCGAACGCGGCCGGACTGACGACATCCCCGAAAAGGACACTCGTGCCGTCGTGTATCGCAGCATGTACCAGGCCGACCGGTATATTGCGGAGCGCAGGCCGCAAGGGAATTCCGACTCGCTCCTCGTGACCGAGTTCGGCTTGCTGCAAGCCTCCGGATGGCACACCCCGCCCACCCTTTACTACTCGGCCACTGCACGCTTCATGCAGGAGTATGTACGGGTCTTTGACCGGCGGCCGGAGATTCTGGCATGGTTTTCGTTCGTCAGCGCCAGCCCAAAGAAGGAATTGCTCGACGCTAATCTGATGGTCGACTACCGGGGCAGGTTGACGCCAAACGGGCTGAAGTGGCGCGAGCTGGCGAAAGGCGTGCCAGCGAGTATGCTCCGGGTCCGGGCCTTAACCCTTAGCGAGCTGCCTGCGTGTCAGGTAGTG
>CAWDBO010000018.1:0-16669 GCA_963800615.1 uncultured Chloroflexia bacterium
CAAAGACCGAGGGCATCTACGCAACGCTCCTCCGTGCCGCCGACGCATCGGTACGGACGATCGTTCTGAGCCTGGACGCGGCCGGCAAGGCGAAGTTCGCCCAGGATTTCGGCACCGCCCAGACCATTGTCGAATCGGGCACGTGGACTGAGGCCGACAACACGGTCACGGTCAACCTGACCGACAAAGACGGCGCGCCCCTGGCCGTGCCGATCGTCATGAAGTTCCTCCACGACGGGACCTTCCTCACCCTCACCGACTACGACAAGGCGGTTTGGGGTGAGAACGGCCTCAAGCTCAACAAAGCCAGCAACATCGCGCAGCGGCTCCGGTCCGCAATGATCACGCTCGACCTGTCTGCGGGCTTCCCACTCGACCCCACTTTCGTCAGCGTCAACGGCGGCGGCGAGGTGGATGCTAGCCTGCTGAGCAAGAGCTGCAAAGGCTTCGTCAACCGCCAGCCGGTGGTCACGGTTAAATGGGCCGGCCAAGCGGAGCGAGCCAGAGTTTTCTTCTACAGCGATGGCGACCCGACGCTGATGGTGCTCACGCCGAAGGGCGAGCTGCTGTGCAACGACAACGCCAGCCCGCAGCTGCTCGATCCGTTCATCGAGATCCCGAACCCGGTCGCCGGCGACTACAAGATCTGGGTGGGCAGCGCGAACAAGGAGGACTTCATCCCGGGCGTCCTCGTTCTGACCAAGAAGTCCGACCTTGACCTGGGCACCTTCAACCTGGGCAACCTCATTCAGCGGCCTTCGATTCCGCAGACGGTCGTGGAGCCGAGCGCGGCCACCGAGCTGACGCCGCAGATCCAGGCCATGACGGATAAACTTCTTGCATCCCGCCGGCGCTCCAGGCGGGCGCACGCGTGAAGAGCGCGCCGATCAGTGTAACGGCACAGGGCGACATACCGCTGTTCCGCCTGCCCAATGCGGCAGGCAAGGGCTGCGCGGGCCTGGTTACCGGCGCCCCAAGCTACGCCTTCAAGTGGTCGGGGAAGACGGACAACCTGCACATCGCCTTCGAGGGCGATGGGGACGGCACGCTGATGGTGGTGGGCCTGGGCGCCAAGCAGGTGTGGTGCAACGACGACGCCAGCGGGGACACCCTGAACCCGGCGATCGACATCGAAAGCCCGGCAGACGACACGTATCTGGTCTACGTGGGCCGGACCAGCCCGAAGCAACCCGTCACCGGCAAGCTGACCGTGACTGAAGCCGCGAAGGAGCAATGAGATGAGACGCTTACTCCCCGTTTTTCTGGTGCTCGTCGTCGGCCTCGCGCTGATCGGGGGGGCATCGACCGCCCTGTCCCAAAGCGGTAACACCTGGCGCGGCGACTACTTCCCGAACCTGGACTGGGCCGGCGCGCCGGTCATGACCCAGTACACCAGCCTCGTGTCCTTCAATTGGGGGCAGGGCTCGCCCGGCCCCGGGATGCCCTCAGATAACTGGACCGCCCGGTTCACCACCGACGCCTTCTTCAATGGCACCACTTACAGCTTCACGGCCGTGGCTGACGATGAGGTCATCGTGACTGTCGACGGCGTGCAGTATATCAACACGGTGGGTCGGAACCTGAGCGGGAAGTCCGTCGGCGTGACGATGCCCATGTCGCAAGGGACGCACCGGGTCGAGGTCCTCTATCGCGAGTTCACCGTCGATGCCTACGTGTTTGTGAGCTGGTCGACCTGCTCCGGCTGCACGGCTCCGCCGACGCCGGGCGTGACGTACCCGCCGCTGCCGCCGAACCAGAATCCGCCCCTGGTCACCGAGTTCGGCGACTACACGAGCTGCATGCAGACACCCATGCACCAGGTGAACTGCTTCGTGCCGACGTGGAACCTGAATGCGGGCTCCATCGAGATGGAGAGCCAGATCCAGTCCTGGGTCCGGTGCAGCCCCGCTGATGTACAGGCGACCTACATGGTCAATAACCAGCCCAGGAGTTTCAGGTGCTCGAAGACGCTCGCTGGATGGTTCCCCCAATAACTCAGTCCTGAGTTGACGATGCGAGGGGCGGCTGCCGTTCGGGAGCCGCTCCTTTGCGTTCCCGGCGCCCCTCCCGCAACCTGCCCCCGGCGGGCACACAGCGTGCCGGCAATACCCCCGTCTGATGCGCATCTACACCCTAATGGCGCAAATGACCCCTACAGTGGCCCATTTTTACGTCCAGATGGCCCATGCACGACCGCCCCCTACGTGGTACCGTTCGGTCGTACTCTGAGTAATGTGCTGACAGAGGACAAACGCACCCAAACAGGGTCGTGTCACTCACAAACCTATCCAGAAGGAGCAAGAAAAATGGGAAAGCAGTTGGTGCTTGCAGTATTCGAGAACGAAGCGGCCGCCGATGGGGCGGTGGATGCGCTCAAGGGGTGGGACAAGGCCACCTCCGAGATCAAGCTGGGCGCCATCGGGGTCCTGGTCAAGGACGAGAAGGGCAAGATCAAGACTCAGAAGGTGGGCTCCCGCAAGACGGCGGGTGGGGCCGTGCTGTTCGGCCTTATCGGCCTGCTGTCCGGCGGCATCACCGTCCTGGGCGGCCTGATCGGCGGCGGCATCCTGGGCTCCCTCTTCCACAAGGGCCTGAACATCTCCAAGGATGAGTTGGCCAAGCTCGACGCCGAGCTCGACGGCGGCAAGGCCGCGGTCGGCCTGATGGTCGACCAGGATGAGGCCGAACTGGTCACCGCGAAGCTGGCCGAACTCGGCGGCGCGCTGGCGGTGTACGCGGTCTCGGACGAGGCAGTGACGGAAGCTGCAGCGGCGGCCGAGGCGGCGCCCGAAGCTGAAGAGGATGTCCCGGCGAGCGGCTTGACCCCGAGCAACTAAGCCAGATCCCTGCCCGGCAGTGGGCGAAGGCTGATCTGGAACACAGCGATGGATGGCCTGGGGGTGCCCAAGGTCATCCATCGCTGCGCGTTCATTACCAGGAGGCTGCGAAGCTTGATCTCCCGCTGGAGTATGCCCTGATCGTGGCTGCGGCGCAGAGCTGCTGGTATTCCTGCAGGTGTTGCGAACAGGACATGGGGCGCCCTCTCTGCATCACTTCGATGACCCGGAAAGCGGGAGCGCATCTGCACTGAAGCAAAGGCGGCCGTCCGGAATCGCTTCGCCGTCTGACCCTCGTATCGCCAGCCGCTCCTCGGTCCCCGCATCATAGAGGCCGGCGCAGACCTTGCTGACATCCTGCCCCGCCTGCACGGGGATGCGCACGACATCGCGTACGTACTCCCCCGTGCGCCAGGAAGTGGCGGGTAAGCCGTTGTTCGTGAGCGACACGTCAGATTGGGCCAGGATGCTGTTGGCCGGCCCGAGCAGATGCACGAATCGCTTCAATGCGACGGGGGGCGCCGACTCAACATTCCAGTAGAGCGTAACCAGCCACTCGTCGCCTGTCCGGTCCAGATCATATCCTGCCAGCCCGAGCCACTCGCCGAACTGTGCGTCCACCGGGTGCTGCGGGGGCTGAGGTAGGGCCATCACCGGGGGCTGGCTCACCACTTCGACCCGGTCCTCGCTCGCACAGCTCAGCACCGCGTCGCCTTGCTCCGCACAGACCGACAGCCGCACGACCGCGGTCCCCTGCGGGCCTTCCTCGGGCCTGGCCGTGTGGGTCAGACGGAAAGTTCGCCCTGCCTCCCACTTGCCGCCGAGGTCCGGCGCGGGCTCGACCTGCTGCCAGAGGAGCGTGCCCTGCTCGTCGTACGCGGCGGTGCGGAAGCTCAAGCCCCCAGTCTCCACGTCCTTCTCGCTCTGCCATGAGACGTGCAGGGTCGCCGGGGCGCCTGCAAGCAGGCGCTTCCATTCCTCCCACTTGCCCTTGGGCCGCAGCGAGCCCTCCCCCGATGCCTCCACGCCGAAGGGCGCGGCCGGCGCATCCGCAATCGGTCGCAGGGGCACCTCGATCGTCGCGACTGCCGTTGCAGTCTGCCTCAACGGTCCCGCCCCTCTCGACGTAGCGAGCGCGCCCGCCTTCTCGTCGTAAAGCGCCAGGTTGACCAGGTAAGAGCCGGGGGGCATGTCGGCCGGCAGGGCGAAGGGGGTTATCTCCAGCAGCGGCTCGCCCGGCCGGGCGGTGTGAACGGGGAACAATGCCGGCACGTCCGCGCTCGCCCAACGAAAGCCGGACGCGTCGGTGATCGACAGGCCGGCCTTGGGCTGCAGCAGCGGCAACCCCGGCTCCGCGCTGCGCGGCCAGTGGCCGAGCGCGGTCCAGCGCGTGATCAGCTTACCTTCCCGGCCCTCGTCCCGCCATCCCACCTCGTCCAGCCTGAGCGTAGAGTCGTAAGTGACCGGAGGGTCGACGGGCCGCAGCTTCGCATCCAGCGCAGCTCGCGCCACGACTTCGGGCGTCACCCGGACCACCCACATCATCGGCCGGCCAAGCGCGTCGCGAAGTAGGTCCTGGCGCGCGCCCGAAGCCAGCATCAGTTCCAACGCCGGAGGGATTTCGGCCGTCGTGGGACCCAGGTAAATCCCCTCGGCCTGTGCCGGCAGCGGTGGGTTGCCAGGCAGGCGGAACCAGTTCACGTCTGCTCGGCGAGGCTCGTACCGCGTATAGGTCTCGCTGTCCAGGGCCAGGTCCCGGTCGGTGCCGATGAACAGCTCCGCCTGCCCGGCGTCTTCGTCCAGATAGGCTGCCGCGAGACGGAAATCCGCGTTGTAGATCCGCTGCGTCTTCGCGTTGGTCGCCCACTCGCCGAAGTACGCCCGCGCGTTGTCCGCAACCTGCCAGGCAAGGAGCGCGACCACGATGACGGCCACGGCAGCACCTGCCGCCCTGCTCCACCTGGTGTGCGCCGTCGAGTCCCAGCTTCGGGCTTGCCATCGCACGAAGTCGACGGCCGCCACGGCCCCGCGCACCGATACGATGTACAGGAGCGGCAGTGCGTAGATGCTGCGCATGAAGATAGCATCCGTGCTGGTCAGCAGGGTCGGCCCAAGCCCGAGCAGCAGCGTGACCAGCAGCAAGAACTCCTTGCGCCCGCCAAGACGGACGAGGAGAAGCAGGAACCCGACGACGAAGAACACGGCCCAGACCGGCTGCAGCACCGCCCGTCCCGGCAGGTTATAGTGATACAGGAGCCACGGCGCCCCATCCCACAGGAGCGCGCGGGGGGTCTCGGCGAGATGCTGCAACAGCGGCAGCCACTCACCCCTGGCGAGCGCGGCGCTGACCGGCCCGCCGAGCTCGCCGATGCGCTGGTCTGCCTGGTTCGCATGGGTTGCCAGGTAGAGGATGAGGGGGGCGCTTACCAGGAGCATGGCGAACAGGGAGATCAACAAGCCGGCAACGCGCGTGCGGAGGTCGGCGCTTATGGTCCGCCGGCGCAGCCGGGCCCAGGCCGCGACGGCGGCCTCGTACGCCAGCAAAAGCAACGGAAGGGCGAACAGCGTGCGGGACGCGAGGTAGGTGTAGACGGCGAGGCCGCCCAGCACCCCGGCAATCGCATAGGCGCCGAGCCTGGGCCGCTCCTGCGCACGGAGCATGAAATAGAAGCACGCGATGGCGGTGGGCAACAGCGCGATCGGCTCGAGGCCGAGCCGTCCGGCAAAGAGGAACCAATAGGAGCCTCGCCGTCAGCGCGATCGCCAGAAGGGCCGGCTTCGGCCGGAGGTAGCGCCGTGCGAACGCGAGCGATACGGCCAGCCCAAGCATCGCAAAGAGGGTGCCCGTGAAGCGGAGACCCCACACATAATGGCCGCCGATCAACTTGAAGATGACGGCCGCGGCATACATGAATCCCGGATCGAGCCCAAAGTTGTCGGTGAAGTAGATCGGGAAGTCTCCCCCGACGATCTGCAGCGCGTTGCCGGAATCGAAGGTCTGGTCGTGTTGGAAGCCGGGCGGGATGCTGTCCAGCCTGGCCTGCAGCAGCAGCCAGGCTGTCAACAGCAGCGCGATGGCGAGCCAACGGTTGACCCTCAAAAGCCGGCCCCCTACTTGTTCGTGCGGCACTCCCGGACCGCGTCGACGACGATCCGGACTTGCTCCTCCGTCAGGCCCGAGGCCGATGGGAGATAAAGGCCCCGGCGGCAGAGGTCCTCCGCAACGGGGTAGCGCTGCCCGCGGTACTGCTCGAAATAGATGGGCTGGCAGTGCATGGGGATGAAGAAGGTGCGCGTCTCGATCCCCCGCCGGGCCAGTCGGGCCCGGAGCTCGTCGCGCGAGATCCCGAATTCGTTGTCCAGCATGATGCCGTACATCCAGTAAACGTTGCGCGCCCAGCTTGCCTCGGGCGGGGTCACGACGCCGGGGATCTCGCGGAGCAGGCGGGTGTAAAGGGCCGCGTGCTGCCGCCGGGCATGGACGAACGAGTCCATTTGCTCCGTCTGTGCCAGGCCCACAGCGGCCTGGAGGTTCGTCATGCGGTAGTTGAAGCCGACGAACCGGTGCCAGAAGTGGCGCTCGGTGCTGAAAGCATGATCGCGGAGGTTCCACGCCAGCCGGGCCACGTCCTCCCGGTTGGTCGTGATCATGCCGCCCTCGCCCGTGGTGACGATCTTGTTACCGTAAAAGCTGAAGCTGGCCGCGTCGCCCAGGCTGCCGACTGGCCGCCCCTTGTACACCGCACCGTGCGCCTCGGCAGCATCCTCCAGCACGAACAGCCCGTGCCGCGCCGCGATCTCGTTGATGGCGTCCATGTCGACCGGGTGGCCGTAGGTGTGAACGACCGTGATCGCGCGGGTGCGCGGGGTGATCTTGGCCTCGATCTGGTCCGGGTCCATGTTCCAGGTCCCCATTTCGCTGTCCACGAGCACCGGAACCGCGTTGCAGTAGGTCACTGCGTTCGCCGTGGCAATCATCGTGAAGGTCGGGATGATGACCTCGTCGCCCGGCTCCAGCCCGAGGGTTGCCAGGGCCAGGTGCAGCGCTACGGTGCCGTTGGCGCACGCAATCCCGTACCGGGCGCCCATCTTCTCCGCAAACAGCGACTCGAACCGGCGAATGTAGTTGCCCGCCGACGAGATCCAGTTCGTCTGAATCGCGTCCGTCACATACGCCAGCTCGTTGCCGCACAGGGTTGGCTCGCAAACCCGGATGATCCCGTGCGATGGCGTAACGTCAAAGCGGGGAATGGTTGGCAGGGCGACTTCGAGGGCGGGCTCCGGCCCGGGAATGATCTCCGCGAGGTCGCCGAGTTCCTCCAGCGTTAGCTCACGTGGTTGAAGCATTTGAAATTACCTCCAAGGAATGGACAGGCGTAGAACGGTTTGCACATAACCAACGCCCCGGCGCATGTAATCCGGGAAGCTGGCGCCTGTCTTGGACTCACCGCTAAAGCGCGCGCCACAGGTGTAGGGCACTTCCTCGATGCGGAAGCCGGCGTGGGCTGCCCGAGCCAACAGGTCGATGCAGTACTCGCCATAGTCTCCCCGCAGATCGAGCTTATCAAACACGCTGCGCCGGGCCGCGATGAATCCGCTAGTGTAGTCATGTACGCCGGCGCGGAATAGGATGCTGGCAAACCGGTTGATCACGATCGAGAAGCTGCGCGCCATCAGGCTGTGGCCGGGGTCGCTGCCGCCCCGGACATAACGGGATCCGACAGCGATATCGGCCCCCGCTTCGAGGCGCGCCAGCAGCTGCGGGATGACGTCGGCCGGCATGGCCAGGTCCACGTCCATCCAGGAAACCGCCTCCGTGTCGGCCGCCCGGATGCCTGCCTGGATGGCCGAGGTGAGCCCGCGCTCCGTCGTGCGGCGCATCAGGCGCACCCGCTCGTCGGCAGCTGCGATCTCCTCCACCACCTGCCAGGTGCCGTCGGGCGAGTTATCGTCGACGACGAGCACGCGGACGGGCTCGCGCACGCACCGGAGGATGTCGCCGATGAGCACCGGCGCGTTTCCTCGCTCGTTATAGGTGGGCAGGATGACCGTGAGAGCCAGCCGTCCTGTCGATGAGCTGTCAGGGGATACCTGCACGCTCTCTCCTCAGGTCCTCGGCGTCGCCAGGCAGATCAGCGACAAACCGAAGGGTAGGTCGTGGGCTCGCAGCCAGCCGGCTTCTACGGATAGCGTATTTCGCAGCAGGCTGTTCATTGCAAGCGGCGGCTGTCTCAGTTCGTCCTGGCCGTGCCCCGTCACGCGGATCGCCAACCGGATGATGGCCGCGGGTGCGAACAACAGGCAGTTGGCGTAGCTCAAGCGACAGACGGTGAAGCCGCAGTCCTGCACCAAGGTCGCAAGCTCGACGCGGTTATAGCGCCGAGCGCTGCCCCAGAAGTCGTCGCGTGGGCTGTGGAGCCACGGGTAGGCCGGAACCCGGACGAAGAGCAGCCCGCCGGGCCTCAGCAAGCGGCGAGCTTCAGGCAGTAGGCGCGGAGGCTCGGTAGCCGGGTTGTCTAGCACATCGAGCAGCAGCAAAAAGTCAAATATCGCGTCGACGAAGGGCGCCCTGGCGCCGTCGGCCAGAACGAACCGGTCGGGCACGACGGGCGCCTTCTCGAGGTCTATGCCCACGCCCACGAGGGCTGCGGGTAGGTCTTGTAGATCCAGTCCCGGACCGCATCCGATGTCCAGCACGCACCCCGCCGCCCGTTCGCCCAGCAAAGAGCGGGTGATGTGCCGCATACCTGCGTGCCACCAGTGGTCAGGACCGCGCTCGGCAAGAAGCTCCCTGGCGTGTGTGTCAGTCACTGGCTAATCAAGTCCCCCGGAGCCGCCCGCAACGCCTCTTGCGCGTGGACTGTTCCCTGTGAAGTTGCTTGAAGGGCGGCGACTTGCCGCCCGGTACTGCTTTCACGGTGAAGCCCTTTTGTGCTACCGGGAGATCGTGCGGCCGGCAGTATCTGCCGCCGTCACCATCCGCAGCGGAACTACGGGGTGACTGGAGCCAAGCATGTCAAACAATATAACACGGTGACGGGGAGTTGAACAAATGCCGGGCAGAAATTCCAAATTCATCTAGATGCTGATACAATGAGGGTGCTTCAATCCGCCACCTTAAGCAGTCTGCCAGGATTATCATTCGTTGAGGAGTGACCTATGAGAGGCAACCGATCTGCTCAACCCCTGTTGCGGTTCGTCACGCTGCTCGTGCTCCTGAGCATCGCATTCGTGCCCGGCGCCACCACCCCGGCCTTTGCATCGCACACGCCGAATCCCGCGTCAGTCACCATCGCAGGGAGCCTGCAGTCCGAACTAGGATGTCCCGGCGACTGGCAGCCTGACTGTGCCGCCACCCACATGGCTGACCAGGGCAACCTGGTTTATCTGTTCTTCGGGACCCTTCCGACCGGGAACTATGAATACAAGATAGCCATCAACGACACCTGGACCGAGAACTATGGCAGTAATTTCCGACAAGATGGGCCGAACATTGGCCTGAGCCTGCCTGCTGATCGTGTTGTCCGGTTCTACTACGACCACAAGACACACTATATTGCCGACAACGCCCGTAACACCATCTACACAGTTCCGGGCAGCTTCAACAGCGAATTAGGCTGCAGCGGGGATTGGCAGCCGGAGTGTCTTCAGACGTTCATGAGCGATGTGGACGGCGACGGCATTTTCACGTTCGTGACCGAATCCATTCCACAGGCAATTACGAGTTCAAAATCGCCACGAACGAGACCTGGTCGAACCCGAACTACGGCCAGAGCGGCGGGCCAAAACAACGTGCCTTTCAGCGTGCCCGGCAACGGCTTCCGGGTCGCCTTCTCCTTCAACAGCCGACCAACATGCCTCGGTGTACCAGGTCGTTAGTCTTGGCCCGAAGCCCGACAACAACGTGGAGTGGGACGGCCTGCGCCACGACTCGCGCGACCTTCTGTACCGGACGCCAGGCGGTGCAGTGCCGGCAGGAACGGACGTGAAGCTTCGCTTCCGAACGTTCCATAACGACGTGACCGCGTGAAGCTGCGCCTCTACGATATCAACCTGGCGAGCCCAAAGCGTCGTACCATGACGCCCGAAGCCGCAGACGTGACTGCTACAGGCTGAGCTTCGAGCGAGACATGCGATTTCTGGGAGGCGACGGTCAATGAAGCGACGCCGAACAACCTCTGGTATCGCTTCATCGTCACCGACGGCACGGACACGGATTACTACGCCGACAACACTCCGGCGCTCGACGGCGGGCTTGGTTCGGCCGACCGAGACCCTGTCGACAAGAGCTACGCGCTGATGTTCTACGATCCCGACGTTCGCGCGCCTGCGTGGGCCAAGAGCGCGTTCATCTACCAGATCTTCCCCGATCGCTTCCGCGACGGCCGCTCCAACAACAACCCCAAGACCGGCGACGTCCGCTACGACGACCCGGTGCTGAAGCTGACCTGGAACACACTGCCCGAGGGCTACTGCCGCAACTATACCGACGGGAACACCAACTGCCCGTGGCGCTTCGACACCACGCCGCCTGCGGATAGCCCCACGAAGGAGCAGCCCCGTGGCCGCGACTACATGGGCGGTGACCTGAAGGGCGTCGACCAGAACCTCGACTACCTCAGGTCCCTCGGCGTCAATACCATCTACTTCAACCCGATCTTCGACTGCGGGTTCGAACCACGGCTACGACACCCAGGATTACCTCCAAGATCGACCCCTACTTCGGGACGCAGAAGGACTGGGAGAACCTGGTCAAGCACGCCGACCTGCTCGGCATGCGGATCGTGCTCGACGGCGTCTTCAACCACATGTCGTCCGACAGCTCGGCCTTCGACCGCTACCACCACTACTCGATATTCGGCGCCTGTGAGAGCCTGACCTCGGTATACCGCTCATGGTTCACCTTCCACGATGTAGCAGCGGGAGCGGGCACGTGCGTTGGCTCGGCTGGAGCGAACGCCGCAACTTATGACGGGTGGTTCGGATTTGATTCACATTCCGGTGCTCAACCAAGACTCTGCCCGACGTGCAGCAATACTTCGTTACCGGCCCGAACAGCGTCTCCAAGAAGTGGCTCAAGCTCGGCGCGAGCGGCTGGCGCATGGACGTCATGGGCGACGCTTCCTTCCCGGCCGGATACTGGGAGACGTTCCGGACGGTCGTCAAGGAGACCAAACCGGACGCGCTCGATCATCAGCGAAACGTGGCAGAAGGACAGCACACTCCTGCGGATGCTGCGCGGCGACCGGGCGGACACGACGATGAACTACCGCCTCCGCGACGCGGTCATCGGCTTCCTGGCGCCGGGCCGTTTCGACTCGAAGGGCTTCGCGGACAGCGGCAGAATCATCCAGCCACCGAGTTCGCGCCCGCCTGGCATCCATCCGCGAGGACTACCCG
Source organism: uncultured Chloroflexia bacterium (assembly GCA_963800615.1). Classification (GTDB taxonomy): domain Bacteria; phylum Chloroflexota; class Anaerolineae; order CG2-30-64-16; family CG2-30-64-16; genus JALOOB01. The sequence goes on from CAWDBO010000018.1 coordinate 11,238, forward strand.
GACGCGGCGTATTACTCGCTGATGAACCTGCTCGACAGCCACGACACGGAGCGCCTGCTGCTGGCGCTGACGCCGGGCACGGAGACCAAGGCCGACAAGGAACTGAACGCGGCGAACGTCGCAGCTGGAAGCTGCGCCAGCAGCTCGCGTCGCTCATCCAGTTCACCGTGCCTGGTGCGCCGACGGTCTTCTACGGCGACGAGGTCGGCCATGACGGGCGACGACGACCCCGACGACCGCCGCACCTTCCGTGGGCCGACAAGGGCGGCGTCCGGACAAGCCCTGTTCGCACACTACCAGAAGCTCGCCAAGCTCCGCAACGTCAACCCGGCGCTGGTCGACGGCGACTTCCGCATCTTGCTTGCGAACGATGACAACGGGATGGTGGCCTACGGCCGGAAGCTGGATAACCAGGTAGCAGTTATATCGTCAACCAAAGCGACAAGAGCGTAGCGGAGCTGTTCCGGTTGCCGGATATATCCCTGATGGTGTCACACTAACCCAACAGATGGTCGTCGGCACGGGCAGTGGCGGCCGTCCACGGTTGCGGCCGGCTTGCTGCCCGGCACGATCGGGCCCAACAGCGCGGTCGTGTTCTGAGTCCGGCCCATCTCGACCTACGGCGCTCCAGCCGAATTGCTGGCCTGACCAGACGAAGGCGACGCCCAGGTGGGCCTGGCGTGGAACGCGGTCGCGGGCGCGGCCGAGCTACAACGTCTATCGCAGCCCGGTCAGCGGCGGCGGCTACGTAAAGGTCAATCCGCCCCTCTCGGCCGTACCACCTTCACCGACACCGGCCTGCGCAACGCTCAGACCTACTACTACGTCGTCACCGCGCTGGATCCGGCCGGCAACGAGAGCGCGTACTCGAACGAGGTCTAGGGCGCTGCCACACCTGGCACATCGGGTGGGCCAACCTCCAGTGGCCGCCGACGATGAGCCACACGATCAGCGTGTCAACCGCACCGACACGCGTATGGCCAGGTGTGGATCGACGGCGCGACGAACCAGCCGGGCGCTACGCCGACGCTGGGGGCGCAGCTCGGCTTCGGCCCGGACGGCAGCAACCCGGCGGGCAACGCCGCGTGGACCTGGGTGGACGTGTCGTTCAACATGGACGCGGGCAACAACGACGAGTTCAAGGCGAGCCTGCTGCCCGAGACGACCGGCCCTTCGACTATGTCTACCGCTACAGACGACGGGCGGCCGCGACTGGCTCTATGCGGACCTCGAATGACCGGCAACGGCTACAGCCCGGCCAATCCCGGCAAGCTGACGGTCTATCGCAGCGGCGACACGACCGCACCGGCCGTGCCCACCGGGCTGGCGGGTTGTCTCCGCGTCGCCGGCCGGCATCAACCTGGCGTGGGATGCAGTCGCGGGACGCGACGCTCTACGGCTACGAGGTACTGCGAGCGACACGGCCGGCGGCCCCTACACCGATCGCCCGCGTAACAGACGCCCTACTACTGACACGATGTCGCTCGAGGGCGCGACTTACTACTACGTCGTGCGGTCTCTGGACCTCTCCTTCAACCGCTCCGGCAACTCCACCGAGGTGGCGGGCACGGCGGAGGTGCGCACGGTACGCTGGCCTTCAACGTGACCGTCCCCGCCTCGACCGATGGGACGGGCGAAGCGGCGTACATCGCCGGCTTCCTCGACCGGCTGGACGGCGGCCTGCCGCAGTGGAACCCGGGCGGCGTCGTACTCACCCGCGTCGACGCGACCCACTGGACGATCACCCTGACCGGCAAAGAAGACGACCCAGATCGAGTACAAGTACGCGCTCGGCTCCTGGGACTACGTCGAGAAGGACAACAGCTGCGGGAAGTCGCCAACCGGCAACTGACCCTGGCCTACGGCGCGACCGGAACGCAGAACGTCAACGACACGGTCCTAACTGGCGATATCGTGCCCTGTGACAACTGATCACAGATCAACGTCACCATCTCACCCATGACCTGTCAGGTTTGGCAAACCTGACAGGTCTAACGTTGCGGAGACCATATTCGTGCCCATCCGCGCCACCACTGCGCGCGTCATAGACCCTGCCGCCCAGCGCGCCGTGCTGGTTCTCGGCATCGGCACCGCCATCCTCCTCGGCGACAGCACCCTCTACACGGTCCTTCGCGCCGACATCGCGGCGCGGGCCGGGGTTACCCTCGCGATGGTCGGCATCTTGCTCGGCGCCAACCGGGCCATCCGGCTCGTCACAAACGGCGTGGCCGGGGTCGTGACCGATCCATTCCCCCGCCGGCCCCTGCTCATCGGCTCTCTCTTCTGCGACGCACTCTCCACCCTGATCTTCGCAATCGGTCGGGGTCCGGCGCCGCTGGATTTTCTCGCGGCTTCTATGGGGCGTTTCGTGGTCGGGCATCTGGGTGGGTGGCAACGCAGTCGTGCTGGACCTGTCGACGTCCGAGAATCAGGGCCGGCGAGCCGGGCAATACCAGATGTGGTTTTTGTCGGCACGGGCGGCGCAGCCCTCGCCGGCGGCGTCCGACTGACCTGATCGGATTTCGCCCGGCCCTGGTCATCGGCGCCGCTCTAACTGCCCTCGCTGGAGTTCTCTGGTTGGTTCTGCCCGGGTGGAACGGCAGGTCAAGCTCCAGCCGGGCTCACCGAAGCAAAACCTACCGGGCCATTTCCCTGGGCGGCCGCCCTGTTCACGGCCGTGCCGCTTTTTATGTCAAGGTTCGTATTCTCCGGGATCATGGCTGGCACGCTCGCGGTCTGGTCGGGAGCCTGGTCGGGCGAGGCCTTCCCGTTGGGAGCCTCGTCGTGCCGCTCGGGACGCTGACCGGGGCGTTCGTGGCCCCGCGCGCCCTCGTGAGCCTGCTCGGCGCAAGGACCGCCGGCACACTGTCCGATCGGGGCCGCCGGCGCTGGTTGGTGACCGTGGTCGCGCCGCTGGCCGGCGCGGTGGGCACTTGGGTGGCGACAAGTCCCGCTACAGCCGCTGCGCTCGCAGGAGCGCTGCTGGCCTCGGTGACCCCGGGCGGCGTCCAGGCAACCGTGCCAGCTATTGCCGGCGACCGCAGTCACGTCGCCCAGCACGGCCGGATGGTGAGCGTAGCCTACACCCTCGGCGACCTCGGCAGCGCAATCGGCCCTGCACTCGCGTCGGACTGGTCGCCTCCCTGTCGATCAACGCCCTGTATCGCGCCGCCGCCGTGCTCCTGGCATGCACCGTCGTCTTCGCTCTCTGGCGCTCGTGTGTCGAAGACCCGTGGCTCGAATCAAGGCCCTGAGTTAGCTTACCGGCGGCTTTGTGGTATCTTTAGGGGTAGGAGTGAGGGCATGATCGACGAACCCGGCGCGCCACCCCAGGCAGATATCGACCGCATCGTCCTTGCCGCGCTTGCCGAAGATATCGGCGACGGCGACGTTACGACGGAGAACACGATTCCCGAGGAGCGCGTCTGACGGGCCGTTTCCTAGCGAAGGAATCCGGTGTGGTTGCCGGCATCCACGTCGTCTGGCGCACCTTCGCCCTCCTCGATCCGCGGGTCGAGCTCCTCGTCCTGATCGGCGACGGCGTGTGCGTCGAGCGGGGCCAGGTGATCGCGGAGGTTTCCGGACCTGGACGGGCGATCCTCACCGGCGAGCGGGTCGCCCTCAATTTCCTGCAGCGCATGTCCGGCATCGCCACGGCTACCCGGCGCTACGTCGACGCGGTAGAGGGCACGCATGCAGCCATCCTCGACACGCGCAAGACCGTGCCTGGTCTGCGCTTCTGGACAAGTGGGCGGTGCGGCTGGGCGGCGGCCAGAACCACCGGATTGGCCTCTTCGACATGGCCCTCATCAAGGACAACCATATCGAGCGGTCGGCTCGATTGCGGAAGCCGTGTCCGGTGCGCTCCGGGCTGCAAGCTGCGGGCGACGAGCGCAGCCTGCAGATCGAGGTCGAAGTGAGCGACCTGGATCAGCTCGAGAAGCGCTGGAGGCCGGGTCGACCGCATCCTGCTAGACAACATGCCTCCCGACTTGATGCGCGAAGCGGTGCGCCTGGCCGATGCTCGCGTTCCGTTGGAGGCATCCGGCGGCATCACGCTGGAGAGCGTGCGCGAGGTGGCGGAAACCGGCGTGGACTTCATTTCGATCGGCGCCCTGACCCACTCGGTCGAAGCGCTCGAATCAGCCTGGATTTGACGGATTGAAGATTTCAGATTGAAGATTGAAGATGCGTATATCCTTCAATCTGTAATCTTCAATCTAAATTACCACGGGAGCGACAATGACAATTCAATCAATCGATCGGACGGCACGTTGGTCGACGACTGTATCGCGACTCAAGGCGCGGATCGGGAGTTCACGCCCGATTTCGAGCTGCGAATCAAGGCCGAAATGGCCTCGAGATCAACCACTCAAAGTCGAGCGTAACGCGGTCATCCTTGGTCACAACTACATGGAGCCTGCCCTGTTTTACTCCGTGCCCGATTTCGTGGGCGACTCGCTCGAACTGCGCGGAAGGCCGCGCAGACCGACAAGGACGTAATCGTTTTTTGCGGCGTGCGATTCATGGCCGAGACCGCGAAGATCTAAACCCGACCAAGACCGTCCTCATCCCTTCGCTGAGAGGCGGGCTGTTCGCTGGCGGCCTCTATCACCGCGCAGGACGTGCTGAGTTGAAGGCGCGTTTCCCTGGCGTGCCGGTCGTGACCTATGTCAACACCTACGCGGACGTCAAGGCCGAGAGCGACGTCTGTTGTACGTCGGGCAAACCAGTGGCGGTGGCGAAGATGCTTTGGGCGCCGACACGTTTATCTTCTACTGGATGAAGATCCCGGCGCGGAATGTGGCACGCGAGTCCGGCAAACGCATCATCATCCCCCGCAAGCTGCCCAACGGCGAGCTTGCGGTCGACAATCTAGCGAATCGTACGACATGGTCGGGTGGGGCGGCCGGTGCGAGGTGCACGAGAAGTTATCGAGTGCGTTGACATCCAGGCCGGACGCTCACATCTCCCCGACGTGGTGATCCTGTCACACCCCGAGTGCAGCCCCGAGGTAGTGGCGGCGTCCGATTTCTCCGGCAGCACGAACGCCATGATTCGCTACGTCGAGCAAACGGCGGCCCCGCGCGATCTGCTGCTGACCGAGTGCTCGATGGGCGAGAACGTGGCCGCGGTTGGAACCCGGACAAGGAGATGCTGCGGCTGTGCAGCATCCGCTGCCCGCACATGAACCAGATCACCCTGGAGATGACGCGCGACGCGCTCAAGCACATGCAATACGTGACCGAGGTGCCGGAAGAGACTCGCGTTCGCGCCGATCGCGGTGGTGCGGCGAATGCTGGACATCGGTTAGGGGTTCCATAGGAAACTTCCAGGTCTCGCGCACACCAAACCTCCGAGGTCTCTCGCCAGGTCAGCTGGCGCAAGACCTCGGAGGTTTATCGACACTCCAAGCCCGATCAGGAGCTTTA
>CAWDBO010000019.1:0-21892 GCA_963800615.1 uncultured Chloroflexia bacterium
GGATGCGGGATCTCGCCCGAGCCTATCAGGAGCTGCGCTAGATCTGAACCGCCGGCGCTGGCTGAAGGCTAACGGCACGGCGGAATTGGCCGGACGGGCTACGTGCGCTAGAATCGAGCGATGACACCGCAGCACCAGGCCCTCCGGCTGGATGGTCACGCACCCTCACCCGCCGCGCGCAGCATCCTTGCCGGCCCCGCGCCCCTGATTCTCGCTCTCGGAGTCTACCTCGTTGCGGAGCTGCTCAACCTCCGGCTCCCCGGGCTGTACTTCGACGAAGCCCTCGATGCGGTGCCCGCCATACAGTGGCTCCACGGCGCGCCGCTCGATATCACCGCACACCTCACCCTCTTCGGACGCGAATGGCCCTTGATGGTCATGACCTACGTAGGGCCGACGACCACCTACCTGGTCGCCCCGGTGTTCGCGATCTTCGGCGCCAGCGTCGAGGCGCTGCGACTGGTCAACATTGGATTAGGCGCGCTAAGCCTGCTCCTGGCGTGGGGCTTTTTGCGGGAGCTGATCGACCCGCGGGTTGCGGGGATCGCGACGCTCCTGCTCGCGCTCAACCCGGCGTTCCTCTTCTGGACGCGCATGGGCGCGTTTGTATCCCTACCCATGCTGCCGTTGTCCATCGGCGCGATGTGGGCGCTGTATCGTTGGCGCCAGCGCGGGCGGGATCGCTATCTAGTCGGCGCGGCCTTCTGCCTGGGCCTCGGGCTCACGACGAAGATCGTATTCCTCTGGTTTTGGGGCGCGCTGGTTCTGGCGTGGCTCGTGTTGAGCCCGTGGCTCGAGCGGGGCAAGGGATGGCGGGCCTGGTTGTGGCCGCTGCGGCTCGCGACTCCCCGCTCGCTAGTCATCGCGGCGCTCGCCTTGTTGCTGGGGCTCGCGCCGCTTTTGGCCTTCAACCTCCAGAGCCTCGGAACGTTTGCCACGGTGCTGGAGAACGCAGGGGAGAACCAGCTCTACTCCTCCACCAGCCTGGATCTGCTGGGCAACCTGACCCGGGTGCGAGCCGAGGATCTGCGGGGCCTGCTCGATGGGTCGTGGCTGGCGCGCATCTCGGGCTTAGAGCACCGGAACCTGCTTGCCGCGCCCGCGCTCCTGTTGTCCATCGGGGTGCTCGCCTGGCTCGCGCTGCGCGACCGGCTGCCCTACGGCAAGAAGCGCTTCGCATTCCTCTCGCTGATGCTCATCGCCATCTACTTGGAGAGCGCGGTGACGGTCAGGGTGTCGGGACCCAGCTCCACTCACCTGATGATGCTGTGGCCGATCCCGCAGGCGCTCGTGGCGATGGCGTTGGTGGCGCTCCCCGCGCTCCTGCCTGCGGCTCGGAGAAGTGCGCTGCTTGCCGTCGCGGTCGTGCTCGGGCTTACGCTCGTAGGGGCAGAAGCGTGGACCAGCTTGCGCTATGGCGCGGACATGGTGCGGACGGGCGGAACCGGCTCCTTCTCGGATGCAATCTACGCGCTGGAGGCGGACCTCCAGGCTGCGGGCACCGAACGGCCGGTCGCGCTTGACTGGGGCTTTCGCCGCACCCTCCAGCTTCTATCCGGTGGCGCGATCAACCCGGAGGAACGCTTCGACTATGCGATGGAGCCGGGCGATTGGTACGCGGACTGGATCGACGACAGGGTCAACCGTGAGGCGGCAGGGCAGGCGAAACCCTCGACGTACCTCTTCCATGCACCCGGGTTCGTCGTGTTTGGCGACTACTGGCCGGCCTTCGAGGAAGCCGCCTATCGGCGCGGGATGCAGCCGGTCGCGAAGGCGTACCTGCAGCGTGACGGCCGTCCTGTCTACCTGGCCTACCACCTCGAGCCCGCCTCGCCCATTACCGCGCTGCCCGCAACTGCAACCTCAGTGGATGGGCGCCTCGGCGACGGCATGCGGCTCCTGGGCTACGAGGTCGCCAACCCCACCGTCCGGCCAGGCGAGACCTTCACCATGACCCTGTACTGGCAGGCGGACACGCGCCAGGCCGCCGATTACAAGGTGTTCGCGCATCTAATCGGGGACGACGGCAGCGTCGCGGGAATGCACGATAGCGTTCCCCGGCTTTGGGGTTATCCGACGACCAAGTGGGAAGCCGGAGAGGTTATCGCGGACCGGGTCAGGATTCCGGTCAGCCCCGACGCACAGCCGCAGGTGTACCGGGTGTTTGTAGGGATGTACGACGCGGCAACTGGCGAGCGCGTGCCATTTGTCGTCAACGGCCGGCGGCTCGAAGGCGACACACTCGGCATCGTCGAGACCCATTCCGGCGACTAGCCCTCCAACCTACGAACGTCGTTTCGACCGGCGGCCTCGGTTACCGCCCACTGCAGTGCTTCCCAGGCTCAGCCTGGGAAGATCTCCTGAACCATGACCTCGAAAATTCAGTGGATCACAATCGCCCCTTTCTCCGTCAAACATCTCACATTCACAGCTTGTCGCACTAGCGGCCTGTCTGTGCCCTCGCTGGTTGTGTTGACCGACCGAATGGTAATGAAAAGGAGATTGGGGATGCTACAGAAAACCGCAGTTGGGAAAGCCTTGCTCATCAGCCTCGTGATCGTATTACTGACCGCTCCGGGCAGCGTGATATTTGCCGGAAGCAACGTCTGGACCAGCATTGGGCCGGACGGCGGGAATGTCCTCGCACTGGCGATTGATCCGACCGCAACCACCACCATCTATGCAGGAACCGATCGCGGGGGCGTGTACAAGAGCACGAACGGCGGTACAAGCTGGAGCCCGGCGGGCATCGAGCTGTTCAACGCGGTGGTAAACACGCTGGCAGTTGACCCGGCAGCTCCCTCGACGGTGTATGCAGGCACCACTCGCGGCGTATTCAAGAGCACGAATGGAGGGCAGAACTGGACCGAGGCCAACACCGACCTGACGACGCTCGACGTCAGGGCACTGGCGGTCGATCCGGTAACGCCGATGCTTCTTTACGCCGGCACGTCTACGGGCGGGGTGTTCAAGAGCACAACCGGCGCGCTGAATTGGCTCGCCGCGAGCTCGGGTCTGACTTCGATGGACATCCGCGGCCTTGCCATCAACGCAGCGGGAACGGCCGTCTATGCTGGAACAGCGGACGGCGTATTCAAGAGCACGAACGACGGCAGCAGCTGGGCCGCTGCCAACAGCGGCCTGACAACGCTCGCGGTTAGCGGGGTCGTCACGACGGGAAGCACCGTCTACGCAGGTACGACGGGCGGCGGCGTGTTCAAGAGCACGAACGCGGTGGCGTGGACCGCCTCGACCACCGGCCTCACAAATCTCAACGTGAATGCGGTGGCAGTAGATCCGGCCAACCCGTTGACGGTTTACGCCGGGACGCCGACGGGAGTCTTCAAGAGCACGGATGGCGGCCTGAATTGGAGCCTCTTCAGCACGGGCCTCCCCAGCCGCGTCATCAATGCGCTGGCGGTGGACTCGGCCGGAAATGTTTACGCGGGCACTGCAGCCGGCGTTGCCAAGAGCACGGCCGGCGGGGACTGGAGCGCGGCGAGCACGGGCTTACGGGCGGCCCAGGTCCGCGGCTTTGCGGTGGACCCGCTCACGCCGACGACTCTTTATGCGGCCGTATGGGGCGGCAGCACGTACAAGAGCACGAACAGCGGCCAGACCTGGACGGCGCTCACGACCCTGACGAACAGGAACGTCGAGGTGCTGGTGGTGGACCCCGCGACTCCGCAAACGATATATGCGGGGACATCGAGCCTTGGGGTGTTCAAGAGTGGGGACGGCGGCGCGACCTGGAACGCGGTCAACAATGGGCTGACGACGCTCAATGTCAATGCACTGGCGATCGATCCCAAGTCGCCGAACACGATCTACGCAGGAGTTTACAACACTCTGGCGGCTGCCGGCGGCGTATTCAAGAGCACGGATGGCGGCGCGAGCTGGAACCCGGTCAACACCGGCTTGGCCTCGCTGGACGTCCGCGCGCTGGCGATTAATCCGGTCACGCCGGCGACGATCTACGCGGGGGCGTATGGCGGCGTCTTCAGGAGCACCAATGGCGGCGGGAGCTGGTCGGCGGTCAGCAACGGCCTGACAAACCTCAATATCAATGCCCTGGCGATCGATCCCCTGTCGCCGGCTACCCTGTACGCGGGAACGAACGGCGGGCGGGTGTTCAAGAGCACCGACGGCGGCGACAACTGGGCGCCGGCCGCAACGGGCCTGACCCCCGGTGTCATTACGGCGCTTGCGATCGATACGATGACCCCGGCGACGGTCTATGCAGGAACGACGACCGCGGGGGTATACCGGAGCACGGATGGCGGTGCCACCTGGGCAGCGTGGAACCCGGGCCTGACCGCGTCCTATATCCGCACGCTGCTCGTGGACCCAAAGACGCCGGCGCGGGTCTACGCAGGAACCTGGGGCGGCGGCGTGTTCGTGATCCAGCAGCTGCCGAAGACCTACTTGCCGCTCATCTCACGCTAGCAAGCTCTATACTCGCGCCCTGCTGCCCAACCCTTCACCTGGGCAGCAGGGCGCACCTTCAACCAAGCCTCTCTGACCGCGCTCGGCTGCCCAGGCGCCAAACCAGTTGACAGTCCACAATTCCTGCGCGATAATCATGCAGGCTTTTCTGGTAGACGCCGATTCTTCCCCCGTCGCAGCCTGCAATGCGAGATAGGTCAAGGAGGACAGCATGCTCCGCCACGCTCTTCGTCGTTTTGCCGCCCGCCGGCCCCTCCTCCTGGTCGCGCTCCTGCTTTCCGTAACATCCTTGCTTCTGATCGGGGTGGCCGCGGCAGCGCCGATTACAGTCGTGGACGACAACGGCGCCGACGACGAACCGGGGCAAAAGGACTTGAACTCTCTGTCCGTCGACTACAACCCGGGCAGCGCATTCGACATCGCCATCACCTGGCACTGGGATGACACGGCCTGGAGCGGACAGAACAGCGGCGACGCCCAAGCGTTGTTCGATACGGACGGCGACGGCAACGCCAACTTCACGCTGGCTGTGAAAGTCTCTGGGACGCCGGCCCAATATGCGCATACCAGGTTGTATCGCTGCGCCGACAGCCGGTCCGACAGGTGCCAGTCTCCGAACGAACTCGTTGCTGAGGACACGAACGGCGACGGGACCCTCGACTCGCCCGTCTCGAAGGCATCCACCGGCGCTGCTTCCGTCGTCGCCAATTCCGACCCGTTTGGGGTGGCTTCTCTCCCTTCTACACCCCTGCTCACGCAGATGGCAACGACTGCGCTGCGGCGCCGGGTTGCCTGACCGACGACACCGTCGCTACCGTCAATGTGAAACTGGCGGACTTCGGGGCTGCGAGGGCCAGGCTGATCAACGTCTGCAGCTTCCCATCGGGTCAGCCGGGATCCGATCCATCAGATTGTATCTTCACCCCGGAGAGCGGCCTGCTGACCATCGTGAAGGTGGCAGCTCCGAACGACGAGACCTCGTTCGTCTTCAACGCTTCCGAGCCCTCAAACACCTGCGATGTGACCGATCCACGGAATCCGGTCTGCCTCGACTCCTGGATGATCCGCGGCAGCGGCTCAGCCTCGCTGATCTCGTATCCGGCGACGATGACGTTGGACATCACCGAAGCGGTGCCCGCCGGTTGGCTGCTCGGACCGGCATCCTGCGTGATCCAGGCGGCCACACCCCTCCCGACTGGCGCCTGGAACGGTGATACGGTTAGCGACATCGAGATTCGATCCGGCCTCGAAACGATCTGCACGTTCAGTGACAGCAAGACTCCGACGTTGAAGTTGGTCAAGGATGTGAGGAACGACAATGGCGGCGCGGCGGCGCCGGATGGCTGGACGCTCTCCGCGACCGCGGCTGCTCCGAACGATGGCCGCAACTTCAGCAACCTCGGCGGCTCGGGTGCGTTCCAGCCGGTGTACGCCAACGTCGGTTATGTCTTGTCGGAGTCCACTACGCCGGGCTACTCGAGCGGGTCGTGGCAATGCGACGGGGGGACGCTGGACGGGTCGACCATCACGCTTCGTTTCGGCGACAACGCCACCTGTTCAATCACTAACGACGATCGGCAGGCGTATGTTACCCTCAAGAAGGTGGTAAACAACAGGCACGGCGGGACGGCGCAGCCGGATGACTTCCATCTGACCCTGAAAGGCGAGCCGGTCAGCAGCGGGGTGGCCATGCCGGTTGCGCCGGGGACCTACAGAGCCGGCGAAACACCGCCGCCGGGCTACAGCTTCGACGGTTACAGCGGCGACTGCAATGCCAAGGGCGACGTGACGGTTGCACTGGGCGAGAGCAAGACCTGCATCCTGACGAACTCGGATGTCCAGCCTAAGCTCAGGCTGCGCAAGACGGTCATCAACAAGTACGGCGGCGCCGCTACCCCGGCCGACTTTCAGGCTTCGGTGTTCGACGGAACGAGCAGCCGGAACGTCGAATGGGATGCCCTCGTAGAGTTCGATGCGGGAACCTACGCCGCGAACGAAACGACGCTGCCCGGGTACAGCCCGTCGAAATGGTTCGGTGACTGCGGGCCGGATGGGGCGATCACCCTGCTGCCGGGCGACGAAAAGACCTGCTCGATCACGAATACGCAGAACCCGCCTCCCCCGCCGGTCGAGCGGGCGCTGATCAGCGGCAGAAAGCTGTACATGGCATATGAGGGGCCGTACCAGGGCCAGTTGGTCGGCCTGGCGGGCTGGGAGATCACGGCGAGCCTCGTCGGCGCAGAGACGATCCAGGCGGTCACGACAACGGACGCGCTGGGCCAGTACGAGTTCACGGCGACGGACCTCCGGGGAATGGCGTTCGCGGGCGCGTCGATACGGGTCTGCGAGGAAGACCGCAAGGGCTGGGTGCACCTGACGGCCGACTGCGTGACGGTCAGGATCCCGTATCCGCTTCCCCCTGGGTGGCCCGGCGCGGTTGTGGATTTCGTGAACGCGCAGGAATACCGCGGGACGGCATCCGACTGACCGTGCATTTTCCGATGTGACCTGTGGGGGCCGCCGCTACTTGACGGCAACCGTCCCTATGTCGTAGCGGTCGGTGGACGAGAGGCCGAGGAATCCGCTCGGCGCGCGCAGCCGGCTCCGGTCAGATGCCCGGTACAGCCCAACGATCAGGGTGTAGCTGCCGCGAGCGACGCCGGCCGGCACCTGGAGTCCGTGGCGGTCGAGAACCAGCTCCCCTGGCTGCCAGCAGTTTGTCCCGTAGCGCCCCCCCAGCGGCTCCTCCTCGAGGGCAGCCACGACATTGCCGCGCTCGTTGAGCAGCTGCGCGACGACGACATACTGATCTGGCTCGTACCCTGGCGCCGCCTGCCACAACAAAGAAACCGGAACCGTGTCGCCGGGGCTGACCGTGCTTGCCGAAGTGGTCGCGCGGATCAGGCGAATCGCGCCGAAGTCCGCCACGGCGGGTCGCTCCGAAGGCATGACGGATGGCCGGGATACTTGCACCCGGCCGAGGATAAGCCCCCCCGACTCAGGCTCGCCGTCATGACTGACCGTCAGAGGCTCGCCCGAGGCGCGATCGTACACGATGAGCGCCACGCTGTAGTCGCCGGGGGGTGTGCCCTCGGGCAGCAGCGGGTTAATGAAAGACGACAGCGACGTGCGGTCCTTCAACGTGTTCCAATCGTTCGCCAACCACTCGTCGTGCTGGAACCAGGTTTCGCCGCTGCCGTCGAGCAGTCGCAAGGACAGGGCCAGGTCCGGCGGCAGCGTATCTTCGGGGCGAGACCAACTGAGGTCGCCGATGCCCAGGCATTGGCCCGCAGTGAGCTTCGCGGGCACAGTGCCGTGCGTCCACGATAATCCCAACCAGCCACGAAACACAGCCTGCTCCGTCTCGCCCGCCGCGCCGCCGGCGGTGGTTCGCGCGACCAAAAACCTCGCCGGCTCTTCCTCGGGCGGTCCCCACTGGTAAGTCGCAATCAGTTGGTATGTCTTGTCCAGCTCGGCGAGGAACCCCGGAGTGTAGTCGTTCCGGAAACGCTCGAGCAGCACGTAGCGCGGGTGCGCCGCTTCGAGTTTCGCCAGGATGTCTGGTTCTGCCACCTTGCCTGAGGCGAACCGGTCACCCGTGACGACGGCAATGCCCGGCGGCTCAGAGAGGCCAGAAATGAAGGCATAGTACGGGCGGTCGCTCCACATCAAATCTTGTCCCGACTGGCCGCCCGGGCAGAGCCGGCTGAGGACCCAGTCGTTGGTTGGGGTGCTGTGCAGCACCTCTTTGGGCAAGCGCAACTGCAGCGAAGACGGCTCTACGATCATGAACGCGATCAGGGCCACAGCCCCAACGGCTGCGCCAGGCCCCGCCGAGGGTGCAAGAACAGAGTGCGAGTTCTTGATCCGGGTGAACGCCGCGATGCAGCCGTCGATGCCAAAGGCGGCGAGCCACGCAAGCGGAATCGCCAACAGCATCACGTAGTGATAGTGCAGGGACTTCTGGTACAGCAGGGCCGCAAGCGTTATGGCGAGCCAGGCCCCCGGCAGAAGCGCCAGGCGCAGCCGCCTTCGGATTGCCCAGACCGCGCCGGCCAGCGCCAGGAGGATAAGGGGCGCGTGCCGAACGAACGCTTGCCAGAGAAACCTGACGTTCTCGCCAAGCTCAAACGCGGCTCCGGCCTGCTGGACCGCGTGCGTGCCCAGGATTTGGTCCAGGTCGTAGGCGGGGGTGAGCAAGGCGATGGCAACAAAGCCGGCAATGAGGGCCGCGGACCAGGCGATGGCCGGCCCCAAACTGGCCCGGATGTTGCGGCGAGCGCGCAGGCAAAACGCAAGGTCGAGGGCGAGGTAGGCGGCCAGCGGAAGCGCCACCAGCACCGTGATCAGCTTGATCTGCAACGACGCGGCCATCACGAGCCCAGACGCGGCCATCAGCCAGGGCCGACTCGTGTCGCTTGCGACAACAAAGAGGTACACCGAAAGCATCGCCAGCGCAAGAGCGGGCACGCCGATCATAACCGAGATGCTCAGACGCACATACTCCTCGCTCAGCACCAGCGCAACTGTCGCGGCAAGCGCCGCGGGCCAGGAAACGCTCCGGCGGGCCAATTGAAAAAAGCTCCAAAGCAACAGCGCAGAGAAAAGGAGCACCAGGAACCGGGCTGCCGTGACCGATTGGCCGAACCACGCCAGCCAGCGCTCCAGGATGTCCGTGAAGAGCGGCGGCTGGTCGCTCCAGATCTGGCTGTACAGGGTGAAGCCGCGGCCAAGTAGCAGTGCCTTGACGAGGTTGACGCCCTCGTCATAGTCAAGCTCGCGGGGATCGGCGATCGGGGCGGTTAGCGCAACGGTAACGAAATACAGCAGAGGCACGGCAACCCATGCTGCGGTTGCCCTAAGCCATTGCGGCACGCTCCATGCCTTTGGGTGGGGAACAAGATCGACGTGCATCTGGGCGCCCTTCCTGGCGCATGCCAGGGTACAATACCACCCGCGCGACAAACCGGCAAATACCGCGTGAGGCTTGCAATGTGAGATGAAACGATGCGCGCAACCCTACGTTGACAAGTGCGTAGTACGAGTGTAAACTAAAACTAGTAACTGGTAGAATAATCTCTCCTGACCTGTTCGAGGTGTCTTTTGACTGTCCGCCATGCCGTCCTGGGGTTGCTCGCCCAGCGCCCGCGACACGGGTACGACCTCCGCCGCGGCGTTTGAGGCACTGGCTGGCGGGGAGGAGAACTGGGACCTGAAGCCGGCGCAAGTCTACGCCACGCTCGACCGCATGGAACGGGCGGGGCTGGTGGCCGAAAGTGCGATCGAGCAAGACGGCGGCCCGGAAAAGCGGATTTACGAGATCACGCCGGCAGGCGGCACATTCCTGCAGGAGTGGTTCTCCGAAGCGAGCTCGCCGGAACACCAGCGCGACGAATTCTTCCTGAAGCTCATGGTGGCCCTGGTGTCGGGCGCAACCGATCCGTACCGGTTGATCAACATGCAGCGCACGTTCCTGTACCGCCAACTCCACGCAATTACGAGCCAACGGACGCGCTCCGATCCGAAACGTGAGATGGCTAAGATCCTACTGCTGGAGAAAGCCGCAATGCACCTGGAGGCCGACCTGCGCTGGCTGGACATTACGGAGGTCCGGCTTGACGAGATCAAGCGCCAGCCGCTCCCCGAGCCAGGCGCCCGGCCGCGTGGACGACCAAAGAAAGCGCAGCGTAGCAGGTGGCACGGGCTTGGGGGCAAGTACAACCATGGGGTAGGTACAAGATCTGCCCCTACGAGGAACGAAACCCGGCACGTCGCGGGGCGTAGTAATAAGAGACTCGGAGGCTATCATGCCAGTCGTAAGACAGAAAACCTGACCAAAATCTACGGCCAGGGCGAAACGGCCGTCACCGCGCTGGACGGCGTGAGCATCAGCGTGGAGGCGGGCGAGCTTGTCGCCGTGATGGGGCCGAGCGGCTGCGGCAAGTCCACGCTGCTGCACCTGATGGGCGGCCTCGACCGGCCGACAAGCGGGCAGCGTGCTGATCGACGGCAGCGATCTCGCCACCCTGTCAGACAACGCACTGTCGCAGCTGCGCCGGCGGAAGATCGGGTTCATCTTCCAGTTCTTCAACCTCATCCCGATCCTCGACGCGGTGGACAACGCCGCCCTGCCACTGCTGCTCGACGGCATGAAGCAGAAGGATGCCAAGGCAAAGGCGACCGAGTGGCTGAACAAAGTCGGTCTGGGCGCCAGGCTCGGCAACCGGCCCGACGAACTGTCCGCGGGCCAGCAGCAGCGCGTGGCGATCGCCCGCGCCCTGCTGACCGATCCGATGCTGGTGCTGGCCGACGAGCCCACCGGCAACCTGGACTCGCGGGCCGCCGACGAGATCGCCGAGTTGCTGCACCAGGTCGCAAAAGAGTGGGGTCACGCGGTGCTGATGGTAACGCACGACCCCGCATCGCAGCGTATGCCGACCGGATTATCTTCCTGAAGGACGGCACAATCGTCAACGAGACCAACCTGACAGCCGTCGCGCCCGAGCGAGCGGCGTGACTGCCGCGCGTGGGGTCCCGGCGCTGGCCTCTTAGCCGAGGCCCAAGTGAGGTGGGGCGCGCTATGAAGAGCCCGATTCGAATTCTGTTGGTGAGCCTGGCGGTCATGTTCGCACTGACCGGCTGCAAGTCAGACCTGGTCCGCGTCAAGCCGACCCCCACGGCGGCTGCAGCGGCGAGTGCCCTTGCAGGCCAGGACGGCGCGGACCCGGAGACTGTGCGGATCGTGACCGAAGGCAAGGTCACGCCGGCCCGGAGCGCCACGCTGAGTTTTGGGAGCGGCGGCATTATCAGCCAGGCGCCCGTAAAGGTCGGCCAGAAGGTCGCGGCGGGCGACCTCCTCGCGCAGCTTGATACGAAGGTGCTGGAGCTCCAGCTCGCGCAGGCCGAGGCCAACCTCGCTGCGGCTCAGGCGAAGCTGAAGCAGCTCGACGAGGGACCGGACCAGCAAGCCGTGATCGCGGCAGAACAGGCCGTTGCTGCGGCTCAGGCGAGCTACGACAAGCTCGTCGCCGGCGCGAGCGCAGCCGACGTGGCCGCAGCGAAGGCCGCGCTCGCAGCTGCCCAGCAGAACTACGCGCAGGTGCGCAAAGGTCCCAGCCCGGAATCGCTGAACCAGCTCGCTGCGCAAATGGCGAGCGCGCAGGCCAGCATCACCCAGGCGCAGGCCGCTTACGACCAGGTGCGCGACCGGGCGGACGTTGCCATGATGCCGCAGAGCCTGGCGCTGCAGCAGGCCACGATCCAGTATGAGGCCGCCCAATCGGCCTACAACGATGCTAAGAACCACCCGACCGCGGCGGAGCTTGCGGCCGCAGCGTCGCAGGTGCAGCAGGCGCAGGCCGCGCTCGACCGCCTGGCGGCCAAGCCCGCGGACGTCGAGGCGGCACGGGCTGCGGTGGAGAACGCCAAGGCACAGCTCGACCAGCTGAATAAGGGCGCGTCTGCGGACGAGCGGGCGGTCCTCGAGGCCGGCGTCAAAGCCAGCGAAGCCAGCCGTGACCTGGCAGGCGCGCAGATCAAGAATGCGTCTCTGCTCGCGCCGTTTGCTGGCGAGGTCATGAAAGTCAATCTCGAAGAAGGCGAATATGCCGCGTCGGGCGCACCGGTCGTGCTGCTGGCTGACTCCTCGGCGTGGCAGGTCGAGACGACCGACCTGACCGAGCTGAACGTAGCCGACGTTCGCGCAGGCGCACCGGTGAGTGTTCTTTTGACGCGATCCCCGGGCTGGAGCTGACGGGCCGCATCGCTTCGATCGAGCCGTACGGGGAATCGAAGCAGGGCGACATCGTCTACACGGCTACTATCCTGCTCGACAAGCAGGATCCGCGGCTGCGTTGGAACATGACCGCCAAGGTCACGATCGGCTAGGAGAGGCGCCATGACATTCCAACTCTCGCTTGCGGCCCGCTATTTATGGGGCCGCAAGCTGCGCTCGTTTCTGACCACACTTGCGATCGTCATCGGCGTCATGGTCATCTTCGGCATGGGCACCCTGATGCCGACCATGCAGCAAATGCTGGAACAGGGGATGCTCTCGCTCTCCGGCCAGACCGACGTGACGATCACGCACAAAACCGGCGAGGCGTTCTCGGCGCGCGTCCTGGACCGCGTCGAGAACGTCGAAGGCATCTCAGCCATTGCGGGCGGAATCTCCCGGCCGATGAACCTGCCGCCCAACTTCTTCGGCCGCGACTCGACCGTCTCGAGCCTGACGCTGACCGCGGTCGATCCGGCGGCTGTCGCCGCGCTGCACGACTACACGCCGAAGGAAGGCCGCTTCCTCAAGTCGGGTGACGGCAACGTCGCCGTAATCCGCTCGAGCCTGGCCGACCAACTGGGGCTGAAGCTCGGCGACACGCTCCGCGTCCCAACTCCGGAGGGCGTGGCCAAGCTGGAACTCGTTGGCCTTCTGCCCGGCTTACCCCTCGCGGGCGGCGAAGAAGTGTTCATGAACCTGCCCCAGGTGCAGAAGCTATTCGGCATGCAGGGGCAGTTGAACATCATCGAAGCTAATCTGAACACCCGTGAAACGGCACAGCGAGAAGCAATCACCGCCCAGATTCAGGACGTCGTCGGCAAGGACTACAGCCTGAACACGTTGAGCAGCGAATCCCAGCTGTTTGCGAGCCTGGGCGCCGCGCAGGCGGTGTTCAGCATCCTGGGCTTCCTGACGCTGTTCATGGGCGCGTTCATCATCTTCAACACGTTCCGCACGATCGTGGCCGAGCGCCGGCATGACATCGGGATGCTCCGCGCGATCGGCGCAAGCCGCGGTGCGATCATCGGCCTAATCATGAGCGAGGGGCTGGTGCAAGGGGTGGTAGGCACTGCGGTCGGGCTGGCACTCGGCTACGGGCTCGGCTACGCCATCATGAAGGGGATGAGCGGGGTCTGGAAATCATTCAGCAACGTCAAGCTCGGCGCGCCGATCATCGAGCCATCGCTGGTGATCATCTCCGTGGTGCTGGGCGTGGGCGTGACGCTGCTGGCAGGGCTGATCCCGGCCCTGGCCGCGTCCCGGGTAACGCCGCTCGAGGTGCTGCGTCCGAACGCGGGCGACAAGGGGCAGCGCCTCAGCCGCGGCCTGACCGTTGCCGGCGCCGCAATGATCGTCGCCGCGCTCGCCGGCCTGTTGAGTGGGAACTTCGCGGCTGTGGCGCTGGGCGGGCTGCTCTTCCTGCTGGGCCTGGTGTTGATCGGCCCCGCGCTCGTCAAGCCCATGGCGCGGGTGTTGAGCGCGGCGGTGGCGCTCGTCATCGCGAAGAACGGCGTGGGCGAGCTGGCCCAAGGCAACGTGACGCGGCAGCCAACGCGCTCGGCCATCACCGCCAGCGCGACGATGATCGGGCTAGCCATCGTGGTCGGCGCGGGCGGGCTCATGTGGAGCATGCAGGGTAGCATGATCGGCCTCTTCCAGCGCTCTATGGGCAGCGACTACATGCTCATCCCGCCGTCCGTGGCGATCTGGCAGGGAGATGTGGGGGCGACCACGATCCTGGCCGACAAAATCAGGTCGGTTCCCGGCGTCGGCACGGTTGGCACCTTGCGCTATGCCGCGGTCGGAAATCCCGACCAGCGGCGCGCGCGGCACGGGGGCCATCGAGATCTCGGTGCTGGGCATCGATCCGGCCACATACCGGGAGGTGTCGGGGATGGACTTCACCCAGGGCAGCGCAGATGAGGCCTACGCGGCGCTGAGCCAGGGCCGCAACATCATCCTCAACGGCATCCTGTCGACCCAGTCGGGGATCAAGATGGGCGACACGGTGACGCTCAACACGCCGCAGGGGCAGATGGACTACAAGGTTGTGGCCGTTGGCGGCGACGTGTTAAACATGAAGATCAACACCGCCTTCATCTCGCAGGCCAACATCCGCCAGGACTTCAACAAGGCGGAAGATATCCTGGTACAGATCAACCTGGCGCAGGGCGCAGATGCCGCGGCCGTGGAGCAGCGGCTGAAGACCATCGCGGAGGATTACCCGCAGTTCCGATTCGTGTCGACGGCCGCGTATCTGCAGGAATTCGGAACGCAATTCGACGCGATCTTCGGGGGGGTGTACGTGCTGCTGGCGCTGCTGTCGATCCCGTCGCTGATCGCCATCCTCAACACGCTCGCGATCGGCGTGATCGAGCGGACGCGGGAGATCGGCATGCTGCGGGCGATCGGCGCGGCGCGCGGGCAAGTCCGCCGGATGATCGTGTCCGAGGCGCTGCTGCTTGCTGCTATCGGCACGGCGTTCGGGCTGCTCGGCGGGCTGTACCTGAGCTACCTGATGGTCGCCGGGCTGAGCGCGAGCGGGATCTTCAAGATGGAATACTCGTTCCCGCTGGCAAGCATCATTGCCGCAGTCGCCGCGGGCTTGATCTTCGGCGTGCTGGCCGCGCTCTACCCTGCCCGCCGGGCGGCCGGGATGGAGATCATCCGGGCGCTGCGATACGAATAGGGGTTGCCCCGGTCACAGGCGCTTCTGTCCAGAGCCGAAGAGCACCACCAAGGACCAAAGGCGCACAAAGGTGGGTTATCTTTGTGTTACTTCGTTCTTCGGTCCTTGGTGGTGACCGCACCCCTGACCCCTTCGACTCACCCGGGGACCACCGCTGCCACGAGCATGAACGCAACGCCCAACAGGGCCGGCAGCGTGCCGAAGACAAAGGTCAGGCAGCCTTCCAGGCGATCACGGGCAAGATTAGGATCAGTCTCATTCCTGCCAACGTTCGCCAGGACGATGATCGTCGCACCGATGCCGGTCAAGAACGCCCCCACCAAGAGGAACACGACTTGCTGCAGAGCCATGGTGGACCTCCTTTGCTCGGTGACCCGCCCCTTTGTTGTTCAGGGACGCTTCGAGCTTACGCCGGAGGCCCGGCTCCGAATGCAACAGGCCTGCTTCATTAAGCGCGGAAACATAACAAATACGGCCGGCCCTTTCAACAACTTTCGCGGCCGGCCGTTTTTGTTACGTTTTGATATCAGTCTCGAGACAGCCGCTAAGACTCCGCTGCGGATGGCGGCAGACCATCGGGGACGAGGCGGAAGCCGTGGCCGCGCACGGTGACCAGGTAAACCGGGTTAACGGGGTCCGGCTCGATCTTGCTGCGCAGCCGGGTGACCAGGACGTTCAAGCGGGTGGGATCCGTCTTAGCGGGGACATCACGAAAGACGGCGCCGCTGACGGCCTCCCGGTCGCACACCCCATCCCGGTGTTCCCATAAGTAATGGAGGAACTCGTACTCGTTTGGCGTCAGCGGGACGACCCCGCCGTCCACCACCGCGGAACGCTCCTTGGCGACGAGACGCAGCCCGCGTCCGCGCCCTTGCGGGGTATCCGTCGATATCAGGCGCTGGCAGATCAGGCCAAGAGAGATCGCCGCGTGGAGCAGCCCTGCGACCTCTTTGCGCGTGCGCCGGATCGCCGGATCGACCTGCAGCACGCGCTCCAGGGTGCAGACAAAGAGCGCGGCGAAATACGGTTGAATGTCAGGGCCGCATGCGTCGCCCGCCAGTTGGCGCACCCGGCGTACTGCGGCCAGGGCCTTTTCCAGCGGGGCCGGGACGCTGGGATCGAGGCGTGCGCCGAGTTGGTTGGCGCTGACGAGAGCTTTCTCGAATTCATACCGCTCCAATGCATCGGCGCAGTCTTCGAGGTCGAACTTAACGGCCGCCTCCAGCGCCGCATAGTCCGCCACCAGCGGGCCGGGCGCGAGACACGCATAGTCGGTGATCCAGGTGCGGCCGGGCGGGCCCACCAGAACTGTCTCGCCATCAAGCGCCCGGATCAGCGTGCTGTACGACACCGAACGCTCGGCAGAGAGCAGGCCCGCGCCGGTCAGGCAGCGTGCCGGATTCGGAAGGACGTCCTGCTTCAGCCGGGCGGGCGTCAGGAGCATGTCGCCGTCGAGGACCTGCAGGTCACCGAGGCCGAGGTCGTGCGCCTGTTTACCGATGGCAGCCAGTCGCGGCTGCAGAAGTGCGGCGACTTCGGCGAGCGGCAGTGGGAGCAAGCCCTCGATCAGGGCCGCCAGATCGGCCGGCGCCTCGGCCTGCGTTCGAGCATGCCATGCGGTCAGCGGCCCCTTGCACACAGCGTCGAATGCCTCACCAACCTGCCGCGCATTGGCCTCCCCGTAGTAATCGCTTAGCTTCCTCGCGTCCTCTAGCCCGCCGTCGGGCACGTCGTACGCATTCATGCCGAAATGCAGCGTGGCCGCCGTCTTGAGCGTGTTGTCTCGATCCGGCTCAAGCGCGGCCGGGACGCTTCGCCGATACACCTCGGCTTCGGCCCTCATCGCCTCGGCAGGGCCGCACGTCACGATGTACTGGTTGTCCTGCGCCGCCTGCCCCTTGGGCGCGTAGGCCAGCGCCAGGAGCGCGAAGCGCCGGTCGCGGCGCCACAGCAACTGCTGGAGCGTGACTTGTTCGTAGCCCGCAAACACCCATCGGAACAAATCCTCCAACTCACCCGCATAAACCTCCGGGGACTGCTCGCCGGCGAGATCGGATTGGATCTCCGGCGCCAGCAAGCCGGCCAGGTTCGAAAGGCTGAGCAGCGCGTGGATCCGAATGAATCCGCAACGCGTGGTCGATGTGCAGGCGTTCCCGGCCCACCTTCTCCACAACTTCGACGAGCCGCTCCGGCGGTTCGCCCTTGACGAGGTAGTCCCACGCGCCCGGGCGGCCTTCAGCATCGGCGAGCAACGCCTCCCGGACATACCTCGAGCTGTCGAAACCGGTGAGTACGACCTTCGCGATGCGCCGGAACCCGGGGTGGGTAACCAGCTTCAGGCCCGAGACGTCTGCATCGTCGTCGTCGTCCACCAGGCGGATGTCCATGACAGCGACATGAATGTACGTGCCGCGCAGTAGCTCCTCCGCTTCCGCCGGGGTGGATGCGTGCAGCACGAAGTGGCCGGCCCGTTCGAGGTACGCCGCACGGGTAGCCCGGAAGAATAGATCGTTGTCGGCGAATAGAATGCGCATGCTTCCCCCTGGTTCGCGAGCTCGCGGTCGAGCCTCCTGTACGGCTGACCCTGGCGATGAGTCGCTACGTGAGCGGCAATGAGATCACGATGGTCGTTCCGCCCGGCCCGGGTTGCCCGATGTGGATCGTGCCCTTGTAAACTTCGACGATGATGCGCGCAAGCAGCAGCCCGATGCCCAACCCCGGCTCGCCCTCGGCCTTCTTGATTGGCTCCTTGAACAGGATATCGCGAACCGGCGCTGGGATGCCCGGCCCGGTATCGGTGATTAGGATTTCGGCGCGTTCACCTGCCCGGCGGCTGCGGACGGTGATCTGCGGATCGGGGCAGCCGGCGACCATCTTAACCGCGTTATGGAGGACAATCTCCAGCGCGCGGCGCAACCACTCGTCGCTGGCCCGCACGCTGGCGCCGTCTCCGAGCTGCAGGCGCAGCGTGACCGGGACCAAGCGATAGGGCTCGCTGTCCCACAGCCGGGCTACCCGCTCGCGAAGGAATGCGTTCACCGGGATCGGGCGCGCCTCTTCCTCGCTGCTGAGCGGGGTCGAAAGCGGCTTTTCAAGGATGGTCGTCGCGAGCTGGCCGATCATCTTCAGCCAATTATCCGCTGCCTCGCGATCATCCGCATCGAGCGCGTGCTGCACCAGCGGCACCGCATCGCGAATGGTCGCAGCATGCTTGTCTACCGAGTGGCGGAAGACGCTTCCGACCATGCCGATCCAGGTGACCGCCGCCCGGGCGGCCATCTGCCGTTTCTGCTCGTTGAGCTCGTCGTACTGCCGGATCGCGTTGAGATGCGCGGCGACCTGGTCGGCCACCTGGCTTAAGAAGACGATGTCTTCGTCTTCAAACGGGTCAATTGCCGGACTCTCGATATCCAATACGCCGAGCAAGGCGTCTCCGAACACGACCGGGACTGCGATCTCCGAGCACGTCCCCGAACGGTAAGACCAGTAGTTCGGGTCTTGCCCCACGTCCCGGGCGTAGTATGGACGCCTGTTCCTGGCGACCCACGGGATGATGCCGCGAGCCCCGTCCAAATCGCGCGTCTCCGCCCGCGGGTTATCGGTGTAGAAGCGGGTCAGGTAAGTGAGCAGTTGGCCCCGGTCGGGAAGGTAGGTGGTAAGGCTCGGATACACGGGCATGCGCCGGGCCGCGAACACCGGCGCCAGGCTTGCGAACAGGCCCTCGATGAAGGGCACGATTTCCAGGCGGCGCGCCGTGTCCTGCCCAATCTGGCCGATGACGCGCTGTCGCTCCAACAGCGAGGCGTTCTCCACGGCAACGGCAGCCTGGTCGGCCAGGATTTGCAGCGCACGGAATACCCGGTCATCAAACGCGTGCGGCAAAGGATGCTCGAGGTTGATGACACCGAGCACGCGGGCGCCGTGAGCCAGGGGCACGCAGAGCTCGCTGCGCGTTCGATGGTCCAGCTCCAGGTAGTTCCCGCCGCCGGCACGGTGCGATGCGATATCACCCACGCTTGCGGGTGCACCGGTAAGCGCGACCTGACCGGTGAGGCCTATTCTGTCGCCGTTCAAGTCGATGTCGCCCAACTCGCTGCGCCACCGCGCCAGGATATCCGGCTGCGAAGCAGACATGAAGCGGAGCCAGCTGCCCGACTTCAGCGCGACGTGCGCGAAACACCCCTCTACGTCCGCGCTCCCGGAAAGCGCAAGCGCTTCGTGGGCAACCTGTTCCAGCGTCTCGTCCAGTGATCTCGCCCGGCTGATCTTGCGGCTGGCCTCCTGGATCGCTTTACGCACGCGAGCGTCATCCTGCGTGCGCTGATACAGCTGCGCGTTGCGAATACCGATGGCGGCCTGGTTGACGAGCAGGTCGACCGTGGCCGCCTCGTGAGGTGTAAACTGGTGGAGATTCCTGTAACCCAGGAACAGCGCGCCCGCCTTGCCCTCCCGGTCCTGCAGCGGCACGGCCACGGTCGAACGAACGGCCTCCCGCTCCAGGAACTTGCCCTGGTTGAGCAGCGGATCATTCCGGGCGTCCGTCGAGAACCGGGCCTCGTCAAGCGCCATCACCCGGCCGACCGCAGAACCCATCTCGACATACCGCAGCGCGAGCACACCTTCACGATCGCGCAGCCCAAGGGTTGCGGGTGGAAACAGGAACTGACCGCGTTCAGCGTCATACGTGTAGAGCGTCACCGTATCGCAGTGCAAGGCGCGGGCAAACTGCTCGGCGATGGAGTCCATCACTTGAGGCAGTTCGCCGAGCGTCGTGATCTCCGCCACCGCCGCAGCGCTCTCCATCGCCTCACGGACTTCAGCCATCAACTCGGCGTTGTTGAGCGGAGCGCCGCCTGGTACGTGAGCGCACGGGCCATCTCCCGCTCCCACTCCGAGAACTTACGGGCGGCGCCGAAGGCGAAGTATATGACGCCAAGCTTCTTCTCCCCGACCGCCAGCCGCTCGCCCAGGAAGCTCGCGACGCCTGCCGCGCGGAAGATTGCTGCGATGGTCGTCGTCCAGGAAGGGATAGCGCTCGCGGTCGGCGATGCTCTCTACGGGGATGAAGCCGTCCTTCATGACGAGTTCGGTCGTTCCACCCGGCCGCGGGGGCGACTTCCTGATCCATTCGGCGGCCGCCCCGTCGACGCCGTCGCTGATGGCGAAACCCTCCGGGCGGAAGCAGCAGGCTTCGTCGTCATAGGGCCACACCCACGCGGCCCTGGCGCGCATCACGGAACAGGCGTGCGCGACGATGGCAGCCAGCACAGCGCGCGTCTCGGTTGCCTGGGTCAACGCGGTTGCAGCCCGCCGCATTTCCTCCAACGTCTCCAGCCGGCGTGCCGAGTCATGCGCGAGGGCAGCCTGGTTGACGAAGAACTGGAAGTCGCCGATCTCCGTTTCCGTAAACACGTGAGGCTCTGCGAAATGGAACCACATCACGCCGAGACGTTCGCCCTCGGCCTGCACGGGGAGACACAGCGCAGCCTTCACGTCGCGGCTCAACATATAGCTGTTGATCGAACGCTTCTCGCGCTCCGTGTCCGCGTTCTCGATCTTCTCGAAATGCCCGTCTCGCAGCACCTGCATCGACAGGCCATCCTTGCGGACGAGCAAGTCAGGATGCTCGCGATCGATGCCCACTGCCACCACGTCCAGCATCTCGGCTTCGCTATTGAGCAGGATCAGACTCACGCCCGCGGCCCCCGATGCCTGCATCGCAGCCTCGATCGTCTTCTCGACGCTCTGCTTCGGCGCTTCGGATGCCACCAGGGCCGTGCTGGCCTTCAGGAAGCGCTGCAACCGTTCCTTGTCACGGCGCGTCATGTCCCAAAGATCGTAGTTCCGGATGACGACCGTTGCCGTCGACACAAACGTGACGAGCGCTTCGAGCAGCTCGTCGCCGATCGGCACCTTGGTGAACTTGTTGTCGGCGACCAACACGCCGACGGGGCGCTGCCCCATGCGGAGAGGAACGATCACGGCCGGTGCGCTCAGGGCAAGGGCGGCAACCAGGGTTTGCGGCAGCAGCGCGAGATCCGCACTTTCGAGCCGCACGGGTTTGCCCTCCTCCAACACCTGGCCCAACAACCCGCTGGCTGTGAGCGGTACGCTCAACGAACGGATACTGCGGCCGACGGGCGTCTCGACCAGCGCACCCGCTTCCAGCAGCCGGATGTATGCACGCAGGTCCTCCCGGTGATCGCGGTGATGATCGTGCGAATTGCGGCGACTCTCCCGCTCGTCGAGATTGCCGATCCCCATCCGGCCGACAAGCGATTCGCCCGTGTCGTCGAGCAGGAACAGCGTGGCCCGATTGAGCCCCAGTCCGTACCCCGCAGTCACGCCGGTCAGCACGACATGGAGGATGCTATCCATGTCGTGGGCCTGCTGAATATAGTCGCCGATCTGGTGCAGGATGTTGAAGTCCGGCCTCTGGATGCGCTGGTCAGGGGTCAGCAGCTTCGCGCTGCGGAGCACGTGGGACATTTGTGCGGCGAAACGGTCCAGGATTTCGAGCTCGCCCTTTGTCGGGAAACGCTGCCGTCATCGCACTTGCCCAACAGCAGCACTGCCTCGACTGAGCCGGGCGCGGCCGAGGGGCACGCCCACGCAAACCGGAAAGCCTGTGACCCCCGCAAGCTGAAAGATGCCGTCACAAGAGCTCGTAACCTGGCGCTGCCCGCTCCGGGCGACCTCGCCGGCAAAGCCCGCATCGGCTACGGCCACCCGCTGCCCGACGAGGGCTTCGGGGAGATGCAGGACCGCGACGACCTCCAGCTGCCCGAGGTAAGGACGGTGCCGGAGCAGGCAGCCCACGTCACATCCCAGCAGTTCGGCGCCCGACCGGACTACCTGGTAGAAAATCGTCGTTTCGTCCTGCACCGCGCTGGACATTGAAAGAGGCGCGGTCCAGCGCCTCCAAAAGCCGGCCGCGCTGGGAGCTTTCATTATAGAGCTGAGCATTAGAGATGGCGACA
>CAWDBO010000020.1:0-253822 GCA_963800615.1 uncultured Chloroflexia bacterium
CCGGGAAACCCGAAAGGAATTGAGATGAGCGAGAACAGGCGCATCCGCAAGGTGATCAGGAGCCGCCCCACGATGGAGGGCGCAGGTGTTCACCTTCGCCGGGCTATCGGTTTTGGCGAACCGACGCTCACCGACCCCTTCCTGCTCCTCGACGATTTCCGCTCAGACTCGCCGTCGGAGTATCTCAAGGGCTTCCCGTGGCACCCGCATCGCGGCATCGAAACCATCACCTACGTGCTCGCGGGTGACGTCGAGCATGGCGACAGCATGGGCAATACGGGCGTCATCTCCGCCGGCGACGTCCAGTGGATGACGGCCGGAAGCGGCATCGTCCACCAGGAGATGCCCAAGGGCGACGCCGAGGGCAAGATGTACGGCTTCCAGTTGTGGGCCAACCTGCCCGCCGCGAACAAGATGATGGACCCGCGCTACCAGGGGCTGACCGCTGCGGAAATCCCGGCGGTGACGGACGCCGGCGGGAACACGATCAAAGTCGTCTGCGGCGAGGTGAACGGCACGCCCGGTCCCGTCCAGGACATCGTGACCGAGCCCGCGTACCTCGACGTCGCGGTCCCCGCGCGTGCTCCTTCGGGCGCCTTACGCCGCGCGGCCACACGGTGTTTGCCTACGTCATCCACGGCGCGGGCAGCTTCTGCTGCCAGGACGATCCGTACGGCTATGAGGCCGAGGGCAGCAACTATTTCGACATGCAGCGCGAGCCGCTGATCGGCAACGGGAACCTCGTGCTCTTCGGCGACGGCGACACAGTCACTGTCGAAGCAGGACCGGAAGGCGTGCGCTTTCTCCTGATATCGGGCAAGCCCATCGGCGAGCCTGTCGCCTGGTACGGCCCGATCGTGATGAACACCCAGGAGGAGCTGCGGACGGCTTTCGACGAGTTACAGCGCGGGACTTTCATCAAGAGCGGGAAATGAATGCACGGCCGCGCGCACGCACTTCCCGTCCTCGCCTTGCTAAGGAATGCAATGGTGTCAACGCTTGAAAGCGTGCTTGAGGACCTCTACGATTCGCCGGACTGCCGCGTCATCTCCGAAGCCAACATGGAGGTGGTCGGCGAGAAGCTGCGCGACATTCTGGCCGCGCACGGCATCGGCGTCGCCATCACCGTCGCCTATCTGCACGGCTTGAAGATCGGTCACATCCCAGTCGTGGCGGGCGAGCAGCAGTGCTACATGGTGCCGGAGCCCGGCGACCCCGAGCCGCGCGATCGCTTTGCCTTTGTCCACATCCCCATCCGCCGGATTCGCGGCAACAAGACCGAGCTGCGCCGCCTCAGGATCATGAACCCTAAGGCCGATCCGGTCGAATTCATCTACCACGAGGACGGCCTCATCGGCGTGTTCAGCTTCGATCTTCACGCGATGAACGCCGGTGGCCACGGACCCTACACCGTTGCCGACATTGTCGCCATCTTGCGCCATCTCGAGCTGCAGGGCGTCCTCATCCGCGCCGACGTCAACAACCGCCAGATTCAGTTCAAGGACACTTCGGCCAAGCGCATGATCGAGCGCTCCCGGCGCCCCGTCTACGTCAAGACCGACGGCGACTCGGTGGCAGAGGATACGCTGATGCTGCCGCAGAAGTACGAGCCCTTGCGCAAGCTGATCTGGAACACCATCCAGTTCAAGTCGTCTTGCAACTACTGCTCCGTGGCCGTCTTGAACCCGCGCGAAGCCACGATCCACTCCACGCCGGTCAACAGGAGCAGCGAACCCCAGGGCGAGGTCCGGGCCACCGTGAGGAACTACCGCTTCGGCTTCACCTACGCGCCCCTCGGCGACCCGCGCACCGCCTGCCATTTCCTCGCCTGGGATTTCCCGCACATCAACGACCTCGTCATGAACATGGACCCCCAGTCCTATTCCTTCAGCGACCTGATCAAGCTGGTGGCCGTCATCAACAACGACCTGGCCGAGTTCTGCGCCCACCACGGCATCGACCCCGCGCCCCGTCCCATCAGCGGCGTTTGCAACCACTGGGCCGGCAACACGATCTACCACCAGCACTACCAGTTTTTCAGGCTCCCCGATATTCCCGTCCTGGCCGCGGCGCCGCTGCGCACGTTGGCGAGCCTCGGGTCCATCGCCGTCGCCCGCCTCGACTGGCCCATGCCGGTTTATGAGATCGCCGCCGCCCCCGGGGCCGCAACCGACGGCGCCAATCTCATGTTCGTCGCCGACAAGGTGGCGAGCCACTGGCAGGAGCTGAACGCGGACCGCTCGCATCACGAGCATGCCGAGTACGACCTGCGCTACGGAAACGGGATTCGGATCAAGAACCACACGCAGAACATATTCGTTACCCAGGAAGGCGGCCGGACGCGGGCGCTCTTCGTGCCGCGGCTGCGCCTCGACGGCAAGCTCCGAGGGAGCGGGTACCTGGAGGCGCCGGAGGCGCCGGGGGGCAGGGCGGAGCGTACGGCGGAACGCCGCCTGATGGTCAAAAACAACCTGGCCGTGCTCGAGGCGCTGGGCTATTTCGTCGTCGACGACCCCGCGGACCTCGACCCACTCAGCCGGGTGACGCCCGAGGCCCGAAACAAGCTGGGAGAGGAGTGGCTCGGTGGCGTGGCGCCCTTCGACGGGTGCATTAGCGCGTTCGAGGCCCTGCTGGCCGAGCGGCTGACCCCCCAGGTGGTTCACTACGAGCAGCGGCTGGATGCCGCCCGCAAGCTCCCCACCCGCAGGGAGCGCATCGACGCCATCGTCAGCGCATTCAACGAGATCGCTCGCCTGCCGCTCACGCCGTCCCAGCCCGGCGTGACACAGCGCAGGTTCCTGCTGGAGGAAGCCAACCGCCTGCTGCTTGCGATTTCGCCCAAAGAAGCCTATGCCTGCGAGGATGTCGAACGCTGGGCGGCCCAGGGCTTGGCTCGCCGGTGATCGCGCGAGCTCACGCCCCGCGCTGACAAAATCGCCGCCAGGTCTCCCCGGCGGCGATTGTCTTTTGTTCACCGATCCAAGAGGTAGGCGCTATTCCAGCGGCGCGCCGTGTCCCGGACCGAAGTTCTTGAGCATCACGATCGGGTCGCTCTTGCTCGGGTTGTGGATCACGACGCCCTCAGCCGCCGCCTTGGCCGACACGAAGAACTCGTCGTGCGTCAGCTGGCCGAAGCGGATCAGGGTCGGGGTCTCGACCGGCCAGGGGCCCATCGTCCCGTGACCCTGCAGCATGATCAGGCCGTACGGCCCCGGGTCCTTGACGGTGACGGTGGCGCCGGGCAGCACGGTCAGTTCCTTGGCTGCAAAGAGCGGGTTGCGGTACACGATCCAGTTCTCGACATAACCCGCCGCCTTCATCTCCTCCACCGGCCGCACCGGCCGCGGGCTGAGGAAGTGCTCGGCCTTGAAGTTCGGGTTCGTGTTCGCATCCCAGTCGATCATCGAGACCAGGTAGTCCAGGTCGTGGTGACACTCCGGCGGGACGTTCTTGACCAGCAGCTCCCAGTCGATCGGCACCTCGTTGACCAGCGACTGGAACATGGCGAAGACGTCGCTGGCCCACTGCGGCTCGTAGGTGCATAGGCTGCCGGGCGCGTGCAGGATGCCCGCCGGCACCCACCACCCCGTCCCCAGCTCCAGCCGGTAGGCCTTCGACAGGTCCGTGATGTGGTTGTCGCCCTCATCCCAGATTTCGAGGCAGTGGCGCACCTGGTCCTTCGTCGTCCCCGGCTCGACGCCGAAGAACGTGTACGGGAAGTCTGCGCCGTAGTTGTTCAACTGGCGGGGGAAGTAGTACGCCTCCGGCTTCGTTTGCTGGCCCACCCGGCTCGCATGCTCCTGCAGCTGGTGCAAGTGATGGGGCAGGGCGCCCTTGTTGTCGAAGAACTTCGAGTAGACCGGCCAGGCGTGATGCTCGTTCCACATCGCGTCGCCGACCAGCCCCGCCCCGAGTTCGGCCACGACATCCCGGAAGAGCGTCTTCTGCTCGTTATCGCCCCAGACCACATAGCTGAGGCCCTCGTCGGGCGTCGTTTCCGGGCCGTTGTCGGCCGCCGTGGTCGATGAGAACCACCGCTCGTCGATGCCGCCGCGATGGGCTCCGTAGGCATAATAGTCCGATGGGTGCAGCTTGATGCGCTTGCCCGGGATGCAGAAAGAGCGCGGCACCCAGGTCGGTGCGAGCCGCAGGATGCCCTCACCCTGTTCGAAAGCTTTGGCTCCAGACATTGTCTCTACTCCTGACGCTGTTCCCGCACCGCACTCCTTCATCTGGCGGTCAGGAGCGCGGTGCGGGCCGGTCGAATGGCCGGCTGCAGCCCGCTTGACTGCGAGGCTCGCAGCCGGTTGCGAGTTACTTGAGTCCGGCTTCAGCGCCGCGCTCGGCCTTGTCCAGGTTCTTGGCGGTGATCAGCTCGGGTGCGATGAAGATGTCGTGCTGCGCCGGCTTGGTGCCCTTGGTCATGAAGTCGTTGAGGGTGCGCAGGCCGGTGCGGGCCTGTTCGCCGGGGAACTGCTCGACGGTGCCGTAGACGTCGCCGGCCTGGATGGCCTTGAGCGTTTCGGGCAGCGCGTCGTAGCCGATGACCTTGACCTTGCCGAGCAGGCCGGCGGCCTTGAGGGCTTCGACCGCGCCGAGGGCCATGTCGTCGTTGGCGGCGACGATGGCATCCGGGTTGGGGGTGGCGCCGAGGCAGTTCTCGGTGACGGAGAGGCCCTTATCGCGGTTGAACTCGCCGGTCTGCTGGCAGGCGATCTTGATCTCCGAGTGGCGAGTCGATGATGTTGTGCAGGCCCTTGGAGCGGTCGATGGCCGGGGTGGCGCCGGGCGTGCCGAGCAGCTCGAAGATGGTGGCGCCCTTGGGGAACAGCTCGAGCAGCGCCTTGCCCTGCTGCTCGCCGCCCAGGACGTTGTCGGCGCCGACGTGGGCCAGGGTGGGCACGTCGTAGACGGTGCGGTCGACGGTGACGACGGGGATGCCGGCGTCGACGGCTTCCTTGACCGCCGGGGCCATGCCGTCGGCGGTGATCGGGCTGATCAGGATGCCGTCGACCTTCTTGGCGATCGCGGCTTCGACGTCAGCGGTCTGCTTGGGCACCGCGTTCTGGCCGTCCAGCGTCTGCGTGGTGATGTTCAGCTTCGTCGCCTCGTCCTTGACCTGCGTCTCCATGAAGACGAAGAACGGGAACTGCAGGCCCGGGATCGAGAAGGCGACCTGCTTCGCAGGACCGCCCGCCGCGGCCGCGGCTGTCAGACCCGGCTTCAGCGCCGCGTTCGGCCTTGTCCAGGTTCTTGGCGGTGATCAGCTCGGGTGCGATGAAGATGTCGTGCTGCGCCGGCTTGGTGCCCTTGGTCATGAAGTCGTTGAGCGTGCGCAGGCCGGTGCGGGCCTGTTCGCCGGGGAACTGCTCGACGGTGCCGTAGACGTCGCCGGCCTGGATGGCCTTGAGCGTTTCGGGCAGCGCGTCGTAGCCGATGACCTTGACCTTGCCGAGCAGGCCGGCGGCCTTGAGGGCTTCGACCGCGCCGAGGGCCATGTCGTCGTTGGCGGCGACGATGGCATCCGGGTTGGGGGTGGCGCCGAGGCAGTTCTCGGTGACGGAGAGGCCCTTGTCGCGGTTGAACTCGCCGGTCTGCTGGCAGGCGATCTTGATCTCCGGGTGGCTGTCGATGATGTTGTGCAGGCCCTTGGAGCGGTCGATGGCCGGGGTCGCGCCGGGCGTGCCGAGCAGCTCGAAGATGGTGGCGCCCTTGGGGAACAGCTCGAGCAGCGCCTTGCCCTGCTGCTCGCCGCCCAGGACGTTGTCGGCGCCGACGTGGGCCAGGGTGGGCACGCCGGTAGACGGTGCGGTCGACGGTGACGACCGGGATGCCGGCGTCGACGGCTTCCTTGACCGCCGGGGCCATGCCGTCGGCGGTGATCGGGCTGATCAGGATGCCGTCGACCTTCTTGGCGATTGCGGCTTCGACGTCAGCGGTCTGCTTGGGCACCGGTTCTGGCCGTCCAGCGTCTGCGTGGTGATGTTCAGCTTCGTCGCCTCGTCCTTGACCTGCGTCTCCATGAAGACGAAGAACGGGAACTGCAGGCCCGGGATCGAGAAGGCGACCTGCTTGGGGCCGGTGCTTGGCGGCAGGCGCCGCGCCCGGGGTGATGCCGGCCTCAGCGCCGCGCTCGGCCTTGTCCAGGTTCTTGGCGGTGATCAGCTCGGGTGCGATGAAGATGTCGTGCTGCGCCGGCTTCGTGCCCTTGGCGATGAAGTCGTTCAAGGTCTGGCAGGCCGGTGCGGGCCTGCTTGCCGGGGAACTGCTCGACGGTGCCGTAGACGTCGCCGGCCTGGATGGCCTTGAGCGTTTCGGGCAGCGCGTCGTAGCCGATGACCTTGACGTTCTTGAGCCCCTTGGCCTTGAGGGCTTCGACGGCGCCGAGGGCCATGTCGTCGTTGGCGGCGACGATGGCGTCCGGGTTGGGCGTGGCGCCGAGGCAGTTCTCGGTGACGGAGAGGCCCTTATCGCGGTTGAACTCGCCGGTCTGCTGGCAGGCGATCTTGATCTCCGGGTGGAGTCGATGATGTTGTGCAGGCCCTTGGAGCGGTCGATGGCCGGGGTCGCGCCGGGCGTGCCGAGCAGCTCGAAGATGGTGGCGCCCTTGGGGAACAGCTCGAGCAGCGCCTTGCCCTGCTGCTCGCCGCCCAGGACGTTGTCGGCGCCGACGTGGGCCAGGGTGGGCACGTCGTAGACGGTGCGGTCGACGGTGACGACCGGGATGCCGGCGTCGACGGCTTCCTTGACCGCGGGGGCCATGCCGTCGGCGGTGATCGGGCTGATCAGGATGCCGTTGACCTTCTTGGCGATCGCGGCCTCGACGTCAGCCGTCTGCTTGGTGCACCTGGTTCTGGCCGTCCAGCGTCTGGGTCTCCACGCCCAGCTTCGTCGCCTCGTCCTTGACCTGCGTCTCCATGAAGACGAAGAACGGGAACTGCAGGCCCGGGATCGAGAAGGCAATGGTTGTCTTGCCCGCCGGCGCGGCCGGCTTAGGCGCTTCGGTTGCGGCCGGAGCCGCGGGGGCTGTCGTAGGTGCAGCTTGCTGCGGGGCCGCAGTCGGCTGCGCGGGAGCCGGCGCCGTCGCGCAGGCGCCCAGTAGCAGCGCCAGCACGACCAGCACATTGAGCAGTACGAACTTCGATTTCATCGTGTCCTTTTCCTCCTGTTTTCCTCTGGTGTGACAGTGTACCAATTTGCGCGTCAAAAACCTTCTTCCATGCCGCGGCCGACGCCTACCGACGGCGGCTCTTGACCACCTGGTCGAAGTAAACGGCGAAGACGATGATCAAGCCAACGATGATCTGTTGGTATACGGCGAGACGTTCATCAGCGTCAGGCCGTTTGACAGGACGCCGATCAGCAGGATGCCGACCACGGTGCCGAACACGCCACCCTCGCCGCCCATGGTCAGGCTCGTGCCGCCGATCACCACGCCCGCGATGACCTGCAGCTCATAGCCGACGCCCGCCACCTGCTCCGCCGAATTGAGCCGCGACGAGAGCACGAAGCCCGATAGGCCGGCGAAGAAGCCCATGATCACGTACACGCTGAGAATCAGCATGCTCACGTTCAGGCCCGACAGGCGAGCCGCTTCCGGGTTGCCGCCGACCGCGTAGATGTAGCGGCCGTACTTCGTATACCGCAAGACGATGAAGGCCAGGATGGCAAAGACCAGGAACAGAATGACCGGCACGGGCACCGGGCCGATCATCCCCTGGCCCCACCATTTGTACTGCGGCGGGAACGCGCTGATCGGCTGGCCCTTGGAGAAGACCAGCGCCAGCCCGCGAAACACCGACATGCCGCCCAGCGTCACGATGAAGGGCGGCACCTTGAGCTTGCTCACCCCCAGGCCCTGCAGCAGCCCGCCTCCCAGGCCCACGAGGATGGCAAGCGCGACCGCGCCGGGCAGGCCGATGCCGTGGGCTTCGCCCGCCGCCGCGCCGAGCAAGCTGCTGCTGCCTTTCATCGCGGCCGCGCACACCAGCCCCGCCAGCGCCAGCAGCGAGCCGATGGACAGGTCGATGCCGCCGGTCAGGATCACGAACGTCATACCGATCGCGAGCAGGCCGTAGATGGACACCTGCCGGATGACGTTGAAGATGTTGCGCGGTGTTGAGGAACGCCGGCTCGATGCACCGCGAACACGACGCAGAGGACGATCAGGAAGATCAGCGCGCCGTAGCGACCTGCGATGGCCAGGACGTCGACCTTTTTATCGGCGGTTGCCGTCTTTGGGGTAATCGGTTGTGTGGTCATGATACGCTCGCCTCTCGCGGGATTTCTCGGCGCTGCGCGGTGCAAAGCCGCATAACGTTTTCCGGTGTCGCGTCGCGACGCTCCAGGGTGCCGCTCACCCGGCCTTCAGCCATGCACACCACCCGGTCGCACATGGCAAGCAGCTCGGGCAGCTCGGACGAAATCATCAGCACGCTGACGCCCGCCTGCACGAGCTGGCGCATCAACGCGTAGATTTCCGCCTTTGCGCCCACGTCGATGCCGCGGGTCGGCTCGTCCATGATCAGGATCTTCGGCCGCAGCATCAGCCACTTGGAGATGACGACCTTTTGCTGGTTGCCGCCGCTCAGGTTGCTGACATGGCCGGTCCAGCGTCGGCGTGCGGATTTGCAGCCGCTTGACGTACTCCTGCACGGCTTTCGTCTCGTCCGCCAGTCGGACGAACCCGAACCGGGTCAGGTTGGTCAGGCTGGGCAGCGTCAGGTTCGTTCGGACGGCCTGGTTGAGGATGAGGCCCTGCGCCTTGCGGTCCTCCGGCACAAACCCGATGCCGTGCCGGATCGCGTCGCGTGGGGACCGAACGTCGACCACCTGCCCCTCGATCAGCACCTCGCCCGCGTCGCGCGGGTCTGCACCGAAGATCGCCCGCACGACTTCGGTCCGGCCCGCCCCCACCAGCCCGGCCAGGCCCAGGATCTCGCCCTTGCGGAGCGCGAAGCTGACGTCGTCCAGGACGATCGCGCTCGGATCGACCTTGCTCCCCGTGCGGGTCAGCCCGCGCACCTCCAGGGCGATGTCCTCCGCCCGCGGTTGGTGCGCCGCCTCCTCTTCGTGGAAGAACTCCGTCAGCGAGCGGCCCACCATCAGGCGGATCAGCGTGTCCTCCGTGATCTCCGCGCCGGTCAGCGTGCCGACATTGCGCCCGTCCCGCAGCACGGTGACCCGGTCGCAGATCGCCCGGATCTCTTCGAGCCGGTGCGAGATGAAGATCACGCTGATGCCGTCGCGCTTCAGGTCGCGCATGATTGCGAAGAGCTTCTGCACCTCGTCCTCGCTGAGCGCCGAGGTCGGCTCGTCCATGATCAGCACCTTGACCTGCATCGAGATGGCTTTGGCAATCTCCACCATCTGCTGCTCGGCCACCGACAGGTCACGCACGATCGTGTCCGGCGAGAGGTGTACGCCCAGCCGGTCGAGCAGCGCCCGGGTCGTGCTCCAGCAGCGCTCGCTGGTTGACAAAGACCCCGCCCGGCTCCCGGCCGATGAAGATATTCTCCATCACGCTCAGGTTCGGCATCAGGTTGAATTCCTGATAGATGATCGAAATGCCGAGCTCCTGGGCGTGGTGCGGGTTGTGTGCCTGCACCGGCTGCCCGTCGACGACGATCTCGCCGGCGTCCAGGGGGTAAGCCCCGGAGATGATCTTCATCAGCGTCGATTTGCCCGCACCGTTCTCGCCGATCAACCCCAGGATTTCTCCCCGACCGACGTCCAGGTCGACGCAGTCGAGCGCCTGGACGCCTGGGAATGACTTGCTGATGTCGACCATGCGAAGCATGGACGCGGTTGCTAACTGTCTCTTGCATTTCCATCTAGATCGTGTCCTCGGGGGTCAGGCAAGCAGTTGACTCGCGGACGATCAGGCGCGGCTCGATCACGACGCGCTGCCCCGTGGAAGGTCTCCCTTCGACCAGGTCGATCAGGAGCTGCACGCCGACCGAGGCCATCTTTGCAATCGACTGGCTGATGGTCGTCAGCGGCGGCGAAAGGTATTTCGCCAGGTCGATATCGTCGACGCTGATAATCGACACGTCCGCCGGGATGCTTCGCCCGGCCTCGCGCAGCGCGCGCATCGCGCCGATCGCCAGCTGATCGCCCGCGCAGAATAGGGCCGTGAAGCCCGCCTCTCTCGCGAGCAGGCGTTCCGTCGCGCCGTACCCGATCTTCGATCCGCCACCCACTCGCCGGTTCGAGGTCGATCAGTTCCAGGCCCAGGTTCTCGGCCGCGGCCCGGAAGCCCCCCAGCCGCTCGCGGGCGATGTGTACGTTGCCCGGCCCCCCGACATGCGCCACCAGCCGGTGACCCAGCCGAGCCAGGTATTCCCCCGCCAGCGCTCCGGCCCGCCAGTTATCGAGCACGACCGCCGGCCCGGAGTAGTTCTGCGGCACCCGGTCGATGACCACCGTCGGAATGCCCTCGACTTCCAGCTTTTCGAGTGCCGTGCTCTCGTCCCGCGCGGAGATAAACATAACGCCGTCAAGTGAACGCTGCAGGATGGAGTTGATGTAGAAGTCTTCGCGGGCGAGATCATCGTGGGTGTTGTGCAGGACGAGGTTGTAGCCTTCCGCGTAGGCCAGCTCTTCGCTGGCGCTCGCCATGATGCCGGCTACGGGGTTCGAGACGTCGGTGACGATGAGGGCGATCGTGCCGGTCCGTCCGGTGCGGAGGCTGCGGGCGGTGAGATCCATCCGGTAGCCGAGCCGCTGAATCGCAGCCAGCACCCGGGCGCGCGTTTCTTCGGTGATGCCCGGTTTCCCGTTGATGACCGCGGAAACCGTCTGCTTGGACACACTGACTGCGTCCGCAACATCCTGCATCGTAACAGCACGCGACTTCCGTAAGTTGGGTGAGACGGACATTGTCATACCTGTGGAAGAACGCTATAACGCGCACATGACCGATCATGTGATCGGTCATATACTAGCAGAACGCCTTGCCGCTGTCAATAGCCGATTTTGACGCTCTCAAACGAGCCGCCCGATGGGTGGGTCAGAAGACGACGCCGCTGATCAGGATCACATTTGCGTATGGCGTGAATTCCCCCGTCCGCACCACCGCGCAGGCGCGCGCCGTCTGGAGCTTGAACTGCTCGTGCAGCAGCTCGCGGACGGGAACGTCCCCGAGCAGCTCGTCCAGCGTGGCCCGGATGTCCGGGCTGCGCTCCCCCATTTCCGAGGCCACCACCGCCTCTTCGACCTTGAGTTCCCCCAGGATCGCCCGCACCACGTCGGCGAACCGCGGCAGGTTCGGGCTCACCGCGAGATCGATGCGCCGGATGCCCGCCGGGATGGGCAAGCCCGCGTCCGCAATCACCAGCATATCCCGGTGCCCCATCCCCGCAATCACCTCGGACAGGTCCTTGTTGAGCAATCCGGTCTTCTTCACAAACACACCTCCGTACGGGCAACCGGCCGGTTGCCCCCTTCTCCCATGCCCTCGCGCCGCCGCTCACCCGCGCAACAGCGCTTCGACCGCCGCCCGCTGCGGCAGCGACGGCTGCGCCCCCAGCCGCGTGCATGCCAGCGCGCCCGCGGCGCAGCCCACGCGCGCCGCCTCCACCGGCGAACGCCCTTCCGTCAGCGCGACCGCAAACCCGCCCACGAATGCATCCCCCGCGGCCGTCGTATCCACAACCTCGACCGGGAAGCTCGCCACCGGCGTCCCCGCGCCCCCGGCGAAAACGAGCGCCCCCCGCTCGCCCAGGGTCAAAATGACCGTCCCGACGCCTTTGGCTTGCAGCGCACGCGCTGCTGCCGCGGCCTCGTCTGCTGTCCCTGTGGGCAGACCCGCCAACAGGGCCGCCTCGTGTTGGTTCGGGATCAGGTAAGTGACATGCTGCAGTAGGCCGGCCGGCAGCGGCTGCGCGGGGGCCGGGTTGAGGATGACCGGGACGTTATGCCGCCGCGCGGATTCGGCCGCGGCAGCCACGGCGGGCAGTGGAATCTCCAATTGAAGCAGCAGCACGTCCGACGCGGCGATCCGGCCTTCGTAAGCGGCGATCACCTCCGGGGTGACCGTGCCGTTGGCGCCCGGCGCAAGGACGATCGTGTTCTCGCCCGCGTCGCTGACTGTAATCAGCGCGACGCCGGTCGCCTCATCGGAGCGCTCGACGCACGCCGTGTCGACGCCGTCCCCGCCCAGCCCCTTGATCAGCGCGTCCCCGAAATCGTCGGCGCCCACCCGCCCGATCATCGTCACCTGCCCGCCCGCGGTGGCCGCGGCCACCGCCTGGTTCGCGCCCTTTCCCGCCCGGAAAGGTGCGAAACGCGCTTCCGGTCAGCGTCTCGCCGGGCAGCGGGTGACGCGGCGCCCGGATCACCAGGTCCATATTGAGGCTGCCAATCACCGTAATGCGGCTTCGCATGCTCTCCTCCTCGGGTCATAGGTGCGGCTGGATCGGTTCCGCAAGCGTTTGCGACTATATGACACTCGCAAAACGGTTGTCAACCACGGCGAATTGTCGCCCGGATTAGTGTGGGCCGAACTATTCGCGTTTTCCTTGTTTTCAATTCACTTGACACTTTACAATCCCCTGTGCTATTATCACCGCCACTCCAGTCATAATCCCCGGTCCGGTCGGAGGAGTTTGGATGAGTAGACTACTTGAGGTGAAGGGGCTTGAGACGCGCTTCTTCACCCAGGACGGCGTCGTCCGCGCCGTCAACGGCATCTCCTATCATCTTGACGAAGGCGAAACACTGGCGATCGTAGGAGAGAGCGGTTGCGGAAAGAGCGTCGGCGTAATGTCCCTGTTGCGGCTGATTCCCATGCCGCCGGGGAAGGTGACAGCGGGCCAGGTCTGGTTTGGCACCGGGGACGACCGCAAGGACTTGCTCAAGCTCTCGGATGAAGAGATCCGGCAGGTGCGCGGCAATCGGATCGCGATGATCTTCCAGGATCCGATGACCTCCCTCAATCCCGTCCTCACCATCGGCTTTCAGATCTCCGAAGCGCTGATGCTGCACCTGGGCATGGACAAAGAGAAGGCCCGCAAGCGCAGCGTCGAGCTGCTGGAGCTGGTGGGCATCCCGCACGCAGCCGATCGGTCTCGACGACTACCCGCACCAGTTTTCGGGCGGCATGCGCCAGCGTGTGATGATCGCCATGGGCTTGAGCTGCAACCCGCAGCTCCTGATCGCCGACGAGCCGACGACCGCGTTGGATGTGACGATTCAGGCGCAGATTGCCGACCTCGTGAAGCGCCTGCGCGACGAGATCGGCATGGCGATCATCTGGATCACGCACGACCTGGGCGTCGTGGCGGGCCTGGCGGACCGGGTTATCGTTATGTATGCCGGCTTCATTGTCGAAGAAGCGCAGGTCAAGGAATTATATGCCAACCCCCGCCATCCCTACACCATCGGCCTGCTGGGTTCGCTGCCGCGCCTGGACGTCGGCCGCGCCCATCGCCTGACATCGATCGAGGGTCTCCCGCCCGATCTGATCGATCTGCCTAAGGGCTGCCCCTTCTATGCCCGGTGCAAGTACCGCATCGATATCTGCGCGACGGATAACCCACGGCTCGAGCCCGTCGCGCCTGGGCACAAAGTGGCCTGCCATCGGGAGATCACGAAGGACACGCCGCCCTCGGTTGAGGTCGAAGGGGAGCTTGTGGCATGACGACACCCACCAACCACGAGGGGAAGACCGCGCTCGTGCATGTGCGCGGGCTGAAGATGTACTTCCCGATCCGCCGCGGCCTCATGCAGCGCCACGTGGGCGACGTCAAGGCGGTCGATGGCATCGATTTCGATATCTATTCCGGCGAGACACTGGGCCTCGTGGGCGAGTCGGGTTGCGGCAAGTCGACGACCGGTCGGGCCATCCTCCAGCTGTACCATCCCACGGCAGGCGAGGTCGACTTCAGCGGCAAGGACCTGACCAAGCTGAAGGGCGAGGACCTGCGCCGGCAGCGCCGCCAGATGCAGATGATCTTCCAGGACCCCTATGCGTCGCTCAACCCGCGCATGACCGTCGGCAGCATCGTCGCCGAACCCCTGGAAGTCCACAACATCGGCACCAAGTCGGAGCGCCTGGAGCGCGTCCGCGAGCTGCTCGAGGTCGTCGGCCTCAACCCCTACTTCATCAACCGCTACCCGCACGAGTTCTCCGGCGGCCAGCGCCAGCGCATCGGCGTCGCCCGCGCGCTCGCGGTGAACCCTTCGTTCATCGTCTGCGACGAGCCGATCTCCGCGCTCGACGTGTCGATCCAGGCGCAGGTCATCAACCTGCTCGAGGACCTGCAAGCGCAGTTCAACCTGACCTATCTCTTCATCGCCCACGACCTCTCGGTCGTCCGGCACATCTCCGACCGCATCGCGGTCATGTACCTGGGCAAGATCATGGAGATCGCGGATCGCGACGAGCTGTATCGCAATCCGATGCACCCGTACACGCAGGCGCTGCTGTCCGCGGTGCCGATTCCCGATCCGGTCATCGAAGAGAAACGCAAGCGCATCATCCTCGAAGGCGACGTGCCCTCGCCGGCAAATCCGCCCAAGGGCTGCAACTTCTGCACCCGCTGCCCGAAGGCGATGGATATTTGCCGGGAACAGGAGCCGCTTTTCAAAGACTACGGCGACGGCCATTTCGCGGCCTGCTGGCTCTATCCGCAATGAAAGGGGGTGGTTGACAGCCCAGAAACCGTGTCAGGGTGAACGTGGATCGCCATTTTTTCGGCGGTCCGGTCGTTATGGTCCGGTCGTAATTCAACACCGCATCACTCTAGGAGGAGACATGTCACTCAAGAAGTGGTCTTTCGTGCTCGGCGTCCTGGTCGTCGCCAGCATGATCTTGACCGCCTGCCCCGCCCCTCAGCCCCAGGTGGTTGAGAAGGTCGTGACGCAGGTCGTCGAGAAGCAGGTCGTCCAGACCCAGGTCGTGACCCAGGTCCAGACCCAGGTCGTCGAAGTCGAGAAGCAGGTTGAGGTCGTCGCGACCCCGACCGCCGCGCCCCAGAGCCAAGGTGCTCCGCATCAACCTCGACCACCTACCCGGACATCATCGATCCGCAGAAGAGCTCGTTCGTCAACGAGATCGCGCACCTGCGGCTCATGTACGAAGGGCCTGACCCAGCTGGACAAGGACCTGAAGACGGTCCCCGGCGCGGCGAAGGAGTGGAAGTACAACGACGACGCCACCGAGCTGACCTTCACCCTGCAGGATGGGCTGAAGTACTCGGACGGCAGCGTCCTGAACGCCGCCCGCTATGCCTACTCGATCAAGCGCAACATCAACCCCGAGACCGCCGGTGAGTATGCTCAGATCACCGACGAGATCAAGGGCGCGCCCGAATGGCGCGGCTGCGGTGACGACGCCGCGAAGTGCGAAGAGGCCGCCAAGGCTCTCGACGCCAGCATCCAGCCGCTCCGCGCGGACGGCACCGCCTGCGATGCCGAGAAGCCGTACGAAGATGCGGCCTGCAACACCCTGAAGCTGACGCTTCTCCAAGCCGGCCCCGTACTTCCACACCGTCATGTCGCTGTGGGTCACCTACCCGGCCAAGGAAGAGAACATCACCGAGGGCGGCGAGAACTGGTGGAACAGCTCGAAGTACCAGGTCGGCAACGGCCCCTTCATCCTGAAGAGCCTCGAGCCGTTCGTCAAGGGCTACTACGTCCCGAACCCCAACTACTGGGGCGACAAGGCCAAGGTCGACCTCCAGTACTCCTACATCACCGACACGGCGGTCGCCTTCGAAGCCTACAAGAACAACGAATTCGACATCATCGGCGCCGGCGCCGAAGATCTGCCCGTCATCCAGGCCGATCCCACGCTGAGCAAGGAGCTGATGACCTACCCCGGCTCCTGCACCTACGCGGTCATGTTCCACCAGTTGAAGGAACCGTTCACCGATCAGAAGGTGCGCGAGGCATTCGCCGAGGCGCTCGATCGGGAAGCCTGGGTGCGCGACGTGTTGAACGGCCTTGGCGCTCCGACCCTCACCTGGATCCCGCCTGGGTTCCCTGGGTACGACAAGACTGAGAACCGCTGGGGCTTCAATGTCGATGCGGCCAAGAAGGCCCTGGCGGAGTCCAAGTACGGCAGCGCGGACAAGCTCCCGCCCATCACCGCTGACCTTCAGCGACACGCCCCGCAACCGTAAGCGCTGGGAGTGGCTGGCGCAGCAGTGGAAGACCAACCTGGGCGTCGACATCAAGCTCGACCCGGTTGAGCCGACCACCTTCACCGCCCTGACCAAGGACATCAAGACCGCACCGCAGATCTTCATCCTCGGCTGGTGCGCCGACTACCCGGATCAGCAGAACTGGCTG
This sequence comes from uncultured Chloroflexia bacterium, assembly GCA_963800615.1. Taxonomy (GTDB): domain Bacteria; phylum Chloroflexota; class Anaerolineae; order CG2-30-64-16; family CG2-30-64-16; genus JALOOB01. The sequence continues at coordinate 16,297 of CAWDBO010000020.1, forward strand.
AGCGTGTACTGGAAGACGGGCGCGTTCGGCGAGCGCATCGGCTACTCGAACAAGGACTTCGATGCCCTGGTCGACAAGGCCGACACCGAGCTCGACCCGGCCAAGCGCGCCGAACTGTACACGCAGGCCCAGAAGCTGCTGACCGACGGCGCGCCGGTGGCGTTCATGTGGAACAACGTGAACAACTACCTGGTCAAGCCGTGGGTCAAGGGCATCGTGACCACGCCGCAGGACTCGGCCTTCCCGGGCGCCACGGCGGACACGCAGTTGATCGACATCGACACGGCGGCACAGGGGCAGTAGTCCCTTCCGCGGATGGGGGCCAGGGTCCGGTTTTGCTGGCCCCCATCCTTTGCGCTTAGCAGCGCCCAGAAATCACCGGGCCGGGCTCCGTATAGCGAGCCCGGCCCGGCTCCAAGGGAGGAACGGTCGCATGACCACCTACGTGGTTCGTCGTCTTTTGTACATCATTCCCACGCTTGTTCTTTGTCGCGCTCATCACGTTCGTCCTGATGCACGCGGCGCCGGGTGGCCCGTGGGACCGCGATCTCGAAGCGCGCCAGGTGGACAAGACGACGCAGGCACTGCTGAGCAAGCGTTTCGGCATGGACAAGCCGCTGTTCTTCAACACCAGCGGGGGCAATCCCCTCGACAGCCAGTTCTTTAACTACATCTTGGGCGCGGTGCGCGGCGATTTGGGGCCGTCGTACCGGCAGCGCGGCCAGGACGTGCAAGACATCCTCTTTAAGCCGCCGGAAGGAAAGCCATTCTGGTATAGCAAGTTCGGCTTCTCTCTTCGCCTGGGGATCCTCGCGGTGTTCCTGGCGACGCTCTTCGGGGTTCCCCTGGGAATCCTGGGCGCCCTCAAACGCAATACGTTCTGGGATTACATCTCGCTGCTGATCTCGACGATCGGCGTCTCCGTGCCTAACTTCGTCTTGGCGATCTTCTTCATCATCATCTTTGCCAGCAGGCTGAAGTTGATCAAGATCGTGCAACAGAACTGGAACAGCCCCGGCGCCTGGCTCGTGCCCGCGACGATTCTCGGCTTCGGCACATTTGCGTTCATCACCCGCCTGACGCGTTCCTCCATGCTCGAGGTTATGCAGATGGACTACGTGCGGACCGCCCGCGCCAAGGGCCTGGCCGAACGCGTCGTCATCTTCCGCCACATGCTCCGCAACGCGCTCGATTCCCGTCGTCACGATCCTGGGTCCGGCGCTGGCAGGTCTGGTTGTCGGCTCCTTCATCATCGAGCAGATGTTTTCCTTCCCGGGCAGCGGTCGCGAGTTCGTGCTCTCCATTCAGCAGCGCGACTACTCGATGATCATGGGCACGACGCTGATCTACGCGGCGTTGGTGGCGCTCGCGAACCTCACGGTAGACGTCGTTTACGGCTTCCTTGATCCACGAATCAAGGTGGGGGACTGAGAGCATGACGGCCAGACGACCACAACGGGCAGCAAATCTTACGTTATTCCGACGACGATTACGCGTCCCCCGCGGTCGCTCTGGGGCGATGCCTGGCACCGGCTGGCGAAAAACAAGGCGGCGATCGATCGGCGCGGTTGTCATCATGCTGTTCGCGCTGGTGGCGCTCTTTGCGCCGCTGCATTGCCCCGCACAACCCGCTGAAGATTTACGCCGGCAAGGCGCTATCTGCCACCCGCGTGGGAGCAGGTCGGACCGACGGGTAAGACTCCAACCCGAGCTTTCCTGCTCGGCACCGACAGTATCGGCCGCGACGTGTTCAGCCGCCTCCTCTACGGCGCGCGCGTTTCGATGGTCGTCGGCCTGGTCCCATGCTCATCATCCTGATCATCGGCGTGTCGATTGGGCTCTTGTCCGGCTTTAGAGGGGGCTGGCTCGACAACCTTCTGATGCGGGTCGCCGACATCATCTATGCGTTCCCCGACCTCCTCTTCTTCGTGATCGTCATGGCCGCGCTGACGCGAAACAGCCATTGGCCAGGCCCTCAACGGCTTGCTGCTGCTCTTCGTCGCGCTCTCCATCGTCAACTGGGTCGGATTGGCCCGCCTCACCCGCGGCTCCGTGCTGTCGCTTAAGCAGAAGGAGTTCGTCGAGGCCGGCAAGATGATCGGCGCGCCAAGACACCCGCATCATGTCCAAGCACCTGCTGCCCAACAGCCTCGGCCCGATCATCGTCTTCACCGCATTCCGCATTCCGGCCCTGATCATCACCGAAGCAGTCCTGGGCTACCTCGGCCTGGGCCTGCGCCCGTCGACAGACCCCAGGGCGCCCTTCATCACCAGCTGGGGCGCCATGCTGCTCGACGGCCAAAGCGCGATCAACGCCCAGCCGTGGCTCCTGCTCGCGCCGGCCATCTGCGTGGCGCTCGTCGTGCTCGCCTTCAACTACCTTGGCGACGGCCTCCGCGACGCACTGGACCCCCGCCTCGCCGGCACCGAATAACACCGATCCATTAGGAACGAAAAAGGGACCCGTGATAAGACGGGTCCCTTTCATTTGCGGAACGTGCCAGTATGGCCTGAGGGAGGTTCTGCGCCCCTTCCCCGCCGCGGTCCGGCCTGCCACCGTTTCCTGCGCTGCATCCCGTCGCTCGCCCCTTCCCCGGCGGTCGCCACCCCAATTTTCGGCCTTCGCCGCCGTGACCGGTCCCACCCTTTGCCTTCTGCCCCACGACAGCGGCCTGGATCGCGCTGCTCGAGCTCGATGGCGGCGGCGTCTTCGACGGCTCGGTCGGCTTGCGGGTCTTCGCCGGCTTCGGCGGCTCGGGGGTGGCAGGGGCGCGCGGCGGCTTGCCTGGCTCGGGCACGATCTTGGTGGGCGCGACCGGGGGCGCCTTCGGCGTTGCAGTCGGCGGTTGCACCTTTGGCTTCTCTGGCTCTTTCTCCGCAGTGGGCGCCGGTGGCGGAGCCGGGTCGTCGGGGTGGCGACCCTGAGGGCACGTAACGCTGCAGCCGTCGGCGGCTTCCGCTTCAAGTCCTTCAGCCGATTGGCCTCTTCAGTCGGCTCGGGCGTGCGGCGCGCTAACCGGGTGGCGGTAGGTGTTGCCGATGGGGTCAGCGTGTTGGTCGGCGACGGTTCGGGCGTGGGTGATGGCTGCACGGTCCAGGTTGCCGTCCACGTGGCCGGCGGTGCAATGGGGAACGTGGCCGCAGGCCGCGGCCGGCTCTGCGTGCGAAGAGGGCTCACCGGCGAGGCGAAGAACGTCATCCCGGCGAGCAGCGTGAGCGCCACCCCCGCGCCGAGCTGCCGCCACAGCGGCGGCACGACAGACCTCCGCCGCGGCCTGTGCTGCGCCAGCGCATCGTGCATCCGTTCCCGGCCCGCGACCCGGGCAGCCAGGGACAAAGTCGGCCAGCGGGTCGTCCGCAGACGGTAAGCCGTCTCGATGAGCGGAGCCAGTTCCGCTTCGTAGTCCGGGTAACGGTCCAGGATCTGAAGCGGCGTTAATCCCCCCTCCAGGTCCTCGAGCGCTTGCTCCAGCGCTTCATCCAGGCTGCGAGCCGCACGGCTCGCAGCCGGTGGGTGCGGCGATGCGTTCACCGGAGGACCTCCGGGGTCAGAATGCGGCGCAAATTGGCGATGGCTCTGTGCTGAAGCGCCTTGATGGCGCCCGTCGTCTTCCCCATGATCTCCGCGACCTCGTTTACACTGAATTCTTCACCAAACCGGTAGAGCAACACCGCCTGTTGTTCCGCTCCTAATTTCCGCATCGCGTCCGTCAGCTCGCGGCTGTTCTCCATCGCCGCGGTCTGCACGAAGGGACCCGGCCGCCGGTCGGCCAGGTCGGGCTGATCGTCGATATCTTGATGGTCCCGGTGCTTCTGCTTCCGATACTGGTCCGTCAGCAGGTTGCCCGCGACCCGGTACACGAATGCCGAGAACGATGCGACCGGACGCGCCGCGTTAACCCGAAAGCGCGGCAGGTTCTGCAGCAGGCGCACGAACACGTCTGCGGTCAGGTCCTCGGCCAGCTCGCGTTGGCCCAGGCGCGCGTACAGGTATCGGAAAACGCGATCTGCGTACAGGTTGTAGAGCCGATCGTAAGCCGCTGACTCGCCCGCTCGTGCTGCCTTCAGCAGCGCCAGCATGTCAGCGTCACTGCAGACGTCTTGCATCGGTTCTCGCTATGGGCAAACGTTTGGGACGAACGAAGGATACGCGCCGTTTCGCCGCCTCGCAGTCCAGTAGGGGCGGGGTCACCCCGCCCCTACAGACGTGCCTCGCCTGCTCGCTTAGGGGCGGGGTCACCCCGCCCCTACTGGCTTCCAAACAGGCCGCTATGATGCGCTCATGCCGTTGATGTACCGTTCGATCTCTGGCACGGCGACCAGGCGCTCGCGGAAGAAGTTGTTGACGACGTTGATCACGCGCTGCCGGGCCGCCTCGGTCTCCGCGCTGAGCGCTTCACCGGTCGACTCTTTGCCGATCAGGTCGCGGAGGATCAGCAGCTGCTTCACGATCTCGTTCTCGGCCGCGCCTTCCAGCACGCTGATGACGTCCAGGATCAGGTGATCGGTCTGGGCCACCACCTGGTCCATCGACATCGCGCTGTCAGGGTCGCACGCTTCGTCGATCGCGCGCAGCAGCGACCAGACCTGGTACAGCAGCGTCGCGGGCTCGTCAAAGAGCTCCCTGACAAAGGCCGCCTCGGCATGGCGCCCCGTCAGCCGGAAGATGTTGTACATCCGCTTGGCGGCCTTGCCGTAGTTGACGTCCTTGGTCAGGTACTTCTTGACCTCGTGCTCCATCAGGCCCACGTACTCGTCCAGTGCGTCGGCCGACACGTGGCGCACGAGCTTCGAGAAGATCGGGATCGACTCGGCGTCCAGGTACACTTCCTGGAAGTACGGGTCCAGGTACCCGTCCAGCGGCGTGACGCTGCCGTTCGGCGCTTCCCACGTCACGTCCAGAACATTCGATGCTTTCGCCAGTGTGCGGCGGATCGGGTCCGCGATCAGCCAGTCCAGCTTGATCCAGCCCGGGTCCGCAGCAACCTCGTTCCAGCGCAAGGTGATCTGCGTGCCGTCGGGCTGCCTGGCCGGCATCTCCCCCGCGGTCAGCTCGCGCACGTTCCACGAGATCGAGTTGCCCGGCTTGTAGTTCCAGCCGCGCGCCGTCACCTCGACGGGCGAGCACCCGAAGCGGACCTCGACCAACTGGTAGGTCGGCCCGCTGACCGTGCTCAGCGCCTTCTCGCGGATGACCCGCGCCAGGATCTGGCACGCCTCGTCCTTCGTCGGCGCCTTGATGTTCACACGCTCGAAGTAGTCGCAGTCGCCCGGGTAGGTCTGGATCTTGTTCTGCGCCGACGAGCCGGCGAGCGCCAGCGCGGTCTCCACGACACCGGGCACATCCCGCAGCTCGACGATTCGCCCAATCTCGCGGAAGTAAGCCAGCTGCTGCGTGTCGAAATCCAACATGACGATGCGATGTCCGAACACCCCGGCTGCATCGTTCACTTCGACGTCGTCGTACGCCTTCCAGGCCGCGATCTTCGTCATCCACTGGAGCGCGTCGGCCTCGTCCATCTCGACGCCCAACCGCTTCGCCGATTCGACAATTATAGCCAGTTGCTCTGCGGGGTTTACCCGCGGGTCATAACTCATCGTCGTCCTCCGTTGCTGCGCGTCGTTCAGGCGTGCCGGCGCGTGCCCCTGGGGGTTGGGCGATTTCTTCCAGCATGGCGGCCATCAGGCTGGCTTGATCGATTGCGTCGGCCAGGGCATTGTGGCTCAACGAGGGCGGGCCTCCGTAATGCGCTGCAACGTGCTTGAGCGAGGTTTCCGCCCAGCGCGCACCAGTGCGCCCGGCGTAGAATGATTTGATATCGAGGGCGTTATGGCCGAACGGGTTGTAACCCAGAAAGCGATGAAAGTAGTCGTTGACGAACATCCAGTCGAATGGGGCATTGAACCCCACGAAGATAGGTCGGGCGCCATCCCGGGCCAGCGCATCAAGCCACCCGGCGAAGCTGAGCATCGCTTCCGCAGGTGACAGACCCTGCTCGGTCAGCGTGTCGAGGCTCAGCCCCGTGACCGCCAGCGCATCCGGCACGACGTCGGGGCTCAACGGCTGGAGTTCCACGTAGAACGTCACCGTGGGGTCCGAGACGAGGCACGCGCCGATGGAGAGCAGAGAATAACGGCCCGGATAAGGCCCGGCAGTCTCTACGTCGACAGAAACGAGGAGGTCTTTCTGTGTCTTCATCAGCAAGAGCGACGTGAGGCCGCTCCGCCATTATAGCGTTAGTTGGAGAATTCGCAAAGTGCGGAAACCGAGGCTAGTATTATTGGTCACAAGCCGCCAAGCCGCATCTTCTCTTCTAAATCCCCTCATCCCCGCAGCTTCCAGCGGGGAGGGGGGATGAGGGGATAGACGAGGATGGCTTACTTGAGTTTTTCCATGCCCTTGAATTCCCGGTAAGGCGACAGGATTGCGAGCGTTTCCTTGTCGTCTTCGGTGATCCGGCGCTGCACCATCCGCGTCAGCAGCTCGCCGAGGCCGGGACCCAGCATGAAGCCCTGTCCGCACATGCCCACCGCCTGCAGGAAGCCTTCGACCTCCCGCGCCCAACCCACGATGGGCGAGCCGTCCGGAGTCATCGGGTACAGCCCGCGCCATGTGCGCCGCACCCGGATGTTCGCCAGCCGCGGCATCAGGTCGATCATGCGTTGGCTGATCATCGGCAGGAAGTCGCTGGTCTCCCGCTTGTCCGTCCCCCAGATGCTCGGGCTCGGCGTGATGCAGAAGATGATTTGCCCGGTGTAGTGCTGGTAGAAGTAGTAGTTCGTCGAGCCGGGCATCGGCCGGATGTCCACCACCATCGGGTTGAAGAAGCGCGCCACCGGTTCGGTAATGGCCGCCTCGTGCGAGTCGGGGCGGACGGGCACGGTCAGCCCCACCAGGCGCGCCACCGCATCCGCTTCCGCGCCGGCCGCGTTGATCACCACGTCAGCCCCGTAGCGGCCTTGTGGCGTCCGCACGCCGGCCACCCTGCCGCCCTCGATGTCGATCCCTGTCAGCGGCTCGTTGAACCGAAACTCCGCGCCGCATTCACGGGCGTGGTCGTAGAACGCGTGCAGTGTCAGCAGCGTCGAGCAGTGCCCGTCTTCGGGCGAGTAAGTCCCGCCTAAGAGCCCATCGCGGTTCAGATCGGGCAGCAAGTCCAGCATCTGCCCGCGCTCCAGCCAGTCGATGTTCAGCCCGTACCGCTTCTGCACGCCGAGCAGATCCTTGAGGATCTTCTCTTCGTGCTCGCGGTACGCGACGTAGACGTAGCCGCCCGTGTTCCATTCGATGTCGTCGCCGTAAACGGCCTGCCACGACTTGAGGATGTCCAGCGTCCGGAGGTTCAGCCGGATCTTGGCCGGGTCGGAGTGGGTGGCCCGCACGCCGCCGATGGCCGCCTTGTTCGAGCCCTGGCCCGGGCTGTGCCGGCCGTCGAGCACGAGGGTGCGGATGCCTGCATTAGCCAGTGCAAAGGCCGCGGGCACGCCCACGCTGCCGGCCCCGGCAATGATCACGTCATAGTTTGGGATCGTGGCATTCATTCGACGCCTCCCACTCCCGCAAACACCCCGAGGGGCACTTCCATGAAGAGCGGCCGTTTCGTGCCGTCTTGCACTTCGGCATCCGGGATGCCCTCGTCGCGGAACAGCCGGCGGATCAGGGCCGCGCACGTCTTCGAGCCGCACGACCCCATCCCTGCCCGCGTCACGGCCTTGATCTCGTTCACGTCCCGGTACCCCTTCCGAATCAGCGCCCGGATTTCGCCCGCCGTGACCCGCTCGCAGCGGCACACGACCACGTCGTCCGTGAGTCGCTCGACATAATGATCCATCGGCTCCGCGACCCATTCTTCCTGGACCTGGATGCCCGCGATCCGCTTGGCGATCTCCGCGGGCGCCTTGACCTGCACCAGGATCGTCCTGTCGTTCGCCTTGGCCGCCCGCACCCGGCTCACCTCCACGTTGCCCAGCGTCTCGCCGGCCACGTCGAGCACGGTCACGTGGTCCCCCGGCTTGACGGTCTCGCGCAGGAACTCGTAGGGCAGGGTCACGATAGGCATGGCCTCGTCTTTGCGGTAGTCCACGAGCGTGATGGCGAGGCCGGGGCAAATCGTCACGCACTTCTCGCAGCCGATGCACCGCTTGCCGAGCTGCTCCGCGATGAACTGGGGCACGTTGCGGATGTCGTTCTCGTCGATGAAGATCGCGCCCTGCGAACAGACCGACGTGCAGGGGTTGCAGGGGATTTCCTGCTGGCAGTGAAACACGGGGAAGATGTCGCTCTTATCCGCCGGGATCACTTCCGGCTCCACCTTGCCCGGCTTCGACCGCAGGATTTCCGCGGTGCGATACCAGTCGGGCGGGATTTCGCCCACCTCGAGCCCCAACTCGCGAGCGATCTCCAGCCCCTTGATCTTGCCCGAAAACATCGCGGCCGACGCCTCCGCGATTTCCTCCGCGTCGCCCGCGGCAAACGCCGTCAGCCCGAATTCCTGCGCCTTGGCGTAAAACTCGTTCACCGGGTCCAGGCCGACCGCAATCAGCACGGTGTCGCAGGCGAAGGAGCGCTCCGTCCCCAGGATCGGCCGGAACTTCTCGTCCACCTGTGCCACCGTCACCGACTCGACGCACTCATCGCCCCCGTCGCCGTTGGCGCTCAGGATCGTGTGCGACGTGTAGATCGGTACGCCCATCCGGTGCAGCTTGTCCTTGTGGACCTTGTAGCCGCCGCACTCGGGCAGCGCCTCCACCAGCCCCACGACCTGGATGCCGGCCTGCAGCGCGTGATACCCCGCGATCAGGCCGACGTTGCCGCCGCCGACGATGAACAGCCGCTCGGCCGCCCGCACCAGGTCGCGATTGACCAGGGTCTGGAACGCCCCCGCGCCGTAGACGCCCGGCAGGGTGTTCCCGCGGAACGCCAGCGACTTCTCCCGCGCGCCGGCCGCGACGAGCAGCACCTGGGGCTTGATCAGCACGTAGCGCTCGCCGTCTTTCAGCACGCCGACCTTCTTGTCGCTGAAGACCGCCAGGGCCGTGCTGTTCAGCCAGACGTCGACTTCCGGGATGGCCCGCACCTGGCCTTCGAGCTTCGTCGCGATATCGATCCCGCGCGTGCCCGCGTAGACCGCGTTGATCGAGCCGAAGAAGCGATGGGTCTGCAGCACCAGCTTCCCGCCGAGCCGGTCCTTGTCGTCGACGAGCAGGCAGCGCACGCCGCGCTGGCCCAGCTGGATGGCCGCCGACATCCCCGCCGGCCCGCCGCCGATGATCAGCACCGGGACGTCGATTTCCTCGATCTTGCGCATGGGCGGGGGGGCCGCGACTTTGGGCAGCTCGGGCAGCGCATCGACCGGTTCGACGCGCATCCCCTGGCTGACCGGGGTCATGCACGACTTAACCGGCATGCCGTCGGCCAGCACCAGGCACTGCGCGCACTGCCCGTTCGCGCAGAAGATGCCCTGCGGCGAGCCGTCCTTGGGGTGGTGTCCGAACACCCGGATGCCGTTGGCGAAGAGGGCGGAAGCGATGGTCTCGCCGGCGAGCGCCGTTATTTCCTGTCCCTGCCAGAAGAAAGCCACGCCGGAGCGCGGCACTGGAGATAGGATGGGGTGTGCTGAAACCCGAAACTCTGCCATGAGCTCTCCTTTGAACCTTCAGGTACAAATAGATATATCACTGCCGCGCCGGAGCGTCTATGACTTGGCGCAGTTAGTCGCCCCGCAATCGCGGATCGGCTGGCGCCGTCGCGGTGCGCATTGAGCGCCGTGCCTTTCGGCCCGGTCGGCCTTCGTGCTATACTCGGCCGCATGAAAATCGTCGCCGACCTCCACATCCACTCCCACTATTCTCGAGCGACCAGCAAGAACCTCACGTTCGAGCACCTGTTCCGCTGGGCCCAGCTGAAGGGCGTCCACGTCGTCGGCACGGGCGACGTCGCGCACCCCGGCTGGCTCGCCGAGATGCGCGACAAGCTTGTGCCCGCCGCAGGCGAGGACGGGCTTTATCGCCTGAGGGACGATGTAGCTCGCGAGGTTGCCAAGACCGTGCCGGCCGCCTGCCAGGGCACGGTGCGCTTCATGCTGGGCGGCGAGATCAGCAACATCTACAAGAAGGCGCCCTGACGGGCAAGCACGACGCGCAAGGTCCACAACGTCGTCTTCGCCCCGAGCCTCGACGCCGTCGCGGCCCTGCAAGCCCGCCTCGAAAAGATCGGCAACATCCGCTCCGACGGCCGCCCCATCCTCGGCCTCGATTCGCGTGACCTCCTGGAGACCGTGCTCGAGGTCGACCCCGCTTGCCGGCTCATCCCCGCGCACATCTGGACGCCGTGGTTCTCGCTCCTCGGCTCCAAGTCCGGCTTCGACTCGGTGGAGGAGTGCTTCGGCGACCTGGCCCCCCACATCTTCGCGCTGGAAACCGGCCTCTCCTCCGATCCGCCGATGAACTGGCGCGTCTCGCAGCTCGACCGCTACACCCTCGTTTCCAACTCCGACGCCCACTCGCCCGAGAAGCTGGCGCGCGAGGCGACGCTCTTCGACACCGAGCTAAGCTATCCCGCCCTGTTCGAGGCGCTCCGGGCCGGCGCTTCTCCTGCATACGGCGGCACGATCGAGTTCTTCCCCGAGGAAGGCAAGTACCACCTGGACGGTCACCGGGCCTGCGGCATCGTCTGGGATCCCCCCACCACGCTTGCCCATCGCGGCATCTGCCCCGTCTGCGGCAAGGAAGTCACCATCGGCGTCATGCACCGCGTCGAGGAGCTGGCCGACCGGCCGGTCGGCGCCGCGCCCGCCGGATTCACTCGGCGGCACGTGCCGGTACTACAGCCTGATCCCGCTCCCCGAGGTGGTCGGCGAAGCGCTCGGCGTCGGTCCGGCTTCCGGCCGGGTCGAGCAGGAGATGCAGAAGCTGCTCAACCGCCTCGGGCCGGAGTTGTTCATCCTGCGCGAGGCCGATCTGCAGGACATCGCCCGCGCCGGCGGCGAGCGTCTCGCCGAGGGCATCGGCCGCATGCGCCGCGGGGAGGTCGACGCGCAGGCCGGCTATGATGGGGAATACGGCGTCATCCGCCTGTTCACCGCCCGTGCCTTGGCGTCCGCCCCATCCGGCCAGGCCGGCCTGTTCGTGGACCTCGACGAGCCGTCCGCGCCGGTCGACCCGTCCGCGCCCCGTTCGCGGGTTACGGAGGAGGCGCCGGCCGTGGTCGAAGAGGCGGCCGAAAGCTATGCCCTCGGCAGTGCCACGGACATTGCCGCCGCTCCGGACGCTGCCCAACCGTCGTTCTTCGATCTCGACGCCGGCCTGGAGCCCGCGCCGGCCGCGGGCCGGATCGCAGGGTTCACGGTGCCGCTCGCCGCCCTCCTCGGCGGCCTCAACGAGGCTCAGCGGCAGGCCGTCACCTGCACCGACGCACCGGCTCGTCATCGTCATCTCCGCCGGGCCGGGCACGGGCAAGACCCGCACGCTGACGCACCGCATCGCCTACCTCGTCCTGCATCACGACGTCCCGCCGGAGTCCATTCTCGCCATCACGTTCACGAACAAGGCCGCGGAGGAAATGGCCGAGCGCCTCGCCGCCCTGCTCGGCCCGCGCGCCGCGGCCGTGACCGTCAAGACGTTCCATGCCTTCGCCGCCAGCGTCCTCCGCGAGCACGGCCAGTTCGGCGGGCATCGACCCCCGGTTCGTCATCTGCAGCGAGGACGACCGGAGCGTGCTCCTTCGCCTCGCCTGCCCGGACCTGTCGCAGTCCGAGGCTACACACGGTCCTGCAGCAAATCGGTGAAGCGAAGAACCAACTGCTAGGGCCAGGCGCGGTCTCCGCCGAGCTCGGCGAACGGTACAGTGCCTACGAAGACATGTTCCGCGCAAGCCACGCCCTGGACTTCGACGACCTGCTCTTCAAGTGCGTGGCGCTCCTTCGAGGATCACCCTGCCGTCCTGCAGGCGCTGCAAGAGCGTTACCGCTCGATCTCCGTCGACGAGTACCAGGACGTCAACGCCGCGCAGGTGCGCCTGCTCGACCTCCTGGCGGCGGGCGGCGCCAATCTCTGCGTCATCGGCGATCCCGACCAGGCCATCTACGGCTTCCGCGGCGCGGAGCGCGGCTACTTCCTCGCCTTCCGGCAGCAGCACCCCGAAGCCGCAGCCATGCGGCTCTCCGAGAACTACCGCTCAACACAGATGATCCTGGATGCCGCGGTGCAGGTCATCGGACAAAGCGCACCGGACGAAGGTGCGACCGGCGAGCGTGAGCTTCGCTCGGTCGCAGCGCTGGCCGATTTCGCCGAGCAAGTCAAGCTGGATGTCTATCACGCCCCGACCGACAAGGCCGAGGCGGAGTACGTGGTCCATCAGATCGAGCAGATGGTGGGCGGCACGAGCTATTTCTCGCTCGACTCGGGCCGGGCGCCCGGCGACGTACCCACCGTCGCGCACTCCTTCGCCGACTTCGCGGTCCTCTACCGCCTCGGCGCGCAGAGCCGCCTGCTAATCGAGGCATTCGATCGCTCCGGCATCCCGTACCAGACCGTGGGCCAGACGCCGCTCCACGCCCAGCCACAGGTGCGCGCCATCCTGGCGCACTTGTGGCTGCTGCAAAACCCGTTTTCCCGGCTGCACTGGACCGTCGTCCTGAGCAGCAGCGCGCCCGGGCCGAAATCGGCCGCCTCCAGTGTCATCGACCGTGTCCTGGCGCATCTCGATCCGCAGCAGGCTGGCCCGTCGGCGCTGCCCGGCGAGCCCTGGCCGCGGCCGCGCAGGAAGTCGAGCCCGCTCAACGCGCCCGCCTCCATCGCCTGGCAAAGCTGTTCGCCGGCCTCGGCGGCCGCCTCGGCGTCACCCGCGCGGTCGAGTGCATCTGGCAGTCGCTCCAAACCGAGCGCCCGTCGCAGGACGCCACCGTCGACCAGCTGCTCCGTCTCGCCGGCCCTTACGGCGAGCGCCTGGGCGATTTCCTGCAAGCCGTGCTGCTGCGCGCCGAGACCGACGCCTACGATCCGCGCGCCGATCGGGTCACCCTCATGACGCTGCACGCGGCCAAGGGCCTCGAGTTCCCGGTCGTGTTCCTGGTTGGGTGCGAGGAAGGGCTCCTGCCGTACCTGCGTAAGGACGAGGAGCCTGACGTGGATGAGGAGCGGCGGCTCTTCTACGTCGGCATGACGCGCGCGGGCCAGAAGCTCGTGCTCTGCCACGCCCGCAAACGGGTCTTGTTCGGCCAACTGATGGAGAATCCGCCATCGCGCTTCGTCAATGACATCGAAGCCGCGCTGAAAGTGGTCAAAGAAATGGAGGGACGGCGCAAGGGGCCAAAGGAGGAACCCGGCCAACTGGCGTTGTTCTAAGTAAGTGATCAAAAGTAGCTTAAAGAACGTGAGGCTGCCGTGGCGGCCTGGGCTTGGCGGACAACGGGTGAGTTAATCAAGCGTAGAATGGCCTGCGGCGCGAGACCGGCGAAGTGCCGGTGCAGCGCGGCATCCAACTCAGCGAGCAACTTGAAGCCACGATTGGCCGAGATGGCATCTTTGAGGTGCCACCAGACCTTTTCGGTCGGATTGTACTTGTGCCCGGCATAGCTGGGCAGATACACGAGTTGTAGCCGATCCTGTGTGTTGAGCCATTGCTGCACGGTCTTGCTGGTGTGAATGCTGCCGTTGTCGACCAGCAGGTAGATGCGGCCTGCGGGATAGGTCGTCAGCAGATCGGTCAGCGCCGCCAGGAACTCGACGGAACGTTTGCGGTCGGTCAGCCGGTAGTGCCAGGCGCCCGTGCGCAAGTTAACGGTGCCGAAGACCGGGCGTTTGCGGTTCTGGCCGGGCGTCAGCACCCGCGGCTGTTCACCGCGCCGGTGCCAAGTGGCGCGCAAGATCGGCAACAGCATCATGTCGCATTCGTCTTCGGCCAGGATGATGGCCGTCGCATCGGCCAAAATGTCGTTCAGATGCGTCACTTTGGCCGCTTCGTCAGGGTCACGGCGCGCAGGCAAGACCAACTTGGGCCGCCCCCAGACGAAATCAGCCAACGGCAAGGCCCGCCGCAACGTCGAGCGGCTGACCCAGATGCGGAAGCGTTGACGCAGATGGCGCAGCAAGCCGTTGACCGTCCAGCCCGACTCGGGATAGCCAAAGGTCCACGGCGGCTGACCGGTCTGCGCTTGCACAATCGCAACCAGGTGCGGCGCATTAGGGGGTCGTCCGCTGCGCGGCTCGTCGTACAGTCCGGCAATGCCCTGGTGCTGGTAGCGTGCCAGCCACGGGTAAACGGCTTGCGCCGAGTAGCCCATCAGGGCCCCAATCTCGGGCACGCTCTTGCCCTGGTCGCTCAACAGCACGAAATGGGCCCGCTCGGAGACGCGCCCGACAGCTTCGCGGGCCAGACGGCGCAGTTCCTGGCGCTGCTCACCACTCAACGTGATCTGAATCTCGATCGGTCGGCCAGTCTTCATGTCGTAAGCTTACTCGCCGGCCGACCCTTTTTCAAGTATCTTTTGACCAGTTACTTAGGGTGCGGTAGAAGCTGGGGGTTGGTTTGGAACACGAAGGCGCGAAGGTTAACGAAGGCCGCGAAGCGCGAAGGTTTGGAACACGAAGGCGCGAAGAGTGGTTTGATCTCAAATGACAAAAGGGAGCAAAGCTCCCTTGTCGCTGGTGGGAATGGCGTAGCGAATTTCGACTTGGTGGCCGTCCACCAGGATGCGGTCGATTAACAGTTCTACCAACTGCCTGCGTTGAACAAAGGATAGGTGTTCCAGAGTCGGCTGGATGCGCTGACAGAACGTTTCGATACCGGTAGCGAGTTGCGTCACCTCCAGCTGTTGATGGGCCTGCTGATCCAGCTCGCGGAGTTGCTGGGTCAGGCCGCTCTGCAAGTGGTTCAGTTAGCGCGTTTGCGTTCGAATTCCTGACGTTCAATGACTTCAGCCAAGAAGACTTCGAGCAGGCGCTGCTGTTGGCGGTAGAGTTGGGCCAGGCTGCGTTGCAGGGCGGTGCGATGGGCCTTTTGGGCTTCCGGCAGCCAAGCGCCGGCCTGCGCCCGTGTCAGTTCGTGTGTGATCAGGGCTGGCTGACTGAGAACGTGGGTGATATAGGCCTAGACGATCTGGTCCAGGGCGCTGGCCGGGACATACGGGGCCGTACAGACGGGGCCTTCAGGCCTGCGTTCGGCACGCTGGCGGCCGGTACAGGCGTAATAGGCGTAACCGGGCTGGACCGTGCGCGCAGAGTAGGCATATTGACAGCGGGCACAGCTGAGCAGGCCCCGCAGGAGATAATCGTGCTGGGTGTTGTTACGCTTGGCCATCTGCTGGTTCTGCTCCATGCGGGCTTGCGCTGCCGCAAAGGTCTCCGGGCTGATGATGGCCGGGATCGTGACCGGCAGCCACTCCTTGGCTGGCGCTGGCCGCTGGCTGGCCCGCTGGCCCCAGGGACCCAAGGCCCAGCGGCGGCGCTGCGCGGGCGTCGGGTGAGTGGTGCCGTAATACGCTATGCCGCTGTAAGCAGAATTGCGCAAGATATTACGCACGCTGTTCGGGTTCCAGTGTCGGCTCTTGCCCGGCGTCGGGATCTGTTGGGCATTCAGCCGCTCGGTCACGCTGTGCAGCGACGCGGGTTGCTAGGCGTGGTATACCAGGCAAAGATCTGCGCACAATCGTGGCCTTGGCCGCATCGATGCGCAACAGAGCCGGCTTGCGCGGCGCCTGAGCATCCAGCACGTAACCGTAGGGCGGCACGGTACAGGGCAGCAGCTGCCCACTGCTCAGAGCCGCGTGGCGCACACGCCGCATGCGTTCAGCGATCAAGCTGCGCTCGTATTCGGCTACCGCACCGCGAATTAGAAGCAAGAGCTGATCGTTGGGATCATAGCTCATCGGCAGATATAAAAACTAGACTTAGCAGCACACTTGCTTGAACTCTTATAGGAGCAGCACTTGATGCACGTACTTGAGTGCAGAAGATAGGGAGAGGTGATAAAAAAAAGGCTGAACTGGCTTAAGGAAGCATGGTAGCGAGAGAAGATATAAGGAAGGCAGATTGAGATTGGCACAGCTATAGAAGTAATAGCAGTAAATGTGAGCTGAGTTCAGTTGAAAGTAAGTATGCTCACTCAAGTGTTGCTGCATACGCGAAAGTAGAATCTGTATCGTCTGCGCTTGGTGCTGGCGTTCGGCCGACAATAGGGCGTATAAAGAAACCCATGGTTTCCTCCGAGGTGTCCATCGCTCACAGCAGAAGGAGTTGGTATGCCTGGTCTCAGCGCCGCCATCCCGCAACTAGCTCTGTCGCACTGTGCTGCACCTGCCATATGGTAGGCATGCATCTCTCTAGAGCATGGTATTCACTGTGCCTGGGAGGGTATCATGCACTGTCACAAGGCGCTGTCTGGCTCACTCCGCTGACAGCGCTACGGTACGGCTACTGCCACCAGCTTGGTCAGGCAGTATTTGTCATTTGTGATCAAACCATTAGGTTAACGAAGACCGCGAAGCGCGAAGTATGAAGCGCGAAGGTGAACGAAAACACGAAGATTACACGAAGCGCGGAAGGTGCGCGAAGCAGGAGGTCGCGAAGCAGTAGAACGTTCGCGTGTAGTGGCCGCGGTTCAGGCTTCGCGCTTAGCGTTGGCTTCCGCGCTTCGCGGCCTTCGTTAACTTAATATTTTGATAATAAATGATAAATATTGTTTGAATAAGTTGTTGGTAGTAGATGTATAGGGGTTTTAGTAGAGTATTGAGTTAGATAGAGTTGTGTGATAGGGTATGATATTTTATAGGGTATAGTTTTTTTTTTGCTGGTAGGGATGTATGTTGATTGTATGGTAGGTGTAGCACAGTGCGAAATAAAATGAGGGATGGTGGTGTTATAAATAGGTTTATAAATTATTTTTGTAGTGTGTAATGGATATTTAGGAGGGAAATGATGGATGTGTTTTTGTAAGTTTGAGTGTAGATTGAATGTTAGTATTAGGTGTAGACGATCGGTATGACTGGCACGATATAGAAATAAGTGAGTGAGTATATTGAATGGTAATTGAACGAGAGTAATTTTATTGTGATGAAGGTTATAGAGGTGTTAATTTATATAGGTTGGTTTTGGATGTGTTTAGTGATTAGGTGGTTGTGAGTTAGTTTAACTTGGTTTTGATCACCGATCCAGATAGGTTGGAGAGTAAGTAAGTGTATAAAGTGTTGTTATTGGAGGAGTTTAAGTAAGTGGGATGTTAAATTGAGAGTTTGGATGAGTAGATGAGAGATGATATAAAAGATAAGTTTTTGTTGGAAATTAGCGCTGCGGTGGCAGAATAAGAGAGTAGTTTTATAGTTGAAAGTATGTGGTGTGGGTGTTAAGTGGTTCTGAGTAGTGGGAAGATGTTGTATTGGATAGTGTAGTTTTATGGTTAAGTGTTGGATGTTTAGGAGTGGAGTAAACCGGTTGGGTTTCGTATCTATGTGGGCAAGGTAGCGATAGTGAAGTAAGTATTTGTTTGGTATAAAGTGTGGAGTGATTTAGGTAGCTGTGTATGGTGTGCAAGAAGATGAAAGAGTAACAGATATAGAAGCGGGAGAGAGATAGTATTGGAATTAGAATAGAGTGTGTAATATATTGTGTAATTTGGTTTATATGGGTGTGTTGTTTTTTAGAGTTGTTTATTGAAAGTTTATGGTAGAGTAGTTGTTGGGTTTTGGGTTTTTGGGGTTAGTTGGTTTGTTAGTGGTTAGTGTTAGCGAAGAAGTGGATACTGGTCACGATATAGGTTATTATTAGTTTGTAATTTAATAGTGGTGTAAGTTTGTATGGATTAGAATAAGTAGATGGTTAAGAGTAATAATATGTAGTATGATTATATATTGTGGGGTTTGTTTAGTTGTGTTTGTTGTTTATATATGTATATAGGTGTGTATGGGTTAGTTTGTTTTTTTTGGTTTTTTTTTTATTGGTTGTTAGAGTGTGGAATGTATGTTTGTAGGTTTTGTTTGTATGGTTTTGTATGTTATGGATATAGTTTTGGATTATATAGTCTGGGTAGATATAATTTAAGTTTTTAGTTAGTTAGTTTTGATTATATATGAATTGATATGGGTGTAGGTTGGTGTTTGGTTGTTGGAGGTTTAAAAGGTATATAGTATAGTTTTGTAAAGTATATTAGTTTTTTTTGATTGTTAATAGTTTAGTTTGTTTTTTGTATTTTTGGTTGAAGTATTTTAAAGTTAGGAATTTGAAAGTAAAAGTAGTGAATTGAATTACTTGTATAGAAAATTGAATTAGTAATTAAAAGAGTTATATAAGTAAGTATATTAAAAATTATCGGTAACGTAACTCGCTACCGGTATCGAAACCTTCTATCAGAGTATCCAGTTGATGTTGTAATATTTATATTTTGTTTAAAGTATGTATTTGTTTAAATTGTTAATATACCGTATATTGTTGTATGTTTATTAATTTTAAATTTGTTATGTTATTTTTATTAGAGATAAGGGAGCTTTGCTTCCTTAACCTTCGCGCCTGCGTGTTCATATCGTTACCGCAGCGCCAGCGTGCTCACCGCCTGCTGCACCATGTTCACGAACGGGAACTGCCAGAGGCCCAGGACCAGCGTCACCGCGGCGGCCACGACCACGGTCGTCCAGATCGGCCAGCCGGGCTTCTGCAGGTTGGCGCCCGCAGGCCGGGGCTCGGCCATAAACATGGAAACCGTGACGCGCAGGTAGTAGTAAGCTGCAATCGCGCTGTTGATCACCGCGATGACCGCCAGCCAGACCAGCCCCGCCTGGACCGCGGCGCCGAACACGTACAGCTTGCCAAAGAACCCGGCGAGCGGCGGGATGCCGGTGAGCGCGAACATGAAGACGGCCATCAGGACGGCCAGGCCGGGCTGCCGGCTGGACAACCCCGCGATCTGATCCATCGTGACGTCGTTCTCGTTGCGATTCTGAATCGCCAACACCACCGCGAACGCCCCCAGGTTCATGAAGGTGTAGACCAGAAGGTAGTACAGGGCGGCTTGCGCGCCTTGCGCCGTCCCGGCAGACAGCCCCACCAGGACATAGCCGGCGTGCGCGATGCTGGAGTAGGCCAGCATGCGCTTCAGGCTGGTCTGGCGCAGCGCGGCCAGGTTGCCGATGGTCATGGTCAGGACCGCGATGACGGCCAGGCCGATGAGCCACGGCTGGTCGTGGCTGATGAAGGACGAAAGCACACGAATCAGCGAGGCAAAGGCAGCCGTCTTCGTCGCCACGGACATGAACGCGGTCACCGAGGTGGGCGCGCCCTGGTAGACGTCAGGCGTCCACTGGTGGAACGGGACCAGGGCGACCTTGAAGCCATAGCCGACCAGCAGCAGGCCCACGCCGATCGGGAGCAGCGGCGCAAACGGCAGCGACACCGAGAGCGGCGCCATACCTTGGCTGATCTGGGTCAGGTTGGTCGTTCCCGTTGCCCCGTAGATCAAGGCGATGCCGTACAGGAAGAAGCCGCTGGCGAACGCGCCCAGCAGGAAGTACTTCAGCGAGGCTTCCGACGAACGCGGGTCCCGCCGCGAGAAGCCGCTGAGGATGTACAGCGCCAGCGAGAAGATCTCCAGGCCCAGGAAGATGACGAGAAAATCGTTGCCTTGGGCCATCGCGAGCATGCCGGCCGAGGCAAGGAGGATCAACGCATAGTATGGCCCCGGATGCCGCGTAAAGTCGTCGGTGCGCTGCACGGCAAGGAGGATCGCCAGGGCAGCCGCGGCAAGGATGGCGGCCGAGGCGAACAGGCCGAGCCCGTCTGCCACAGCCAGGCCCTGGAAGTCCGGCGCCGGCGCGCCGGCTTGCGTCGGGGCAGCCAGGAATACCCGCGCCAGGGCCACGAGCACCGCGGCCAGGCTGAACCAACCCAGGCCCCGCTTGTTCTTGAGCGCGAGATCCAGGAGCAGCAGCAGCAGCGCAGCCACCACCAGCACGATCTGCGGCAGGATTACCGTGTAGTTCAAAGTCGGAAAATTCATCGTTAGCTTGCCTCGCTAATAGCTTTACCACAAAGACACCGAGGTCCATGGTCTAGCTTCAGTTCGCTTGTGCATCTTCGTTGTCTTTGTGCCATTGTGTTACAGCGTCCTACCGGTTTACGGTCATGCTGACGGCGGGCGCGCGCTGGTTGACGGCGTCGGCGACGGCCTGGGCTGACGGGTTGATCTTGTCGAAGAACAGGTTCGGGAACAGGCCGATGACAAAGAACAGGATGATGAGCGGCACGAGGGTCACGACCTCGCGCACGCCCAGGTCACGCAATTGTTGGTTCTCCGGCTTGGTGAGCGGGCCATGCAGCATGGCGCGGATGGCCCAGAGCAGGTACCAGGCGGCGATGATGATGCCGAGCGTGCCGAGCACCGCATAGACGGCGTTGGTTTGGAAGGCGCCGAGCAGGATGTTGAACTCGCCCACGAAGCCGTTGAGGCCGGGGAGGCCGGCGGAGGCGAGGGCGACGAGGATGAAGAGGAAGCCGTAGACGGGGAGCTGCTGCCAGAGGCCGCCGTAGTCGGCGAGGAGGCGGGTGTGGCGGCGGTTGTAGAGCATGCCGACGAGGAGGAAGAGGGCGCCGGTGGTGAGGCCGTGGTTGAGCATCTGGAGGGTGGCGCCGGCGATGCCCTGGGCGTTGAGGGCCATGAGGCCGAGCATGACGAAGCCGAGATGGGCGACGGAGGAGTAGGCGACGAGGGCCTTGAGGTCCTTTTGGACGAGCGCGACGAGGCCGCCGTAGAGGATGCCAATGATGGCGAGCGCAGCGATCCACGGGGCAAAGGTCTGGGTGGCCTGGGGGAAGAGGGGCAGGCAGAAGCGCACGAAGCCGTAGGCGCCCATCTTGAGGAGGACGGCGGCGAGGAGGACGGAGCCGCCGGTGGGCGCAGCGACGTGGGCGTCGGGCAGCCAGGTGTGGAAGGGGAAGATGGGCACCTTGACGGCGAAGGCGAGCGCGAAGGCCAGGAAGAGCCCGGTCTGGGCGGCGGGCGGAACGCCTTGGGCCTGCAGTTGGAGCAGGTCAAACGTGCCGGCCTGGGCGTAGAGGACCAGGATGGCGACGAGCATGAGGGCGCTGGCGGCGAAGGTGTAGAGGAAGAACTTGAGCGCGGCGTAGATGCGCCAGGGGAGGATGCGGCCGAGGAAGGTGTAGGTCCCGTGGGGGTCGCCCCAGCCGCCGATGAGGAAGTACATGGGGATGAGGGTGAGCTCCCAGAAGATGTAGAAGAGGACGAGGTCGAGCGAGATGAAGACGCCGAGCATGCCGGCCTCGAGGGCGAGGATGAGGAACAGGTAGGCCCGGAGGCCGCGCTCGACGCCGGTCCAGGAGAAGAGGATGACGAGGGGGGTGATGAGGGTGGTGAGGAGGACGAGGAACAGGCTGAGCCCGTCGACGCCGAGGTAGTACTGGATGTGGAACTGGGGCACCCAGGGGATGCGCTCGACGAACTGCATGCCGGGGTCGCCGTTGTGCCAGAACACGTAGAGCAGGCAGGAGAGGGCGAAGGTGGCGAGGCTGACGGCGAGCGCGCACCATTTTTGGGCCCGGGCGGCGTTGGTCGGGATGAGGAGGAGGACCAGCCCGCCGGCGAGCGGGAGGAAGGTGATGATGGATAGGAGCGGGATGTTGGTCATAAATGCTCGTTTCGGTTGGTTTCAGTGCTCGGAAGAGGCATCCTTCGACGCGCAGCTTCTGCGGAAGCTGCTCCGCTCAGGATGCCTCTTCCGAGCGTTAACGGATGGCCAGCCAGGCGAGCAGGGCGACGGCGCCGAAGAGCATGGCGAGGGCGTAGAGGCCGACCATGCCGGTCTGCAGGCGGCGGACCTGGGCGCCGAGCCAGCCGGTGGCGCCGGCGAGGCCGTTGACGAGGCCGTCGATGCCGCGTTGGTCGAAGACGCGGGCGAGCCAGGCGCCGATGGCGCGCAGCGGGTTGACGACGACCAGGTTGTAGAGCTCGTCGACATAGTACTTATGCTCGACCCAGTTGGTGACGGGGCCGAGGGCGGCGCGGACGCGCTTGGGCAGGGCGGTGTCGGCAATGTAGGCGCGATAGGCCAGGTACGCGCCGCAGGATGGCGATGAGGCCGGAGACGGCGAGGAGGATGAGCTCGAGCGTGAGATTGGCATGCGAACCGGCTGCGGCCGCACCGGCCTCACCCGCTGCGGCGGACGCGGCGGCGGTCGCTGCGGCGGCGGAGTGGAAGGCGGGCTCGAGCCAGGGGTCGATGACGGAGAGGGCGGGGAGGCCGAGATAGCCGGTGAAGAGCGCGCCGACGGCGAGGAGGATGAGGGGGATGGTCATGACCTTGGGCGACTCGTGGGCGTCGGCGAAGAGCTTCTTGTCGCGCTCCTGGCCCCAGAAGGCGAGGAAGACCATGCGGAACGCGTAGACGGCGGTCATGAAGGCGGTGACTGCGCCGACGGCCCACAGCGGGATGGAGTGCTCGAAGGCGTTGAAGAGGATGGCGTCCTTGCTGAAGAAGCCGGACAGGAGCGGGATGCCGGCGAGGGCGGCGGCGCCGATGAGGAAGGTCCAGTAGGTGACGGGCAGCCTGGCGCGCAGGTTGCCCATCTTGCGGAGGTCGAGCTCGCCGTGGAGCGCGTGCATGACGCTGCCGGCGCCGAGGAACAGGAGCGCCTTGAAGAAGGCGTGGGTGACGAGGTGGAAGATGCCGGCGGCGTAGGCGCCGACGCCGACGGCGACGAACATGAAGCCGAGCTGGGAGACGGTGGAGTAGGCCAGGATGCGCTTCAGGTCGGTCTGGGTGAGGGCGATGGTGGCGGCGCCGAAGGCGGTGGCCACGCCGATCCAGGCGACGAGGTTGCCGGTTGAAGGCGCCAGGTTGAAGAGCGGCGCGGAGCGGGCGATGAGATAGACGCCGGCGGTGACCATGGTGGCGGCGTGGATGAGGGCGGAGACGGGGGTGGGGCCTTCCATGGCGTCGGGCAGCCAGACGTACAGGGGGATCTGGGCGCTCTTGCCGGTGGCGGCGAGGAGCATGAGCAGGGTGGCGGCGACCACGGCGGCAGAGCTGCCGACGCCCCAGACTTGGGGCGCCTTGGCGAAGACGTCGGTGAACTGGAGCGAGCCGAGGCCGGCCCAGATGAGCATGATGGCGAGGAGCAGGCCGAAGTCGCCGATGCGGTTCACGATGAAGGCCTTCTTGCCGGCATCGGCCGCGGCGGGGCGGTCGAACCAGAAGCCGATGAGCAGGTAGGAGGCCAGGCCGACGCCTTCCCAGCCGACGAACATGAGCAGGTAGTTGTTCGCCAGGACGAGGGTGAGCATCATGAGGATGAAGAGGTTGAGGTAGGCGAAGAAGCGCGGGAAGCGGGGGTCGTCGTGCATGTAGCCGTTGGAATAGACGTGGATGAGGAAGCCGACGCCGGTGACGACGAGGGCCATGGTGACGGAGAGCTGGTCGACCAGCAGGGCGACGTCGACGCGTGAAGCTGCCGGCGGTCATCCACTGCCAGAGGTAGACCTGGTGGCTGCGTTCCTCCGGCGGAAGGCCGGCGAGCGCGACGGCCATGGCGACGGCGACGGCGAAGCTGAGGAAGACCATGGCGGGCGCGATGAAGCCGACGACGCGGCGGCCCAGGCGGGTGCCAAACAGGGAGATGACCAGCGCGCCGAGCGCCGGGAAAAGCAGCATGAGCCAGGCGTAGTCAAGCACGGGCGTTCCTCCGGAACGTTAGCCCTTCAACAGGTTGACGTCTTCGATGTTGGTGGTGTCTTTGTTGCGGATGACGGCCATGACGATGGCGAGGCCGACGGCGACCTCGGCCGCGGCGACGACCATGACCATGAGGACGAAGATCTGGCCGTGGATCTGCAGGAAGTGGCGGGCGAGCGCGACGAAGGTGAGGTTGACCGCGTTGAGCATCATCTCGACGGACATGAAGATGATGAGCAGGTTGCGGCGCAGCAGGACGCCGAGCGTGCCGATGGTGAAGAGCACGGCGCTGAGGAGCAGGTAGTAGGTGGTTGGAACCATGGTTGTCTCTCTCAGTTGAAGATGAGATCGAAGATCGTTCATGGGACCGTTCTCAACAATTTTCATCTTCGCCGCTGGCCAGGACGACGGCGCCGATCATGCCGACGAGCAGGAGCACGGAGGCGAGCTCGAAGGGCAGGACGTAGTCGGTGTAGAGGACGGCGCCGATGGCCTGGACGGTGCCCATGCCGAAGGTGGCGGCGCTGCCCTGGGCGGCCGCGAGCTGGCCGGTGACGAGGCCGTAGGCGAGGCCGGCGAGCAGGAGCGCGGCGAGGGCGACGGCGGTGAAGCGCGGCCAGCCAAAGCGCTTGAGGAATGGGCGGCTGGGGTCGCGGATGTCGTTGAGCTCGCCGCCGCCGAGGAGCATGACGACGAAGAGGAAGAGGACGACGATGGCGCCGGCGTAGACGATGACCTGGACCGCGGCGAGGAACTGCGCCTGGAGCATGACGTAGAACGCGGCGAGGGTCGCGAAGTTGGTCAGCAGGAACAGGGCGCTGTAGACCGGCCGGCGGCTGACGACGACGCCGACGGCGGCTGCGATGGCGATGAGTGCGAAGACGATGAATAGGAACATCGGTACGCTCTCCGCCCGACCCCCCTCGCCATCCGCGGAAACGGAGACGCAGGTGCTTAGTATCAGCTTCGTGAACCTACTGGTCCCTTGGTATTCCGGCCCGGACGACGACGTTCGGGTGG
Source organism: uncultured Chloroflexia bacterium (assembly GCA_963800615.1). Classification (GTDB taxonomy): domain Bacteria; phylum Chloroflexota; class Anaerolineae; order CG2-30-64-16; family CG2-30-64-16; genus JALOOB01. Next base: position 40,986 of record CAWDBO010000020.1, read on the forward strand.
GTCGGCTCGAGCAACTCTTCTTGGTCCAGAGAAAGCCCTCGCGGGTGTAGGTCGCGGTCTCGAACTCGTGGCCGAGGACGACGGCCTCCACGGGGCAGGCGGTTTCGCAGTCGCCGCAGTAGATGCAGCGGAGCAGGTTGACTTCCCAGATGCTGGCGTAGCGCTCGCCGGGGCTGATCGGGCTGCGCGGGGTCGTTCTCGGCCGCCTCGACGTGGATGGCGTTGGTGGGGCAGGCGGCTTCGCAGAGCATGCAGCCGATGCAGCGCTCGAGGCCGTTCTCGTAGCGGCGCAGCTCGTGGCGGGCGCGGAAGCGCGGGTAGACGGGCACGGGCTGCTCGGGGTATTCCCAGGTGAGCGGGCCCTGGACCAGGTTTTTCAGGGTGATGGCGAAGCCTTTGACGATCTCGGCGACGCCGCGGAGCGAGTCATTCACTACAGCCATGCAGACACCTCATGCCAGGCGCACTCCGGCCGGGGACCGGCCAGGGCGCGGGAGTTGATTACAGCCATACACACCTCACACTAACACTACGATGACGGCGGTGATCGCCAGGTAGACCAGCGACACCGGGAAGAGCCAGGTCCAGCAGAACCGAGGAGCTGGTCGTAGCGGGGGCGGGGGACGGCGGCGCTGGCCCAGATGGACAGGAAGATGAGGGCGATGACCTTGGCGACGAAGTAGCCGACGCCGAGGATGGGGACCTGGGCGGTGAAGGGGCCGCGCCAGCCGCCGAAGAAGACCGAGACGGCCACGGCGCAGGCGCCGATGAGGTGGAGGTACTCGGCCATGTAATAGAGCGCGAACTTGATGGAGCCGTACTCGGTCTGGAAGCCGGCCACGAGCTCGTTCTCGGTCTCGGGGAAGTCGAAGGGCTTGCGGCTGGTCTCGGCGAGCAGGGCGGTGAAGTAGAGCGGGAAGGCGAGCCAGATCCAGAGCCACAGCCACCAGGGGCGGTTCATGTTGACGATCTCGTTGAGGCTGAGCGTGCCGTAGCCGGACTGGGTGCCCAGGGTGGTGGTGAGCAGCAGGGCGAGCAGGAGCATGCCCATGGGCAGCTCGTAGGAGAGCATCTGCGAGCTGGTGCGGAGGGCGCCGAGCAGGGAGTACTTGTTGTTGGAGGCCCAGCCGCCCAGGATGACGCCGTAGACGCCGATGCCGGCGACGGCGAGGACCCAGAGGAAGCCGATGTTGACGTCGGCGATCTGCAGCGGGAACTCGCGGCCGAAGAGGGTGAGGGTGGGGCCGACGGGGACGACGGCGAAGACGAGCAGGGCGGGCGCGAGGGCGAGCGCGGGCGCGATGACGTAGAGCAGCTTGTCGGCGCGGGTGGGGATGATTTCTTCTTTGAAGATCATCTTGAGCGCGTCGGCGATGGGGTGGCCGAGGCCGAAGGGCCAGGCGCGGTTGGGGCCGATGCGCAGCTGGAAGCGGCCGATGAGCTTGCGCTCGAACAGGGTCGCGTAGGCGAAGCTGGTGAGCAGGATCAGTATCAGGATGAGTGACTTGATGCCTGGGATGAGAATCAGGTTGATCCAGTCCATGCCGCTTACTCCTGCGTCACGTGCGGCGCTACGTGACGTCGATAGAGATGATGACGGGCTCGCCGCGGCCGGCGCCGAGGGTTTCGGCGGGGAGGGCGGTGAGGCCGTAGGGGACCCAGGCCGTGCCGGGCTGGACCGACGGGTCGGCACAGATTATCAGCTGCACGCTGGCCAGGGCGAGGTCACGGTGACCGGGCGCCTTCCTCGTATTTGCCGGCGGCCATGTCGGCCGGGTTGAGCGCGACGAAGGGGGCCGGCAGCTTGTTCTTGACCTGGGCGGCCGCGTATTGCATGAGCACGCCGCCGTCCCACAGGACCGGGCCGCTGACGAGGGCGTACTGGCCGGGCGGTGGCGGCGGGCAGCGGCTGGGCGTCGAGGGGCTCGACGCGGCGCGGCGGGCGGGTGAGGGCGGCGGCGGGCCACTGCTGGCCCTGGTCGGTCAGGTTCTCCCAGCGGAGCGCGGCGTAGGCGGGAATGGCCTTGGCGATCTCCTCGAGCACGGCCTGGGAGGTCTGGTAGGCCCAGGGCTTGGGGGTGGGCGCACCCTTGGCGGCCGCGCGGGCGCCCTTTCTTGCGCTTCCAGTCGGGCACTGCGCCGGCCGGCGGCGTGGGGCGCTTGGGCCGCGGCCCAGCGTTGGGCCATGAGGGTCAGGAGGGCCCAGCCGGGGAGCGCGTTCTGGATGGAGTCGATGGCGTCGGGCGCGCGCTGGACGCGGCGCTCGAGGTTGGTGTAGGTGCCGGACGACTCGGCCCAGGTGGTGGCGGGGAAGACGACGTGCGCGAGCTTGCGCGGTGTCGGTCAGGAAGAGGTCGTGGACGACGAGGAAGTCGAGTTGGCGCAGGGCCTCGGCGGTGCGGGGCGAGGCGGCGGGGTCGGCTTCCAGGATGAACGAGGCCTTTACGCCCCCATCCAGCATCTGGTCGTAGGTGAGGCCGGGGGCGGCGGGGGGCTGGACGCCCCAGAGCTTGCCGAGGCGGTCGCGCACGCCGGCGTCGGCGACGGGCGTGTGACCGGGGAGGGTGTCGGAGAGGACGCCCATGTCGCGGAGGCCCTGGCCGTTGGGGGCGTGGCCGATGTAGGCGAGCTTGTCGCCGGCGCCTAGCAGCACCGCGAGGTTGCTGAGGGCGGTGACGGTCAGGCGGCCGCGGTCGCCGCGGGCGGCGTCGGGGCCGTAGATGAAGAGGGGGGATTTGGCGGCGAGGAGGGCGTCGACGGTGGCGACGAAGGTTGAAGGTTGAAGATTGCAGATTGAAGATTGGCGGCGGCGGCGGGCTGGCCGCGCCTTGCTGCGGGCGGGCGGGCGGCTGGCCGCGGGCGCGGGCCCTTGGCCGGGCTCCTGTTTCTGGGCTGCGGCCTTCTTGGCCTGGATGGCGGCGGCGAGGGCGGCGAGGGCGATGGGTTCGTCGCCGGGGCGGACGGGGATGTAGGCCGAGCCGGGGGTGCGCGGGTCGGCGGCGTAGCGGGTCAGCTCGATGGCGCGGGCGTTGACGATGACGAGCTTGGCGCCCTTGCGGCGGACCGCGCGCTTGATGTGCAGGTCGAGCACGGGGGTCGCCTCGGCGGGGTCGAAGCCCACGAGGACGATGACGTCGCTCTTGGCGATGTCGGCGATGGCGGGCAGGCCGGTCGGGAGGGCGGCGACCGCGGCGCCCTCGGCGAAGTCGACGTTGTTGGTGCCCACGAGCGTGCGGAAGAACTTCTGGAGCAGGTAGCCGGCTTCGTTGGCGACGCGGCCGGCCGCGACCGCGCCGACGGCGGCGGGGCCGTGCTGCTCGGCGGTGCGCTCGAGGCCTTCGACGGCGGCGGCGATGGCTTCTTCCCAGGTGGCCTCACGCAGGGCGCCGGATGCGGCGTCGCGGATCATGGGCGACTTGAGGCGGGCGGGGTGGTCGACGTGCTGGTGGAGGAAGCGGCCCTTGTCGCAGATCCACTCGTCGTTGACGGCCATGTTCTCGCGGGCGACGATGCGGCGCAGGGTGTGGACGCGCTCGTCGAGGCGCTCGTTGCAGCCGACGGGGCAGTGGGTGCAGACGGAGGGGGTGCGGCGGAGCTCCCACGGGCGGTAGCGGAAGCGGGCGACGCGGTTGGTCAGCGCGCCGACGGGGCAGATGTCGATGATGCTGCCCGAGGTGTGCGCGTCGACCGGGCGGCCGGGGAAGACGTCGATGATGGTCTCGCCGCCGCGCTCGAACAGGCCGATCTGCGGCTTGTCCTCCCACTCTTCCAGGTATCTGATGCAGCGCCAGCAGAGGATGCAGCGCTCCTGGTCGAGCATGATGAGGTCGGAGATGGGGTAGTGCTTCTGCTTGCGGCGCTTGACCTCGACGAACTTGGACGCGCCCGGGACCGTACTCCATCGTATTGTCCTGCAGCGGGCACTCGCCGCCCTTGTCGCAGATGGGGCAGTCGAGCGGGTGGTTGATGAGGATGAAGCCGAGGACGGCCTCGCGCGCCTGGCGCACCTGCTCGGTGTCGGTGCGGACGACGAGCCCCTCGCTGACGCGGACGGTGCAGGCCGTGTCGAGGCGGCTGCCGCGCGGGCCGGGGAAGTCGACCAGGCACATGCGGCACGCGCCGAGGGGGTCGAGCTTGGGGTGCGAGCAGAAGATGGGGATGTCGACGCCGGCGGCCTTGGCCGCGTCGACGACCAGGGTCCCTGCGGGGACCTGGACCTTGATGTCGTTGATGGTCACGTTGACCAAATCAGGCATGGGTAACCTCAGTTAGTCTCGTTACGGAAGTGGCGAGTCACCACGAAGGACCGAAGCGAAGGAAGGTTCACGAAGGTCTGCTGAGGTTTTCACTTCGTGAAGCTTTGGTCCTTCGGTTCTTGGATGGTGCGAAGTTGCTCAGCGCGTTGTCGATTCATCGTTTCACCGTCGGCTGGTTGTAGCGCTCTTCCTGGGGCAGGGCCGGCTCGGTGATGCCGGAGGGGGCGCCGGGGTCGGGGCGGTAGACGGGGCGGACGGGGATGACGGGCTGCTGGTGGGCGGCGGCGATGGCTTGCTCGAACTCGGGGCGGAACTTGGCCAGGTTGCTCTGCAGGCCCCAGACGGCCGCGAAGGAGAACGGGCAGAAGCTCTTGCCGGCAATCATGTCGGCGATGTAGAGCATCAGCGCGATGTCGTCGGTGCGGCCCTCGCCGCGCTCGACGCGTTCGAGGATGTCCTCGAGCCAGCCGGTGCCTTCGCGGCAGGGGGTACACTTGCCGCAGCTTTCCTCCCGGTAGAAGGCGATGGTGCGGCGGGCGATCTCGACCATGCTCTCGTTCTTGCCGATGACGATGACGGCCGCGGCGCCGAGGCTGGAGCCCTGCTTGGCGACCGCGTCGAAATCCATGGGCGTGTCGAGCTGGGACTCGTCGAGGAGCTGCATGGAGAGGCCGCCGGGCACGATGGCCTTCAGGCCGCCGGCTTCTTCGGTGAGGCCGCCGGCCCAGTCGTAGATGAGCTCGCGCAGGGTGACGCCGTGGGGGAGCTCGTAGAGGCCGGGCTTCTGGACCTGGCCGCTGAGGCAGTAGATGCGGAAGCCGGTGCTGTTGGGCGTGCCCCACTGCTTGTACCAGTCGGCGCCGTTCTTCAGCACGTGCGGCACGTTGCTGATGGTCTCGACGTTGTTGACGATGGTGGGCTTGCCGTACAGGCCGGCGACGGCCGGGAAGGGCGGCTTGAGGCGGGGATGGCCGCGGTAGCCCTCGAGGGAGGTGAGCTGGGCGGTTTCCTCGCCGCACTCGTACGCGCCCGCGCCGCGGTGGACGACGACCTTGAGCTTCTTGCCGGAGCCCAGCACGTTGGCGCCCAGGATGCCCTGGGCCTCGGCCTCGGCGATGGCGCCCATGCAGGCGCTCGGCGGCGAAGTAGTACTCGCCGCGCACGTAGATGAAGGCGTGCTCGGCCTCGATGGCGTAGCAGGCGAGGATGATCCCCTCGAGCAGCTGGTGGGGGTCATACTCCATGATCATGCGGTCCTTGAAGGTGCCGGGCTCGGACTCGTCGGCGTTGACGACCAGGTAGCGGGGGTAGACGCCGGCGGGGATGAAGCTCCACTTTTGGCCGGCGGAGAAGCCCGCGCCGCCGCGGCCGCGCACGTTGGCGGCCTTCATCTCGTCGATGACCTGGGCGGGGGTCTTGCCGCCGGTGAGGACCGCGCGGGCGGTCTCGTAGCCGCCGTCGCGCCAGGTAGGCGGCGAGCGTGTGGGAGTCGGGCTTGTCGACGCGGGCGAGCAGGAAATTGGTGTCGGGGCGGCCGCCGTGGTGGTAGGGGCCGGCGGCGGAGGGGGGCGGACGGACCGGCTGAAGCCGGTGGCACGGGCGCGGCGGGGGGGACGGACCGGCTGAAGCAGGTGGCACGGCCGGCGGCACCGGACGGACCGAGCCGGTGGGCACGGCGGAAGGACCGGCTGAAGCCGGTGGCACGGTGGGACCGGCGGTGGTAGCACCGGCTTAAGCCGGTGTTGTGGGCGGGGCGTAGCGCTCGGTGGTGGCGAAGGCCTGGCCGGACGCGATGAGGGCGAGGGCGGCGTCGAGCTTCTCGGGGGTGTCGAGCTCCTCGAAGTAGCGGATCTTCTGGGTGGCCTTCTCGGTGCACATGAACATGGGCGCGGTGGCGCAGGCGCCGAGGCACTCGACGTGGCCCAGGGTGAAGACCGTGCCGTCGGGCGTGGTTCTGGCCGAAGGGGCGCCCAGCCTGTCCTCGAGCATGCGGGTCAGCTTGCTGGAGCCGCGGAGCATGCAGGGGACGTTGTCGCACACCTCGATGGTGTACGCGCCGGGCTCGCGGTGGATGTTGTACATGTGGTAGAAGCTGGCGAACTCGCCGACCTCGGCTTCGTCGAGGCCGAAGAGCGCGCCGACCTCGGCCATGACCGCGGCGGGCAGCCAGCCGTGCTCAGCCTGGGCGACGTAGAGCGCGGGGCCGAGCGCGGAGCGGGGCACGGGATAACGGGCTTGGAGGGCCCGGATTTCAGCGATTGCGTTTTCCGATAACACTTAGTCCTCCGAAGGGACCTTCACCACTAAGGACTGAAGAACCCAAGTTTCACAAAGTTTATATATAGAGATCTTGATGAAACTTTGGTTCTTGGTCCTGCAGCACGCTGCCGGTGTGGTGAACGTCCCCTTATCGATCTACGTCCCCTAGCACGATGTCGATGGTGCCGATGTTGACGACCAGGTCGGCGATGAGACGGTTTTTGGACATGGTGTTGAGCGCCTGCAGGTTATGGAATGACGGGGTGCGGAAGCGCAGGCGGTAGGGTATGCCGGAGCCGTCGCTGACCAGGTAGAAGCCTTCTTCGCCGCGGGGGCTTTCGCCGCACTCGTAGATCGCGCCGGGCGGGGGCGTGAAGCCCTCGGTGTTGAGCTTGAAATGATGGATGACGGCCTCCATGCTGGTGTCGAGCTCCTGGCGGGGCGGGAGGGCCATCTTGCGGTCCGCGGTCCACACGGGGCCGTCGGGCAGGTTCTTGAGGCCCTGCTCGACGATGCGCAGGCTCTGGCGCATTTCTTCGACGCGGACGAGGTAGCGGGCGTAGGTGTCGCCGTCGGTGGCGGTGGGCACCTTGAAATCGTAGTTCTGGTAGCCCGAGTAGGGGCGGACCTTGCGGTAGTCGAGGGGCAGGCCGGACGCGCGGAGCATGGGGCCGGTGACGGTGAAGCGCGAGGCACTGGTCGACGGTGAGCTTGCCGACGCCGACGGTGCGGGCCTTCCAGACGGGGTTGTCGGTCATGAAGCGCTCGTACTCGTCGAAGCGGGCGGGGAAGGTGCGCAGGATGTCGGGGACGCGCTCGGCGAAGGAGGGCGGGACGTCGCGCCAGACGCCGCCGGGGCGGATGTAGGAGGTGGTGAGGCGGGCGCCGGAGACGAGCTCGAAAATGTCGAGCAGCTGCTCGCGCTCGCGGAAGGCGTACATGAGCATGGCGTGGCTCATGCCGGCGGCGTCCATGATGTGGGTGCCGAGCCAGAGGAGGTGGGAGGCGATGCGCTGGAGCTCGGCCATGATCGACGCGGATGACCTGGGCGCGGGGCGGGATCTCGACGCCCATGAGCCTCTCGACGGCGATGGAGTAGCACAGGTTGTTGCACATGGAGGAGAGGTAGTCGGAGCGGTCGGTGTAGGGCAGGAAGTCCTTGTACCGGATGGTCTCGCCCTGCTTCTCGAAGCCGGAGTGCAGGTAGCCGAGGTCGGGGTAGGCGGCGACGACGGTCTCGCCGTCGAGCTCGACGACGACGCGCAGCACGCCGTGGGTGGAGGGGTGGTGGGGGCCCATGTTGAGAATCATGTGGCGGTTGGCGTCGGCCTGCTTGGGCGGGACCTGGGGGACGGCCTTGGCCTCGATAATCTGCTGGCCGAAGGACTCGAACTCCTCGTCTTCCCAGGTCATGGAGAAGGGGACGGGCTCGCCGCCGCGGGGGACGTCCTTGCGGAGGGGGTGGTTGGGCCAGGCGGTGGGCATGAGGATGCGGCGGAGGTCGGGGTGGCCGTCGAAGCGGATGCCCATGAGGTCGTAGGCCTCGCGCTCGGGCCAGTCGGCGCCGGGCCAGAGGGGGGTGAGGGAGGGGACGGCTGGGGGCAGCCGATTGAGACTGGGGATCGCCGATTGAAGATTGCGGGACGGGCACCTTGAGGCTGAGGCGGCGCCAGGTGGTGGTGGAGAGGAGCTGGTAGTTGGTGGTGAAGCGCTCGCGGCCGGTGGTAGCCGGGGTATTTGCTCCAGTCGATGGCGGTGAGGTTGGCGAGGTGGCGGCAGCCGAGCTCGGGGTCGTCGCGCAGGAGGCGGGCGACGCCGAGGAGGTCCTGCGGCGCGGATGGTGAGCGTGGTTTCGCCGCGGTGGGTGGCGGTGGCCAGGATGGCGTCGGGGTAGCGGGCGCGGATCTTCTGGGCGGCGAGCTCGGCCAGGGCGATGTCGGTGATGGGCGCGACGTCAATCATGAGTCGCCTCCGGGCTGACGATGGCACAAGATTGGCACCTGTCCGCTACATGGGCTGTGAGCCTTGGTCTCATCGCGCGCGGTAGCTCCGCTGGCGGAAGTGTTCTTTTTGGATCTTCTGCTGGAGCAGGGTGAGGCCGTAGAGGAGGGCCTCGGGGCGGGGGGGGCAGCCGGGGACGTAGACGTCGACGGGGAGGAGCTTGTCGACGCCCTGGACGATGGCGTAGTTGTTGAAGGGGCCGCCGGCGGAGGCGCAGATGCCCATGGCGATGACCCACTTGGGCTCGAGCATCTGGTCGTAGATGCGCTTGATGACGGGGGCCATCTTCTGGGCGACGCGGCCGGAGACGATGAGGAGGTCGGCCTGGCGGGGGGAGGCGCGGAAGACCTCGGAGCCGAAGCGGGCGATGTCGAAGCGGGAGCCGCCGGCGGCGATCTGCTCGATGGCGCAGCAGGCGAGGCCGAAGGTGAGCGGGTAGATGGACCACTTGCGGCCCCAGTTGACGGCGTATTCGAGGGTGGTGGTGACGAAGCCCTCAGTCGGGCAGCTTGTCTTCGAGGCCCATGATTTGCTCCGTTACAGACCCGTTTCACTGCCACTTGAAGGCGCCGTTCTTCCAGGCGTAGACGAAGCCTACGAGGAGGATGGCGACGAAGATGACCATTTCGACGAGGCCGAAGAGGCCGAGTTTGCGGGCGGCGACGGCCCAGGGGTACATGAGGATGACCTCGACGTCGAAGAGGATGAAGAGGACGGCGACGAGGTAGAACTGGACGGGGAAGCGGCGCTTGGCGTCGCCGAAGGGGAGGATGCCGGACTCGTAGGGCTCGTCCTTGGCGGGGTTGCGGCGGCGGGGGCCGAGGAGGGCGGAGACGGCGAGTGCGATGTGCGGCGAAGCCGAACGCAACGACGACCATGACGAATATAGGGAGGTAGCCTTCTGGCATGACTTGCTCCACAGCGACAGGTAGATGCTGAGCGATAGACTCAAGCTGGCAGCGCGCCGGTAAGGGGGTTCAAGTCAGCCCCGGAGCCGGCGCGCGCGTTGGCGAAGTCTATCACGAACGACAATGGGTTGTCAAAACGTTTGCTTTATAACCTCCTCTTAGTTATGACAAATCCCCCGTTTGCTCTGTGACGTCGAGTACATTATAATGAATTTGCAGCGGCGCGGGCAGTATCCGGGCGCCGTCTTTAGGTTCATCTTTAACTTGCTGGCTTTGCGTTCTACATACCGTCGTGCTACAATGCCGCCGCTTTGCGGTAGCTTTGCACCGGGTCTCCGAAAGCCTCTTCCCGGCGCGACCAACTGATAGAACGGCCTTCACCGCGTGCGCCCCGACTGTAGGCGCGCGCGGCCCAAAGGAGGGTTGACCGTGCTCTCGCAGTACGCTTTTATCGCCATTTTTGCCGTTATCGCCTTCGCGTTGCCCGTCATCGGCCTCGTCATGAGTTGGGCTCATTCGCCCTAAGAAGCCCAACCCCGCCAAGAACGCCACTTACGAGTGCGGCATGGAAACGATCGGCGACACCTGGGTCCAGTTCAAGGCCCAGTATTACCTTTACGCGCTCGTGTTCGTGGTTTTCGACGTCGAAGCCATCTTTGTCTTCCCCTGGGCGGTTGCCTATAACAAGCTCGGCCTCTACGCGTTGGTCGAGATGGTCCTCTTCGTCCTGATTCTGCTCGGCGGCCTGATGTACGCCTGGCAGAAGAAAGCGCTGGAGTGGCACTGATATGTTCGACTACATCCGCAACTTCTTCGTTAACCTCGGCAGCTCGTGGACGGCATGGCTGAGCAGCTTCCTGCCGCCTGCCGCGGTGACCGTGGTCAACTATCTGGTCATCGGCATCATCTTGGTGATGATGCCAGTCATCGCGACCCTCACGCTGACGTGGATGGAACGCAAGGTGATCGGCCGCATCCAGAACCGCATCGGCCCGAATCGCGTCGGTCCCTGGGGCATCTTCCAGGCCATTGCCGATGCGGTCAAGATGCTTATTAAGGAAGACATCGTGCCCGACGGCGCGGATCGCCCGGTCTTCAACCTGGCCCCGATCCTGATCGCCGGCGCGGCTGCGCTGCTCTGGGCCGTGGTGCCTTTCGGCAAGGGCATGATCGGCCAGGATCTGAACGTCGGCGTCCTGTACCTTGTCGCGGTCGGCTCGATCACCACGGTCTCGGTCATCATGGCCGGCTGGGCCTCGAACAATAAGTTCGCACTCATCGGCGCATTCCGCGTGGTCGCCCAGCTGCTGAGCTACGAGGTCCCGATGATCCTCTCCATCGCCACGGTCGTGCTGCTCGCCGGCACGATGAGCACGATGGGGGTCGTCGAAGCGCAGCAAGTTCCGTTCATCCTGGTGCTGCCGGTCGCCTTCATTGCTTACTTCGTTGCCGGCTCTGCCGAAGTCGGCCGCGCGCCGTTTGACCTGCTCGAAGCCGACTCCGAAATCGTTGCCGGTTACTTCGTGGAGTACAGCGGCCTCAAGTTCGGCTGGTTCTACATCGCCGAGTACGGCAACCTGTTTCGCCATCTCGGCGATCACGGCAACACTGTTCCTCGGCGGCTGGCGCGGGCCGTTCAGCCACGAGGTGCCCGCGCTCGGGCCGCTCTACTTTATTATCAAGACCCTTCTGGTCGTCTTCCTGCTGATGTGGATTCGCGGCACGTGGCCCCGCTTCCGCATCGACCAGATGCTCGGCCTTCGCCTGGAAGGTGCTGGTGCCCGCTTCGCTGGCGAACCTGCTCTGGGTGGCCAGTCGTGCTGAAGCTGCCCGTACCGATCGCGGTCCAGTGGCTCCTGGTGCTTGGCGGCAACCTGGTGATATTGGTGGTCGCCGCGACCATGCTGGGCCGGGCGGCCAAGCGACACGCCGCCGCGCACAGCATTGCGACGGCAGCGGCCTGATTCGACTTAACGGGCCGAGCCGGGATGCAGCGTAATGCTCCCGCCGGCCCGTTGCCGGTCTTGTTTGATTCGCCAATCCGTCCGCTAAACGGGGATGCACTCATGCAACAAGTGATGTTCATAGTCCTCAGCGCCGTTACGCTGGTCTCCGGTGCGCTGGTCGTAACCACGCGGCAGCCTGTTCCGCGTCGGCCTTGTGGTTGGTCCTGGCCTTCTTCGGCATCGCGGGCCTGTTTCTCCTCCTGAACGCGGAGTTTCTGGCCGTCGCCCAGGTGCTCATCTACGTCGGCGCGATCTCGACCCTGATCATCTTTGCGATCATGCTCAGTCGCGGGGTCATGGACCCAGGCACCCGGCGCTTCAACGAGCAGTGGGGGCTGGTGGCGGGCTTCTCCGCCGTCCTGTTCGTGCTGCTGGCCGCCATCCTGACGCGGGTGCAGTGGCCCGGCTCCGCGGCGCACCGGCTCCCGCAGACGCCATCTCGACGTCTGGGCGCCGACTTCATGGGCCCGTACGTCATTCCTTTCGAAGTCGCCTCGGTCTTGCTGGTCGTCGCCATGATCGGCGCCAGTCATCATCGCGCGTGAGCGGGAGATCTAGCATGGTTCCACTCACCTGGTATCTTATCGTCGCGGCCGGGCTGTTTTGCATCGGTGCATTCGGCGCTGCTGGCCCGGCGGAACGCGGTCGGCGTCCTCATGGGCGTCGAGCTGATGCTCAATGCGGTCAACATCAATCTGATCGCCTTCTGGCGCTACGCCGCGGTTCTCGGCGGCAGCGCCAACTGACCGGGCAGTTGTTCGCCATCTTCGTCATCACCGTGGCGGCCGCCGAAGCCGCCGTCGGCCTGGCCCTGATCATCGCGATCTACCGCCAGCGCAGCACGGTGAACGTCGAAGAGATCGACACGATGAAGGGATAACGACATGAGCGAACACGCTGCCGTTCCGGCCGTCTTCAACCTGACGCCGATCATCCCGTTCCTCCCGCTGGCCGCGTTCGCGCTCATCGTGCTCTTCGCGAACCGCAGCAAGAAGCTGAGCGTGGGCATCGCCCTGGCGGGATCGGCCTTTCCTGGGTCATCAGCTGGGCCATCGCCTTCACCACGTTCGGCATGGAGGAGTTCGGCGCGAATCCCATCACCTTCGTCAAGAACTGGCTCCCCACCGGCTCCACCTGGCAGGGCTTCGGCTTCCGGGTCGACCCGCTTTCGGCCGCCATGCTCTTCATGGTGCCGTTCGTCTGCTTCCTGATCTTCGTCTACGCCGTTGGCTACATGGGCGTCGGCAAGCCCGAAAGCCCGCCGGCAGTGGCGGGAGAGCACGACGAGCGGGGCAAGCCCGCCGAACCGGGTCACGTCGACCCGATGGCCAGCCGCTTCTTTGCCTATATCGCGCTTGTTTGCCGCTGGTATGCTCGGCTTCGTCCTGTCCGACAACTGGGTGCTGGCGCTCATCTTCTGGGAAATCATGGGCCTCTGCTCGTACCTGCTCATCGGCTTCTGGTTTGCCCGCAAGTACCCGAACCCCAAGCAGATCACGCCGAAAGAGGCCGGCCTGAAGGCTTTCCTCACCACCCGCGTCGGCGACACGATCATGCTGTCCGGGTTCCTGTTGCTCTTTGCGCTTACGGGTACGATAACGTTCTCGGAGATCATGTCGCCCCAAACGTTGGAGCGCTTGAGCACCATGACGGTCAATCTGCCGATCGTCGGCGCCATGCCGTGGGCCACGGTGATCGCGATCCTGATCTTCTGGGGCGCCATCGGCAAGAGCGCGCAGTTCCCGCTCCACGTCTGGCTGCCCGACGCGATGGAAGGCCCCACCCCGGTCTCCGCATTGATCCACGCCGCCACCATGGTCTCCGCCGGCGTCTACCTGATCATCCGCCTCTTCCCGCTGATGGCGGCCGTCGAGCACGGCGGCGCGCTGCGTTTCATCGCGTTTATCGGGTCGTTCACGGCTCTGTTCGCGGCCACCATCGCCGTCGCCCAGACCGACATCAAGAAGGTCCTCGCCTACTCGACAATTTCGCAGCTCGGCTTCATGTTCGCCGCGCTGGGCATGGGCGCCTACGTCGCAGCCACCTTCCACCTGCTCATGCACGCCTTCTTCAAGGCGCTCCTGTTCCTCGGCTCGGGCAGCGTGATCCACGGCATGGAGCACGGGCAGCATGAGGCGGCCATGTGCACGGCGCGGCCACGCGCCCACGCGCACGAGGTCAGCGCGCGCTCGCCCGGCAGACGCACACCGCCGAGACGAGCCCGCGAAGAGCACGGCTTCGATCCGCAGGACATGCGCAACATGGGCGGCCTGTTCCGCCGGATGCCCCGCACCGCGTGGACCTTTATCATCGGCGGCCTCGCATTGAGCGGGTTCCCGTTGGTCACCGCCGGCTTCTGGAGCAAGGACGAGATCCTGGCCGATGCCTGGGCCAACCAGCACACGATCATCTTCTTCGTGCTGGCGATCGCCGCGCTGCTCACCGCGTTCTACACCGGCCGGCAGATCATGATGACCTTCTTCGGCAAGCCGCGCACCGAGGCCGCGGTCCACGCCTCCGAGCACGACAGCATCTTTGCCTGGATGACCATTCCGCTGATGGTGCTCGCCGTCTTTGCGGTGGCGGCCGGGTGGATCGGCATCCCGCGCACGTTCCCGGTGCTGGGCGGGCTGTCCACCAACCCGTTCCATCATTACATCGGCGGCCTGGCCGAGGCGCTGCACATCGAGGCGGCCGAGCTGCCGTTCAATGCCACCCCGCTGCTCACCTCGCTGATCGTCGCACTGGGCGGGCTGACGTTGGGCTACTTCGTCTACCGCGGCTACGCCGAGCGCGGGCGCAAAGCGAGGCGCCGGACCCGATGGCGCGGCCCTTGGGCGGGCTCTACCGGGTGCTGCAGAACAAGTACTACTTTGACGGGCTGTATTACAAGGTCTTCGTCAAGGGCACCCAGCGCCTTGCCAACTGGCTCTTCAAGTTCGACGATTCGTGGGTTATCGACCCGATCGTGGACGGCGTAGGCAAGGTCGGCCGCCGGCTGTCCGAGGCCGGCCACTGGTTCGACGTGAACGTCGTGGACGCGATCGTAAACGGGATAGGCAGCGTTGCCGGCTCGATGGGCTCGGCTCTGCGGGTCCTGCAGACCGGCAAGGCGCAGAACTATCTCTTCACGATTTTGCTCGTGGTTTCGCTTGCCTTGGGCGTCTTCCTTCTGCTGCCCAAGTAATATGTCTTTTGATCTTATTCGCAACCGGTCCATCGGAGGGCTCTTTGATGAATAACCAGCTGCTGGCCATTATCACCTTCGTCCCGCTTGTCGGCGCCATCCTCACGCTGCTGCCGTGGGGCAAGTGGTTCAACCTCGACAAGGCTCGGGAGGAACGGCTTATCAAGACGGGCGCCATCGCGATCAGCACGCTCCCGTTGGGCCTCTCGATCTACTTGTGGTTTGCCTACAACCAGGCTCTGGGAGGCATGCAGTTCCAGGTAATGGCGCCCTGGGTCCCCGCGCTCAACATCACCTTCCACATGGGCGTGGATGGCCTGAGCGTGCCCTTCATTTTCCTGACCACGTTCCTGACCACGCTTGGCCTCTGGTACTCCGCCCGCACCATCAAGACGCGGGTGCGCGAGTTCTTCTTCCTGTTCCTCCTGCTCGAGATGGGCATGTTGGGCGTGTTTGTCTCGCTCGACCTCGTGCTCTTCTACGTGTTCTGGGAGATCGGCCTCGTGCCGATGTACTTCCTGATCGGGATTTGGGGCCAGGCGAAAGACCGGCCCCAGTACTCGGCAATCAAGTTCTTCCTCTACACCATGGCCGGCTCGGTCTTCATGCTGCTGGCGATCCTCGCGATCTACTTCGTTACCGGCAGCTTCGACATCGTCGAGGCCCAGCGCGCGCAGCCTTACGCCAACAACGTGCTGCTGTCCAGCCTGGCGTTCTTCGCCTTCTTCCTCGCCTTTGCGATCAAGGTCCCGAGTTGGCCGTTCCACACCTGGCTGCCCGACGCCCACACCGCCGCGCCGACCGCCGGGTCTGTCATCCTGGCCGGCATCCTGCTGAAGCTCGGCGCTTACGGCATCCTGCGCATCGCCCTCCCCGTCTTCCCGACCGCCGCGAACCGCTTTGCGATCCTCATCGTGGCGCTCGGCGTCATCTCGATCATTTACGGCGCGCTCGTGTCGCATGGCGCAGTGGGATCTGAAGCGACTCATCGCCTACTCCTCGGTCAGCCACATGGGCTACATCCTGCTCGGCGTGGGCGCAGCGGCCTACGCGATCGGCCAACCGGCCTTTGTAGACGCCAGCGCCATGGCCCTCACCGGCGCCGCGCTGCAGATGTTCACTCACGGCCTCAGCACGGGCGCCTTGTTCTTCCTGGTCGGCGTGATCTACGAACGGGCGCACGTCCGCGATCTGAAGATGTTCGGCGGCTTCAGCAGCAAGATGCCGTACTACTACGGCCTGTTCGCCGTGGCCGCGTTCACTTCCCTGGGCCTTCCCGGCCTCGCCGGCTTCTGGAGCGAGCTCTTCGTCTTCCGCGGCGCCTTCGCCATCGTGAGCATCTGGGCCGTCATCGGCGTCATCGGCATCGTCCTGACCGCAGCCTACATCCTCTGGAAGATCGTCCAGTTCACCTTCCTCGGCCAGTATGATCCCCACAAGATCGCTCACTGGTCGGATGTGGAAACCGGGGCCGAGCTCCACGAGCCGAAGGACGTCGCCCTGTTTGAGAAGGTGACCCTGTGGCCGTTGGCAATCTTCATGATCTTCTTCGGCGTCTTCCCGGCCACGATCCTGACGTTCTTCAACGGCACGTTCGTCAACCTGATGACCTCGCTGGCCAAGTGATGATCCAGGACGGGAGGCAGTCCCTTGAAACTTTCTGACATTACCTACCTGCTGCCCGAGCTGGTGCTCCTGGTTGGCGCGGCGCTGGTGTTCATGCTCGACATCCTGTGGCTGCGCCGCATGGCGTCGCCCGAACGGCGTTTCTCCTGGCTGCCCGGCATCGCGATCGTCGTGCTGCTCGTGGCGGCCTTGGCGCTGGTTCCCAGCCAGGGCAGTTCCTCGATCGTGGCGACGATGCTCTCGGTCGATGCCTTCGCGCTCTTCTTCAAAGCCCTGGCACTGATGGGGGTCGGCCTGGTCATCCTGACCGCGATGCCCTATCTGAAGGGCCGCACGCCGTACGGCGGCGAGTTCTACGCCTTGCTCCTGATCACCGCGCTGGCGATCTGCCTGGCCGTGTCGGCCATCAACCTGATCATGATCTATCTCGCCATGGAGTTCCTCAGCATCACGAGCTACGTCCTGGCCGGATACTTCAGGAATGACCGCAAATCGGGCGAGGCTGCCCTCAAGTACTTCCTCTACGGTTCCACTGCGTCCGCGGTCATGTTGTACGGCATGTCGCTGCTGTACGGCGCCACCGGCACGACCGATCTGACCGAGCTTTCGAGCGGCCTCGCACGCCAGGCCCCCGGCGCGCTCGTCTGGCTCATCGTGCCCGCGATCGTCATGCTGTTGGCCGGCTTCGGCTTCAAGGCCAGCCTGGTTCCATTCCACCAGTGGGCGCCCGACACCTACGAAGGCGCGCCTACCCCGATCACCGGCGTTCCTGTCCACCGCCTCCAAGGCGACTGGGTTTGCGCTGCTCATGCGCGTCTTCCTGACCGCCCTGGGCGGCGCGGTCATCTCCGAACGTCTGGATCACGCTGCTCGTCGCGCTCTCGGTCCTGACCATGACGCTGGGCAACCTGACCGCGCTCCGGCAGACCAATATCAAGCGGCTCCTCGCGTATTCCTCGATCGCCCAGGCGGGCTATATGCTCATCGGCATGGCAGCGGTGGCGACCGCGCCGGGCCTGGCCTTCAACGGCATCAACGGCGTGCTCGTCTACCTGTTCGCCTACCTGTTCACCAACCTCGGCGCGTTCGCCGTGGTGACCGCCATCGAAACCGCGACGGGCAAGGTCGAGCTCAAGGACTACACCGGCCTCATCTATCGCTCGCCCTGGCTGGCCGGCCTGCTGGTGATCTTCCTCCTGTCGCTGGCCGGCATCCCGCCGACAGGCGGTTTCCTCGGCAAGCTGTTCGTGTTCGGTGCGGCGGTGCGCCGCGAGATGTGGGTGCTGCTCGCCATCGCCGCGATCAACACGGTGATCGCGGCGTTCTACTATCTCAATATCGTCCGGTACATGTTCTTCACCCCGAAGGAAGAGCGGGCGGAGAACGTCGTCGTTTCGCCGGCATTCGGCGCGGTGCTGACCATCACGGCAATCGTGACCGTTGGCCTGGGCCTTGTTCCGGGTCCGCTGATCGCGTGGGCATCGGTCTCCGCTCGCTCGCTGCTGTCGATGATGCGCTAGAAAACAGCAGGTTGGTTTGGACGAGACGACAACACGGCTGAGGCGGTCGACGCGGCATCACGAAGGCCGTGCCCGCACCATCTGGCTTCACTATCGCTTCGAGCTGTTCTGGCTCCTGGCCGTTGTGCTTGGGTTGTTTCTCCTGCTCGAGCAGCTGAACATCCGCAGATCCGTCGCGGCCTGGTTGCGCAGGGGCGCCGCGCGGCCTGTCGGCTCAGCTCCAGCACCTTGACTTGCACATCGAGGCCTTCGCCGCCCGGTTGAGCTTGTCGGACCTGGTCGGCGGGCTGCTGATCGCCGGCGCCTTGCTGGCGATCGTGCTGCGCGTGCGCTGGCGCTTGCTCAACAACCCGCAGCTGGCGTCCATCACCTGCCCGCGCTGCGGCGGCCAAATCCATCGTATCCATCGCAAGACGTTGGACCGCTTGATCTGCCTGTACGTGCCCGTCCGCCGCTACCGCTGTCACGACTCGGCTTGCAGGTGGCACGGTTTGCGGGTGGGCGAGCATCAGAGCTCGGGCCGCCGCCACTCGCACTCGACCGCCGGAAGTTAGGCCGTTCGATGCTTCTAGCGCAGCTCGTCGAGGCTGTACCCGGCATCGTCGTTCGCCCGGGCAATCTCGAGGTCGACATTTCGTCCGTCACGTCTGATTCGCGCCAGGTAACCCCTGGCGCTCTCTTTGTGGCGTACCGGGGCGTGGGCGCCGACGCCCATCGCTACATCCCCGACGCGCTCGCCCGCGGCGCGGCGGCGATCGTCGGCGAGCTCCCGCCCGCGGACCTGGCCGTCCCGCCTCCACCGTCCGTCCCCTACATTCAGGTGCTCGATGGCCGGGCCGCGCTGGCCTGGCTGCATGCCGGGTGGTACGGCCACCCCAGCCGCGCCATGACGGTCGTCGGCGTGACGGGAACCGACGGCAAGACCACCACCTGCAACCTGCTCTTTAGCATCTTGCAGGCGGCGGGCCTTCGGGCGGGCATGATCAGCACCGTCAACGCGATGATCGGCGACCGGACGTACGACACTGGCCTCCACACGACCACGCCTGACTCCGCCGACGTGCAGCGCTACCTGGCCGACATGCATGACGCGGGACAGAAGTTGCCGTGCTGGAGACCACCTCGCACGGGCTCGCCCAGCACCGGGTGACCGGCGTCGATTACGACATCGCGGTCGTCACCAACATCACGCACGAGCATCTCGATTTCCACGGCAGTTACGCGGGCTACCGGGAAGCCAAGGCCATGCTCTTCCGTTCGCTTCTCGGATCGCCCCGCCTCGGGCGCGCCGTCAGCGTCTTCGCCTGCCAAGACCGCGGTCCTGAACGCCGACGACAGTTCCTACACCTACCTCGCAGCCATCCCCGCCGAGCGCTACATCGTCTACACCGCGCTGCCCGGCCTGCCCGCGGAGCTTCCCGCGCCCGCAGGGCTCCTCCGTGCCTCTGCCCTGGAGCAGGGTCCTTCCGGCATGACCTTCGACGTCGAGCTGTTTGAGGGCGCCGCGTTGGTCGAGCGCCTGCACGTCGTTACCGCGCTTGCGGGCCGCTTTAACGTCTCAAACATTCTGGCTGCGGCCGGCGCGGCGTTGGCCCTGGGCGTCAGCGGTTCGGCGATCGCCGGAGGCATCCGGGGGCTGACCGGCATCGCCGGACGCATGGAGCGCATCGACCGCGGGCAGGATTTTACCGCCATCGTCGATTTTGCCCACACCCCGAACGCGCTTGCCGCGGCCCTGGCGACGGCCCGGGATCTGGTAGGAACGGACCATCGGCGTCATCGCCGTGTTCGGCAGCGCCGGCCTGCGCGACCGCGAGAAGCGCCGCCTCATGGGCGAGGTCGCCGCCCGGTACGCAGATTACACCGTGATCACCGCCGAGGACCCCCGCACGGAAGCCCTCGATGCGATCCTCGCCGAAACCGCGGACGCCATGGCCCGGGCCGGCCGCGCAGAAGGTGACGACTTCGTACGCGTGCCCGACCGGCAGGCGGCCATCCTGCACGCCGTGCGCGCCGCACGGCCGGGCGACGTCGTGTTGGTCTGCGGCAAGGGACACGAGCAGTCCATGTGCTTCGGCGTAATCGAGCACCCCTGGCGTGACCAGGACGCTCTCGCCTGGGCCCTCGACCGGCTTCTGGGGAACCGGCAAACCGAGCCGCCCTTCGTCCTGCCCACCTGGAGTGGCGCCGGTTCGGGGGCGAGCTGACGCGCTCTCGAGCGCTCCCTGGTTTTGAAAATCGCCGGTCACGGGGTAAAATAGTGCTGCGCCCGCACGTTTCTGGCAGGCGCGTCGTCGCCCATCAATGAGCCTTTCATCGATTGGGGTGGGAGATCTGGCTCCCAAGGATGCATCAATCAGGGTTTATGGGATCAGAACCGATAGCTGGTAGTACCAACGGTGCTGACCGCCACGGCAAGCACGTCAGCACCTCCAGACAGAGCGGCCGGCCCGACGCCGGCCTCCTCGCAGTGACCTCACTCAGGGCATAGCTGCCCTGTCTGCCATCGCTGCGCGGTGGCGGACGTCTCCGGGTCCCTTCTGTTTCTTAACTGAGCTAGCACTCACCGGTGACCGCGTTCGGCACGTTTCCGGCCTTCTGCGCGTTGGGATGGGGCGGCGCAGCCAGATCCGCGCGGGGCCTGAGCAGGAGGGAACCATGATCACAATCTACAAGACCGGGGAACAGGGCATCGAAGTCCTCGACGAAATCAGCAAGGGCTGTTGGATCAGCGTGGTCGATCCGAGCCCCGAGGAGCTGGCGCGGCTGCGGGACCTGTGCGTGCCCCCGGAATTCATCACCTATCCCCTCGACCTCGACGAACGCCCCCGCGTCGAGCGCGAGGACGGGGAGACAATGATCCTGCTCCGAGTCCCCTTCTACCAGGGTCCGAACGCCGACGTTCCCTTCTCCACGATCCCGCTCGGCATCGTAATGGACGGCCAGTGGATCATGACCGTGTGCCGGCACGATTATGACCTCCTGCGCGACATGGCCGCGGGCAAGATGCGCGGGCTGTCGACCGCCAAGCGGAACCGCTTCATCCTGCAGCTGCTGTTGGCCGCGGCAAACAAGTATCTGCTGCATCTGCGCGAAATCAACCGCACGGTGGATGCGCTGGAGGACAAACTCCAGATGTCCATGCAGAACCGGGAGCTGTTGGGGCTGCTCAGGTACCAGAAGAGCCTGGTGTACTTCACCACCGCGCTCAAGGCCAACGAGTTGATGATGGAGCGGCTGCACCGGTCCGGTTTCTTCCGCACCTATCCGGATGACGAGGATTTGCTCGAGGACGTCATGACTGAGAATCAGCAGGCCATTGAAATGACCAACATCGCCTCGAACATACTCAGTTCGACAATGGGTGCATTCGCGTCGATCATCTCAAACAACGTCAACGCGGTCATGAAGTTCCTGGCCGCGGCCACCATTGTCGTCGCACTCCCGACATTGGTTGCGAGCCTCTTTGGCATGAACGTGCGGCTGCCTTTCCAGGACCACCCACTGGCATTCATACTGGTGTTGCTGGTAGCGGTGGGCCTGGCCGCGCTGGTGACGCGCGTCTTCGTCAAGCGCGGCTGGTTCTGATCCCAGAAGTCGGGTAATCTAAACTCATTCCACGTCGAAAACTACGTCCCAACCTCCGAGGTCACGGAGGACCTCGGAGGTTTCGCACTGTAGATCCCATCACGGAATCAGTTCGTTCAGCCGCGGCCGGCGATAGCCGCATCCAGCGCCGTCAGCCGCTTCCCGACAAGCTCCAAGCCTTGCTC
Source organism: uncultured Chloroflexia bacterium (assembly GCA_963800615.1). Classification (GTDB taxonomy): domain Bacteria; phylum Chloroflexota; class Anaerolineae; order CG2-30-64-16; family CG2-30-64-16; genus JALOOB01. Next base: position 62,522 of record CAWDBO010000020.1, read on the forward strand.
GCGCGACCTGGCGCACTTCCGGCCTTGGGTGACTGAGGTGCGCCTGGTACGCTTCCGCGGCCCGTTCGGTCGCTCCCCGCCACGCCTCCAGCGTTGCGACGTCCGCCAGCTTCCAGTCCTCTTCCGCCTGCATGCTCGACTGCAGCGACGCGGTCAGCGCCAGCAGTCGCTCGCGCTGCGCCAGCGGATCGAGCGCCCCGCCTGCCCGCACCGCGCCGGCACGCTGAAGATGATGCCGTCGGGCGCCTGCGTGAAGAGCACCGGCGCGGCCCAGCTGCGATCCCCTGGATGCAGGACGGAGAGCATGACCACGCGTAGGCCGCCGCCACGTCGACCTGGCCCGCCTCATCCCCCACGCACAGCCGCTTGTAGAACTCGCGAGCGAACGTCGCAGCCGCCTTGTCCGTGATCGGGAACTGCATCGCGACGACCGCGGGGATCCCGGCCGCGACCAATTGGGGCGCGAGCCCGGCCAAGGCTCGGCTATCGTCCGCCTGTCCCGCGTCGCACGCATTCAGCACCGCGAGCCGCACCGACCGGTAGTTGAGCAGCAGCCGCCCGAGCGCCTCGCCGTCCAGCCAGTCGGCCGCCCCGTCCGGTTCGTTCAGCCCCAGGTAGCCGCGGCCGTCGATGAATCCTCCGTGCCCGCCGAAGTGCAGGATCCGGTAATTGCCGAGAAGCAGCGCATCGGCCAGGTCCGCCCGCGTCACTCCGCCCTCCAGCACCCGCACGCGCAGCATCCCCTCGGACGCGTGGGCGACTTGCTCGACGTTGCTCCGCTCGAGTGCGAGGTTCAGGTCTCGTGCGGTAGGCAGCACGAGGAGCAGCTCGATGGGGAGTTCCGTGCCGGGATCGGTGACCGCGCCGAAACGGTCCGTCTGGTCGTAGAACCTTACGAGTGGGGTGGAGGCGGACGTCGCGAAGGTGTAGCGCCGGTCCGTGTCGTGCAGCAGTTCCCACGGCCAGACCGCCAGCTCGGGGGGATCGATGCTCAGCCGCAGCCGCAGTCCCTCCCCCGCCCGCTCTGCCCGGTCCCAGGCCACCCGCAGCTGCGTGCGAATAGGGGATGGAAAGGCCCACTCGAACAGCAGCCCGCCTGCCTTGGTCAGCTCGGCAGCGTCGGTCTGCCGACCAGTTGCCCGGCCCAGGGCCGTCGTAAGTGCCACGGGGGGCGGCGGGAGTAAGGCGTTGGCGCGGCCCAGTCCGGCCGCCAGCGCCGTCACGTCGTACCCGCGGCCTGGCGCTCGCCGATCGCCAGCGTGAAGTCGGTGAAGCGCACCCTCACACCTCCCGTACCATGACCAGCCCGTCTTCGCCGCTTCCGAAGAGCCTGCCCACGGCCCAGAATGCCCGGGCGATGAGCATCAGCCTTCGAAAGTAGGGCGGCAGGCCGGCCGGTTGCTCCACCTTCCGGAACCCGAACCGCTCGTAGAATGGCGCATGTGGCCCCGACACGTCAGGTACAGCGGCCCCGACGACTCGCGGGCGTCGGACGAGAGCAGGGCCTGGATGATCGCGGTGGCGATTCCCTCGCCCTGCCGGTCAGGCACGGTGGCGATCGATGCCAGCTCGCGGCTGCCGTCCCCGTGGACCTTGATCTGGCCGATGGCCGCGATGCGCCCGCCATCCTCGGCCACCAGGAATCGCTGCCAGTGGATGCCGAGCGGGTTGATGTTCGCCGCCCGGACCAGCGCCTTGATGGCCGTCTCGTCTTCTGCCGCGGCCGGGCGGATTGTAAACGCCATTCAGCCGCTACACCGGCGCACTTTGGCCGTGGTCCATGTCGACGGTCGGCCCATCAACCGGCGACATCCTCGCCGCCGTCGACGAAGATGACCGACCCGCTGACGAATTGCACGGCCGGGTTGCTCAGCGCAGCGATGGTGGCGGCGACGTCCTCGGTACGCGTCAAACGCCCGCTGGGATTACGCCGCAGCGACTCCTCGACCATGCGCTCGTTCCCCGGGATCTTTCGCAGCGCGGGGGTGTCGGTCACGCCCGCCTGGATGCAGTTCACCAGCACGCCCCGCGGCCCCAGCTCCATCGCCAGCTGCCGGGTGTGCGATTCGAGCGCGGCCTTCGCCGCGCCGACCGCGCCGTAGTTCGGCACCACCCGGTGGCTGCCCTCGCTGGTCATGCTGAAGATGCGGCTGCCGCGCCCCAACATGCCCCGCGCGCGACGAGGTCTTGCGTCCAGTAGACCAGGCTGTGCGCCATCACGTTGAACGTCATGTCCATCTGCGCCGGGTCGAGCGCCTCTTCTGCCGGTCCCGGCGAGCCATCCTCCCGCATCGGCGGGATGAACGGCTTCAGCGTGCCGAAGGCGAGCGAATGCATGAAGACGTGGAGGCACTCGTCCGGCCCCATAGCCTCCCGCAGCCCTGCAGGATCTTGCCGCGCTTGTCGGGGTCCGCCGCATTGGTGTTGAAGAACAGGGCTTTGACGCCCTGGGACTCGATGTCGGCGATCACGGCCTTGGCCTGCGGCAGCGTGGCGCGCAGGTCCAGGTGCACGCCGGCGATGTTCATCCCTTGTGCGGCCAGCGCCTTTCCGGTCGCCGCGCCGAACCCGCTGGATGCGCCGAGGATCAAGGCCCACCGGCCTTCGAGAGGTCGTTCGCTCATGATGGCTCCTTCAATGGGAGGGTCGGTATTCGTGTTATCCGTGCGCTGCGTTTAACCCCTTGCCACGCTCGGGGTCGCGTCATTGTCGCCCACCAGTGCGCGCAGGAAGAAGACCAGGTTGGCCGGCCGCTCGGCCAGCCGCCGCATGAAATACGGATACCAGTGCGTCCCGTAAGGCACGTAGATCCGCACCTTGTACCCCTGCTTGACCAGGTCGGCCTGCAGCTCCCGCCGGATGCCGTACAGCATCTGGAACTCGACCTCTTCGGGTGCGAGGCCGTGCTGGTACGTGTACGCCCGCGCGAAGTTGATGACTTCCTCGTCGTGCGAGGCAACTGCCGCGTACGCGCCCTTGGCGCCGCGCCGCTTCCGAGAAGCACGTACGGATCAATTCCTGCATCGACTGGGTCACCCGCGACCGCTCCCGGTACGCGAGCGTCGCCGGCTCATCGTACGCGCCCTTGCACAACCGAAAGTGCCCCATGCCGTCCGCGATCAGCGCCTCGACGTCGGCCTGCGTCCGGTGCAGGTACGCCTGGACCACCAGCCCCACGTTGCTGTACTGCTCCCGCAGCGCGCCGGTAGAACTCGACCGTCCGCTCGGTGTACTCCGATCCTTCCATGTCGATGCGGACGAAGTTTTCCAGTTCTGCTGCCGCGATCGACGATGCGCCGTACATTGTCCAGGCAGAAATCTCCCCGAGGTCGAAGCCCATCTGGGTGAGCTTCAGTGACACGTTCGAGTTCACCCCCGACTCGGCGATTGCGTCGAGCGCAATCAGGTACTCGTCGGCCGCCGAGATCGCCTCGTCCTCGAAGCCACGTTCTCGCCCAGGTGATCGAGCGTCGCCAGCATCCCCTGCCGGTTGAGCTGCCTCACGGCTTCGATCGCCTCGTCGAGCGTCTCGCCCGACACGAAACGCCGCGCCATCTTGCCGCGAGACGGGAATGCGGACGATCAGGTCCTGCAAGGCTTTGCTTTGGAAAGGGCAATCAGGGCCGTTCGCATGACTGGCATGGTCATCTCCTGGGGCGGCCGCGATGGGCACGCGTGCCCCTGTGTGAAATTCGGTAATCCGTCACGCCGCGTGACTCAGACCTCGAGCACCAGCGGGAAAATCAGCGGCCGGCGGCCGGTGCGGTTGTAACAGTATTGGCTCAGCGACGTCCTTGATCTTGTTGCGGGTGGACGACGCCGCGCCGCCCGGCACCGCGCAGCACCTGCCACATCCGGTCCTTCGCCCCCTCGATCAGCTCGTCCGATTCCGCCACGTAGACGAACCCCCGCGTCAGGATTTCCGGGTCGGCCACCACTTCGCCCGTCGCCCGGTCGATGGCGACCATCGCGACCAGGAAGCCGTCGCGCGCCAGGTGCGTGCGGTCCCGCAGCACCGCCGCGCCGATGTCGCCGACGCTCAGTCCGTCCACCAGGACGTTCCCGCCGCCGACCTCCTCGGCCAGCTTGATCTTGTCCGCGTGCACCTCGATCACCTGCCCGCTCTCGACCACCACGATGTTCTCCGCCGGGACGCCCACTTCCCGCGCCAGCCGCGAGTGCAGCACCAGGTGCCGGTACTCGCCGTGCATCGGGATGAAGAACTTGGGCCGGACCAGCGACAGCATGAGCTTCAGGTCTTCCTGGCTGCCGTGCCCCGACACGTGTACGTCGCACAGGTCGGAGTAGATCACGTCCGCGCCCAGCCGGAACAGGTCGTCGATGATGTGGTTGACCATCTCCTCGTTGCCCGGAATGGGCGTGGCCGACAGCACCACCGTGTCCGACGGCATGATCTGCAGCTGCTGGTGTTCGTTCCCGGCCAGCCTGGCAAGCACCGCGCTCGGTTCGCCCTGGCTGCCCGTGCAGACGATGACCACCTGCTCGGGCGGCAGGTTGTTCATCTCGTGCGTGCTCAGCAGCTCGTCGGGCGTGACGTTCAGGTAGCCCAGCCCGATCGCCATGCGGACGTTGTTCACCATGCTGCGGCCGATCACCCCGACCCGGCGCCCGTACAGCCGCGCGGTCTGGATCACCTGGTCGATGCGCGAGATATTCGAGGCAAAGGTCGCGATGATCGACGCGTCCCGGCGCGACCGACATCACCTGCTCCAGCGTCTCGTTCACGCTCCGTTCCGACGGCGTGAACCCCTTCGAGTCCGCGTTCGTCGAGTCGGACAGCAGGACGAGGCATCCCGAGTCCCCGATCTTGCGGAGCTTCTCCACCTCGGTCAGCTTGCCGTCGACCGGGTGTTGGTCGAACTTGTAGTCGGTCGCATGGACGACGGGGCCGAGCGGCGTGTGGATGACGATGCCCACGGCATCCGGGATGCTGTGACAGACGTGGAAGAACTCGACCCGGAACGCGCCCAGCTCGATCGTGCTGTCCGAGTCGATGGTATACAGCTCACTGTCGGCCAGCAGCCCCGCTTCTTTCAGCTTGATCTCCGCCAGCCCGCGCGTCAGTGCCGTCGCGTACACCGGCACGTCCAGGTACTTCAGCAGGTAGGGCAGCGCGCCGATGTGGTCTTCATGCCCGTGGGTCAGCACGATCGCCAGGATCCGGTCTGCCCGTTCCGTCAGGTACTTGATGTCCGGATACACGAGATCGATGCCCGGCATGTCGCTCTCGGGGAACATGAGGCCCGCATCGATCACGAGGATGTCACGATCGTACTCCAGCGCCAGCAGATTCTTCCCGATCTCACCGAAACCGCCCAGCGGGATCACCCGCAAAGGTGTGTCACTCACAAACGAGACCTCCCTGATACCGGTAAAGACAAATCCGTTATTGCCTGTTCGCCTCGATCTCGGCCAACAATTGCGGGATTTTCTTGAAGTCTTCCTTCATGGCCGCACGCCATGCATCGCTCCGCAGCGCAGCCGCAGGATGAAACAGGGGCAGATAATAGGTGTCGCCCGCGCGCTTGGCCTGGCCGTGGATCTTTGTGATCGAAGCCCCGGGAAAATAGCGCGCCATCGAGAACCGCCCGAGCGTCACCACGACGGCAGGCTGGACGAGCGCGATCTGCCGGTCCAGGTAATCGCGGCATGCGGTCAGCTCGGGCGGCAGCGGGTCGCGGTTCTCGGGCGGCCGGCACTTCACCACGTTCGTGATGAACACCTCGCCTGCGGTCCAGCCCGATGTCCTTCAGCAGGCTTTCCAGGAACCGCCCCGACGCGCCCGACGAACGGCCGTCCCTGCAGGTCCTCGTTGCGCCCCGGACCCTCGCCGATGAAGAAGATCCTCGCGTCTGCCGGGCCTTCCCCGGGCACGGCCAGCGTCCGGCTCTCGCTCAGCTTGCACCTGACGCAAATCCTGACTTCGCCGGCCACCTTCTCCAGCGAGTCGTCCGTCTGCGCCCGCCCGCATCAGCCTGTGCCATGAGCCGTCCCCCGGTCGCGGAAGCACCGCGTCATGCGCTCCAGCGCGTCCTCGCGCGCCGCTTCGAGCCGCGCCTGGATCTCCGGCTCGGCCAGCGGCGGCGTGGTCATGATCAGCCCGTCCTCGCCGTCCCGGTAATACTTGCGCCGCATGCCCACGATGTCGAAGCCCAGCTTGTCATAAAGCTTCTGCGCGGGCATGTTGCTCGCTCGCACCTCCAGCGTCGCCACCCGCGCGCCCCGTTCCTGCGCCTTGTCGAGCAGCGCCACCACCAGCCACTCCCCGAGCCCACACCCGCGATACTGCGGGTGCGACGCGACGGTCGCGATGTGCGCCTCGTCGATGAGCAGCCAGAACCCGCCCCACCCGAGAATCGGCGGCAGGTTCGCGCCGTCGCCCGACCGGATGACCCGGTAGGTCGCCAGCGGGTTTTCCGCCAGGTCGCTCAGGTACATGCGCCGGGTCCACGGGTCGGCAAAGGCCACACGTTCCAGCGGCATAATCTCGTCGAGATCGTCCGCGACCATCGGCGAGACGTACGGCATGATCACTGGGCAGCACCCCCGCCGGTCGTCGAGCCTGGCGCGCCGGCCGCCTGTGCGGTCTTCGAGCCGTCGGGCTGCTGCAGGTAGATCGGGCTGAGGGTTGCCGGGTCATCCGCCTCGCCCAGCTCCAGCCGCTTCAGCGCCAGCTCGGCCAGCACCCCCGCCCGCCGTATCCCGAGCGCGGGCGAGAGGAACACGACCCGCTGGCGCCCGGCAAACCGGGTCAGCGTCTCGCGATCCGCTTCGTTCAACTCACCCACCACCGCCATCGGCCGGGTGATCGATGTTCGCCACCTCGATCACCGTGGAGAGCGCGTACGGCTCCTGCGCCCCCCACCCGGCCGGCCCGTGCGCGTACGGCGCCCAGTAAACCCGTGCCCCGCCCGCCTGCGCGACCGCAATCACGGGAACCGGCTGCGACTGATGCGGAAATGCCGTAACGTCCAGGGTGGGCACGCCCAGCAGCGTCAGCCCCCGGCTGAGCGCCAAGCCTTTGGCCGCGGCCAGCCCCACCCGCAGGCCCGTGAATGAACCCGGCCCGATCGCGACCGCGATCGCCGTCAGGTCCTTAGTGGCGACCCCCGCCAGTTTGAGCAGCGCCGCAACCGCGGGCATCAGCTCTTCGGTATGCCGGTTCGCTGAGAACCACGTCTGCTCGGCCAACAGGCCGCGCGCGTGATCGTAGACCGCAATGCTCGCCTGGCGTGTGGAAGTGTCGATCGCAAGCAACATGGTTCAGCCCTGCCCAGCCCGCACAGCTTCGAGCCGCTGCAACAGCTCACGATAGCGTGCCCCGTGCCCGACGATCTTGAAGCGCCGCCCGTCGCCGTCCTCGTGCTCGATGGCAATGTCGAGGTATTCGGGCGGCAGCAGGCCCGGTATGCGGTCCGCCCACTCCACCACCACGACCACGTCCTCGTTCATGAAAAGGTCCGTCAACCCCGCGTCCCACATCTCCAGCGGCGCGTTCGCCAGCCGGTAACAATCCGCGTGCTGCAGCTGCCGGCCATCCGCCGTCAGGTACCGGTTGATCAGCACGAAAGTCGGGCTGGTGATCGTCGCGCCCACGCCCAGGCCCTTGCCCAGCGCCCTGCACGAACGTCGTCTTGCCCGCGCCCAGGTCCCCGGCGAGCGTGATGATGGCATCCCCTTGCAGGAGCCGCCCGATCGCCTCGCCCAGTCGCTGTGTCTCCTCCGCGGAGGTCGTCTCGATATCCAGTTCTCCTGCTCCCCTCATCGCGCTCCCCTCATAATCGCCCGCAATTATAACAGGGCTTTGGGGCGCGACAAAACACTTTTGAACCTTTTTCTGCAAACATGCCGCTCGTGGTATGATGTGGCGTCTCTGGTCTACAAATCATGCTGGCTGAGGTCTTATGCGCGTCCTGATCCTGTCCGATATCCACGCAAACCTGACGGCGTTAGAGGCCGTTCTCGAGGATGCGAAGGGGAGTTACGACGTCGTCTGGTGCCTGGGCGACACCGTCGGCTACGGCCCGCATCCCGACGACTGCGTGCAGCGCGTGCGGGACCTCGAGGCCGTCGCGGTCATCGGCAATCACGATTGGGCCGCCCTGGGCCGCATGGACGTGGAGGACTTCAACCCCGAGGCCCGGCGCGCAGTCCTATGGACCGCCGAGCACCTCAGCGAAGAATCCATTGCCTGGCTGTCCGCGCTGCCCAGCGAGCCTATCGAGGTCGAGGGCTACACCCTGACGCACGGCAGCCCGCGCGATCCGATCTGGGAATACATCATGTATCCCTCGATCGCCCTGGAGAACTTCAGGCACTTCGCAACCCGTCACTGCCTGGTGGGTCACACCCACGTCCCCGCGCTCCACGTCCTGGTCGACGGCGAAAAGAAGAGCACGCTCGACGCGCCCGAGTTCGGCGCGAGCATGCCGCTGAAGCCCAAGACCCGCGCGATCCTGAATCCCGGCAGCGTGGGTCAGCCGCGCGACAACGACCGCCGTTCGGCCTATGCCTTGCTGGACACGGAAAAGGCGACTCTGGCAGCCGCGGCGGGTCCAGTATGACATCGAGAAGACCCAGCGTGGGATGCGCCAGGCCGGGCTTGCCCGAGCGCTTGATCAACCGTCTCGCCTTCGGCTGGTAAGCCGAAGCACGCAGGCCGCTCGGCCTCAGAAGCTGTCGGCCTGAGTGCCGCCGCCTCGCAATTGGTGATACACCGACTAGCGCCTCGATCAACTCCTGCTGGCGCTGGGAGGCGCGTCGTCGCTCGTCGCGCAGCCGGAACTGGTTCAGCTTCTGGAAGATGACTGCCTGCACGAGCTGCGGCTTGGGCACCATGAGGAATGTAAACCCTTCGTCCGAGGCCGCGGTGCTGATCACGACGTTGCCGTATCCGAAGATCTTCGCCCACAGCCCGTTCTGCTCGAACACGACGTTCTGCACCCGCTCCAGCCCACCCTCGCGGCGCTTCTCCGCCAGTCCCAGCGGCGTCTTCTCGGTGTCGATGACCCTGTCGTCGGTCACCATGGTAGACATCGTTCCGGTAATCCGTATACTCCCACCACAGCCAGAAGCCCAGCCCGGCCAGCAGCACGAGCCAGCCCAAGACCCAGCCGCACCCCCTCGATGGATATTGCTCCGAGGTTGCCGCTGAACAGGATCAGGCCCAACACGAGCACGGTCATAAACGCCAGGAACGGAGGTCCCGCCCGCTTCACCGCGTTCAGCCAGTGCTTGCGCCATGTGACCGTGCCCGGGAGCACCCGGGCTTCTGCCGCAGGCGGCGGCGCCGCGTTGCCGACGACCGCCCTCCGCCAGCTCTCGGGCAGGTGCGAGGCCAGCGTCACCCTCGCCGGCGTGCCGGGCCGCAGCCGCCCGGCGGCGTGGCCGCGGCCTCAGCAGCCTGGTGAACCAGTCCGGTGCGGGTCCCGTCTCGGGCAGCGGCGCGTCGCCCGAGCGCGCGCTGCCGGGGCGGGCACGGGCAAGGCCAGGTGCAGGTCCTGGATCAACCCCCGGCGCAGTTCTTCCTTCTGACGTCCGCGCTCGTCCGCTTGCGCTTCCGTGCGGGCCTCCTCCAGCAAATCCTGGACCGCATACGGCCGGGGCACGTTCACCAGCGTGATCCCCATGCCCTTCGATGCCGTTCGCACGGTCACGTCGCCGTAGTCGAACAACCGGCCCCAGAATGCGCTCGTCGTCGTCACGTCCTGGACCATCTCGATCGGCGCTTCTGCGCGCGATTCGAAGAAGATCAGCTGCCGGTCACGCCGCGTCACCCGCCGGTTCGTGATCACGTAGTAGTCGTCATAGTAGTTGATGGTGATGGCGATTCCGACCAGGACGAGGATTCCGCCGATAATCAACAGGGCAATGTCGCCGGCGAGTGCTAGTTCGTCTGGCAGCATCAGGACGATCACGACCAGCGTCAGCAGCGCGGCCAGCACCGCGGCGAGGGGCCAGACGAGCCACAGCGGGTGCGGCCGGCTCGACCACTCCACGCGTTTCCCCCTCATACAGCCACGCATACTCCGGCGCCTTGTTTTGGTTGCCTCGAATTTGGGCCGCGAGCGGCTCGTTTTGCCACAGGCCGGGCTGCTCGGCCACGGCATGGAGGAAATCCTGCCGGTCCAGCGTGATGATGTCCGCGCCCGGCAGTCCGGGAACGTTCGGCTTTCCTTCTCCCCGCACAGCCCGCACGGTCACTTCTCGGGGGTTGCTCTTCACGAGCGAGGTGCGCCCGTACGCTGCCCCCGGTCCCAGCCGGCTCCGCGGCCGCTCGCGGCCGTAGTTGTCGAACGCGGTGACGAGCGCCCCGCCCTCGCGCAGGTAGACAAAAGCCCGGCCCGGATCGCCCTGGGTGGTGATGTTCTGCTTCTCGGGCACGAACTCCCAACCGCAGTACTGCGCCAGTTGCTGCCTCTGGCCGCGGGTCAGCCCTTGAAACAGGTCCGTCGTGCTCAGCGCGGCCGCGATGTCCAGCGGCTGGTGTACGAGGTTTCCCATGTCCGGGAACTGGTTGATCAGCCGGTTGGCGTGCGCCGGCGGGTAGGTAAAATAGGTGCGAATCGACGGTGGCAGTTGCGCTTTGCGCCTCGCATTCCAGCCCGAACCGCATGGCCCTGCCCGGATCAGCGCTCTCGATCGGGCTCCCCGCGCGAGATCAGGAAGTTCCCCGCCGTGATCCGCCACGGACTCCAGTCCGCCGGATGGGGATTGAGGGGCCCGGTTACCGCCAGCTGCCCGCGATCGACGATCCAGATGCCCGGCGTTCTATCCAGCGCGAGCGCCTGCCCCGCGGCGAGATCGTGCTCTTCCACCAGCTGGCTGACCCAGCGCACCTGGTCGTCGCTCAGGTCACGAAACAGCGGGATTCGCCGCAGGCGCCCGGCGCGCGCGTCATGGAGCAGCTCCTCGCGCAGCTCGGGCACGCGTTCCAGCGCCACCCGCAGCAGTGCTCGCCTCGATCAGCAGCAGCGAGGCCGGCTCGCGCGGCGAGACCCGGGCCGTCGTCCGGTACGGCTCGTCCCACAGCGCCTGCTGGCCGAACACCTGGCCCGGCTTGATTTCCTGCTCGTACCAGGTCTCGCCGCCCTCGTGCAGCCGCATGAGGACCAGGCCCGTGACGACAATGAAAAGGTAGCGGGGCGCATCCCCCCGCCGGAACACGAAGTCGCCCGCCCCATACTGCACGAGGTCGGCGTTCGGCAGCACGGCCGACTGGAACTGAGGCCACTTCTGCACCAGCGGCGACGCCTTGAGGACCTCCCAAATCTCCGCTTGTTGGCGCCTGTCGGGCTTCATGCTACAGCCTCTCGCGAATCGACTGCGCGGCCGCCAGGTTCATCCCCGGCACGGCCGCCAACTGCTCCACGGACGCCTCCCGAATCGCCTCGATCGAGCCGAAGTGCTTGAGCAGCGCGCGCCGCCGGGTCGGCCCGATGCCCGGGATCGAATCCAGCTCGGACGTGATCGAGACCTTGCTCCGCTTCTCGCGGTGCGCGGTGATGGCGAACCGGTGCGCTTCATCCCGCACCCGCTGCACCAGGAACAGCCCCTGCGTGCCGGGCGGCAGAAGCACCGGATCGCTCCGGCCGGGCAGGAACAGCTCCTCCCGCTGCTTGGCTAACCCCACCACGGGCACCACCTCGGTCAGCTCGAACTCCCCCAGCACCTCAATCGCCACGCCCAGTTGGCCCTTGCCGCCGTCCACGATCAGCAGGTCGGGCAGGACCTTCCACGCCGCATCGCTCGCCCGCGCCTTGCTGCCCGGGATCGATCACCGACTGCTCGACCGCCCGGCGAAAGCGCCGGCGCAGCACCTCGCGCATGGAAGCGTAGTCGTCCGGCTCGCCCAGGCTGCCGCGGCCCTTGACGTTAAACCGCCGGTAATCGCTCTTCGCGGGCGCGCCCTTGGCAAATACCACCATGCTGCCCACCGTGTTCGTGCCCTGAAGCGTCGAAATGTCGAAGCACTCGATGCGGCTGGGCGGCGCTTGGAGGCCGAGCGCCTCCTGGAGCTCCGTGATCGCCTGGGTCTGGCGGTTGGTGTCGGCCTGCCACTGGGCTTGCAGCGATTGCAGCGTTGCGGCCGCGTTTTCGGTCGCCAGCTGCAGGAGCTCCTGCTTGGCTCCGCGCTTCGGCACCGTGAGGTTCACCTTGTGCCCCCCGCGCCGGCTCCGCAGCCACTGCTCGATGATCTTGCGCTCGTCGAGGTCCTTCGGCAGCACGATGGTCGGCGGGACGAACGCCGCTTCGTCGTAAAACTGCTTGACGAACGCGCCGATCAGCTCGCCGTTTGCGTCCGCCGGCACCCCCTCCAGCACGAAGCTTTCGCGGCCGATCAGCTTGCCCCTGCGGACGAAGAACACCTGGACGCACGCCTCGCCGGTTCGCTCGTCCTGCGCGAACGCGATTACATCCTCGTCGTCCTGCTTCCCGCTGACGATCTTCTGCCGCTCGACGATCTGCTGCGCCGCTCGGATCTGATCGCGCAGCTGCGCGGCCCGCTCGAACTGGAGGTTTTCGGCCGCGGCCGCCATCTCCCGGTTGAGCTCTTCGATGCACCCGTTCCGAGTCGCCCTCCAGGAAGGCCGCCAGCCCGCCGACGATCTGGCGATACCCTTCCTTGTCGATCGCTCCTATGCACGGGCCCGCGCACCGCTTGATGTGATAGTAGAGGCACGGCTTCGGGTCCCTGCCGGTGATCTCGCGGTTGCAGTCGAGGTACGGGAAGACCCGGCGCAGCACGTCCAGCGTCTGCCGCACCGCATACGCCGACGTGAACGGCCCGTAATAGCGCGCGCCGTCGCGATCCATCCGCCGCACGATGCTGACCTTCGGGAAATCCTCCTGCCAGTGGACCTTGATGTACGGGTAAGTCTTGTCGTCGCGCAGCCGGACGTTGAACCGGGGATGGTAGCGCTTGATCAGCTCGTTTTCGAGGATCAGCGCCTCCAGCTCGGTGTCGGTGACGATCCACTCCAGGTCCGCGATCTCGGTGACCAGGCGCCGCGTGCGCAGTTCGTGCCGCGCGGCCTCGTGGAAATACGAGCGCACGCGGTTCTTGAGCACGACCGCCTTGCCGACGTAAATCACCTTCCCGTCGGAAGAACGGTAGATGTAGACGCCGGGCCGGTCGGGCAGGGTCTCCAGTTTCTGCGCGAGATCGGGCGCAATACGATGGTTGTTCACAGGAGGATATTATACATAAGAGTAGGAAAGAAACAAGCGTTATTTGTCGCTTCAGTACGCGCCCCGCCCGTCGATCACTGCGGGCAGGGTCTGCAGGAGGATGCGGATGTCCTTGCCCAAAGAGTAGTGGTCGATGTAATCCATCTCCAGCTTGAGCCGCTCGTCGAAGGGCAGGTCGCCGCGCCCGTTGACCTGCATCGGCCCGGTCATGCCCGGCTTGACGGCCAGCCGCCGCCGCTGATCGTCGGTGTAGCGCGCGACCACCGCCATTTCCTCGGGCCGCGGACCCACCAGGCTCATCTCTCCCGCGCAGCACGTTGAACACCTGCGGCAGCTCGTCCAGGCTCCACCGGCGCAGGACCCGGCCGGCCCGGGTCACTCGCGGATCGTTCGGGATCTTGAACGCGGGTGCGCTCAGTCGATCGAGGTCCACCAGCTGTGCCAGCGCTTGCTCGGCGTCGGCCGCCATCGTGCGGAACTTGAAGATGCGGAACGGCTGTCCCTTCTGTCCCACCCGCACCTGCCGGAACAGCGCGGGTCCGGCCGAATCCAGCTTGATCCAGATCGCGATGGCCGCCATCGGCAGCGCCGTGAGGAGCAGGATCAGGCCCGCGCCCGCCAGGTCGAGCAGCCGCTTCGCCGCTCGCTGCCCGACGGAGAGGGCGGCCGGGGTTCTTCGGCCGCGTGGCGAAAGCGGACGAGCCCCGCGGCAAACCCGAATCCCAGCGCGAGCGCCCTGACCCAGGTCAGCGCCAGCCCGGGCAGCAGCACGCCGGGGTCGCGCCGCACGAATTTTCGCGTACAGCGGCAGCGCGGTCAGCTCGAAAAGCGCGAGGGCGGCCGCGAAACCCGCCAGGCCGGGCCACCAGGGTTGTCCGAGCAGCAGGCTGCCGATCGCGAATGCTGCGAGCAGCGCCAGGCTCGCGGCGGCGATCAGGAGCTGCAGCTTTCAGTGCTCCCGGCGTGTGCGAATCCTGTACCACCTGCGTCGGATGCTGCCGCGTGATCCGCACCTTCCACATCCCGATGCGGTACTTCCGCCGCACGTACTGCGCCAAGCGTGCGGTTGTGCTGGTGGTACACCTGCGCGGCAGGCGCGAACACCATGCCGGTAGCCCTTTTCCGCCAGCCGGAACGAGAACTCCTGGTCCTCGACCCACCAGATTCGCGTGTCAAAGCCGTTGTTCGCCAGGAAGACGTCGCGCCGGTACGCCGCGCTGTACGTGTCGATGAAGTCGATGCGATCCGCGCCCGCCATCCGGTCGTAGCGGTCCTCGTACTCGAGCTGCGTGAAGCGGGCGACCACGCTGCGCTGCCGCGTCAGGTACGTGCCTTTTGACCCCGCGACCTCTTCGCCGTCCTCCGCCCGGCGTCGAGAACGGTGCGGTGATGGCCGAGATCCAGCCGCGCACGGGCGCGCAGTCGGCGTCGGTGAACAGCAGCAGGTCGCCCTTCGCCGCCGCTGCGCCGCAATTGCGCGGCGGCCGCCGCGCCCGCGTGCGCCTGCGTGATCGTGATCGCGCCGTGTTCTCGCGCGATGTCCGCGGTGCCGTCGGTCGAGCCGTCGTCGACGACGATGACCTCGTAGCTCTCCGGGGTCGACATCCTGGTCCGCCAGAGCTGCGAGACATGCGGGCAGCGTGGCCGCGGCCTGGTACGCAGGCACGATCACCGAATAGCGGGGTGCGCCGGACATCTTCCGGGCTGCCGGCTCAGGCCGGTCCATGGCCGCCCTCCTGTGGCGCTGCGTCGGGCTGGGCCGGCTCCCTGTGTCCCGTACAGCCCCGCCGCCCGGCGCAGCGTCGTGGCGTTGAGCGTCTCGCCGAGCCGCCACACGCGCAGCCATAACGCGATCGCCGCCGATCAGCACGGGCGGCCCCACCAGCACCACGTTTAGGACCGTGCCCAGCGCCAGCCCTTGCGCCGGATCGACGCCAAACGGGATCAGCACCGCCATCGTGACTGCGCCAACCACGCCGATCATGGCCGGCGGCGTGGGCGCCCAGTTGCTGGAAACGAGCGCCAGCATCACCGTCAGCGCGGCGCCCCAGCCGAGGTGGAGATCGAACGCGGCCAGCATGATCTGCACCGTCACGAGCGACAGCAGCCAGATCGCCGCGGTCAGCGCCGCGATCCGCACGAGTTGCCGCCCGCGCAGCGTCGCCATGCTCGCCACCGTCGCCGAGCGCGGCCTTCGCGCCCAGTTCAGGCCGCGGCTCAGTCTGGGACTGCCCGGCTCCGGAATGCGCGCCAGTGCCCTTGTGATCGGGCGCTTGCAGCCGGCCCACGGCAAGGATGGCGATGAACAGGACGACGCCCAGCAGCAGCCCTGCCGCGCTTGCCTCGCGCCCGCAGCGCGGTAGGGATCAGGGCCAGCGGCACGCGCGAGCAGCACGATCAAGCCGACGCCAGCAGGTCCAGGCTCTTTTCGACGACGATGGTGCCGAAGGTCACGCCGACCGGCCGGCCTTCCTGCCGCATCAGGCCCAGCCGGGCCAGCTCGCCGATGCGGATGGGGATTACCAGGTTGAGCATCTGGCTGATCATCAGGATGCCGAAGTGGGTCGTCCAGGGCAGCGGCGGCGCGGCGTCGCCGTAAAGCCACTGCCAGCGGAGCGCCTTGCCCGCGCCGACGAGGACGACCGAGGCAGTGGCGGCGATGACGAGGGGGAACGAGAAGGTGGCAAATTCGGCGAGGAACGCATCCAGGCGCACCTGGCTCAGCGAGAACCACAGGCACCCAACGCCGACGAGCAGCGCGCCCGTTATCCGTAGCGACCGGTGTCGCAGCAGGCGCCCGATCATCAGTTACGGCGTCGACGCGGCGCGCCTGCGCCGCCTGCGCACGAAGAACCGACAACGGCGACGGCGATCACGAACAGGACGAAGATCGCGGCCAGCGCCGGAAGGATCACCGCGATCAGCGTGGTCACCGGCAGAAACGACGTCTTCGAGCACGCTGACCACCGGGTTCGCCACGCCCGCCGGTGGTCGCGGTCATCACCGGCCGGACGGTCGCCTTCACCGCGTGAACGCCGCCGGCCGCCAGCAGGCCGCAAATCATTGCCAGCACCGGGCTCATCTGGCTGATGACATTGCCGCTTGCCGCAAAGAGGATCGCGCCCGCCGTCGGCCGGATGACCGTCTGGATCACGTCGTTGACCGAGTCGACCGCGGGCACCTTGTCGGCCACGGTCTCGATCGACCAGCAGCACAAACAGCACGCCGAGAACCCACGGGTTTTCGAGCGTGTTCCAGGGAGCGCTGAGCGTGACGAGATCGGTGAAGCGCGCGAGAAGGCCGACGATCAAGAGCGGCAGGTACGCGTTGAGTCCCGTGGCGCCTGCCAGCCCGAATGCGGCGAGGACTTCGATCATGACCCTATTCTACCCGAAGGAGCCCTTCCGGGTCGAGCTAACCCGGAAGGGCGCTTTCTCAGTCGACCGGCGTCACGCTCAGCCTGGCAATCTGGCCGAACAGGTGCGCCTGCACGAGGTACTGCCACAGCATGGCCAACGGGATCGTGATGAGCACGCCGATGATCAGCGCAAGGAACCCCAGCATGCCGACGACCGCGGCGATCAGGCCCGCGACCACGTAGACCAGCAGCAGTGCGACGATCACGCTGCCCAGGTTGTCGCGCGTGAATGCCCACATCGGGCCGAACGTCAAATGCCGAGGTGAACCTGTCGGTAGCTGCAATCCGTATGTAGATCGCCGGCGTGATCAGGGTCACGAACAGCAGCCAGATCAGCAGCAGGCACGAGCCGCAGCAGATGATCACGATGCCGAAGGCCTCGCCGCCCTGGCCCTGCCCCTGGTCGGCCAGCGCCGAGCCGACGACCAACGGGATCATGAGCAGAAGCGCGGGCAGCGACCAGATGAACATGGCCGCCACGACCTTGAAGCCCCGGCTGAGGAACCCGCCCCAGTCTTGCCACTCCGGCATGACGGGCTCGTCGCCTTTCATCACGTTCCTCAGCACGTCGATCGTGTAGCCGATGACGATCATCAGCGGGATGAGCCCGATGAGGAAGGGCATGAAGAGGATGCCACCACTCCGACTGCTGTGCCGATGCCCAGCTTGCGCAGCCAATCGGGATCTTCAAACATGAACGTAAATGCCTTGCCGAAATCCATGAGTTCCTCCTTGCGTTTGGCGGTGAACGTACGGCTCTGATGATATCTCTGTTACGTTTCAATTGCGTGGCAAGTAGCGGACGGCAGCCTGACGCGTGAGCGACAGCCCCGGTCAACCCAATCATACCATAGAGCTGGCCAAATTTCTAGAATCGGCTGAGTACCCAAAGGCCGCGGAGAGCGCATCCCGCCGGCCCCGATCAACGCGATCTCGATCATCGCCAGCGCCAGGCCCACGAGCAGCGGCGAAGCCACCTCCCGCCACCTCGCCGCCGCGCCTTCCCGGCGCCGGAACGCCAGGTAGAGCATCGCGTTGAGCGCACCCAGCAGCAGCGGCACCGCCAATCCGCTGAGCAGGGCAAGCGGATACAGCAGCCCGTCCCAGCCCGCGCGCGACGACCGCGAAGACGAAGCCGGCCCCCAGCAGGAGCCACAGCAGGTCGCGCCTGCTCCGCGATGCTGCGCGCGTCGGCGGGCGCGCGCCACAGCGAAACGCTCAGTGCAGGCAGGAGGATCGCCGCGATGGTGATGCCTTCCAGCGCTCCGGTCGCCAGGCGCAGCAGGTTGCTCGGCGGATAAAGATGCGGCAGCTCGAGCAGTGCGAGGAATGAGTTCAAGCCGTCCACGGCCCAGGCCAGCATGAACAGGCCGAGCACCAGCGAGATATGGCCGGGCCGGAAATCGCCCCGCCCGGCCCTTGCCGCCGCAGCCCGAGCACCGCGAGCCGGCGAGCGCGCCCAGGTACGTCCCGCTGCACCGGGCGCAAAGCGGCAGCTGGCGCCCGGCAATCGTGAAGCTGTGGTCGGGGATGCGGTGGCACACGGCATAGGCCGCCCGGTCCGCCTTGTCCAGCAGTCCGTGCGGCGCGAGCGAGCAGCAGGGTCATGATGACGAGGAGCGCCAGGGCTGCGAGGATCAGATCCAGCCCGGGCTTGAATGGGCGGTGGGAAACGGCCATGCCCCGCATTATACTTCATGGCCCTTTTGCGCCAAACGCGATTTGCATCTGTACCGCGGGCGTGCTAGACTGCGCACGTCTGCCGCCCCGCATCCACGCGGCCAGGCGTTGATCCCGGGCGGAATCGGTCCCCCAGCTCCTGCCAGGGAGTTGTGGCTCGTGTCTTCCGTATTGGGAGGTGCATCGAACCCGAATACCTCACCGTATACCCTGATTTCTGTCGCGATATGATAGCCTCGGCAAAGCGGTTATGGCGCTAGCGCCCGAGACGTGCGCACCGGCCCGGTCTTGGCCATTGGATGTGTGGAGGCACGGCCTAACCTTCCAATCGGGAACGGCGGACGCTCGACCGAACAGTTCTGTTTGCCTTGGCTGATGAACATAATCTCATAGCTCTAGCAACGCGCAAGGAGAAAAAACACCATGGCCAGTGTAACGTTCGACCACGTCTACAAGCGCTACGGCGATGTCGTCGCCGTCAACGACCTCAACCTCCAGATTGCGGACAAGGAGTTCCTGGTGTTCGTCGGCCCCTCGGGCTGCGGCAAGACCACCAGCCTCCGCTGCCTCGCCGGCCTCGAAGAGATCTCCGATGGCCGCATCCTGATCGGCGACCGCGTCGTGAACGACGTCCCGCCCAAGGATCGCGACATCGCGATGGTGTTCCAGAGCTACGCGCTCTACCCGCACATGAGCGTGTACGACAACATGGCGTTCGGCCTCAAGCTGCGCAAGACCCCGAAGGCTGAAATCGACCGCAAGGTGAAGGAAGCCGCCGAGATGCTCGGCATCAGCCAGTTCCTCGATCGCAAGCCCAAGCAGCTCTCGGGTGGTCAGCGCCAGCGCGTCGCGGTCGGCCGCGCCATCGTCCGCAGCCCGAAGGTCTTCCTCTTCGACGAGCCGCTCTCCAACCTGGACGCCAAGCTGCGCGTCGAGACTCGTGCGGGCATCAGCAAGCTGCACCAGCGCCTGGGCACCACCTTCATTTACGTGACCCATGACCAGGTCGAAGCCATGACCATGGCGACCCGCATCGCGGTCATGAAGGACGGCCTGCTCCAGCAGATCGACTCGCCGCAGCAGCTCTACGATCATCCCATCAACATCTTCGTGGCCGGCTTCATCGGCAGCCCGTCCATGAACTTCTTCGAGTCGACCCTCGTCGATCAGGACGGCAAGCTGTTCGTAGACGGTGGAACGTTCAAGCTGCAGATTCCGGAGACCAAGAAGGCCGACTACCTGCCGCACAAGGGCAAGAAAGTCATCTTCGGCATCCGGCCCGAGGACATCCATACTAAGGGTTTCGAAGCGCCGGGCATCATCCCCGCGCCCATCACCGCCCAGGTGGATGTCTCCGAGTTGATGGGCAACGAAATCTTCCTGTACCTGCTGAGCGGCAAGAAGCAGTTCGTCGCCCGTGTCGATCCGCGCACCCACGCCCGCGTCGGCGAAACGCTCGACATGAGCATCAACATGGACAACATGCACCTGTTCGACCCGCAGACTGAAAAGTCGCTGGACGTCATCCGCTAACCGTCATCCGGGCTAAGAAACCAGGTTTCTCCGCAGAAACCTGGTTTCTTTTCGCCCTCGAGCGCCGATAAAGCCAGAAACCAGGTTTCTCCCAGAAACCTGGTTTCTCATTCGCTTACCCCATGAACGCTGCGGCCTCCGCCGCCTCGCCCTTAGCCTCGGCCGCTTCCTCGGCCGTCAGCCTGTGGATCGTCGCCGGGTCCGCCTTGTCGATAAACAACACGCCGTCCAGGTGATCGATTTCATGCTGGAAGATCCGCGCCAGGTAATCCTGCGCCTTGACCCGCTGCGGCCGCCCGAACGCGTCCTGCCCCCGCACGATCAGCTCCACGCTGCTGTCCACCTCGCCCACGTAGCCCGGGATCGACAGGCAGCCTTCCTCGCCCATTTCCGTGTCGCGTGATGCCTTCACGATCTCCGGGTTCACGTAAGTGTACAACTCCGCGGGCAGACCCTCTTCCTCGTCGGCCGGCAGCTCCACCACGATAATCCGCTCCGGGATGTTGATCTGCGGCGCGGCCAGCCCCACCCCCGGCGCAGCCCGCATGGTCTCCACCATGTCGTCAATCAACTGTTGCAGCTCGGGCCCGAACTTCGTAACCTTGCGCGCCTTCTGTCGCAGGGTCGGGTGCCCCAGCGTAATGATCTGCCGGATCGCCATCTCTCAATGCTCCTAATTTTTCAACAATTCAGTATAATTTTACTCCCCGCAGCGCCAACTGTCAAAGGGATGAACGTTCGTTGTTATTTGCGGCGCAACAATAACCTGCGTATAATACAAATGGCTACGGTGGGCGCGTCAGAATGGACTGGCGCAGCCAAGCTTCAGGCCTCACCTGCCATGTCGCCGCTCGGCATATCCTGCCCGGCGGCACTATCAGAACTGGCGCATGTTCCTCGGTGTAGTTCCAGCACGGTCTTGCTGGTCGCGTTCTCACCGGAAGGAGGTATGATCCGTTCGGATGGCAGGGACTGTCTGTGGTTTAGCCTTTCGGCGCCGCGTTCCCTCTGCCAAGCTCCCCTTAGTTGCCCATTTCCAGTTAAGCTGTTGTTCTACCCGTTCAATCCATCAGGAGGAGATTCAGTGATGCGCAACAAGTTGTTCAGCATCGTCAGCGTGCTCGTTCTTCTGAGCATGCTCCTCAGCGCGTGTGGCGGCGGCGCCGCCCCGGCGGCTCCAACCGCGGCGCCCGCGCCGACGACTGCCCCCGAGCCTACGAAGGCCCCCGAACCCACTGCCGCGCCTGCAGCTACGACGGCGCCCGAAGCGACCAAGGCCCCTGAGGCCACGGCTGCCGCACAGCCGGCGGGATGGCTCTCGGTTGGCCAGGTGACGGACCTGGGCGGCATCGACGACAAGAGCTTCAATGCGACGGCTTGGGCCGGCGTGCAGAAGGCGGAGAAGGAACTCGGCGTCACGGGCAAGTACCTGGAATCGCAGCAGCAGTCGGACTACGCCAAGAACATCCAGCAGTTCATCAACGAGAAGCTGAACCTGATCGTGACGGTCGGCTTCCTGTTGGGCGTGGACACGGCGAAGGCGGCGCAGGCGAACCCGGAGCAGAAGTTCGCGATCGTGGACTACTCGTACCCGGACTGCTATCAGGGTGCAGTGGTCGGCAAGGACTGCGGGTCGGACAAGGAACTGCCGAACGTTCTGGGTCTGACGTTTGCGACGGACCAGGCGGGGTTCCTGGCGGGCTATGCGGCTGCGGCGACGACGAAGACGGGGAAGGTCGGCACGTTTGGTGGGTTGAACATCCCGACGGTGACGATCTTCATGAAGGGTTACGAAGCCGGCGTGAAGTATCACAACCAGGCCAAGGGGACGAAGGTCGAGGTCATTGGTTGGGACACGGCGAAGAACGACGGCGTGTTTGCGGGCAACTTTGAGTCGACGGACGATGGCCGGAAGATCGCCGAGTCGATGATGGACGAAGGTGCGGACATCATCATGCCGGTGGCCGGGCCGGTGGGTCTGGGCACGGCGGCGGCCTGCAAGGAAAAGGGCTGCATGGTGATCGGCGTGGACACGGACCAGTTCGTATCGGCGCCCGAGTACCAGGATGTGTGGCTGACCTCCGTGATGAAGAACATGGACGTGGCCGTCTTCAACGCCATCAAGGCGGTCACAGGACGGCACGTTCAAGGGCGGCACGTACCTGGGCACGCTGAAGGATGAGGGCGTAGGCATCGCCCCGTTCCATAACTTCGAGAGCAAGGTGCCGGCCGGCCTGCAGGGCGAGATCGATCAGCTCAAGGCCGACATCATCAGCGGCAAGATCGTCGTCGACGACGTCCTGAAGGGGACCGCCACCGCGGGCGCTGCGGCCGCTGCCCCCGCCGACCTGAAGAAGGTCGCGGTCGGTCAGGTGACCGACCTGGGCGGCATCGACGACAAGAGCTTCAATGCGACGGCTTGGGCCGGCGTCCAGAAGGCGGAGAAGGAACTCGGCGCGACGGGCAAGTACCTGGAATCGCAGCAGCAGTCGGACTACGCCAAGAACATCCAGCAGTTCATCAACGAGAAGCTGGACCTGATCGTGACGGTCGGCTTCCTGTTGGGCGTGGACACGGCGAAGGCGGCGCAGGCGAACCCGGAGCAGAAGTTCGCGATCGTGGACTACTCGTACCCGGACTGCTACCCGGGTGCAGTGGTCGGCAAGGACTGCGGGTCGGACAAGGAACTGCCGAACGTTCTGGGTCTGACGTTTGCGACGGACCAGGCGGGGTTCCTGGCGGGCTATGCGGCTGCGGCGACGACGAAGACCGGCAAGGTCGGCACGTTTGGTGGGTTGAACATCCCGACGGTGACGATCTTCATGAAGGGTTACGAAGCCGGCGTCAAGTATCACAACCAGGCCAAGGGGACGAAGGTCGAGGTCATTGGTTGGGACACGGCGAAGAACGACGGCGTGTTTGCCGGCAACTTTGAGTCGACGGACGACGGCCGGAAGATCGCCGAATCGATGATGGACGAAGGTGCGGACATCATCATGCCGGTGGCCGGGCCGGTGGGTCTGGGCACGGCGGCGGCCTGCAAGGAAAAGGGCTGCATGGTGATCGGCGTGGACACGGACCAGTTCGTATCGGCGCCCGAGTACAAGGAAGTGTGGCTGACCTCCGTGATGAAGAACATGGACGTGGCCGTGTTCAATTCGGTCAAGTCGGTGGCCGACGGCACGTTCAAGGGCGGCACGTACCTGGGCACGCTGAAGGATGAGGGCGTAGGCATCGCCCCGTTCCATGACTTCGAGAGCAAGGTGCCGGCCGGCCTGAAGGCCGAGATCGACCAGCTCAAGGCCGACGTCATCAGCGGCAAGATCGTCGTTGACGACGTCCTGAAGGCCAAGTAAGGCTGACTCGATGGGGGGCCAGGGGACTTCACTCGTCTCCTGGCCCCTTGTTGCTATCTGGAGCAGGAGAACGGCATGCCACCTGTACTGGAACTGCGCGGAATCACCAAAGCTTTCCCCGGCGTGCTTGCCAACGACCATATCGACCTCACCCTTGAACAGGGCGAGATCCTTGCGCTGTTGGGCGAGAACGGCGCGGGCAAGACCACGCTGATGAACATCCTCTACGGCCTGTACCGCCCCGACGAGGGCGAGATCCTGGTCCGCGGGCAGAAGGTGGAGATCGCAGGACCCAACGACGCGATCGCACGCGGCATCGGCATGGTGCACCAGCACTTCATGCTCGTGCCCGTCATGACCGTGACCGAGAACGTCATGCTCGGCGTCGAGTCCAGGCGCAACGGCGTGTTTCTGGACCGGGAACAGGTGGCCCGCCGCATCGAGCAGGTCGGCAAGGAACACGGCCTGGAGGTCGACCCGAAGGCCTACGTCAAGGACCTCCCGGTTGGGCTCCAGCAGCGCGTCGAAATCATCAAAGTCCTCTACCGGCAGGCCGACATCCTCATCCTGGACGAACCCACTGCCGTGCTGACGCCCCAGGAGGCCGAGGACCTGTTCAAGAGTGCTCCGGTCGCTCACCGCCCAGGGCAAGTCCATCATCTTCATCACCCACAAGCTGAAGGAAGTCATGGCGGTGGCCGACCGCATCACCGTCCTGCGGCTGGGCCGCAGCGTCGGCACGGTGCGCCCCAAGGAGACGGACCCGCAGAACCTGGCTTCCCTGATGGTCGGCCGCGATGTGAACCTCGTCGTCGACAAGAAGCAAGCCGCCCCGGGCGAGCCCGTCCTGCAGGTGAAGGACCTCATCGCGCTGGACGAGCGCGGCAACCCTGCAGTCAACGGCGTGTCGTTTGAAGTGCAGGCGGGCGAGGTCCTCGGCATCGCCGGCGTGCAGGGCAACGGCCAGACGGAACTGGTCTACGCCCTGACCGGCTTGCGGCCGGCCGCGTCCGGCTCCGTCAGCATCCTCGGCGCCGACGTCAGCCATGCCACACCCCGCCAGATCACCGAGAAAGGCGTGGCCCACGTCCCGGAGGACCGCCAGAAGCACGGCCTGATCCTCAGCTTCCCCGTCTCCGACAATATCGCCTTGAACACCTACTACCTGCCGCCCTTCGCCAGGGGCATGAACATGCAGGAGCAGGCCATTATTGCCACGTCCGAGGAGCTGGTCGAGCAGTTCGACGTTCGCACGCCGAGCGTCTATGTGAACGTCTCCGCGCTCTCCGGCGGCAACCAGCAGAAAGTCATCATCGCCCGCGAGTTCTCGCGGCCCATCAAGCTGCTGATCGCATCTCAGCCGACCCGCGGCCTCGACGTCGGCTCCATCGAGTACATCCACTCCCGCATCATCCAGAAGCGCGACGAAGGGACCGCGGTCCTGGTTGTCTCGTCCGAGCTGGATGAGATCATGGCCCTGTCCGACCGCATCGCAGTCATGTTCAAGGGCCAAATCCTGGACATCGTTCCCGCGGCCGGCGTCACCAAGGAATTCCTGGGCCTGCTCATGGCAGGCATCAAGCCCGCCGAGGGCGCCCCAGTCGCCCCGGCCGGCGAACAGGTCGCCATCGAGCGGGTCTTCTAGCTTCGGCGCCGAGGAGGTCACGTTGGAAAAGATTCAACCGACAGTCACACCGACGCCGGCGCCCGAGGTGGCCAAAGCCCGGGCCCCACGTCCCCAGAAGAAGGCCGTAGGCCGCGGCGCGCTCCTGCAAACCATCCTCATTCCGGTCCTCGCTGTGTTCACCGGGCTGATCATCGGTGCGCTGGTCATCATCTTCTCCGACCCCGCGGTGCTGGCCGCTTTTGGCCAGGGCGCTGTCGCCGGTCTCAAGGCGGCCTGGTCGGCCGTTGCCACCGCGTACGGTTCCCTGTTCCGCGGCGCATTCGGCAGCGTCACACAGATGGCCGCGGCCCTCGAAAGCGGCAACCCGGTTGCGATCCGGGCCGCCTTCTGGCCCATCACCGAGAGCCTGACCGCCTCCACGCCCTACATCTTCACGGGCCTCGCCGTCGCCATCGGCTTCAAGGGCGGCCTCTTCAACATCGGCGCCGAGGGCCAGTTCCTCATGGGTTCAATGGGCGCCGCGTTCGTAGGCTACAGCCTGGTCGGCTGGCCCTGGTACATTCACCTGCCCCTGGCCATCCTCGGCGGCTTCGCCGCCGGCGCGGTCTGGGGCGCCATCCCCGGCTACCTCAAGGCGACAACCGGCGCCCACGAAGTCGTGAACACCATCATGATGAACTGGATTGCGTTCCGCCTCAGCGACTGGTTATTGACCGGGCCGATGAAGGCGCCGGGTTCCGGCCGATCACCCCGCAGATCGAGGCTTCGGCCGCCTTGCCGCGGCTCTTCGCCGATCCGCTCCGCCTCAATCTCGGGCTTCTTCCTTGCCCTCGTCATTGCCGGGGTCGTCTACTGGTTGCTGTTCAAGACCACGGTCGGTTTCACGATCCGTGCGGTCGGCGCGAACCCGGATGCCGCCCGGTACTCCGGCATGAGCATCAAGAGCACCATCGTGCTCGTCATGGTCCTGAGCGGTGGTCTCGCCGGTCTCGGCGGCGCCAGCCAGGTCCTCGGCACCGACTACTGGGTGGGCCAGGGCTTCTCGGCCGGCTACGGCTTCGACGCCATCGCCATCGCCTTGCTCGGCAAGAGCCACCCGCTCGGCGTGGTGCTGGCAGCGCTCCTGTTCGGCTTCCTGCGTAGTGGCGCGACGGCGATGCAGTCCATGGCCGGCATCCCGATCGACATCATCTCGATCATCCAGGGCCTCGTGATCGTCTTCGTCGCCGCACCCGATATCATCCGGTCGCTTTACGGCCTGAAGAAGGTCAAGGCGGAGCGGGTGGTCCTGACCCGCGGTTGGGGTTGATGAGGCTGAGGAGAGAGACATGACAACTGCAACTGCCACCCGCGCGCTCCCGGTCGAAATCCGGCGCAGCCGCATCACCGGCATCGTGCTCGTGACCCTCGGCCTGGCGATCTTCCTGTTGTTCGGAACCGGCATGGAGCCGGGCATGACGACCAAGTTCGGCATGAACCCGGGCATCGGCTCCCAGGCGCTCAAGATCCCCGACGTGACCGTGCCTTCGGCGCTCGCCGTCTACCTGCTCTCCGGCATCGCCGTCTTCCTCGGCATGGCCCAGATCGTTCGCGGCTTCCAGCGCACCGGCCCGCATCATCGCCACCGTCGCGCTCTGCTTCGTCCTCGCGTTTCTGATCTGGGCCGCCAGGGGAAGGTCCTTCAACCTGGTCGGCATGCTCAGCAGCTCGCTCGTCCGCGCCACGCCCATCGCCCTCGCAGCTCTATGTGGTGTGATCAGCGAGCGCGCCGGCGTCGTCAACATCGGTATCGAAGGCATGATGCTGCTGGCCGCCCAGACCTCGGTCGTCACGGCCAGCCTGACCGACAACCTGTACATCGGCCTGGTCGTCGCGATCCTGACGGGCATGCTCCTGGCCGCGATCCACGCTTACCTTGCGATCCACTTCAAGGTCGATCAGATCGTCAGCGGCGTCGCCATCAACATCTTCGCCACCGGTGCGACCAGTTACATCTCATCGCGCTTCCTGGAGCGCAACACCGACCTCCTGAACAACTCGGGCACGTTCCGGGCCATCCCCATCCCGTTCCTCTCGAAGATCCCGGTCATCGGCCCGATCTTCTTCGAGAACAACATCATCGTCTATCTGATGATGCTGCTGGTGGTCTTCCTGCACTTCCTGTTGTTCTACACGCCCTGGGGCCTCCGCACCCGGGCCGTCGGCGAGCACCCGAAGGCCGCGGATACCCTTGGCGTCAACGTCTTCAAGATGCGGTACGTCAACGTCATCTTCGGCGGCGCCATTGCCGGCATCGGCGGCGCCTACTTCAGCATCGGTTCCGTCGGCCGCTTCGACGAGGTGATGACGGCCGGCAAGGGCTTCATCGGCCTTGCCGCCATGATCTTCGGCAAGTGGACGCCGATCGGCAGCTTCCTGGCTTCGCTGTTGTTCGGCTTCGCCGATTCGCTGCAGATCAAGCTGCAAATCTTGCGGGTGCCCATCCCGTCCCAGTTCCTGCTCATGGCGCCCTACATCGTGACCATGATCGTGCTGGCCGGCGTCGTGGGCCGCGCAACCGCGCCCGCGGCAGACGGCCTGCCCTACGAAAAGAACTAACCGCTCTGCCACCGAGAGACCCAGGAACTCGAGGTCTGCACGCCGAGACCTCCGAGGTTTCCAGAACCTCGGAGGTGTCCTCTGTGGCAAACGAGGTCATCAAATGCGTACCGAGCGAGCGAGTTTTGTAGGTGGCCAGGGGACGACCTTAGGCGGCCGGCTCGACCTGCCCGATGACGCCGCGCCCCAGGCGTTCGCTGTCTTCGCCCACTGCTTCGGCTGCACGAAGAACCTCAAGACGATCGGCAACCTCGACCGCGTGCTGACCGCGGCCGGCCTGGGTGTGCTTCGGTTCGACTTCACCGGCCTGGGCGACAGCGAGGGCGATTTCTCGGACACCAATTTCACCTCGAACGTCTCCGACGTCGCCGCCGCGGCAGAGTTCCTCGCGAGCAACTACGCCGCTCCCACCCTGCTCATAGGGCATTCGCTCGGCGGCGCTGCGGTGATGCAAGCCGCGAAATCCATCGGCAGCGCACGCGCCGTGGTCACGATCGCCGCGCCCGCCGACCTCACCCATCTCGGCGCCACCATCGTCGACCAGGCGCCCGATATCGAGGCAGACGGGCGAGGCCGAAGTCGTCTTGATCGGCCGCCGTTTCCACATCAAGAAGCAGTTCCTCGACTGACCTCGAACACCGCAGCATGGAGCAAATCGTCGGCAACCTGGGTCTCCCCTTGCTCATCCTCCACTCGCCCGCCGACGACGTGGTCCCCATTGCCGCCGCCGAACGCCTCTACGCCATGGCGCGCCACCCGAAGAGCCTTGTCGCCCTCGACCACGCGGATCACCTCTTGCTCGAGCGGGAGGATGCTGAGTACGCGGGTCACATCATCGCCAGTTGGTTCGGAAGGTATCTCTCCTGAATGACTTTCGTCGAAGTGCTCCTCATCGCCCTCGGCCTGGCGATGGATGCGTTTGCCGTCTGCCTGGGCGCGGGCACCACCCGCTTCATCGACGGCCCGCTGCCGGTCTTTCGTCTTGCCTTTCATTTCGGCCTGTTCCAGGCGCTCATGCCGATCCTGGGTTGGCTCAGCGGGTCCTTTATCGCCGGCTACATCTCCGCGTGGGACCACTGGATCGCCTTCGTCCTGCTCGCCTTCGTAGGCGGGCGCATGGTCCGCTCCGGGCTTGACGCTGAAAGCGAGTGTCACGAGGTCGACCCCTCGCGCGGCGGCACGCTGATCATGCTGGCAATCGCAACCAGCATCGACGCGTTCGCGGTCGGCCTGTCGCTGGCAATGCTCGACGTCAACATCCTCTACCCCGCGGTCGTCATCGGCGTTGTCTGCGCCGCCCTCTCCCTCCTGGGCCTGGCGCTCGGCAGCCGGCTCGGCTGTGCATTCGGGAAGCGCATGGAGGTCATCGGCGGCATCATCCTGATCCTGATCGGCATAAGGGTAGTGATCTCACACACAATGTGACGTGCGTATGGTAAAATGCCTCCGCTGTCGTTCCTCATCGTTTGTATGATCGTCCAGCCGTATAATATGGGAGAAGTGTCGTGCGCGGAATGCTCGCCGGTTTGATCGTTGCCCTGCTCATCGTGGTCGTCGCCTTGCTCGTCGCCACGCTGGGCGCGCTCGGTGTGGCTGCGATCGGCTGGCTGCTCCATCGCTGGTTTGACCTGACGCAGTGGCAGGGCAGCCTGATCGCCCTCGCAGTTGCCCTGGGCATCGGTTTTGCCGTCTTTCGCTTGATCAACCTCCCCGCCAACACTGAACCCGAATGGATGGAATGGGACGAGGACGAGCCGGACGTGGTCGACGAGCCGCCGGTCGTCCCGTGGCGCCGGCAGCGGCCCACCCAGGGCGACCTGCCGTCCGAACAGCAGCAAAAAGGATCCCGTCGTAAGTAAGTCTTCCTGGAGCGCGAAGTCCATGACCACTCGATTCTCTCGTCTGGCAGCCCTGTCTGTCGTTCTTGCCATTATTGTCTTGTCCACCGCCGCCTGCGCGCCCGTGCCGGCCACCGTCCACCGCGGCGCCGGGCGCCCCGGCTACCGCTGCGCCGGCAGGTGACGCGAAGCTGAAGCTGGCCCTGATCCCCGTTCTGGACGTAATTCCCATCTACGTCGCGCTGCAGAACGGCTACTTCGAAAAGCAGGGGATCCAGGTCGAAACCGTGCCCGTCAAGAGCCCCCAGGAGCGCGACGTGCTGCTTCAGACCGGCCAGGTCGACGGCGTGCTCACCGATCTGCAGGGCGTCGGCCTGCTGAACAAGGACGCGCCCAAGGTCAAGGCGGTGTACACGTCACGCCGGCCCTTCCCGAACGCGCCGCTTTTCCGTATCCTCGCCAGCCCGAAGTCGGACATCAGCAAGCCGGCCGATCTGAAGGGCGTGGAGATCGGCATCAGCAACAACACCATCATCGAGTATCTCACCGACCGCATTCTGACGGCCCAAGGGCTGGCCCCGGCAGACATCAAAAAGCTGGAGGTCGGCGCGATCACCGTGCGCTTCGAGCAGTTGATGAACGGCAACCTGAAGGCCGCGGTGCTCCCCGATCCGCTGGCGCAGGGCGCCATCGCCGGGGGCGCTAAGCTTGTGGCCGACGACACCAAGTATCAGAACCTCTCGCAGTCCGTACTTGTCTTCCAGGATGCCGCTCTCAAGTCAAAGCCCGAGGTCGTCCGCAAGTTCCTTACCGCCTGGGAGCAGGCGGTGAGGGAAGTGAACGCAAACCCCGAAAAGTATCGGGCGGTCCTCATGGAGCAGGGCCGGGTGCCCCAGTCGATCCAGCAGTCCTACAAGATGCCGCCGTTCCCTGAGAGCGGCATCCCCAGCGAGAGCGAGGTGGCCGACGTGACGGCATGGCTCAAGGCCAAGGGCCTGGTCAACCGGGACATTCCGTACCTCGACATGGTCGATCCCTCGTTCCTGCCGAAATAATCTTGTGCGCGCCGGTTAGCTTGACCGCGTCGACCCGCTCGAGCCAGGCTTCTGCCCGCGCAGAAACCTGGCTCCTTTAGAATGAGCTTCGTCCCGTGACCCTCCCGCCCCCTGCCATCGAGGTGCGCGACCTCTACTACGCGTATCCGCCTCCCGTCCCCGGCGCGCCGCCTACCGAGGTCCTGTCTTCGGTCAATTTCCGGGTGCAGCCGGGCGAATTCGTCGCGCTTCTCGGCCGCGTCGGCGCGGGCAAAAGCACCCTCTGCCTTGCGCTAGACGGCCTCGCGCCGCACGCCACCGGCGGCGTCTTTCGGGGGCACGTCGTCGTCGGTGCTCTCGACACCCGCGACCACACCGTGCCCGAGCTGTCGCAGGTCGTCGGCCTTGTCTTCCAGGACCCCGAAACCCAGCTCACCCAGATGCGCGTCGAGGACGAGGTCGCGTTCGGGCCTGAGAACCTCGGCCTCTTGTCCGGCGAGATCGCAGAACGGGTGACCTGGGCGCTCGACGCAGTGGGCCTGGCCGCCTATCGCGACCGCAACCCGGCTTTCCTCTCGGGCGGCGAGAAGCAGCGCGTCGCCATCGCGGCCACCCTCGCGATGCGCCCCCAGGTGCTCGTTCTCGACGAGCCGACGGCCAACCTCGATCCCGGCGGCAAGGCCGCTGTGTTCTCCGTGCTGCTCAGGCTTGCCCGGGAGCGCCGCATCACGATCCTGCTCGCCACCCAGGACGTGGAGCGCGTCCAGCGCTACTGCCGGCGCGTGCTGGTGCTCCACGAGGGCCGCATCGCCCTGGACGGCGCCCCAACCGCAGTCTTCAGCCGCGAGGAAGAACTGGCCGCCTGGGGTATCGGCGTCCCCCAGATGGTCGCGCTCGCCCACCTCCTGTCCCGGCGTCGCGGCCGCCCCTATCGCTTCTCGAGCGTCGCCCAGGCGGTCGGCCGCCTGCGCGCCGAGTTTCGCAGCGCCGCGGATTCGGCGCGGCGTGCCGCCCGGCGCCGCCCCCGATCCTCTGCCGGCGCCGCCCCCATCCGCTTCGCCGGACGACCGCCCTTCGATCCTGGTCGACCATCTTTCGTTCACCTATGAGGACGGCACGCCTGCCTTGCGCGACGTCTCGCTGGCCGTCCCTGCCGGGCAGTTCCTCGTCTTCGCCGGCCCGAACGGCTCCGGCAAGACCACGCTCGCCAAGCACTTCAACGGCCTGCTCAAACCTTCCTCCGGCCGCGTCGTCGTCGGTGGGCAGGACACCGCGCCGCTTCGCGTGGCCCAGTTGGCGCGGCTCGTGGGCTACGTGTTCCAGAACCCGGACCACCAGATCTTCGCCGCCACGGTTCGCGAGGAGCTTGCCTTCGGGCTGCGTCTCCAGGGGCTGCCGGGCGAAGAGGTCGAGCGCCGGGTGGCCCAGGCGCTGGCCGATGCGGGCCTGACCCCCCTGGCCGGTCAGCCGCCCGCCACCCTCAGCCTCGGGCAGCGCCGCCTGGTGACGCTGGCCTCCATCCTGGCCGCCCGCCCCCAGATTCTCGTCCTCGACGAGCCGACGGGCGGGCTGGATTGGCGCAGCCGGCAGGATCTGATGGACCGCGTCACACGCTTCAACGCGACCGGCGGCGCCGTCGTCCTGATCACCCACGACGTCCGCCTGATCGCCGAATACGCCGCCCGGGTGGTCGTCTTGCATTCCGGCCGCGTTCTCTTCGACGGCGCGCCCGTCGCCTTGTTCGCGAACCGCCCGGTCCTGGCCGAAGCCCGGCTCACCGTCCCGCCCGCGGTTCGGGTGGCCCAGCGGTTGGCCGCGCTCGGCGGTCGCTACGCCGCGCTGGCCGCGGTGCGTAACACGGCGGAGCTCGTCGATGGCCTCTAGCTTCGACGTCTACGTCCGCCGCAACACCTGGCTCTATTGCCTGGACCCCCGCGTCAAGCTCGCGTTCGTCCTGGTCGCCTCGACCCTGACCTTTCTGTGGCCGAGCCCGCTGATGGCGCTTGCCGTCAGCGCCGTCTCGCTCGCCTTGCTCCTGCTCGCCGGCGTCCCCAGGTCCCGCATCGTCAGGTTCCTGCGCGGGCTTGTCGTCCTGCTGCTGTTGGTGCTGGTGCTGACGACCCTCTTCACGGGCGGCGGGGAGACCGTCTGGTTCACCATCGGCCCCCTATCCGTGAGCGCCGAAGGCTTCTACCGCGCGGCCCTATTAGCGTCGCGGCTTCTTGCCCTGAGCCTCGCCTTCTTCTTCTGGCTCAGCACCACCGACCAGGGCGAAATGGTCCGCGGTTTCGTCGCGCTCGGCCTCCCCTACGAGTGGGGCCTCACCATCGCGCTCGCGCTGCGTTACCTCCCCATCCTTGCCGGCCTTTTCGAGCAGGTACGGGAGGCCCAGGAGGCCCGCGGCCTTGACCTGGCCCAAACCGGCCTGCGCGCCCGCCTTCGGGCCTACCGTCCCATCCTCATCGCGGTCGTCATCGGCGCGCTTCGCCACGGCGAGCGGCTCGGTTGGGCGCTCGAAGCCCGGGCCTTGGGGGCCGGCGCGCAGCGCACGGTCTTCCGCCCCCTGCGCCTGCGCCGCGACGACTTGCTCGCGCTCGTCGTGCTCGGCCTCGTGTTCGCCGCGGGGCTTACTTTGCGCCTCCTTTAACAGTGTATGCAATATCACTTAACCCGCCGCCTTTGGTGGTACACTAATGCCACCAAAGGGTCGAGGTTAGGCAGGGCTGGCAGTGCCTAACTTCGACCCCGTTATTTTTCCCCCCCGTTCTCGCCCTTCGAGCCCCACTCGTACCCCGGCAGCCCCTGTCCGGCCTGCAACACGTGTAGCAGGGTATCCCTGAAACATGAGATTTGTGGGATTTGTGAGATATGCCATAATCGGGAGATATATAGATCTTTTCCTTCCACTGGCTGTGCCGTGCCGTTTTGACATCCCGGGCACAACCGGGTAAACTACCCGAGCATTCTCACGCCCCCATAGCTCAGTGGATAGAGCGTCGGCCTCCGGAGCCGAAAGCGCAGGTTCGAGTCCTGCTGGGGGTACTCCCGCCGCCCTGGCCGCCCGGTCAAGGGCGTTTTTGTTGCCTCAGAGTTGGCAAGTTAACGTGATCTGAAAGCATCCTGTTATTCTCGTAACTTGCATCCCCTCCACACGTTCGCTCTATTGAGTCGGGTTGGCTCACTCGAAACCTCTCGCGGCCCGCTGCCTCCAAGGCTTTGCTTCCCGCCGGCGCTCCCGCCCGGATAGACCCCGGCGCGATCGCCATCGGCGGGCACGGCAGCGGCGCCTTAAGCGGACAAGGAGACAACCAATGTCAATCTTCAAGCGCGAACAGGAACCACCGTACAACCGCGCTGCGGCGGCCAGGGCCCCTGCCGCCCCTGTTGGCTACCGCGAGCCTGCGCCTGCGCCGGTCTCCGCGGCGACCGCCGCACCGGGGCCTTCCGCACCCGCGCCGGCCCCATCCGCCGCACCTCCTGCCCCTGCCGTGGCGCGCGACGCTGCGGCTGTCATCGACGGGAAGACCGAAATCACCGGCACCCTGCACTCTTCGGGCAACGTCCTCATCGAAGGCCGCTTTCATGGCGAGGTCGAGGCGAACGACACGGTGTGGGTCGAGGAGGGCGCGCAGAGCGACGGCCAGCTGCGGGCATCCGCCGCGGTCATCTCGGGCGCGGTCGACGGGCAGATCGAATGCGACAGCCGCCTGCAGATCGCCGCGACGGCCGTCGTGAGCGGCGAGATCAAGACGCCGATCCTGGTGATCGAGGACGGAGCGACCGTCAACTGTCGCTTCAGCATGACGCGTGCGGGCCGGGCCGGCGCGGCCTTCCCCGCCGGAGGAATTCGATGACGACAATCACTGCCGCCGCCACTGCGGCCAAACCCACCGCCCAGGCAGCCATCGAGCCGAGCGAAAGCCTCATCGACAAGGACTCACACTTCAACGGGCTTTACGAGACGAAGCAGAACCTCCGCATCGAGGGCCTGGCCGAGGGGGAAATCCAATGCGAAGGCACCTTGACCGTCGCCGAAGGCGCGCGCGTCAAGGCGAAGGTCACCGCCAGCACCATCACCATCGCCGGCGAGCTCGACGGCGAGGTCCTCTGCCACGGTGTCTTCCAGATCATGCCGAGCGGGCAGGTGTCCGCCTCGGTCTCCGCCCGCCGCCTCATCGTTCAGGAGGGCGGCCTCTACAATGGCGAGTTCCGCATGATCACCGATGGATCGAAAGTCGCCGCTTTTACCGCCTCGGCTCCCGCCCGGGAGAGCAAGCTCGCGCCCTCCGAGAGCGATCCCCACGATGATATCGGCACCGACGAGTGGTGGCGCAAGCTGACGACCGAGGCGGTGGCGCAAGAAGGCGCCGAGTCCGACACGTCCGAGCGCGACAACCACGACGCCGAGGAGTGATTGCTTCCGGTCGGGGCCTCCTCCGTACCGCCGGCCCCCGGGGTTGCGTCGGACCAACGCACGGCCCAGCCCCGGGGGTTGCCCTCTAGCCCAGCTCCTTCTCCCACTGCAGCCATCCCGGTATCCCCAGCATGCCCCTGTTCCACCGTCCACGCGCGCCCGCCTGGGGAACAAGGCCGGCGCCACCCGGCGTTTATCCCTCATTCAGCCTCCCCGACATTGTCTCGGGGAAGCAGGATTGCATACCGTGCAGTTCCTGCCTCGTATACTCTGTAACTAAGGTTCATATTCCGGGTCCACGGTGGACCGGGGATCGGACCGTGATTGACAAAGCGAGTGTAGGTGAAGGAAGAGGGGTGGAGTCGATGTCCGAGACTAAGAGTTTTGCTTCGCCGGCTGAACTGAAAGAAGCGTTGGGCGAACACCAATACATCGCGGGCGACGAGATCGCCACGATCATGTACTTGAGCCAGCAGCTCGGTAAGCCGCTGCTGACGGAGGGACCTGCTGGGGTCGGCAAGACTGAGCTGGCCAAGGCGATCGCGGCTGCGACCGGCCGTGAGCTGATCCGCCTCCAGTGCTATGAGGGCCTGGACGAGACCAAGGCCCTGTACGAATGGGAATACGCCAAGCAGCTGCTCTACACGCAGCTCCTCCGCGATAAGCTGCAAGAGACGCTGTCGAGCACAACCAGCCTCTCTGAGGCAGCCGATAAGCTGGCCGGCGAGGAAGACGTGTTCTTCTCCATGCGCTTCCTGCTCCAGCGGCCCTTGCTCCGTGCCATCCTCAGCGATCAGCCCACCGTCCTTCTCATCGACGAGATCGACCGGGCCGACGCCGAGTTCGAGGCTTTCCTGCTTGAAGTCCTCAGCGATTTCCAGGTCAGCGTGCCCGAGCTTGGCACGCTGCAGGCGGTCCATCGCCCGCTCGTCCTGCTGACCAGCAACAATACGCGCGAGTTGAGCGAGGCGCTCAAGCGGCGCTGCCTGTACCTGTTCATCGACTACCCGGATGTCGACCAGGAACTCGCAGTCGTCCGGCTGAAGGTCCCCGAGCTAGCGCCCAAGCTGGCCCGCCAGGCGGTGGAGCTGGTCCAGCGGCTGCGGAACATGGACCTGCGCAAGTCGCCGAGCATTTCCGAGACCCTGGACTGGGCCAAGGCGCTCGTCACCCTGAACGCCCGGGCCCTGGACGCGCAGACGCTCGAGACGACGCTGAGCGTGCTCCTGAAGCACGAGACTGACCTCCAGCGCGTCAAGAACGAAATGAATCGCCCTGCCGAGCGGCCCCGCTTCGATGATGAGGTGGGGCGTTATCGCCGGCTGAACTGAGCGAACGATGGACGACCGAATCGCGAAGTTCATTTCTGCGTTGCGCGGCGGCGGGGTGCGGGTCAGCCTCGCCGAGAGCGCCGACGCGTTCCTGGCGATCGAAGAGTTGGGTGTGATGGATCGCGAGGCGTTCCGCCTCGGTCTCCGCACGACGCTGGTAAAAGAAGCGGCGGATCTGCCAACCTTCGACGAGATGTTCCCGCTGTTCTTCGGCGTGAACGAGGCGCCGCCGCTAATGAACCTGGCGGAGGACATGACGCCCGAAGAGGCGCAAATGCTGGCCGACGCCCTGAAGCAGTTCGCCGACCGGCTGCGCGACAGTCTGGAGCGGATGATCCAGGGCAAGCAGCTCAGCCAGCAGGAGCTCGACCAACTCGGCCAGATGGTCGGGCTCAACCGGGCTGATAACCTCCGTCAGAAGGAGTGGATGGCGCGGCGCATGGCGCAGGCGCTCAAGTTCAAAGAGGTGCAGGAAGCCCTGGAGAAGCTGCAGGAGCTGCTCGCCCAGATGGGCATGAACAAGCAGCGCATCGACCAGATGCGGCAGATCCTCCAGGCGAACCAGCAGTCGATGATGGAGCAGATGCGCAACTACGCCGGCCAGAAGATCGCGGAGAACATGGCGGAGAGCCGGCCGGAAGACAACGTCGACGCGCTGATGAACCGGCCCTTCAACGCCCTTTCAGACAAGGACATGGACATCCTGCGCAAGGAGGTGGGCCGGCTCGCCGCCCGCCTGCGGAGCAGGGTCGCCCTGCGGCAGAAGCGTGCGAAGTCGGGTCAGATCGACGCCAAGGGCACGATCCGGACCAACCTCAAGCACGGCAGCGTGCCCATCATCATCAAGCACCGCGATCGCACGCTGAAACCCAAGCTGGTCGTCATCTGCGACATCAGCACCTCTATGCGGCCCGTCTCCGAGCTGATGCTGAGCCTGCTCTACGCGCTTCAGGATCAGATTTCGAAGACGCACGCTTTCGCTTTCATCGACCGGCTCGAGTACGTCTCGCCTGACTTCCAAACCAAGGAAGCGCGCGACGCGGTCAGCGACGTGCTGTTGCGGATGCCTTCCGGCTACTATAACACGGACCTGGGAGGCAGCCTGGCCGAGTTCAACCATGACTACATCGACACCGTCGACAGCCGCACGACGTTCATCGTCGTCGGCGACGGGCGCAACAACTACAACGACCCGCGGTTGGATCTATTCCGCAACATCACCCTGCGCACCCGGACGACGCTGTGGATCAACCCGGAGGCGCCGGCCCTGTGGAGCACGGGCGACAGCGACATGCTGAAGTACGCGCCCTACTGCGACACGGTCGTCCAGGTCAACACGCTGGCGGAACTCGCCGCAGCGGTTGACAAGCTGCTCGTGACGCGCTAGAGTCAGGCCGGCTCGCCTCTCGCACGGCGGCCCCCCATCCGGGGAGCCGCCGTTTTCGTGCTTTGTGTCAACCCTTCGTCTCTCATCGCCAAAAGGGGGCTTTATGAAGATTACCTTTTGCGGCGCGGCCCAGGAAGTGACCGGGTCGATGCATCTGATCGAAGTCAACGACAAGCGGGTGCTGTTGGATTGTGGTATGTTCCAGGGGCGCCGCAACGAGACCTACGAGCGCAACCTCAACTTCCCCTTCGATCCCAAGAGCATCGACGCCTTGGTCCTCAGCCATGCTCACATCGACCACTCCGGCAACATCCCCAATCTCGTAAAGCAGGGATTCGCCGGCAACGTCTGGTGTACGCCCGCCACCCGCAACCTCTCCGTCTACATGCTGCTCGACAGCGGCCACATCCAGGAGAGCGACACGGAGTACCTGAACAAGCGCCGGAAGAAGGACGGCTACCCGCCGGTCGAGCCGCTCTACACCCAGGCCGACGCGCAAGAGAGCCTCGGGCATTTCGTCAGCGTGGGCCTGCACCGGCCGATCACCGTCGTCGACGGCGTGCAGGCGACGTTCTTCAACGCCGGCCACATTCTCGGCTCCGCGTGGGTCTTGCTGGAGATACGGGAGTTTGCGTCGGGCAAGCAGTGGCGCCTGGTTTTCAGCGGGGATGTAGGCCGGCCGGGCATGGCGATCCTGAACGATCCCGAGCAGCCCCAGAATGCAGACCTTCTCATCATGGAAAGCACGTATGGCGGGCGGCTGCACCCGACGCCGCGGCGAGGCGCTGACCCAGCTGCGCGACGTGGTCCGGGACACGGTGCGCCGCCGCGGTAAGGTCATCATCCCGTCGTTCGCCGTCGGCCGCACCCAGGAAATCGTCTACGCGCTGAACGAGCTCGACGCCGAGGGCGACATCCCCACCCTGCCGATCTACGTGGACAGCCCGCTCGCCGTGAACGCCACCGAGGTCTTCCGGCTGCATCCCGAGGAATGGGATGACGAAGTGCGCAAGTTCCTGTCAGAGGAGGGCCGGCGCAACCCCTTCGACGCGCCGAACGTGCAGTACATCCGCGACGCGGTAGACAGCAAACGCCTGAACTACCTGAAGGATTCGGCCATCATTATCAGCGCGAACGGCATGGCGGAAAACGGCCGCATCCTGCACCACCTGAAGAACAACATCGAGGATACGGAGAACACGATCCTGTTCGTGAGCTTTCAGGCTGAAAACACGCTGGGGCGCAGGCTGGCGGGCGGCGCCCGCCGGGTGAAGATCTTGGGCGAGGAATACGACGTGCGGGCGAAGCGTGGTCAGCATCGAGGGCTATTCGGCTCACGCGGACCAGTCAGAGCTGCTGGCGTGGGCGCGGCCGCTGGACCGTGACCAGCTTGCAAAGGACTTTCCTGGTGCACGGCGAGCCGCAGAGCGCCGAGGCGCTGGCAGACAAGCTGCGAACGGAGAAGATGAAGGAAGTCGTGGCTCCGACGCGGGGGCAAGCGTTTGAGTTCTAGGCGGCGCCGCAACTGATAGCCAACGGATCAACGGATGAATCGCCAGGTAGGCGCGCTCATCCGTTGCTCCGTTCGTTATCCGTTGCCGCGCGGTACGTCCTCATTCCACGGGCGTCAGCCAGCGGGTCTTCCCGTCCCCTTCGGCGGCCCAACCCTTCACCGTGTCGCTCTCCAGCTGCCACCAGTTCAGCCCATCCTGCTGAATCGGCCCGCTCTTGATGGTGAAGAACGTGCCTCTTGGCACCTTGGCAACCGCCCGGGCATTGCGTCCGGCGTCCTGCCGCACGGTCAACACCTGGCTCGACTCGGTCGTCACAAGCACGCGGTCGCCGACCTTGATGGCCCGGTCGACCAGCTTCGGCGCCGGTGTGGGCGACGGGGCGGCCGGGGCAGCGCCCTGCTGGTCCTCTATCTTGAGCCACGGATCGTTGGCCGGCCCCGCCGCGATCCAGCCGGTGACTCCGCCGCTCGCCTCTACGCGGTACCAGTCGTAGTTTTCGGCATTCGTCGGGCCTTCGAGCACCGTCACCACGGCGTTCCCCGGCACGTTTGCAACCCGTTTGCCCTTCGAGCTGGGCTTATCGCGCACGTTCAGGCCGCCCGTCGCCACGATGCGCGCCTTTTGAGCCGTCGGGGCTGCCGTCGCGGCGGCCGTCGGCGCTGCCGTCGCCTCTTGAAGCACCGAGGCCGTGGCTGCCTCAGTGGGCTCGAGCGTCGACGCGAAACCGTGCGTGGGCTCGGCCGTAGGCGTTTCGCCCGGCGCCAGGGTAGGCGTGGGCGTGACGCGCACCTGGAACCCGCCGCAGGCTAAAGAAGCTGCGAGCAGGACAGCGATCGGGAGGAGGAGAGCCCAACCTCTTCGATGTTGCATCGTCCTTCCCTCCAGATAGGATGCATGCCTTGCGGCCGAACTCCTCGGTCCGGCATCCCCGCACGGGAGTGCCGGTGAGGCTTCTGCGTGGAACAGGTTCGCCTGCTTGAGCAGACGCCGCTACATGCTCTCGGGAGCCGAAACGCCCAACAGGGTCAATACGCGTGCGAAGACGGCCTTGGTGGCCGCTACGAGGCGCAGCCGGGCGCGACTCAGGTCGACATCGGCCGGGTCAGAGGAAACCACCCGGCAGTCGCGATAGAAGGCGTGGAAGGTCGCCGCCAGTTCCTGCGCATAGAACGCCAGGGTGTGCGGCGCCAGCTGTAATACTGCTTTCTCGATGACTTCCGGCAGCTCGGCCATCTTACGCAGCAGCGTCAGTTCGGACGGATGGCCGAGCAGGGCCAGGTCGCCGTCCCTCCAGCTCTCCTGCGGGAAGCCGCGCTCCGTCGCAGTGCGCAGGATGCTGTTCATCCGGGCGTGCGCGTATTGCACGTAGAAAACAGGGTTCTCGTCGTTTTGCTGCACGGCGAGGTTCAGGTCGAAGTCGATCACCGACTGGTTGGCGCGGGTGAGCAGCAGGAACCTGACCGCGTCCTTGCCCACTTCCTCCACCACCTCGTCGATGGTGATGATGTCGCCCGACCGCTTGGACAGCTTGACTTCCTTGCCGTCCCGGTAGAGTCGCACGAGGTCGTACAGCAGGATGTCGAGCCGGCTCGGATCCAGCCCGAGCGCCTGCATCAGGTAAGGCATCCGCCGCGCCTGGTTCTGGTGGTCGACCGCCCAGACGTCGATGACCCGGTCGAAGCCGCGCATGACGAACTTGTTGTAATGATAGGCCACGTCCGACGCGTAGTAACCCGGCTGTCCGCTCGACCGAACGAGCACCTCGTCGCGATCCGCGCCGAAGTTGCTGGTCAGCAGCCACTCCGCGCCATCGCGCACCGTGGTCTGGCTCTGCGCTCGCAACGCGGTGATGACCTGTTCGAAGATGCCGTCGTCGTAGAGGCTCTTCTCGGAGAACCAGCAGTCGAAGTGGATGCCCAGGCGCTCGACCGACTTCTTGATCCAGCCGATGACGATGGCGAGCCCGATCTTGGCTCAGCGCGGTGACGGCTTCTTCGGCATCCATCTTGAGGAAGCGGTCGCCGTGCTCGTCGCGCACCTGCCGCGCCAGATCGACCATGTACTCGCCCTGGTAATGGTGCTGCTCCAGGGGAGCCTCAATGCCGAACGACTGCTGGTAGCGCCGGTAGAGCGTCTCGGCGAAGGTCCGCATCTGCGTGCCCGCGTCGTTCAGGTAGTACTCGCGCTGCACCTGCCAGCCGGCAGCCTCGAGCACCCGTGCGACCGCGTCGCCGAGCACTGCGTTCCGGGCGGAGCCCATGTGCAGGGGACCGGTGGGGTTGGCGCTGATGAATTCCACCTGGCACGTCCGCCCATGGCCCAGATCGATATTCCCGTACGGGCGGCCGGCCGTCGCCCCTCCTCGATGGCTGTGACGAGTTGAGTCAACCACCGCTCGCTCAGCCGGAAATTGATGAAGCCGGGCGGCAGCACTTCGGCCGCCGCGACGATGTCGGACGGCGGCAAATGCCTGACCACTGCCTGCGCGATGGCGAGAGGCGGCATCTTGGCCGCCTTGGCTGCCTGCATCGCGACGGTGGACGAGTAGTCGCCGTGTTTCGGGTCTTTGGGCCGGCTCATCTCGAGCGCGGGGATTTCGAAGGCTGGCAGATCGCCCGCAGCCTGGGCATTGCGGACGGCCTCAGCGACCAGGTCCGCTAGTTGATTGCGTACGAGCACGAACTTCTCCGGTGATTGGGGCTACCAACCTCCGAGGTTGCGGAAAACCTCGGAGGTTTACGATTGCACTATTATCCGATCGGACTCTGGTCGAACCAGTTGGATCCGTATTCCATGTCGACCCGCAGCGGCGCGTCCAGCTGATACGCGCCCTCCATGGTCTCTTTCACGATCGCAGCGACCCGCTGAAGCTCTCCTTCGGGCGTTTCGAGCACCAGCTCGTCATGGACCTGCAGAATCATCCGGGCCTTGTAGCCCTCATCCTTTAGCCGGCGATGCAGCGCGATCATCGCCATCTTGATGATGTCGGCGGCCGAGCCCTGGATCGGGTGGTTGATCGCGGCCCGCTCGGCCGCCTGGCGCATGTTGTAGGCTTGCGCCGACGTGGCGGTCGTCTTGAGCACCGGGAAGTAGCGCCTGCGTCCCAGCAGTGTCTCGACATACCCCTGGCGCCGGGCGAGCGCGGTCGTCTCCTCGATGTACTTCTTGACGCCCGGGTAGGTGGCGAAGTAACGGTTCATGAAATCGCCCGCTTCGCTGCGGCTCAGGCCGGTGCGCTGCGCCAGCCCAAACGCAGTGACGCCGTAGGACGTCGCGAAGTTCATCATCTTCGCGACCGCCCGCTGCTCCTTGGTCACCTGGCTGATTGGGACGCCGTAGACCTTCGCCGCCGCGCTGGCGTGGATGTCTTCCCCCCGGGCAAACGCGGCCAGCATGTACTGGTCCTGGGTGATGTGCGCCAGGATGCGAAGCTCCACCTGCGAGTAATCGGCCGACAGCAGCACGAAGCCCGGCTCCGCAATGAAGGCCTTGCGGATCTCCCGGCCGATGTCGGAACGGATCGGGATGTTCTGCAGGTTCGGGTTGCTCGAGCTCAGCCGCCCGGTTTCCGCGCCTGCCTGGTTAAACGAGGTGTGCACCCTTCCGGTACGCGTATTCACCAAACCGGGCAGCGCGTCAACATATGTGCCAAGTAACTTGGTAAGCTGCCGCTGCTCCAGGATCAGATCGACGATCTCGTGGCGCCCGCGCAGTCCTTCGAGCACGTCCGCAGCGGTCGAGTACGCGCCGGACTGGGTCTTCTTCAGCCCCTCGGTGGGCAGGCCCAGCTTGCCAAACAGGATGTCCGAAAGCTGCTGCGTCGAGTTGACGTTGAAAGCAATCCCGGCGATTTCCTGGATCTCGCGCTCCAGCTTACGAACACGCGCCGTCAGCT
This sequence comes from uncultured Chloroflexia bacterium, assembly GCA_963800615.1. Taxonomy (GTDB): domain Bacteria; phylum Chloroflexota; class Anaerolineae; order CG2-30-64-16; family CG2-30-64-16; genus JALOOB01. The sequence continues at coordinate 105,359 of CAWDBO010000020.1, forward strand.
CCGTCGACATGTGCCTGAGGAACGCCACGTCCACCTTGACCCCGGTGCGTTCGATGTCGACGAGGACGGGCACGAGCGGCATCTCGACGTTGAGCAGCAGGTTGTCCAGGCCCTTCTCGTTAACCTCGGGCAGCAGAATCTCCGCCAGCCGCATCGTCACCGAGGCGTCCGCGCCCGCGTAGGCCCCCGCCGTCGCCGCCGGCAACCTGGTCCATCGTGATTTGCGCCTTGCCCGTGCCGATCAGGTCGGTGATGCGCGTCATCTCGGTCTTAAGCCGGGTCCAGGCCAGGTCCTTCAGTCCCAGGCCGCGCAGCCCGGGATCGATCAGCCATGCTGCGATCATCGTGTCGACGAGCTGACCTTCAACCTGCAAATCGTAGCGGTCCAGGATGCCGATGTCATAAGACGCGTTGTGTGCGATCTTCTCGATCTTGGGATTCCCGAATGCCCGCGACAACGCGGCCTTGACGGTTTCCCAGGGCAGGCAGGTTACGTCGCAGTGACCCAGCGGAATGTATGCGGCCTGGTCGAGCGCCGGCCCCCATGCAACCGCCAGGCCCACCAGCTCGGCGGCGTAGGGATCGGTGCCCGTCGTCTCAGTGTCGAAAGCGATCCGTGAGACGCCGGCGAGCTGCTCGGCCACCTCGACGAGGGCCGGCGCGGTCAGCACCAGGATCGGCGTCGGACCGGCTTGAACTGGCAAACCCGCCGCTCCCGAGGTGCTTGCGGATGCGGGCAGGCTTTCTGCCTCGAACAAGGCCATCTGTGGGCCGCCTTCACCCGACGCGGTAGGCGCGGGCGCGGCTTCCGGGCCCCCCTGCTCCCCGTCCACCGGGGGCAGCGCATTCGCCAGCGAGCGGAAGGCGAGCTCCTGGAAGATGGCGACCACCTTGCCGCGATCGTAGCGCCGTGTCCGGCAGGCTTCGAGGTCGAGCGTCATGGGGACGTCGGTCACGATTTTGCCGAGCTTGTAGCTCAGATCCGCGTCGGCCTTGCCTGCGACCAGCGCGGCCTGGGCCCGCTTCGGCGTGACGTTGTCGATGTCCGCGTAAATGGCATCCATCGTGCCGTAGCGCTGGAGCAGCTCGGTGGCGCCCTTCTCGCCGATACCCTTGACGCCGGGAATGTTGTCCGACTTATCGCCGATCAGTGCCTTGTAATCGACGAGCTGCTTCGGCTCGAGCCCGTATTTCGCCTTCACCGATTCAGGAGTGTAGTAGATCGTGTCGGAGAAGAAACGGCCCGAGGTCAGCACGGTAATGTGATCGTCGACGACCTGCAGGATATCGCGGTCGCCGGTCACGATGACGGTGTCGACGCCTTCCGCTTCGGCCTGGAGGGCGAGGGTGGCGAGGATGTCGTCGGCTTCCCAGGGCTCCTGCATGAAGATAGGGATATTGAGCGCCTCGACGATTTGCTGGATGCGCTGGACCTGCGTATGAAGCTCGTCCGGCGTCCGCTCGCGATGCCCCTTGTAGGCCTCGTACATGTCGTGCCGGAAGGGCCGGCCGAGGTCGAACGCGACGGCGACGTATTCGGGCTGCTGTTCCTGCAACACCTTGAGCAACATGCTCGTGAACCCGAAGACGGCATTGGTGAGCTCGCCGGTAGGCGCGCTCATGTCGGGCGGCAGCGCATGGAACGCGCGGAACGCCAGGCTGTGGCCGTCGATCAGGACGAGCTTCGGCATGTCAGGCCTTGTCAGGCTCCGGAGTCCGATCCCGGAGCGGCTTCATGGTGTACTTGCCCTTGCGCGGCTTGAACTTCTCGACCTTGATCTTGCCCGCGTTGATCCACGCGTTGACCTGCGCCAGCTCGAGCGCACAGCCGGTCGCGCGGATCGTGCGTCCCGCATCGAGCCGCATGAGGCCGCTGTCAAGCTCCAGCAGGAAATTCTCGCTGCTCGTGTTCGTCAGCTCGACGATATCGTCCGGTTTCCAGGTAATGGTTTGATAGGCCATGCTAATTCTCCGCAAAGATTGAACCAGGCGTGCATTTTAACATTGGGAGCAGGATAAGTCAACGCGCCCGATATTTCGGTCGTTGTTCTGCCGCAGGACGCCGGGCTCGGTTCGAGCGCCTCAAGCATGCGTTCTCCAGTCATTCGGTCCGACCGCCAGCTCTTCGACCCGACATACAAATCCTGGGCCCACCGGGCTGCACGCGTAGATGCCAACCTGAAGCTGCGATGGGCAGTTGTGGAGATGTGTAATGCGCATCTGGCGCCAGTCGCTCCCATCGGTGGACCACGAGAGCCGGAAGTCGTCGCCCTGGCGATCCAGTCTGTAATGCATCGCGTTGGGATTCCCCTCGACGTCCTGGCTGGCCCAATCCGAGAACCCGAGGTTGGTCACGACAGAGCCCAGCCGGCCCAGCGATGGCGTCTCGTATTCCGCGGAGCACTTGATCCAGGTATCCGCGTCCACCCGGCACATCAGGCCGGCCTGGTCATACTGGGCCGTCTGCTCGTAGGTGAAAGCGGCAGTGAGGCTGAAATCGCCGTCGAGCTGCGTGTAGAAGAAATGCCCGTTGTCGCGCCGGAAGCCGTAGTGCGTGCGCTGCCAGTAGTCCGTATCAGGATCGGTCTTGAACTCCAGGACTGCATCAAGGCTCCAACTAGTGGGCTCACACATCCATCGGAACGACTGCAAAGTCTCGCGCAGAGAGGGTGACGGCATGGTATACTCCTTCTTAGGCGTCGTGAATTGGGTGATTGATTGCCCTGGTATCATACCCGACTTCTCGCCAACCCGCTCTAAAGGAAACGGAGTCCCGCATGAAACGCCTGACACCGCTAGCGTGGTGCGCCCTCCTGGCGCTTCTGATCGCCCTGGTTGGCACCCTTGCCGCCACCGCTTCGCTGTGGTCGGTGGAAGGCGGCCACGCGCTCCAGGCGCTGGGCGGGTGGCTCAAGCTGCCGATGCTCGTTTTCACCTTCCTCGGCGACGAGCAGTTCTACCTGGCCGTCATCCCGCTGGTTTACTGGTGCCTCCACAAGGAGCTCGGCGCCGATCTTGGCGTCCTCCTGGTGCTCTCGAGCCTCACCAACACGCTCCTGAAGTCCTTCATCAAGCGCGCCCGCCCGTTCTGGGAAGATCCCAAGCTGAAACTGAGCGACGCGACCAGCTTCTCGACGCCCAGCGGCCACGCGCAGACGAGCGCGGTGCTCTTCGGCCGGTTGGCGTCGTTCTTGAGCGGCAGTGGTCTGAAGGTTCTCTGGGGCGTGTTCTTCGGGTTATTGATCGTCCTCGTGGCGCTGTCGCGGGTCTACCTTGGCGTTCACTTCCCGGGCGACGTCCTGTGGGGCATCGCGGTCGGGCTCACCCTGGCCTGGCTTTACGGGTGGCTCAAGCCGAAAATGCTGCCCCGCCTTCGCCGCCTCCCGCTTGGCGTCCACCTGCTCCTGGCCGTCGTTTCCGCTGCTTTTATCTTCGGCGCAAGCGCGGGCCTGCTGGCCGTGCCGTTCGGCGCCGCGCAGCGCTACCCCTACCTGTATCTCGATGCCTGGGGCGCGACGCTCGAGGATGCCGCAACGATTTCGGGCCTGGCGTTGGGCCTCTGGGTCGGCCTTGCAGTGGAGAGCCGGTTCGTCCGGTTCAGCGCAGCAGGAGCCTGGTGGAAGAGGGTTCTCCGCTACGTCATCGGGGTCGCGGTCTTGCTTGGCATATGGATGGGCTTGCGCGCCGTCTTCCCGCAGGAACCCTTGGCGCTCGGACTCGGCCTGCGCATTGTTCGGTACGGCCTCGCGATGCTGTGGGCGATCCTCGGTTGGCCGTGGTTGTTCGTTAAGCTTGGACTTGCGGACCGCGAAGCCGGATCGAGAGGCGCAGGACCGGCTGCGAGCGGGGCGACGCCTCGGCCGGTGCCAGGCATCTAGCGAAGAAGGGCCTCCACAGCGCAGTGGGGAGGCCCGGTTCACGGCACGCTGAAAACTTCATCGGAACCTCCGAGGTCTCTCGTCAGCGCACCTGGCGCAAGACCTCGGAGGTTCCCGTTGTCGACCCCGCCCTGGAATCAGCCTGCGAGCCGGCCGACGGTCTGCAAGATCCCCTGGAGCGGGATTCTCGCCCAGCTCGGCCGGTTGTTGAGCTCGTAGCCCAACTCGTACACGGCCTTCTCGATCAGGTAGGCGTCCAGCAGGAGCTTGAGCTCTTCGGACGAACCCGGCAGAAATGGTGCGCCCTGGGCGACCCGGAGATAAGTCTCGAGGTACGCGACCGAAACCCACAGATGCCAGAACCGCGCCCAGGCTTCGAGCTCAGGCCCCGGCGCACCGTTCGGGTCAAGGCTGAAGTAAGCCGCGTACGCTGCGTAATGGAAAGACCGCAGCATCCCTGCCACATCCTGCAAAGGCGACCGTTTCATCTTCCGCTCGCTGAGCGCCCGCGCCGGCTCGCCTTCAAAGTCGATGATCATGAAGTCGGCGCCGGTGTAGAGCACCTGGCCGAGGTGATAGTCTCCGTGGATGCGCGAGCGCATCGCATGGATGGGCCGCGCAAGCAGGCCATCGAACCCCGAACTGATCTCACGCTCCAGTCCGAGCACAGCCCCGGCCTCCCCCTGGCTGAGCTCGGGCAACGTGTCGAACCTCACTCGCAGCAGGCGCATGATGCGACTCGTCAGGTCGCGCATGCTCCTGTGAAGATAGGCCTGGAACTCCATGGTGAACGGTTCCGGGGCGAAAACCGGGTCCGAGGCATCCGACGCGAGCGCGAGGTGCAGCTCGGCCGTGCGGCGCCCCAACAGTCGCGCCGACTCCAGGTAGGCGCCGATCAGTCGCTCCGCCTCGACCGGAATCCCGTTCCGGATCAACTCCAACAGGGGAGCCTGGGGCAGGGCAAGTTGGCCCGCAGCGATGCCCCCCAGCGTGCTCGCCGCGGCGAAGTAATCGGCGAGCGTGTCGAGCGTATAGCGCCACGCATCGCCGCGATTAGGCACGAACCCCTGCAGCAGGGCTATGGTGATGGCATCCGCCCCTTCCCGCCGCCGAAACTCCAGCACGCCCGCCAGCGGTGGGGTATTCCGAAAGTCCGCCTTCTCGGTGAGGAACTGCCCGATCTCCTGGTCCGGGTTGACGCCCGCTTCCAGCCGTCTGTACAGCTTGAGGATGAGCCGATCGCCGTAACGCACCGACGTGTTGCTTTGCTCGGCGCCCATCAAAACCGCGGGGAGGCGCACTTTCGCGTCGCCGCGCAATCGTGGGAGCACGCCCGCCGGCGATGCGACCAGGTCGCCGCTGCGCCCCGCGTGTTGCCGGCCTTCGCCGATCATCCCCAAGAGTGCTTCACAAAAGCGCGGCTCCCATACCGCATCGTACAATACTCCCGCCGCGGCCTCGGCCTGAAGCACCGCGATGACCGCCGCCGGCCGCCGCTCTGCGAGCTCCCGGGATGCTTCTGCACCTGCAAGACCGATTGGCAGGACGTAGGTTTCGCCGTCCCCCTCGGTGTACTCCACCCGCAGCATGGTCAGGTAAGCGGTCGGTAGGATCGGGATGCTCTCGACGATGCGTACGGCCTGGATAGTGCGCGCCTTTGAGCCAAACCAGCGTCGAGGCATCATGTAGGCGGGCAGCACGGCCTCGAGCCCGGCCGCGGCCGGGCCCTCGAAGACATTGTGCCACGCACCGGGCGCTTCGAGGCGAGGAACATCGGGCAGAGCAACGTTGTCAATGGAATCCGGCATGGTTCCAACCTCCGAGATTGTGCGTCGTTGCCAGGGGATGGAAAGACTTAGCGCCGCTCCAATACATTCCGCAGCGCCATCAGCTGCGCGTCACTCACCGCATCGAGCCCGCCGGCAAAACGGTCCAGCCGCAGCGGCTCCTGGATGATTTCGGGCAGCGCGTTGTAGAGCGCGAGCTTCGCATCCGACTCGAGCTTGAAGTCCCACAGCATCGCCCGGCAGGTCTCCAGCCGGCGATCGCGTTTGGACAGCAGCGAACCCTCATCGACGCCGGCGATAAGGGCAAGCTCGTCTCCCGGCCCGATGGGCAGCGCGGGCAGCGTGAGCGACTCGCGTCGGCTCGTCGTACGCGCCCTCGACCGGTTGTGGGACGCCGTTGATGAGCACCTCCAGCCGGTCGGGCCTTCGGATGCCGCGTAGCACCGGCCGGTACGTGCGGCCCGCAGGAACGTGCCGTGCGGCTTCCGGTGAGCCGGCCTCGACCTTGGCGATCGTGAAGCGCAGCTCGCGTTCGCTCCGCGCCTGAGACATCCGCGTCAGCGAGTAATCACCTCGCAGATAGGCCGTCGTAAGGCCATCGTCCTCGTACAGCGTAAACGCGCCATCCGCCCCGGGGAAGATGTCGACCGTTAGCTCCGAGGGGTTGTCGACCCCGCCCCACCCGACGCGCGGTCCAAGCGGGACGATGGCGCCGCCGCGGGCAAACACCGGGATGTCGTCGAGCGTGCCGTACACGGCCACGGTCCGATCTCCGGCAAAATGTTCTCCGCTCGTGAAGTCGAACCAATCCCCCGGCGGCAGCCACACCGTATGCCGGCTGAGGTTCGTTTCGGGGTCGCGCGGCGACACAAACGGCGCGACCATCAGCTCGCTGCCGAAGCAGAACTGGTTGCGGCAGCGGTATGCTTCTTCCCGCTCCGGGTGGCCGTAGTAGAGCGGGGTCACGAGGGGGAGCGTGGTCTGCGCGGTGCGCCAGGCCATGCTGTAGATGTATGGGATCAACTGGTGGCGCAGCTGCATCGCGGCTCGTGCGACTCGAAACGCGTCCGCGCCGTTGCCCCACGGCCGGCGATCGTGAAAGCGGTTGTTCGTGCTGTGCAGCCTGAGGATCGGGCTGAAGGCGCCGAGCTGCACCCAGCGTGCGTATAATTCCGGCTCCTCCGTGCCCGAACAGTGCCCACCGATGTCGTGGCTCCACCAGCCGAACGCGACGTTGGCGGCGGTCGCCGTGAAGTACGGCTGGAACTCGAGCGAGGCCCAGGTCACCCGGCTGTCGCCCGAGAAACCGATGGGATACCGCTGGTTGCCCAGCCCGCCCCAACGCGAGAAAATGAACGGGCGCTTCGTGCCGTCGCGGCCGAGATCGTAGAAGTGCAGGTGGTTTAGCCACCACAGCGGGTCCATTACCTCGGCTACAGGTTGCGTCGAGTGAACCATGCGTTCGCCCTGCTGCCAGTCCAGCCACCAGAAGTCGACGCCTTAGGCCTCCATCGGGTGGTGCAGGATGTTGAAGTAGCATTCGACGAACTTGGGATCCGCGAGGTCGAAGCGGACCGGCTCCTCGGCGGCCGGGTCCTGCCCCACGCAGCGCGCCATCTCCTCGTACTGCGCCTCGTGCGGCCAGACGCCCTCGGCCGGGTGCAGGTTGAGCGCAGTGCGGAGCCCTTGTTCGTGCAGCCACTCAATGAAGCCTTCAGGGTCGGGCCACAGCTCGCGATTCCACGTATACCCCGTCCACCCCGATGATTCGTTGCCCGTCTCAGTCAGGTGCCAGTCCATGTCGATGATACAGACAGAGAGGGGGACCTGCTTATCACGAAACTCGAGCATCAGGTCGCGAAGCTCATCCTGCCGGTATGCCCAATAACGGCTCCACCAGTTCCCCAGCGCGTACCTGGGCAGCATCGGCACGCCGCCCGACACCCGGCAATACTCGGCCAGGCAGCCGGCGTAGTCGTGGCCGAAGCCAAAGAAGTATAGGTCCCGGTACTCGCCCATCCTGGCGGGCGGCCGTTGCTCGAGCCAGCCCGTGTCGTTGAAGACAAGGCTTTGCGAGTCGTCGACGAGCGACCACCCGGCCCGCGACATCAAGCCTTGCTCGAGCCGCACTTCGCCGTTTGCCTGGTCCAGCGTCCGCGCCGTGCCGCGCAGGTTAACCGATCGCGGTCGCCGAAGCGCCATGTCACGCCGCTCGCCTTTAGCTGGATCGAGAGGGTAGTCGAGGCGAATCCCTCGTCGCTTACCCGGTAGCGCAGCTGCAGGTACTCGGTCTCGATCTCGATCAGCTCGGACGTCTGCCTGGCGTCGAACTTGGGAACCGGCTGGCGCCTGTACCAGAAAGCCTGGCTGGCGCGATCCTCGAATGCGCCGGCCCTGCTGTACTCCATCCGCAGCAGGCGGGGCGTCAGCACGGTGAAGCGGACGTTGGGTGCCGGTGACAACTGCAGCCGGATCGGCTTGCGACGGAAACGATCTTGGAATCGGGAGATCAGCCATCTTCCACCCGTTTGTTCTGGACTGCCTGGAGTTGCCCACCCGGGCGCCGCCGTCCTCGTGCGGGCATCTTACTACGCAAGCAATGGGTTGCCAAGCGCCCGTTGATCTCAGCCCGTCTTTGTGGGCCTTCGTCTCTTTGGTCCTTGGTGGTGGCGTCGCTGCCTTCTTCTTCGCGCTCGGGAAGCGGGATGGTATAATCGGGTCACCGGAGAACACTACTTTACCCAGGTAACGGGGCGATGCCCGACGATTTCGTCCATCTACATCTTCACACCGAATACTCGCTGCTCGACGGCCTCGGCCGGGTGCCGGCGATGGCGAAGCGCGCGGCCGAGATCGGGCAGAAAGCGCTGGCGCTCACCGATCACGGCACGATGCATGGCGCGATCGAGTTCTCGCGCGCCTGCAAGGGCCTCGGGATAAGCCTCTGCTGGGCGTAGAGGCGTATATCACCCAGTGGGGCCGGCCCATGACGGGGCAGGAGGGCGAGCTCGATCGGAGCCGCCACCATCTCCTGCTGCTCGCCGAGAACATGACCGGCTACCGCAACCTCCTCCAGATCTGTTCCGACGCCCAGCTCAGAGGTTACTACTACCGCCCCCGGGTCGATGCGGAATACCTGGCCGCTCACAGCGAGGGCCTCATTTGCACCTCGGGCTGCCTGGCGGCCGAGCTGCCCACACTCATCAAGAACGGGCGGGAACGCCTCGCGGTCGAGCGGCTGATGTGGTACCGTGACGTGTTCGGCCCGGACCACTGGTACATCGAGTTCCAGGAGCACGATATCCCGGAGTTGACTGAGGTCAACAAGCAGCTCTGGGCGTTCGCGCAGAAGTATGACGTGCCCGTCGTGGTCACGAACGACGTGCACTACGTCCGGGAAGAGGATGCTTCGGCGCACGACATGCTCCTCTGCGTGCAGACCAGCAGCCTCCTGAACGATCCGAAGCGGATGCGGTACGGCGGGTCCTCCTATTTCCTCAAGAGCCTCGAGCAGATGCGGCAGACGTTCCTGCCGTATGTCGACATGCCCGGACAGCGCGTTCACGAACACGCTCAAGATCGCGGAGATGTGCGGCGCGGATCCCGACGACAAGCACTACCACCTGCCGGATATCGAGGTGCCCGAGGGCTTCAACTACGAGACCTACCTCCGTCACCTGACCGACGAGGGTTTGCGGATGCGTTACGGTGCGCGGGCGGATGACCCGGAAGTGCAGGCGCGCAAGGAGCACGAACTCAGGGTCATCCACGAGATGGGGTTCGACGTCTACTACCTCATCGTGTGGGACCTGTGCATGTTCGCCAAGCGCCAGGGCATCTGGTGGAACGTGCGCGGTTCGGGCGCCGGGTCCATCGTCGCCTACGCCATCGAGGTGACGAACCTCGATCCCCTCCGCAACAAGCTCATCTTCGAACGCTTCCTGAACCCGGGCCGCGTCACGATGCCCGACTTCGATCTTGATTTTCCCGACGACCAGCGTGAGGAACTGATCAAGTACACCGCGACAAGTACGGCGACCACCGGGTGGCGCAGGTGGTGACGTTTGGCCGGATGAAGGCGCGGGCCGCGGTGCGCGACGTCGGGCGGGCGATGGCCGTGCCGCTCGATCAGGTTGACGTAATTGCCAAGCTGATCCCGGGCATCGCGGGCAAGCCCGTGACCATCCAGGACGTGTTGACGCCCGAGAATGAGTTTTACTCCGCCGACCTGAAGCAGAAGTACGACGAGGACGAGAGCGTGCGGAGCCTGCTCGACGCGGCGAAGCAGCTGGAAGGCGTCGCCCGCCACTCGTCGATCCATCCCGCGGCGGTCATGGTCGCCGACCGCGAGCTGACCTATTACACCCCGCTCATGCGCCCGCCCAAGTCGGCCATCACGCCCACGGTCACGCAGTACGAGTACCCGATTCTCGAGTCGATCGGCCTCCTCAAGATCGACTTCCTCGGTCTTGCCACCCTCACGCTGATGCGCGAGGCCACCCGGCTGATCAGGGAGCGACACGGGCAGGAATACACCCTCCTCAACCTACCGATCGACGACCCGAAGACGTACGAACTGCTGACCGCGGGCGACGTGATGGGGGTCTTCCAGGTCGAAGGTGCAGGGATGAGGCGCCTGTGCATGGACCTGCGCCCGACCGAGTTCGACCACATCACGGCCATTATCGCGCTGTACCGCCCTGGCCCGATGGACTTTATCCCGGAGTTCATTGCCTGCCTGCACGGCGAGAAGAAGCCGGTGTACGTTCACAAGGTCCTCGAGCCGATCCTGTCGGAGACCATGGGGGTCTGCGTCTACCAGGAGCAGGTCATCCAGATCCTCGCCGATGTTGCGGGGTACACGCCGGGCGAAGCGGACCTCGTCCGCCGCGGCATCAGCAAGAAGTCCAAGAAGACGCTTGACGAACACCGGGAGATCTTCGCGGAGGGCAGCGCGAAGAAATCCGGCCTGACCCGCGAAGAGGCCGACGCGATTTGGGACGCCCTGATGGGCTTCGCCCGGTACGGCTTCAACCGCGCCCACGCGGCCGACTACGCGGTCGTCGTCGCGCAGACCGGGTATCTGAAGGCGCACTATCCCGTCGAGTACATGGCGGCGCTGCTGACCGTCGAACGCCATGACACCGAGAAGGTCGGCATCCTGATCGCCGAATGCCGCCGCATGGGCATCGAGGTCCTGCCGCCGAGCGTCAACGTCAGCCAGCACACCTTCACCATCGAGACGCTGCCGCCCAACCGGCCGCCGCTGCGCCAGACGACGGCGTTCCCCTTCCCCGTCGAACCCGGGGCGGCCATCCGCATGGGGCTGGACGCGATCAAGAACCTCGGTGAAGGGCCGATCGACGTATTGCTCGAGGGGCGCGGCCCGCGGCCGTTTTCGTCCCTGGTCGACTTCTGCGAGCGCGTCGACCTGCGGCAGGTCAACCGCCGCGGGCTGGAGTGCCTGATCAAGGTCGGCGCGCTGGACGATTTCGGCGAGCGGTATCGCATCCTCGCGGCCATCGATCAACTCATGCAGGTCAGCACATCCGCGCACGATGCGGCGGACGTCGGGCAGCTTACCCTCTTTGGCGAGGTCGAGACCGCCACGGATGCCGAGATCCTGGCGGGCGCGGGCCCGGTGACCAAGGTCAGCAACAAGGAAATCCTCGAGTGGGAGAAGGAGTTGGTCGGCGTGTACGTGTCCAGCCACCCGTTGCAGCAGATGACGGTCGATTTGATGAACATCGTGACCCATGCGACCGTGGACATCACCGAAGAGCTGGGCAAGCAGGCGGTCGTCGTCGCCGGCCTGCTTGCGGAGGTCCGCACGTTCACCACCAAGAAAGGCGAGGCCATGGCTTTCTGCCGCCTGGAGGACCTGCAGGGCTCGGTGGATGTGACGGTGTTCCCGCAGTTGTTCCGCGAGAAGAAGGACCTCTGGAAACAGGATAAAATCGTGATCGTCTGGGGCAAGGCGGAGGCGCGGAACGGCCGGATGAGCGTGGTCGCCGACCGCGCGCAGGACTACGTCCAGGGCCAGCGGGTGATCGAAGACACCGCCACGACGTTCTACCGTTACCAGAATGGGGGCGGGCAACCGCCGCGGCCAGCCATGCGGGGCGCCGTCGGCGACGCGCGGCCTGCGACCGCCGCGCCCGTGTCACAGCCGCGGTACACCGCCCCGGCGCCCGCGCTTGCCGGCGATGAGGATGATGCTGAATACGGTGAGGCCAACCCATTCGCAGACGAGGCGCCCGAATGGCTGACGGAAGAGGAAGCCGCCACGCCGGTCCTACCGTCATCCCCCGCGCCAGTCTCACCCGCGCCCCGCGCCCGTCGCACCCGCGGCGGCGCCCGCGCCTCAGCGACAAGGCGCGGTGGATGGCGGCCCGATGAAGTATAGCGCCGCCTCAGGCGAGGCAGGCGGAGACTGTGAGGGAGGCGCGGCCTCCCGGCGGCCCAGCCGCGTTCGAGAAGGTAGTGGTATCGTTTCCGCCGCAGCCACAGCCTCGATGCCGACCGGCGACGCCTATCCGACCTGGTTGACCTGCTCGAGAAGTACCAGGGCACCGACCGCTTCGTGATCGTGGTCGAGTCGATCGGCCAGCCCCGCTACCAGCTTGAATTCCCGAACAGCTACACGCGTATCTGCAAGGAACTGCAGAACGAGCTCACCCAGCGATTGGGGGCGCACTGTTGGCATCTCGCGCCATGAAAGAATGGCGGGTGATCGCCGGAGCCGACCCTTTGCTGTTGCTCGTGGTCACGCCGCTTGGCGACCGAGTTCCTAGCGGTCGTCCCGCAGCGGCCTGACTCCACGTCTTTGCGCGATGGTGACCTCGGCCGCATTGAGCAGCCAGTGCGTGACGATCGGAACCCAGATGCTCCCGGTCCACAGGAAGAGTGCGGACAGCAGCAGGCCCATTATCGCCGCGCCCACCACCCCCCACTGCCCTTGAGAGGCGTGCATCAGCCCAAAGAGCAGGCTCAGCGGCCAGATCAACACCCACGGCGACACTAGCCAGGTCAGCCCGCCCAACGGCAGCGAGCGAAAGAGCAGCTCCTCGAGCGCGGCTGCAGGCAGAAGCACGGCCATCACGCCAACCCACTCCAGGCGATTCGCCGGCACGATGGCGCGCAACAGCCGGTTGTCGTACATCTCCGGTCCCCAGCGCCGGACGACCCCGTCGCCTGCCCACATGAACAACGGCGCCAAAGGGCTGCCGCAGCCGCGCCCAAAGCGACGTCCCTGACCAACTGATCGGTGCTCCAACCGAGCGGTCGCTGCGCCCGGCCCAACCACAAGCCAAGGCCAACGCATACAAGGATAAGGAAGAGCCGCGCCAGATTGTCGGGCAGTGTAAGCAGCAGGTTCACCGGCGGAATGAACGCGGCGAAGGATTCGTCCGGAGTACCACGTGCCCAGCCCAACCACGAGGATGAGAAACGCAAGTGAGGCGGCGAAGATAGCCTGTTGCATTGCGGAAGAGGCGAGAGACTGGATCAAGGCGGTGAAGTTAGCCTGTTCCATCGCCGAAGAAGCGAGAAACGGGAGCAAAGCGGCGAAGGCGACTTGTCGCATGGCCGGCGTGAGTTCCCTGCCCCCGGAGCTCCCCTCTCCTGAACGCCGAGCAGTTTCGGCGTTCAGGAGAGGGGGCCGGGGGTGAGGTCTACTCGCCCGTAATGGTATAGCTGTAGTCCGCTTTCTCCGTCGTCACCGGCGCGATAGCAGACACGGTCATCATGACCTCGTCGAGATCGGCCATGTTTTCCAGCTTGAGTTCGCCTGCGCCGTCGGGACCGACGTTCAGCCGTTCCACCGTCAAGGTGCCGCCGCCCATCTCGAGCAGCTGGACGAGCCAGCCCTGTTTCACGGCGTTGTCGGTGCGAATCCAGCCATCGCTCGTCCAGCCGGCGTCGCCGTCTTCCACGTTGTCCTGCCAGTTGATCTCGGGGATGCGCAGGTTGTCGACGAGCAGGCCGGGATGGTTCACGGCGTCGTCGGTGACCATCTCGAAGCGCAGCAGGATCTCCTTGCCGGCGTAGGGGCTCAGGTCCACGACTTCGTCGACCCACTGCGGCTGGTCGCCGCCGCCGCTGACGCCGGTCCAGCCCGCGCCGAACGCATTCCCTACCGGGTTGTCAGTGGTCGTGTACCTGCCGGGCAGGATCTGCCACGTCTTGCCGCCGTCGGTCGATGCCTCGACATAGGCGTAGTCCCAGCCGTCTTCGATGTCGTACCAGGCGGAGAATTGCAGCTTGGGCGTGCCCGAGGCGTTGCGGAGGTCGATCGACCGGGTCAGCGTAGAGTTGCTCTGGTCGCCGCGGTTGGACCACCAGGAGTAAGTGCCCTCGGGCTGCGCGTCGACCAGGCGCGCTTCCTGTTGGCCCTGGAAACGGATCGTCAGCGGCTGGCGGCCGTTAGGCGTATGTAGTCGACCCCGTACTGGCTGACCTGCGCCTTGCCGGAGGCCGGGTAGCGGCGGTACTCCTCCGAAATCGCCATCGGGATGGTGTCGATCGTCTTGTACCCGTAGCGCCCGCTTGCATCCGCGTCGGGCGCATCCAGGTAGTTCGCAATAACCCAGTCCGCGAAGATGTCGTCGAACCGCTCGGGGCGGCCCGCCTTTTCGAGCGCATCGTTGAAGCCGGCGATGCCGTTCTTGGGCGAAGCCACGACGGCCTTCGTCAGGTCTTCGCCGAAGCGGTCGAGGAAGTAGCGCATGAACAGGTATGAGCCGCCGTAGTGCTCCGAATTGCTCTCCTGGCTCGGGTCGCCCCAGGTCGTCAGCTGCGTGTCGGGCTTCTGTGCGTAAGACATATCGTGCCCGCCGACGTCGAAGCCGTTCAGGTCGCTCGCCAGTTCCGACATCCCTTCGTTGACCCAGGAGGTCTCGTTCCGGTCGTTATTCCAGTGGATCATGTGCTGGAATTCGTGGGCCAGCGTGCCGTCGTAGAAGGTGCTGTTGGGCTTGGCGTTGCCCGAATCGGCCGAGATGTAGAACATCTCGCGCTCGTTCGAAAACTCGTTGACCTTCTGCGAGTACTCGTCGGCCGACGAGTAGTACCCCGCGACGTTCTCGCCCAGCCCGCGGGCATGGAGGATCTGCAGGCGGGGGTCGCTGTCCACACCCGGCTTCCACTCGCTGCCGAAGAACTCGCGGTCCGTCGGATAGGTCTTCTCGGTAAAGCGGTCGGCCGAGGCTTGCAGGTCATTCTGGTCAAACCGTACGCCGTCTTCCACCCACATCGCGACCACGTCGGTCATGTACTTGAGCTCCGCCGTGACCACCTTGTGTTCCTGTGTGTCGGTGTTTGAAATCCAGAACTTGCGCTTGTCGCCCAGCTTGTAGACGGGGGCCGTGTTGGTCACAACCTCCGGAATAACGCCGACATTCGGCTTGAGCTGCATTGCGAGCACCCGCGGATCGGCGGGCGGCATCTCGCTGGCCTGGAGCATCGCGGCTTCTTCGTCAGCCGCAGCACCCGCAGCCGGTGCAGCCGTGGCAGCCCCTGGCGCAGCTTCGACAGGCGTGGGCGCGGCGGACGTCGCCTCAGGCGTCCCGGCCAGGGGAGTGGCCGGTTTCGGGGTTTGCACCGTGGCCTGCCCGGCGGGGGCACGCGTGGGCGCGGGGGCCATGGTCGGGGTGGCGAAGGTGGAGCGTTCTTGCGTGGCGACGCGCGTGACGACCCGGGTGATCCCGACCTGCGGTCGCATGCTCGACCGGAACGGCGAGCGCAAAACAAGAGCCCCGATGCCGCCCATGAGCGCGCAGTAGCAGCAGATCAGCAGGGCTGCCACAATCAGGACGATCAGCAGTGTGCGGTTGGTTTTCTCCATCAACGGTCACCTTTCGGTCGCGTTTAGCGTGGGCGTCGCCAGTCTAACATAGAAGCAGGGTCAGGGCCAGCAGGACGCGCCGTTGGGCAGCGTTCCGCCGTTGTTGCTGTGGACGCCCTCCGGCGTCATATCGAGGTACAGATACCCTGCGGGCAGGTAGAAGAACGTGTACGCGCGCAGGCAGACGCGCATCCCCTGCTGGCCGTCGGGCCGCGGCCGGACATCTTCCAGCCCGACCCGGAGCACCCGCGAGGCAGCTTGCTGGTCGTACATATAAACCTCGCGCTGGGCGTTGATTGCGATGCGCAGCGGGTCGCCGCGCGCCTGGGCCTGGGGCGCGGGCAGGTACATGGGCGATAGCGCCACGGGCGCCCCGACAAGCAGGACCAGGGCGGCGCTTTGCAGCAGAAACGGGTGCCGGGTCGTTTCGGCCATGCGCACGAGCACCGAGCGTACGACGGCCGCCCACGCCAGGGTTAGCGCCAGGAAGAGGAGCGTGTTGGCGGCGAAACCCGATGGCAGAAAGGTCTCCACGTCGCCATCGATGCGGGCCGTGGCAACCGGCGCGCCGGCCCGGCCCACGCACAGCCCATCGCACCCCGCCCGGTACGGCTCGACGCGGAACACGTCGCCCGACCACCAGCTGAGGAGCGGGGCGAGGATGAGGCACAGCGCCACAACCAGGGCCCACCGGAAGGTCTGCTGCCGCCACCAAACGACGAGAAGGACGGCGACCACGAACAGCGCGAGCCCGAGCACCCCCGCGGCCAGTGGCGGGAGGATCATCATGGCAGGCAACCCGCGATGGGCTCGTCTTTTGCCGGGAAGTAAGTGCGCGAGTCGGCCCCATGCGCCCAGACGGTTGGATAGCTCTTCGCTCCTTCCGCGACTGCCCACAGATAGAGCCTGCTGCTCCCGTCGGTCGCCCGGTCGACCGGGATATCGTCGAACTCCCATACCGGGTACGTGATCACGCCCGCCTGGCGGCTGCTTACCCTTGCCCCGGTGCTAATCGGCCGCCCCACCTCGGCATTCCACGCGCCGTACAGCTTCACCGGGCCTTGCCAGGAAGGCGGCACGGAGAGCCGTGTGCCGTGCTTGAACAGCGTGACAACGACGTTAGCCCGGGTCGCCTTGTCTACGGGCGCTTCGGCGCCCTGGTCGTCGTGCGGCCAGACGATCTGGATGCGGGCGTCGACCGAGTCGACCGCTCCGGTTGCAACGCCGCTCGGAACCTCTTGCTCTGGGAAGTAGGTGCGTGCGTCGGCCGCATGCGCCCAAACGCTGGTAGCCGTATCGATCCCTCCCACTCCGACCAGGAAATAGACCTTGCGCGCCGGGTCCTTCGCAGCCGACACATCCACGTCGCTGACTTCCCAATAGGGGAACGGCTGGCCGTCCACGCTGCGCTGCTCCGCAGTCTCGACTGGCTCGGCCGGCTCGTTGTCGACCGCGCGCCAGAGCTGGACTGTGGGCTGCCACCCGCAAGCCGGCGGCTGCAGGCTGCGCGGGACTGAACAGCCGGACCCCGAGGTTCGCCAGCTCTGCCTGGTCGATCGGCGCGAAGTCGTGCGGCCAAAGCACCTCGATACGCGCATCGACCCCCGACCGGCCGTCCCGGCCGCCCGGCGCGCTCGTCGGCGAGCCGGCGGGGGTCTCGGTGGTTGCGGGGGCCGGCCCGCCCGCGCCCAGGCTCCATACGCCCGCCGTGCGCGGTCCCCATCAGGACGCTGCCGGGCGCCTGATAGTTCACTGCCAGGGCCAGCCCGAGGTTGTCTCCCACGCCTACCCCGACATTATCCCAGCGATCGCCCCCGTCGGTGCTGCGATACACGCCGCCGCCGTCGCGGGCAGCCCACAGCAGGCCGGGGCTGCGCGGGTCGGAGACAAAGGCGGTGATGGCGCTGCCGGCGGGCAGGCCGGCATCGGCCGGCGCCCACGGGGCGGCCCCTGCCGACGCGGCGCATCATCCCGCCGTCTGCCATCCCGGCAAACAGCGTCAGCGGGTCCTGGTCCTTGCCGCTGCCACTTGCGGCCAGCCAGCGGATCGACCGGCCGTCCAGCCCGGCGCGCGCCCACGTTTCGCCCCCGTCCTGGCTTTCCCACACGCCGTCACCCTCGCCGCGCCAGAGGTGATTCGGGTCGGCGGGATGGACTGCCAGCCCGGTCGCGGTCTCGACTCTGCCGCCTTTCGAATGGAGCGGCAACTCCGTCCACGTCTGGCCGCCGTCTCTGGCTGCGGAGCATCGGGGCGCCGTCGACGTACACGACCGAGCCGTCGGAAGGTGCGACCGCAATCGAGGTGCGCCCGACCGTCGAAGCCGGGTGGATCTTCCAGGAGATCCCGCCATCCTTGCTGGCTGCGACGTAGTCTTGGCCCGCGACGTACAGGTTGTCCGGGATTGTTCGGGTCGATGGCCCAGGCCGTGGCCTCGCTCCATTGGGCGCCGCCGTCAGCCGGGAGCCAGGTTCGGCCGGCGTCCCGGGTCAGCAGCAGCTCAGGGGGGTCGGAGCCGCCGGGCGCGAGCAGCGACGCGACGATCTGGGCGGGCCGGTCCTTCTGCGTGAGCAGCGCGGCCACGCCGCTGTTGTGCGGCAGGCCCGTCCCGTATGCCCGCCAGAGCGCGCCGGCATCGCTGCTCGCGAAGAGGCCGTAGTCGGTTGCGGCGAGCACCGTCTGCCCACCCGTGCCTGGCGCAGCCCACGCGCGTACGAAGCCGCTGCTGAGCGCACCCTCGAGCGGCTGCCAGCGGGCGCCCGCGTCCGCGCTGCGATAGGTGCCGGCATCGGTGTTGAGGAGCAGCACGCCGCGAGGCAGCGCGAGCATGGACCGCACGCCCACGGGGCCGTTGGGCCAGCCGCTCGCCGAAACGTCCGACCAGGTGGCGCCGCCGTCGGTGCTCTGCAGGACGCTCGTTTCGGCCCACCTCGTCTGCACGAGGATGGCCGTGTCGGGCCGGTCGGGCAGGAAGGCAAGCTGCGCCGAGCCTTCATCTTTGGATTCGGTCGCTGCGCTGGGCAGCCACGACTGGCCGCCATCCGCGGAGCGCAGGAGTCTGGCCGTTGGTCGCCAGGGCGAAGAGGACTCTCGGCCTTGATGGGTGTGCGACCAAGTCGTCCAGGTAACGGCCGCCCTCGCTGCCGAACGAAAGCCGGCTGCCCGCCCAGGTCGCGCCGCGGTCGGCCGTCCGGTACACGAGCCCCTGCTCTGCGCCGGCCAGATCCCGAGCGCCGAGGAGGAGCGCGCCGCCGGCATCCTCGACGATCGAGACGACGGCGAGGTCGCCCCGGTCGAGGGGGATGCTGCGCCAGGTGGCGCCCAGGTCATCGCTGCGCCACAACGCCTGGCGGTTCTGCGAGGGGTCGCCCGGCGGCCCGCAGCCCGGTCCAAAGGCTGCCCTTCCGATCCACGTACAGCGCGGTGATCTCGCCGGGCGGCAGGTCGTTGGTCAGGGGCTGCCAGGTGGCGCCCGCGTCCCGGCTGGCGTAAAGCGCGTTCGACTGCGCGTCCGTCCCCGAATCGCGCCACTGCGTCTGATCGCCCTGGCGCCTGACGCCTGCGGCGCTAACTGCGTACAGGTCCCGCCCACCGGGCGCCTGCGCGAGGTGCGTCAGCCGGCCGCCCGGCCCGGCGAGCGGCTGCCATGCGGTGGGCGCGCTCTGGGCCGCAAGCGGGGGCGGGGCCTGGAATGATGCAGACAGGATAAGCAGCAGCAGAAGGCGCGGGAGGAGTGACGCATGCAATCGGTGGGCCATGGTTTCTCCGGCGGGAATGCGGAACAAGGGAACGCGGGAGGATTTTAACACAGAAAGGCGGCAAGTGGTAACCTATGGACCGGAGAGGGAGTCGCGAAACCGAGGGAGAATTGACACGAGCGGGGAACTGTCTCAACTGTGTCAACTATCTCAAGGATATCACACACCCAGAATGGAAATGTACGCGAAGACCTCCGAGGTCGCCACTGCCACAGAAGGTGGCGCGACCTCGGAGGTCTGCCGCAGTTCACGTGGCGATTAGTTTAGGCGCTCAAGAGCGCACCGGCGCCAGCGAGCTTACTTGATCCCGTACACAACCTGGATCTGGGTCGTGAAGGTGACCTCGCCCGGCTCCGCCGGGGTGCCGCCACCGCCCCTGCCTTCCGCGGCTGCGAAGAGAGGCATGGGCTGCGGTGCCGATCACCTCGCTGACCGAGACGACGTCGCCCACCTGGACGCCGGTCAGGCCGGCCAGGGACTGAGCACGAGCTTTGGCGTCATCGACCGCCGCCTCGCGGGCTTGGCCTTCCAGCGCCTTGGTGTTATCGAGGCTGAAGGAGATGCCCCAGACGTTGTTCGCGCCCGCCTTGACTGCGGTGTCGATGACGTCGCCTACGGTGTCCAGGTCACGAATGGTTACCTGGACCATGTTGCTCACCCGGTAAAAGCCCGCGGGGGGCGTAAACTTGCCCGGGGTTGCCTGCGCCGTCACGGTCGGCTGATCCGGCTGGCGCTCGAAATTGATCGAGAAGTTGCTCGTCTGGATATCCTTGTCCGCGATGCCCATGCCCTTCAGCGCATTCAGGACGCTGGTCATGCGCGCCTCGGCGTCTGCCATGGCGGCGTCGACCGTTGGACCTAGTGCCTCGACGCCGACGGTAGTCGTCGCGACATCCGGCTTCACCTTCACTTCACCCCGACCGACCACCGTGATCGTGCGGGGACCCGCAACGCTAACAGCCGGTGCGGGGGCCGGCGTGGCAGTGCCGGCCTGCCTCGCGGGCGCGGCCGCGGCCGGCAGCACGCCGTTACTCAACACGAGCGCTGCGGCGAGCACCAGTACACCCAATACAACTACCAAACTCGTTCTTCGGACAGACATGGGGAAACCCTCCTCAACTTATCCGGACCACCGGTTTTGCTTGCCGTTCTCCGGTCAAGCGCCCTTGTGACGGTAAAGTGAGGGGGTTGGTTCCACCTCACCCCCCCGGCCCCCTCTCCTGTCGCGACAGGAGGGGGAGCGCGGACCTCCCCCTCCTGTTGCGACTGGAGAGAGGAAGCGCGAACCTCCCCCTCTCCTACCCACAGGTAGGAGAGGGGGCCGGGGGGTGAGGTCAGTTGAACTGCGGGACGCGCATGTTGAACTCGTCGGGGCCGCGCTGGATTTCCCAGGGGTATACGATGAAGCGGTCGGTGACGGCGGCGTAATAGTCGGGACCGGCCTCGCGGAAGAGGTTGCTGCCGGGTTTGTAGTGCAGGACGACGGCCTCGGCCCGGCCGCCCGCCGCAAGCACGCGGCCTTTGACCGTCGTGATCGTCCGGCCGTTCGCCCAGATGTCGTCGATGATCAGGATCTTCTTGTCCCGCAGGAGCTTGTCCTCCGGGAACTGGAGGAACGTCGGCCAGGCCAGGCGGCTCTGACCCGCCTCGGGAAACTGCACGGCCGCGGTCAGCACGTACGAGATTTCGAGCGCTTCGGCGATCAGCCCGCCGGGCACGATGCCGCCACGGGTGATCATGAGCAGGGCATCGTAGGGGCCGCGCAGCTGCGGCAGGATGTAGTCGACGAGCTTCTCGACTTCCTGCCAACTCAGAAAGTCAGGCGTGCTGGGCATGGTTGGGTTGCTGGGGCTCGTCATGACAACTCCTTCAGCGCCTCTCGCAACTGGGCCCGCTGCGCGGGATTCAGCTCGACCTGCGGGGGCCGGACGGCTGTTTCGGGCAAGCCGGCCACCTCGGCCAGCGCGGCCTTGGTCGCAGGCTGGAGCGGGAACATGTCGAGGACGGTCCGGGCCGCAGACAGGGTGGCCTGTGCGGCCGCGGCATCCCCGCCATTGCGCGACGCGGCCTGCGCCGCTGCCGCCTTGTGCGGATAGACGTTCGCCCCCGCGGTGATGGAGCCTGCGCCGCCGCTTGCACAGGCTTCGGCCACCCAATGGTCGTTTCCGGCAAAATATGCCAGTCGGGGATAGGCAGACCGGAAATGCTGAAGCTGGCCGCGGTCGCCCGTGGAGTCCTTGACGCCGTAGACGACCTCGGGATGGCTGGCGAGCAGCAGGTCGAGGATGCCGTCGGTGATCGGCACGGCGGTTGCCTGCGGGATGTGGTAGAGGAGCGCGCGGCCGCCGGCCGGCACGGCCGCATCGAAAACGCGCCTGAACCAATCGGCCACGCCCGCATCCGCGGGCTTCTTGTAATAGAACGGCGGCATGACGAGGACGGCATCGGCGCCGTGCGCGAAAGCGTGCCGGGTGAGTGCGATCGCATCGGGCAGCGCGGACGCGCCCGTCCCTACGATGACCGGCATGCCCAGCGCATGGCCTGCTTCGAGCGCGGTCTCGGCGACGGCCATCCGTTCGGCCACGCTGAGCGAAGCGGCTTCTCCGTTCGTGCCGCAGGGGATCACGCCGGTGCAGCCATTCGCATGGAGGTACTCGATATGACGGGGAATCCAGGGCAGGTCGACCTCGCCGTCGGTGGGGCGGAACGGCGTCACGATGGGGGCGAACACACCGCGTAGCTCAGGCACGTGATTGCTCCTTGTAAGTCAGATGGTTTCCAGGACCGCGCGCACGGGCGCGCCGTCGCCGCCTTCGAAGCGCAGCGGCAGGCAGATCAAGCGATAAGCGCCGGCTTGCGCACCGGCCAGGAGTAGATTCTCGACGATGACGACCTGTTTTTCGAGCAGCAGGCGGTGGACCGGGAAGCGGTGGGCGTGGTACAGGTCTGCCGAGGGACCGTCGACGCCGACGAGCTTCATCCGGCGGCCCAGCAGCCAATTCCCGGCGCTCGCGTCCAACGCGACGTAGCTCTCGTCGAAGGGCACGGATCGTCGAGCGGCGGATGGTCCGGCCAGCAAGGCCGTCGAACCGGAGTTCCGGGTCTTGAGCAGCACCCGTTCCACCCACTCGGGGATGCCGGCGCGTTCCAAAGTTTCCGCCGTGATAGCTTCGATGCCTGTCAAGTCGGCCACCCAAGCGGGGCCGATCAGCGTCGCGAGCGGCAGTTGATCGACGGTGCGGCCGTCGGGGAAGAAGTGCGCCGGGGCATCCAGGTGCGTGCCGGCATGGCTGCTGAAGTGCAGGTCCGAGATCGTCACCGTGCCGGTCGAGCGGTGGATGCGCACGGGCTCGTCGCCGGGCCACACGGGCAGGCGTTCGGACAAGGGCAAAGTGACGTCAATCAGGCGGGAAGCACCGGTCATGCCGCCATTGTACCACTTTGCCTGGCAAACGCATGCGCGGTCGGGTCAGTGCGCGGGCGCCTGGGGACCGCCCGCCGACTGGCGGCCCGACCACTTGCCGGGCCAACCGGGCAGCATGAGCCCAAGGATCAGCGCGAGAATCGAGGCGAAGAAGGTCAGGTGGTAGGCCCGCTCGAAGCCTGCGACGTTTTCGCTGCAGGCCCGCGCCTTCAGCGCCGCCACGTTTGCGGGGTCAGGCCCGGGTCCCTGGTCCAGCGGCGCATCGGAGTTTCGCAGTGCGGCGCTCCGTGTGCGGGACGCGCTTTCGAAGGCCACCCCGTTCGCCTCGCAAAGTCCGCCGCGGGCCACCTGTTGGGACGTGGCGGATTGCTCCAGCGCTGCCTGCGCGGCCCGGATGTCCGGCGAGACCGTGCTGACCAGGACCGTCGCCAGCACCGCGACGCCGATCGACTGGACGACGAGCCGGGTGGCGTTCGTCAGGGCGCTGCCGCGGGCGAGTTCGGGCGAGGGCACGACCGAGAGCGCGGTGACCATGGTGGTCTGCACGATCATACCGAGCGACATGCCGCGCAGCGCGAGCAGGAAGAGGATCCAGCTGATGGGCGTGTCCGCCTGGAGCTGCCCCAACTGCCACGTATTGATGACCAACAGCGTAAAACCTGCGCCGAGCAACACCCGCGGCCCCAGCCGGTCGTAGATGCGCCCGGAGATCGTGACCATGATGCCGCCCATGAGCGCCATGGGCAAGAGGATCATGCCCGTCTCTAACGCGCTCGCGGCCGCGCAGCGACTGCAGGTAGACTGGCAGCAGGAACTCCGCGCCGAACAGCGCCACCGTGCTCACATATCCCAGTACGCTGGCATTCAGGAAGATGCGGTTGCCGAACAGCCGCAGATCGAGCAGCGGCGCGCGGGCCACCTTGAGCTCGACAAACGCAAACGCCACTAAGCCCACGCCACCGAGGATGAAGAACGCCAGCACTTGCGGGTCGGACCAACCCCGGTTCGCGGCCAAGGAGGCGGCGTACAGGATGGAGCCGAACCCGACCACCTCCGTCAGGATGCCCCACACGTCCCAGGGTTTCTTTTCGGTCGAACGCCGCTCCCGCAGGAACCGGAGCCCGAGCATCACCCCGATCAGGCCGATGGGTGGGTTGATAAAGAAGATCATCCGCCATAGGCCCTGGTCGACCAGCCAGCCGCCCAGCACTGGTCCGACCGCGGGCGCGACAAGGGCCGCGATGCCGAACGTGCCCAGGGCCATCCCCTGCTCATGTGGGGGGAAGGCCTGCAGCAGAAGCGCGGTGCCCAGGGGCAGGGCAAGACCGCCGCCCATGCCCTGAAGCGCCCGCGCACCGACGAGCATCGGCAGGCTTACCGCCAGCCCTGACAGCAGTGAACCAACCACGAACAAGGTCAGCCCGCCAAGGTAGATCCGCTTCGACCCGAAGCGGTCTGCCAGGAAGCCGGCCAGCGGCGTCGTTACGCCCAGTGCCAGGACATAAATGCTGAGGATCCATTGCGTGGACGACAGGTCGCCGCCGAATTCCTCGCGCAACGCCTGGAAAGCCACATTGACCACGGTCGTGTCGAGGATGACCATGAAGATGCCGAAAATCACGGTCGCCAGGACGCGCCACTTATATCCATCCGCCGGGCGCGCACCCTCCGGCGTTTCACCCATCTCTTCCCGATTCACTCCTCACCCTTCTGCCCATTGTTTCGCCACGTACGCGGTTGGCGGAGCGCGCGCGCAGGACGTGCCCTCCGCAGTTTAACGCGCGAGCGCGACTGTACGGCATGTAAACAAATTTGACAGTAAGGACGCTTTCGCTCATGCCTGATGGCGGGGAGCGTCCGACCGGACGAAGGCATCGGGCCGCACGTGACGCCGCGCCGCGTTTTCCACACGCTCACGCAGCGCGCTATAATTGCGAGTCATGACCAGGCATGCGGGCCGCGGCATCAATCCGGCGGCCGGATGCGAGGGAGACCGAGTGAGGTACTTGCAAGGGGTGCGCTTTCAAAGGCTCACCGTCGTGCGGGTTGGCGTTCGTTCTGCTCGCGGCCGGCTGCGCGCCCGGAAACGTCCGCGTCGACCGTAACGCCTACAGCCACGTCGGAAACCAGCCCGCTGCCCCTGCCGCAGGGCACGCCTGCCGGACCGGTGACCCTGACCTACTGGGAGGAGGACAACGACGCGGCCGACGTCTTGCTCGACGAGCTGACCGCCGCGTTCATGAAGGCCAATCCCGGCATCACGATCAAGCGCGTCCACTACAGCTACGACGACCTGCGAAATCAATTCCGGGCGGCCTCATTGTTTACCGGCGACCCGCCCGACCTCGTGCGCGCGCCCGGCGAGTTCACGGGGCCGTTCGGCGAGCTCCGCATCGTCAAGCCCGTGGACGAAGTCTTCCCCGCAGGTACACTCGACGGATTCCTCCCCGGCGCGGTCGCCGGCGCCACGCTCCAGGACAAGGTTTGGGGCTTGCCCGACAACTTCGGCGGGCACCTGCTGCTGCTGTATAACAAGTCCCTGGTCTCGCAGGTTCCCGGCGACACGGATGCCTGGATCAACCAGCTCAAGACGCTGACCGACCCGGCCAACGGGCGGTATGGCCTGGTGTTCGACACCAGCGAGTCCTACTGGCTGATTCCCTGGCTGTCGGGCTTCGGCGGATGGCCGCTCGACGCACAGGAAAAGCCGGCGCTCGACACGGCTGAGATGGTGAAAGCCCTCTGGTTCCTGCACGACCTCAAGTATCAGCACAAGGTCATGCCCGAGAAGGTGGACTACCAGGGCTCTTTCGAGGCGTTCAGCCAGGGTAAGGCCGCGTACGCCGTCGACGGCATGTGGAACCTGGACCGGTACCGGGGGCTTGGGGTGGACCTCGGCGTATCCGAGTTCCCGCGCGTGACGGAGACCCACATCTTGCCCGCGCCGATGGCGACAGGGCGCTACTGGTTCGTCGAGAAGCGGGTCGCGGGCGACAAGCTTGCGGCGGCAGAACGGTTTATCGAGTTCATGACCTCGGCGCCATCACAACAGCAGTGGCTTACGAAAATGCAGCGGCTGCCGAGCAGCAGGCAGGCCCTGACGAGCCGCGTGATTACGGCGGACCCGGCGTTGGCAACCATCGTCGAGCAGCTGCGCATCGCGCGCGCGGTGCCGCCGGCGCTCGAGATGACCTGCGCGTGGCGCGGCATGGATGCCTACTTCGGAAAGGTGATGAACGACGAGATGACCCCCGACGATGCCCCCGCCAAGATGCAGGCAGAGGCAGATCTCTGTGTGAGCGATATGGCCGTCGGAACACCGACTCCCGCTGTCACGGCTACCCCGTAGCGCGACCGTTGCCCCGGCCGCGGCACTACTGGCCTGCTGACGCTTCCCGGCCCAGGATCAGCCGGTCGACGAGGTAGCGCTGCAACCCCACGAAGAGCACCACCACCGGCAAGCTCATCAAGATGGCCAGGGCGGCGAGGTTCGCCCATGAGTCGAGGTTCCCGCGAGCCATGCCCGAGATCGCCATGGCTAAGGTGATATTCTGCGCGCGGCTAACGAATAGCCAGCCCATGGCAAACTCGGAATAGCCTATCAGAAACGCGATCAGAGCTGCCACGCCAATCGACGGCAACGCTAACGGGAGCGTGACGTGCCAAAAGGTGGTCAGCCGGCCCGCGCCATCCAGGAACGCGGCTTCCTCGAGCTCGTTTGGTACTGCCTGGAACGCGGCGCGCATATTCCAAACGCAGAAGGGCATGGCTAACGCCGTGTAGACGAGCGCCAGGCCCGCGAGGGTCGTGCGCAGGTGGATGAGAGACAGGATGATGTAGAGCGGCATCATCAGGGCGACGGCGGGGAGGAATGCGCCGACGAGCAGCGCGAACAGTCCTGCCCGGCGTCCCGGAAACCGGAGCCGGGCAAATGCGTACGCCATGCTAGCCCCCAGGCCCACCGACAGAAGCGCGGCGCTGCCTGAAACGAGCAGGCTGTTGCGTAGCAGCCCGAGAAATGTCTGTGACTGCGCCGGTTTCGTCCAAACTTCGCCGAACACCCGCAGCGTGGGCTCCTTCGGCCAGATGCGAAAGTCGGTCGGCCAACCGTGCACCGCGCCGTCGAACGCAAGGTACACGATGCCCCAGATCGGGATCAGAACGTAAAGTGCAAGCAGGGCGAGCAGAAGGTAGCGGGCAAGCTCGGCCCACACGTTGCTCCGGGGCATGTTGCCTTCACGCATAGGTGACCCCCTCCGTCGCCGCCCGGCGGCGGTCCAACCACAGGATCATCGCGATAAGCACCAGGACAGCGAATACGTTGATCGCAGCCGATACGGCAAATTGCCCACCGAAGAAGCCGAGCGGCTCGAAGTAGTAAAAGGAAACCGTCGCCATCGTCAACGTGGGCGAGTTGGTCTGCAGCGCATAGAACAGGTAGAACTGATTGAAGGCGAAGATCATGCGGATGATGATCGCCGGCATCACCAGCGGTAGCAGAAGCGGCCAAGTCACGTAGCGAAACCGCGACCAAGCGGTCGCGCCGTCCACCGCGGCGGCGTCGTAGACCTCGCGGGGCATCAGCTTCAGCCCGGCCGTCGCGGCGAGCATGATCAACGGGAACCCGTACCACGTCGCGGCGAGCAGCAGCGTGCCAAGGGTGGCGTCCGGGTGCTGTGACCATTGCGGGTTGTAGATGTACCACGGGAGATCGCTGTTGGCCAGGGCAAGCCAACCATAACGCGGTTCGTAGATGCGCATCCAGATCAGCGCCCCGATGTACTCGGGAATCGCCCAAGGCAGGATCAGGATCGTGCGCCAGAGCGCCGCGAAGCGGATGCGCGGGCTGTCGAGCAGGAGCGCGGCGCCCAGCCCTAACGCGGTCTGCAAGCCGACCGAGAGGACCATCCAGACAAGGTTAAAGACCAGGATATCCGCGCCCGCGCCGCCCATGATACCCATGAGCAGCCCGGGGCCAGTCCAGTTCACGGTCTTTCCGCGCAGGTGGCCCGCGAGGGCTGTCCCCGCGTCCGCGACCGGCTGCGCCCGGCCGGTTAACCCTTCCCAGACCGCACGAAAAACGCCTCCAGTCATCCCGTCTTTGATCGATGCGGTATTGAAGTCGGTCAGCGCGACCACGGCCTGAAAGATGAGCGGGAAGATGGCCAGGAGCGCGAGCGTGACCATGCCCGGGAGGAGCCAGGGCATGACTTCGAGCAGGCTCTGCCGCCGCGCCGCGTTTTCGCTGTGCGCCCGCAGCGCGGTTCGCGGCAAAGCGCGAGCGGCCGTTGCGCGGCGACGCCTTTCCAGCAGCGGCAGCCAGATCGCAACGCGCAAGCCCTCCGCGGCCGCGACGGCCCAGGGTACGGTAACGGTCAGGATGTACTGCGGCCACTTTGTGGGCCAGACGAGCAGGAACCCGAGCCCGATGACGAGCCAAAGCGCCATGACGCGCTGGCGCTGCCAGAGCGAGCGGAACCCGAGCGCGGCCAGGAGCGTGATACCGAAATCGAGACCCACGTAGAAGACGCCTGGATGCCAGGGGACGGCCTGGAAGAGCCACACGAGCGGCTGCCACATGGGAAAGTTGGCGGATTGGACGTTCTGGCTCTGCGTGTAGGCCCCGTGGTAGAGCACCGCGGCTTTGAGCCGGGGGATCAGATCTGTCCACATGCGCGGGTCGAAAGTGACGAAGACCGCGACTGCCAGAAGGACCCAGAGCAGGGCCGGCGCGAGCCAGCGGAGGGTCGACCGCAGAGCTTGAGCTGCAGCGGGGGGCCGTTGGGGCCGGGTCTGCCACAGCCAATCGACCAAAACCGCCACGCCGGCAACGCCGTACGTGAACTTGCTGGCTTCAGTGAGGCCGAAGGCGATGGCCGACAACGCCAGCAGCCCGACGGGGAGCCACCGTCTGGCACGCCGAGACGCCGCGTCCGTTCGCTGCCAAGCAACATAGGCCACGACCATCAGGGCGCTCAGCAGGCACGGCAGGGGCTCGAGCATGATCTGGCTGGTGTACTTGATTTGCCAGGTGGATATTGCGAGGAGCAAGCCGGCAAGCGGATCCAGCAAGGCGAGCACGAGCACCTGCAGTGCTCCGAAGATCGCCGCCACCCGGCGCGACGTATCGAACTGCGGCTGGGGCATGTCGCGCTTCTGCTCGAGATTTCTCGGCTTGGTCGAGTCGATTTCGGGCAGGATGGGTGCAGGGGGCAAATGCCGGATTGCGAGGGCGTACGCCAGCTTCGAAAGCGGGGGATGCTCGTAGTTGAAGTCGTAGTTTATGATCGCCCGGACATCGCCGTCATTCAGCCACTGCGCATAACGCTGGGCGATGCCCAGGTAGACAGGCTCGTCGTAGTCAACGGGCAGTTGCTCGGCCGCGCGCAGCCGTACGGTCAGGGCGATCGCGCCTACGGCGAGGGCGAGGAGAAGGAGAAGAAGCGAGCGAGCGAGCTTCATTGCGCAAAAAGAAACCTCCGTTCCTTTCTACGCAGAACGACCAACCAGGTTTCTGCAGCGCGGAAGACCGCGGCCAGGCGCCTGGTTGGTCGAGGCCTAGCCTTTCACGCCGCCCAACGTCAAGCCACCGACGATGTACTTCTGAAGCGCGAAGAACACGATCAGGATCGGGATGGACACGAGGATGCTCATCGCCGCGAACTGCGACCAGGGCGTGTTGGCCGCATACTGGCCCTGCATGCCGTACAGCGCCATCGACAGCGTAAACCACTTCGGGTTCGAGATGAACTGCCAGGAGAGGACGAACTCCTGCCAGCCGGCCATGAAGCCCAGCAGTGCGGTCACCGCAAGGCCCGGCAGCGCAAGCGGCAGCATGATGCGGAAGAAGGTCTGGTTCGCGGTTGCGCCGTCGATATAAGAGGCCTCCTCCAGCTCTTTGGGAATCGTGTCGATGAAGCCCTTCATGTTCCAGATGGCAAAGGGCAGCGAAGTCGCCACCATGGCAAAGCCCACACCGACGATCGAATTCCGCAGTTGCGGTCCCAAGACGAAGTTCAGGAGCACGAACAAGGCGGTGACGGTCGCGACCGCCGGCAACATCAGCACGATGATAAAGCCTAACATGCCGACTTCACGCCCGGGGAAGCGGAAGCGGGAGAAGGCGTAAGCCGCCGTGGTTCCGATGAGGACGGTCAGCACCGACACGCCCACAGCCAGGATCGCGCTGTTGCGCGCCAGCTCGGGGAAGGTGACCGGATTCGGCGTCGGCGTGGCAAAGACTTTCTCGTAGGCTTTGATCGAAGCGCCCGGTGGGAAGAAGCTGGTCGGCCGCGAGATATCGCGGGGATCGATCGACATGGACACGATCCAGAAGACCGGAAAGATCACGACCAGCAGGACGAGGATGGCCAGGAGCTGCGAGAAGAACTGGCGTCGCGGCGTCATTTTGGCGATCATGGCGTTCCCTCCTCAGTCCGTGTACGATTCTGTGGCGCGGGAAATCTTGTTTGTGACCAGCGTGATGCACGCCAGCACGATGAAGACGATGTAGGCAAACGACGCGGCAATGCCGTAGGGCCGTACGTTGCCGATGCCCGCCAGATTCACCGTCGTCTCGTTGACCAGCCGGTAGGCCTGCGTTACCAGGATCTCCGAGGTGTGCAACGGGCCGCCGCCGGAAACGAAGTAGATCACGTTGAACTGGTTGAAGGTCATGGTCATGCCGACGATGATCGCCGGGACCATGGCGGGCCGGATCAGCGGCAGGGTGATGCTCTTGAACTGCTGCCATGCACTCCCACCGTCGACCTCAGCCGCTTCGTAGAGTTCGCGCGGGATGCTCTGCAGCGCACCTGTGGCGATCGCCATCATGAAGGGCCAGCCGAGCCAGACGTTAGTCATCAAGACGGCGTAGAAGGAGAGAGGGAAGACACTTCCCAGGCTGGTCGTTTCCGGTGCTCTGCCCGGCAAGATCAGCGGCAGGACGACGAGAGCGAGTAACTCGAGCAGCAAGAACCAGCCAATCAGGAACGGCAGCCACCGCTCGCGGACCCACTTGAAGAAGAATGGGACTATCAGCAGGAGCACGAAGATGAACAGGAAAAAATACGGATCTGCGCCTTCCGGCACCCGGACGTATGGCGGGAGCCAACCCAAGGGCGGCTCGGTCTGTTGCAGCCATCGAATGTTGCCCGGCAGTCGGAGCAAATGCAGCACCTGGTTCACCGCGCCTGACTGGTCGTCAAACATATTGCGCCAGATCATGGCCGTGACGAGGCCGGGCATCGCCCAGGGGATGATGTACAGGGACCGGTAAAGGCGCTTGCCAAAGAGCCCTTCCTGGTTGAGGAGAATTGCCACGCCGATGCCTATTGCGACGTGGAAGAAGACGTTCACGAGGGTCCAGAGGAAGTTGAAGAGCACGATGCGCCAGAAGTCGAACCCCGACAAGACTTTGGCGAGGTCGCCGTTCAGGATGCCGACATAATTCTGCAGGCCGGTCCAGGCGGGTGAGTTGTGGGCCTTAAGGTCGCCCGTAAATGTGCCGATCATCTGGAGGATCAGGCTGTCGGTACGCAGGTTGCGGTTGCTGAAGTTCGTGAAGCTCATCCAGAGCTGGTACAGGAGGGGCCAGAATGTGATGAGGAGCATGATCGCGACGGCTGGCAAGATGTACAGAAATGCCGTCCGATAGATCCGGCGCCGTTGTTGCCTCGCCAGCTCCGTATTGCTGCCGCTTCTGGTCATTTGCGCAGTTGCCATAGCGTACGCTCCGTTGCTGCATAAGAAAAAAGGGGAGGACGCTTGCAGGCGCCTCCCCTTTCGTCACCAACTGCGTTACTTCTTGTTGGCCGCGTCGATCAGCTTGCAAGCCTCTTCGGCGGCGGCCTTGGGCTCCGCCTTGCCCTCGATGACCTTGGTGATCATGTCATCTCCAGGGGTCCAGACCGCGCCCATCTCGGGCTCGTTGGGGAAGTAGGTGGTCGAACCCGTCTGCTTTAGGAAGCCGGCGATGAAGGGATCGTCCGTCTTGACGTTCGGGTTGGACGGGATGTGCCCGACCTCGGTCATCATCTTCTGAGTCTCAGGCGTCGACATGAACTTGAGGAAGGCCTGTGCGCCCTCTGGGTTCTGAGAATTCGAGCTCAGGAAGATGTTCTTGGTGCCGAGGAACGGTGCGAATTTGCCGTTCCCCACGGCGATCGGGTCCGCGATGGCCACGTTCTCGGCGCCCAGGGCCTTGACGTAGTCGCCGGTCGCCCATGGGCCATTGAAGACATAGCCCACCTTGCCATCCTTGAACGCCGCATCCAGCTTGCCGCCGTCCTTATCGGCAATCACGTTCGGCGTGCCCTTGGCATTCTTGATCAAGGTCAGGGCATCGACAACCGAATTGCCGGTCGGTGAAACCACACTTCTGACCGTCAGCAAAGACCTGTCCGCCCTCGGCGAACAAGAGGCCGGATGAGTGGTAGAAGCCCGCGTTGTAGGCGAGCCCGACCTTCGCCGCCTGCTGGAGCAACTCGTCGATGGTCGTCGCCGGCTTGTCCACTAGCTTCTTGTTGTACCACAGCGCCACGGCCTCGGTCGACTCGGGGAACGCCCAGGTCTTGCCTTCGAACTTGTCCGCATCGAGCGCAGCCTTGTTGAGGGCAGTCAAACCAACCGCGTCCGCCATGTCGTCCAGCGGCTTGATCAATTCGGCCTGCGCCAACTCGCCGATCCAGTCCTTCGGCCCGATAAGCAGGTCAGGGCCGCCGCCGGTCGAAGCTTCGGTGGTGAACTTGTTCTTCAACTGGTCGAACGGGACTGCCAGCGGGCTGATCTTGACGCCCGGGTTGGCGGTCTGGAACGCGGTGATGACCTCCGCGAGTTTGTCAGCCTCGGCGCCGGTCCAGCCATGCCACAGAACAACTTCGCCTGTACCGGTGCCAGCAGCCGGTTGTGCGGGCGCCTGGGTTGGTTCAGGCGCGGTCGTGGCCGCGGGGGCTTGGGTCGGTTCGGCCGGGGCGGTCGTAGGCGCCGGGGCCTGGGTTGGTTCGGCCGGCGCCGTTGTCGGCGCAGGGGCCTGGGTCGCTTGCGCGGCCGGGGCCTGAGAGGTGCCGCCCCGCCGCAAGCCGTCACGAGGACGCTGAGGACCACGAGCACGCTGAGCAGGGCAAACCACTTTTTCATGCAACTCCTCCGATATTAGGATAGACCTGTTTGAAGACGCGGGTTCGAGCGGTCAGTCAACTTGGGTTAAATGGCTTCAGAAACTGCAAGCGTCTCAAATAGTAGCACTCGGCACCGAGAGTGTCAAGGAGTGCGAGCACATTTCCGCAAGCAACGTACATGGAGAGCATTTCATTTTGAATTACGCATAAGAGTACTTTGCGGCCTTCGGTGGGGCTGTAAGACGCTATCCGATATTGCACTGGGTTTGTTCCAGCGACGAACCCTTTGCACTCCATCGGCCCGGCGCGCTATAATTCACATCATGCACATCTATCGGGCGGATTTGCGTGACCTCGCCGGCTGCCTCCAACTCGACGGCTCCTACGAGACAGAGTATGTCTGGCAGATCAACCAACAGCAGGAGGGCGGACAGGTGGTCACGCGTTTTCAGCAGGCGCGGCTGCCGCGGCCGATGCAGGTGCAGTACCCGGGGTGGAGCGAGGCGCTGCTAGCGCACCAGCAGCGGGGTGATCTGATCCTGGTGGCCGCGGTCGCGACTCAGGTGCACGGCTACATCGACCAGGAGACGCAGCCCGACCAGGGCGTCGGCTGGATTCATCACCTCGTCGTCGCACCCGAGCACCGGCGGCAGGAGATCGGCTCCGCGCTGCTGGCGCGCGGGCTGCAGCACGCCCGGCAGCAGGGCCTGGGCGCAGCTGATGACCGCGGTGCAGAGCAAAAATTATCCGGCGATCCAGTTCTTACAAAAGCACAGTTTCAAGTTCTGTGGCTATAACGAACGGTATTACCGCAGCAGGGACATAGCGCTCTATTTCGTGCGCGGGTTGTAGCGAAAGATGATGCAGTCCTCGGGCCTGACGTGGTCCGTGATCCTGGCGTTTGCGAACCTCATCCTGTCCTCGGCCATCGTCATCACCGCGTTCTCGCTTCTCGGGTTCATGCTGACCCGGAACCTGCGGAGTGCGGTGGCTCAGACGTTCAGCATCCTCCTGACCTGCGTCCTGATCGTGTTCGCCATCGACATCATCATTCCGCAGGTCGAGGGCTCGCATGCGGTCAACGTCTGGCTCAGGTTGCAGTGGGTCGGGATCGCCATGGTGCCCGCCGCTTATCTGCACTTCTCCGATGCGGTCTTGCGCACGACGTGGCACTGGTCGCTGCGCCGCCGGGCCGTGGTGATTGCCAGCTACGTGTTCAGCGGGACGCTGGTCCTGATGGCCTTGTTTACCAACCTGCTCGTGCAGGAAGGCAGCTTCGAGCAGCCCATCGCGCACCTGTCGCCCGGCCCCCTGTACCCGGTGTTCGTCGCCTATTTCATCGTCACGGCGGTCTACGGGGGGTGGAACGTCTACCGGGCGCGGCGGCGCTGCCTGACGCCCACGTCGCGGCGGCGGATGACGTACCTGACGTTGTCGTTCGCGGCGCCCGGGCTGGGCGTCTTTCCCTACCTGCTGACGCTTGGCGGCACGGTCGAGCCGGCTCCCGTCATCCTGCTGCTGTCGCTCGTGGCGAATTTTGCGGTCGGCACCATGCTCGTGGTCATGGCGTACAGCGTCACGTACCTGGGGGTCCTGTCGCCGGATCGCGTCATCAAGTACGACCTGCTGCACTACCTGCTGCGCGGCCCGGTCGTCGGCATCGTGGTCATCGTCGTGATGCTGGTGATCCCGCGCGTCGAGCTGATCCTGGGGCTGCCGCGGGACACGGCGCTGATTTTCGCGGTGGTCGGCGTCATGGTCATCGGTCAGCTTGCGGTCAACCTCGCAAAGCCTTGGATCGACCGCCTGCTGTACCCGGAGGACCGCGAGGAGATCGTCTGGATCCAGACGCTGGACCGGCGGCTCCTGACGTCCAGCGACCTGCGCCAGTTCCTGACCAACATCCTCATCAGCCTTTGCGAGCTGCTGCGGGTGCCGAACGGCTTCGTGATGGTGCAAACGGACGATGGGCTGCGGGTCGAGGCGGTGGCAGGCGACTTGCAGATGCCGTCCGCCTACGTGAGCAGCGACGAGCGCGCGGGATATCTGGGAGTTCTTCGCCCGTGCGGGCGGCGGGCGAGATGCGGCGATACTCAATGGCGCCGCGGCCGCGTCTGGAAGCCGGGGACGCGGCCGGTGAGGTGCTACCCGGCAGCCGGACGTCGGACGAAACGGGCACGACGAGTCGCTTCGAACCGACTACGGCAGCCAACTGACCTTCTACCCGACACGGGGTTTTGGTTCTGCCCGCTGCGCAGCCAGGACGGGGTGAAGCTGCTGGGGCTGCTGGCGGTGGTCGCGCGGACGCCGGCGGTGCAGATGGACGAAGATGAGCGGGCCGAGGCGGAGGCGCTGCTGACGCAGGCTGCTGCGGCGGTCGCGGACCGTTACGTGCAGGAAGGCGTGTTCGCGACCCTGCAGTCCATCCTGCCCGACCTGGAGCGCATCCAGGAGTGGCGCAGCGCGGTGCGGTATGCGCTCGCCGCTGCCCGCTGCCGAAATGGTCACAGCCGAGCCGGCAGCCGACACGCAGCAGATTGCTCGCCCAGACGACGTGGCAGCAGTGGGTCAAGGACGCGCTGAGCCACTATTGGGGCGGACCGAAGCTTACGGAGAGCCCGCTGATGGACCTGCGGCTGGTGCGGCGGCGGCTGAAGTCGGTGGACGGAAACCTGACCGCTGCCTTGCGGGCGGTGCTGCAGGAGGCCATCGAGCGGCAGCGTCCGCCCGGCGAGCGCAAGCTTAACGCATCCGAGTGGTTGGTGTACAATATACTCGATATGCGGTTTGTTCAGGGTCAGCGCGTTCTGGACATCTCCCGGCGGCTGGCGATGAGCGAATCGGATCTGTATCGCAAGCAGCGGGTGGCGGTGGCCGCAGTGGCGCGCACCCTTGCAGAGATGGAAGCGAGCCTGGACGGCGAGGCTGATTCAAGCTGAACGGCAGACGGGCAGTCTGCCCGGTAGCGGCACGAAATTATAGGCCATAGGAGTCTTGAGATGGATGATGGATATTGGGCTGCGCTTCTGCGGGATGTCGAGGAGGAACCCGAGGCGGCCCGCACCGCGGAAGGTGAAGAAGGTGGGGCAGGTGGCGGGGGCGGCGCGCGGCGCTGGGTTGTCACGGCCGGCGCGGATAGCGAGGTGGATTGGCAGCGCGCCGAGGCTTTGCTTGCGGGTGCAGAGGTGGCAGAGGTTCGCATCTCAGGCTTTAACCGGGGTGGACTGCTGGCCGATTTCGGCGCACTGCAAGGGTTCATCCCCGCTTCGCACCTCACCGCGCCCCTGCCGGGCCAGTCGCAGGAGCAGCGAGCGGCAGGGCTGGCGGCCCGGATCAATGAGACGATCACGGTGCGGGTGGTCGAGATCGACCGCAGCCGCTGCCGCCTGATCCTGTCCGAACGCCTGGCGCGCGACAACAGCAAGGAAGCCGAGCTGCTGGCGAGCCTCAGGCCGGGGCAGGTGCACGTCGGGCAGGTCACCAGCCTGTGCCCGTTCGGCGCATTTGTCGATCTCGGCGGCTTTGAAGGGTTGATCCACATCTCCGAGTTGTCGTGGGGCCGGGTGAGCGCGCCGTCG
This sequence comes from uncultured Chloroflexia bacterium, assembly GCA_963800615.1. Taxonomy (GTDB): domain Bacteria; phylum Chloroflexota; class Anaerolineae; order CG2-30-64-16; family CG2-30-64-16; genus JALOOB01. The sequence continues at coordinate 141,744 of CAWDBO010000020.1, forward strand.
GACGTGGTCAACCCGGGCGACCGGGTGCGGGTGCTTGTGCTGGAGACCAATCCGGACGAGCAGAAGGTCGCGCTCAGCCTGAAGCGGCTGCAGCCGGACCCGTGGCAAGGCGTCGAAGACGCGGTATCATGCCGGCCAGGTCGTCGAGGCGGTCGTCACAAACGTGGTCAATTTCGGCGCGTTCGCCCGGCTTGAAGAGGGCCTGGAAGGTCTGATCCACGTCTCCGAGCTGGCCGAAGGCAGCTTCATGCACCCGCGCAACGTCATCCGCGAGGGCGACCGGGTGCGAGCGCGTGTGATTGCGGTGGACGGCGCCAAGCGGCGGATCGCCTTGACCTTGCGGCCGGTCGACCCGAACGCGCGCAACTTCGAGAGCGCGCCGCCGCCCCTGTCCTGGGAGCTGTGAGGCGCGGGACCGCGACGGGTTGACTCGCACGACATAAAAGGCGGCTAACTTGAGATCAAGCCCGCAGGAAACGGCTGGTTGGGCGATCGTCGGGCTGGCCCTGGTAGCCCTGTTCCTGCTCGGCTTCAGTTTGGGTCTTGACGCGCCACCCCTGCGCATCCTCTTCGGTTGGGGCGCGTTCCTGCTCGTCCCCGCGTTGATCGCCGGCGGCCTCGCGCTCGTCTTTGCCGAGCGGAAGCACTGGCGCGTCCGCTGGCTCCCCGTGCTTTGCGCCGAGCTCCTGCTCCTCTGCCTGCTGGCCCTCAGCCACCTGACCTCCACCGCGGGCCTCGCGGATGCGCTGCGCGGGCAGCGAGGCGGACTGATGGGTTGGGGCATGAGCGAATTTCTGCTGACCTTCCTGCCTCAAGCCCTGGTTTGGATTGTCCTCATCCTGGCCGCCATCGCGGCCCTCGCCGGCCTCGTCCTCACGCTTCCCCCGACTGGCTCGGCGATCTGCGGCACGCGGCCGCGTCCCGCGATGCCATCGATGGGCTGCGGGAGCGGCTGGCCGTGGTCCGGCGCCGGATTCCTTTCCTTCGCCCGGACGAGCCGCTCGATCAGCCCGCCGCCAGCGCAGCGGTCGCCGCGCCAATCGCCAGGAGCGCTCCCGCGAAAGCCGGGCAAACGGGGCCGGCAAAGAACAAGGATCTCTCGCGGCGCCGCCAGCCGCGCAGCGCGCCAGCCGGCCCACCGCCCTGACTGGCTGCCGCCGCTGGACTTCCTGAAGGCCGACCCGGCGGTCGCGGCGCCGGCCTCCGGGGGCGCGTACTCGGCGAACGCCCGGCAGCGCGCCCAGCTCATCAAGCAGACGCTGGCCGACTTCGGCGTGCCGGTCGAAATCGTGAGCATCAAGGAAGGGCCGACGGTCACCCAGTTCGGGGTGCAGCCCGGCGAGGTGGTCCTCGAGCGCGACGGCGAGCTGATCCGCCGCCGCGTTTCGGTCCAGCGCATCCTCAAGCTGCGCGACGACCTGGCGCTCGAGCTGGCCGCCGCGTCGCTGCGGATCGAGGCGCCGGTGCCCGGCCGGCCCTACGTCGGCATCGAGGTGGCGAACAGCGCCAAGACGCTGGTCAACCTGCGCGGGGTCCTGGAGTCCGAGACATTCGCCTCTGCCCACTCGCCGCTGGCCGTGGCGCTGGGCCGCGACGTCTCGGGCGATCCCGGTCGTGGTCGACCTGGCCGGATGCCCCACCTGCTGATCGCGGGCGCCACCGGCTCGGGGAAGTCGGTCTGCGTCAACGCGATCATCTGCAGCCTGCTGATGAGCAACGGGCCGGAGACGGTCCGCTTCGTGATGGTGGACCCGAAGATGGTCGAGCTGCCGGGCTACAACGGCGTGCCCCACCTGCTCGGCCCGGTGATCACGGACCCGGCCCAGGCCACGGGCGCGCTCTCGTGGCTGATGCTGCAGATGGACGACCGGTACCGGCTGTTCTCCGACGCCGGCGTGCGGAACGTCGACGACTACAACCGCAAGGCGCGGCGGTCGCGCGACAAGCGCCCCCTGCCCTACATCGTCCTCATCATCGACGAACTGGCCGACCTGATGATGACCGCGGCCGTGGACGATCGAGCGGCAGTTGTGCCGGCTGGGGCAGATGGCGCGCGCCACGGGCATTCACCTGGTGCTGGCGACGCAGCGCCCGTCGGTCGACGTCATCACCGGGCTGATCAAGGCCAACTTCCCCGCGCGCATCGCGTTCGCCGTCACCACGCAGATCGACAGCCGGGTGATCCTCGACACGCCCGGCGCGGAGAAGCTGCTGGGCCGGGGCGACATGCTCTTCATGGCGCCCGACTCGGCCAAGCTCTCGCGCATCCAGGGCTGTTACGTCTCGGACCGCGAGATCGAGCGCATCGTCGAGTTCTGGACGACCCGGCCCGAGGGCGAGGTCGCGCCCATGCCGGAGACGCCGCCGTGGTACGGGATGGGGCCGGCGGACCAGGACGATCGCCTGCTGCAGCAGGCGCTGAAGCTGTTGGAGGGCAAGACCCGGGTATCCACGAGCCTGCTGCAGCGCCAGCTGCGGATCGGGTTCCCGCGGGCGGCCCGCCTGATGGACCAGTTGGAGGAGATGGGCGCGGTTGCGCCGCGACGAAGGCGGCGGCAGATCGCGGGAGGTCCTGTACCGGCCCGAGAATCGGCGGAAGACGCGATTCTTTGAGCCAGCGTGAGGAGTGCGTATAATGTTTGCGTCCGGGCGAATAGCTCAGCTGGTTAGAGCGCCTCGCTTACACCGAGGAGGTCAGGGGTTCGAGTCCCTTTTCGCCCATCCATTCCATCGACCTGGCCTGCCCCGCAGGGCAGGTCGTTTTGTTAGACGGTGTTGTGGAAGCTTCAGCTTGCACGTCCTCGCAAACTGAGTTTGCGACTACGAGTGGTGGAAGGCGCATGACTGGACGAGAGGGTGATAACCGGCGGCGATTGCCAAGCGTGGACCGCCTGCTGGCGGACCCCGCGCTTGCGGCCGCGGCCGGCGAGCAAGGCCGGGCGGTGGTGGTCGAGGCCGTGCGGGACGACGCTCGACGCGGCGCGCGAGGGCATCGCGCAGGGGCGAGGCCGCGCCCGGCGGCGGCGGAGCTGGTCGCCGCGGCGCTGGACCGGGTGTCGGCCGCGATGGCGAGCACGCTCATTCCCGTGATCAACGCCACCGGCGTCATCATCCACACCAACCTGGGCCGCGCACCCCTGTCGCGTTCCGCTCGGGCGGCGATGGAAGCGGTCGCCCGCGGCTATTCGAACCTGGAGTACGATCTCGAGGCGGGCGAGCGCGGGTCGCGCTACGCCCATGCCGAGGCGCTGCTCCGCAAGCTGACCGGTGCGGAAGCCGCGCTGGTCGTCAACAACAACGCGGGCGCGGTCTTCCTGGCGCTGGCCGCGCTCGCGCGCGACCGGGAGGTCGTGATCTCGCGCGGGCAACTGGTGGAGATCGGCGGCGGCTTCCGCATCCCCGACGTGATGCGGCAGAGCGGCGCGCGGCTCGTCGAGGTGGGCACGACCAATCGCACCCACCCGCGCGACTTTCCAGAGGCCATCGGCGCGGACACCGGGCTGCTGCTGCGCGTCCACTCTTCGAACTTCAAGCAGATCGGCTTCACTGCCGAAGTGTCGCTCGCCGAGATGGTTGGGCATCGGCCATGACGCCGGCGTGCTGGTCGTCGACGACCTGGGCAGCGGGACGCTGCTCGACACGTCCCGTTACGGGATGGCGCGCGAGCCGCTGGTCCAGGAGAGCGTGGCCGCGGGGGCGGACCTGGTGACCTTCAGCGGCGACAAGCTGCTTGGGCGGCCCGCAGGCAGGGTTGATCGTCGGCCGCAGCGCGCTGGTGGAGAAACTCCGCAACCATCCGCTCACGCGCGCCCTGCGGGTCGACAAGGCGACCCTCGCCGCGCTGCAGGCGACCCTGCTGCACTACGCGCGGGGCGAGGCCGAGCGCGAAATCCCGGTCTGGCAGATGATCGCCGCGCCGCACGAGGAACTGGCGGCCCGGGCGGGCGACCTGGCGGCCCGGCTGAGGGGCGCGGGATTGCCGCGCGGGTTCTCCCGGTGGAGGGCATGGTGGGCGGCGGATCGCTGCCCGGCCAGACGCTGCCCGGCGTTGCCGTGGCCGTATCTCTCGCCCGCCGGGCCCCCCGACGAGCTTGCCCGGCAGCTGCGAGTAGGCAGGCCGCCGGTCGTCGGGCGGATCGCCGAAGACGAGCTGCTCCTCGACGTGCGCACCGTCCAACCGGATGAAGACGAGTTGCTGCACGAGGCGCTGCTGGAGGCATGGGCGGCCGTGCGAGCCGTAAAGGCGAAGGAGTTGGCAACCGATGACTGAGACCATGACCTTTACCGCCCGCGTGATCCGCGAGGGTCGGGCGGAAGGCCCGGCGCTCGTGTCGCCCGCGCCGATCGGTTTCCTGGGCGGCGTCGATCCGGACACCGGCGTCGTGTTGGAGCCGGGGCACCCGCTGCAAGGCCAATCGATCAAGGGCACGGTGCTCGTCTTCCCAACGGGCAAGGGCAGCACGGTCGGCTCATACACCATCCTCCGCCTGGCGCGGAGCGGCGCAGGCCCGGTCGCGATCGTGAACGAAAACAGCGAGGCGATCGTGGCGGTCGGCGCGATCATCAGCGACATCCCGATGGTGGACCGGGTCGAGATCGACCAGATTCGCGACGGGGACTGGGTCGTCGTCGACGGCGCGACCGTGACGGTAACGCGCGAGTGAGGGGCGCACGGGTCGATGCCTGAGCTCGTCTTCCTGAAGCTGGGCGGGTCGCTGCTGACGGACAAGACGCGGCCCCAGGCGCTGCGGTCGGACGTGCTCGCGCGCCTGGCCGCGGAGATGGCAGAAGCGCTGGCGGCTCGGCCCGAGCTGCGGCTGCTGCTGGGCCACGGCAGCGGCTCTTTCGGGCACGTAACCGCCCGGCAGTACGGCACCCGCGGCGGCGTGCGGACGGCGGAACAGTGGCGCGGTTATGCCGAGGTCGGCCGCGTCGCCTCGGAGCTGAACCGGCTCGTCGTCGATGCGCTGTGGGCCGCGGGCATCCCCGCCTTACGCGTCCAGCCCTCCGCGTCCGCGCTGTGCCACGACGGGGAACTGCGCTCTCTGGCAGAGCGTCCAGTAATTGCGGCCCTGGAACAAGGGTCTAATGCCGGTCGTCCACGGCGACGTCGCGCTGGACGAAGTGCGCGGCGGAACCATCATCTCGACCGAGGAAATCTTCGCCTACCTGGCGCCGCGGCTGCGCCCCGAGCGCATCGTGCTCGTCGGCGAGGTAGAAGGCGTCCTGACCGCGGATCCGGCCTCAGGCGTGCGATGGCGAGTTGGTCGAGGTCAATCACGCCCCGGACCGCGCCGGCCTTGCTCGAAGCCCTCGGCGGCTCGCGCGGGGTGGACGTCACGGGGGGCATGTCGGCCAAGGTCCTCGAGATGCTGCGCCTCGTCGAGACCGTCCCCGGCCTGCGCGAGGTGCACATGATTTCCGGGCTCGTGCCCGGATTGATGCGCGATGTGCTGCTGCACCCAGATCTCGAGGCGGGGACGCGCATCCTGAAGTGAGCGCGAAATCCCGTGCGATGCTCTCCTGAATGCCGCTAAGGAAGCATGCCTGCTGACGCGCGGCCTTTTGGCTGCTATGATGAAGATGGTTATAATAAAAGTCCGCGGGTTCTGTTTTGGGGCGCCGGTCTTTACCGGACGCGGCGTTCTGCAGCAGGCTTGGCGGAGCAAGTGTGAGGAATAGATGCTTCTGACGGTTGTTTCGTTCATCGTCGTGATGGGCGTTGTGGTCTTCGTTCACGAACTTGGCCACCTCATCGCAGCCAAGCGCAATGGCATCATCGTCGATGAATTCGGCCTCGGTTATCCGCCCCGGGTGGTCAAGCTGTTCGAGCGCGGGGGCACGGTTTACACGATCAACGCGATCCCCTTTGGCGGCTTCGCCCGGATGCGCGGCGAAGATGATCCGACCGAGCAGGGCAGTTTCGCGGCCGCGTCGCGAGCGCACGCGTTTCGTCACCCTGGCCGCCGGCCCCGCGATGAACTTCCTGCTGGCGATCATCCTGTTCAGCATCCTTGGGCTGCTCCAGGGCACGCCGGACGCCAGCAAACCGGGCGCGATCATCAAGGCCCTGGCGCCGGGCGCACCGGCAGAACAGGCCGGACTGCGGGTCGACGACCGGATCACCGCGGCAGACGGGCAGCCGGTCGCGAGCATCACCGACCTCCAGACGTACACGGCGGCGCACCTCGGCAAGCCCGTGAGCTACACGGTCGTCCGGGCAGCGCCGGGCGGCGACCAGACGCTGGTCGTCGTGGTCACCCCGCGGGCCAACCCGCCCAAGAACGAAGGCGCGCTCGGCATCCAAATCGGCTCGGCCATGCGGCCCACCCGGGTCTGGGAGGCCGCCTGGACGGGTATCCGCAATGTCGCGAACATCATCTATATGACGTTCGCGATCCCGGCCCAGCTTATCCGCCAGGGGCGCTCGATCGGCGACGCCGGGCTTCATGGGGCCGGTCGGCATCGCTGCGACGACGGGGCAGTTCGTTCGCGCCGGCATCAGCAGCGATTCGATCCAGCCGATCCTGTACTTCCTCGCCGTCATCAGCGCGGCGCTGGGCCTGACCAACCTGCTGCCCATCCCGGCGCTCGACGGCGGGCGCCTGTTGTTCCTGTTCATGGAGATCGTCCGCGGCCGGCGCATCGAGCCGGCGCGTGAAGGGATGGTCCACCTGATCGGTTTCGGGCTGCTTCTGTTGCTGGTGGGCGTGCTCACCGTGCGCGAAGTCAGCTCGCTTATCAACGGCACGTTCCCCACGATCGGCTTGCCGTAACAGAATCCGCCCGGGGCTGCCAGGCGCGCGCAGGCATTCGCGCGTCGACTGGCAGCCACTCCCTCATCCGAGGATTGTCCAATGTACTGTAGACGCTGCGGGGCGCCCCTCCATCAGGGCGTCGTCATCTGCCCTGAGTGTGGGGCCCGCCAGCGCCGCGGCATCAGTTCTGTCCGCTGTGCGCGCTGCGGCCACCGGGTCGCGCTGGGCCTGACCGTGTGCCCCCACTGCGGTCGTGACGTCCACCCGGCCGGGCCCCGTTGGGGACTCTGGTTGGCGGGCTTTGCGATCATCGCAATGGCCGCCCTCTGGGGTCTCGGCGAACTCCCCGTCGATCGCATCAACACCGAGGTTGCCTCGCTGCGCTCGCGCGCCGAGGGCCTGGTCCAGGTGCTCGGCCCGGCAGGTTCGCCGCCCGGCGCCGCGGCCAGTCCGACGGCCCAAGCCGTGGCGATGATCGAGGACAAGCCGACTGCAACCCCGAGCCCCGAGCCAACTGAGGCGGAGCCGGTGATCGTCGAAGTCACGCCCGCCGAGGCGGTCCCTGAGGGCCCGGGCCTCGAAGCGGAAGCCACGTTAGCCGCCACCCAAACGCCGGCCGAGCCAACGCCGACGCCAAGCCCAAGCCCCACGCAGGAGCCCAGCCCGACGATGACGCCGGCCCCGACCGAGACGCCGACGCCCGAGCCGACGGCTACTCCGACCTTGACGCCCACGCCGGCCCCGACGGCAGGCGGCCCGACCAAGTACAAGGTGCAAAGCGGCGACACGCTGTCCAGCATTGCCGCCAAGTTCGGGATCAGCTGGGAAGCATTGGCCCAGGCCAACAAGCTGACAAGCCGCTCTACGCTGCGGATCGGCCAGGAGCTGGTGATCCCGGGAGCGGCGGGTGCAGCCGCGCCGGCGCCCACGGCGAGCAGCGCGAGCACCGGCAGCACGAAGTACACGGTCAAGTCGGGCGACTCGCTGGCGACCATTGCGGCGAAGTTCGGCATCACCTGGCAGGAACTGGCCGCAGCGAACGGCCTCACGTCGTCGACCCGTCTGAAAATCGGGCAGGTACTGGTCATTCCGGGGAAGGGTGGCGCCCCGACGGCGACCGCCCCGCCGACCGCCGCGCCGACGCCGCGGCCTGCCGCGACGCCCGGCCTGCGCCCGTAGTGCTGCTGCCCGCGCCCCGGCTGATCAATCCGGGAGACCAGGCGTCTTACGGCGGGCGGCAGCGCGCTCATCGAGCTGAAGTGGCAGGCGGTCGACGAGATGCCGGCAGGGGCGGGGTACCGCGTGTCGATCCAGTGGATCGAGGGCGGGGAACCGATGGAGTACGGCGTGCCCGTCACCACGGCGACGACCATTCGTATGCCCGGCTGGCTCTTCGGCAAAGCCGACCAGCCCGAGCGGAAGTACACCTGGGCGGTGCGGATTGTCCAACCGACAACCGACGGGCAGGGTCGCGAAAAGGACCTCCTGTTGAGCCCTTCCAGCGAGACGCGTGTGCTATACTGGTATTAGTCTCTGAGACGGTGTTATGAGGTATGACGCAGGAATTTGATTCAGTATTGGCGATGCTGGCCGACGAGAGCCGGCCGGTTCGCTCCATCGATCTGTTTCCGCTCTCAGACGTCAGTCGGGAGCGGTTGCCGTATTTTGCGGGCGCATGGAGTGGCCTGACCGGCGACCGGCGCCTGGAACTGGTCCGCGCGCTGGTCGAGCAAGCGGAAGCGAATATCCATCTCAATTTCCACGCTATCCTGCGCTCGCTGCTGACCGACCTGGACGCCGAAGTCCGGAGGCTCGCGATCGAAGGGCTGTGGGAAGACGAGAAGCCCAGCCTCATCGCCCCTCTTATCAGCCGCCTGCGCGAGGATGAGTCGGCCGAGGTGCGGGCGGCCGCGGCGGTTTCGCTCGGCCGATACGTGTACCTGGGCGTGATGGAGGAGATCGGGCCCGAGCCTGCCTCGGCGGCCGAATCCGCCTTGCACGAAGCCTGGCTCCGCGAGGGCGAGGTCAACGCGGTGCGCCGGCGGGCGCTCGAAGGGCTGGCGTACGGCGGACTGCCGGATCTGAACGAGCTGATCCTCAACGCGTATTATGATGAAGACGAGTCGATGCGGCAGAGTGCGCTCTTCGCCATGGGCCGCACCGCGGACAGCCGGTGGTCGCGGCTGGTGTTGAGCGAGATGGAAAGTTATGAGCCGGCGATGCGCTTCGAGGCGGCCCAGGCTGCCGGCGAAATGGGGCTGCGCCAGGCTGTGCGGCATCTGATCAGCCACCTGGACGACCCGGACGAGTCCGTGCGCGAGGCGGCCGTGGCCGCCCTGGGCAAGATCGGCGGGCCGCAGGCGAAACGCGCGCTCCAGGCGGTGGTTAAGGCGGACGACGAGGCGCTGGCTCAGGCGGCAGACGATGCGCTTGCCGAGCTGAGCTTCGCAGCCGCAGCCGATGAACGCCCGCTGACCGCGCTTGCCGAGCGTGCGCCCGGCGTGCGCCTGGCCGAAGACGACTTCGACCTCGAGGACGACGATCTCGAGGATGAATTCGACATCGACGATGGGTCGGACTGGGACGACGAGCACGAGCACGACGAGCACGAGCACGGCGATCTCGAGGATGACGACTACGAGAGCGACGACCTGGGCTGGGACGACTGCGAAGAGGATGAACGGGGCTGGAACGAGGACGACGGCGACGAAGACGACGATGACTACTAAATGGCTGGTAAACATCTTCAGCACGGTGCTGCTGCCCATCGTGCTGATCGTGAGCGTCGCCTTTGCGTTCGGCCGGCTGACCCGTGTCGACAGCCGGCCCCTGGCCCTGGCAGTGTTTTACCTTTTCAATCCTTGCCTGGTCTTTTTTTCGATGGCGAACATGCCCGTGGGCGCGGACCTGCTGGGGCGACTGGCGCTGCTGAAGGCCCTGGTCATCGTCACCCTGATTGTGCTCGCCAACGTCGCAGCGAGCGCGCTGCGGCTCTCGCCCGCACTGCGCGGCGCCTTCATCCTGGCCGTCGCCTTCTCGAACAGCGGCAACTTCGGGCTGTCCGTGACGGAGTTCGCGTTCGGCCAGGTCGGGCTCGACGCTCGCGCTCGTCTGCTTCATGGTCGATAACCTGGCCGTCAATTCGCTCGGCGTCTATTTCGCAGCCCGGGGCCGGGCGAGCGTTCGCGGCGCCCTGCTGCAGGTGGCGGGCAATCCGGCCATCTACGCGCTGGCGCTCGGGCTCCTGGTGCACGAGGCCGGCTGGCACCTGCCGCTGGCGATCACCCGGGCCACGGAGACGCTGGGCCGGGCCGCGGTGCCGACGATGCAGACCGTGTTGGGCGTCCAGCTTGCCACGCTGACGTTCACCCGCCAGCACTGGAAGGCGATCGGCTGGGCCAGCTTCTTGAGCCTGGTCGTGGCGCCCGCGCTGGCTGCGCTCTATGTCATCCCGTTGGGCGTGACGGGCCTCGCCCGGCAAGTCGGCATCCTGGAAGCGGCCGTGCCGACTGCCGTCAGCGCCAGCATCGTGGCGACTCGTTTCGACAGCGAGCCGGCGCTGGTGTCGGGCACGGTCCTGATCACTTCGCTCGCGAGCCTGGCGACGGTGACCATGGTTCTGTATTGGATCCGATAATGAGTAAGCCTCCGAAGAAATCGAAGGATCCGGCCGGCGACGGCGACCGGGCAGAGCGCGTGCAGCGGATGCTCGCCGAAGCCGCGCAGCTGCTTTCGCAGCACCGGCCCGGCGAAGCCGTCGTCCTGCTCACCAAGGTGCGTGAGCTGGACCCGGACAACGCGGCCGCCGCGATCAATCTGGGCGGCGCGTACATCCTGCAGGGCAAGCACAAGCAAGCGATTCCGGTCCTGGAGCGGGCTGTGGAGCTCGAGCCGGACAACGCGATGGTGTGGATGAACCTGGCGGCGGCATACCTGGGCAAGCTGCCGTTTGCGACCCGCGAGATGCAGGATCGCGCGATCGACGCATTCAATCACACGTTGGCGCTCGATCCGCGCGCGCCCCACGCTCACTACAACCTCGGCCTGATCTACATCGATCGCAATGACATGGAGCAAGCCGCGCTGCACTTCTACGCAGCGCTCGAGACCGATCCGAACGACCGCGATGCCGAGACGTGGTTGGGCCGGATCCGGCAGGGGGAGATCCGCCCGGGCGAGTCCGGCCCGGATGCGCCTCCCGAGAACTGAACGAAACGGCAGGAACTGAAAGATGAACTGGCGTCAGAACCCGGCGCGGGTTGCCTGGCTGGTGCTGATAAGCAGCTTCTTTGCATGTTTGTGCCTGGCGGTTGCCGTCCCCGTGGGCGCGCGCGCCACGCTGCTGCACGCCTCGCGCAGCCGGCACCCACTGCTTCAGGCTACGCAGGGCACGGCGCAGCTGTGGGCGCCCAATGGCGGCGACCCCGCGGCGGTGATCGACGAGCGGCCGGTGGCCGAAGGCAGCCGGATCGCCACCGACGGCGCGGCCAAGGCCGTCCTGACCCTCTCGACCGACGACGAGGGCCAGTCCGTGCTGGCGACGGTGCAGCTGTCGCCGAACACGAGCGTGCAGCTGACCGAGGCCCGAAGTCCCCGCTTTGATTTGAGCCGGGACCCGCATCGTGCCCGGCTGAACTTCTCCAAAGGCCGCCTCTTCCTCACCCTTCAGAAGGCCGACGAGCGGGACGTCGACGTCCTGGTCACGACGCCGAACGGGGCGGTGGAGCTTGGCCCGGGCGTGTACGACATGACGGCCGACGAGCAGGAGACGCGCGTGCGCGTGCGCTCCGGGCTGGCGAGCGTCACCGCGGCGAACCGCAAGGTGGACGTCAATGCGGGCGAACGTGTGAACGTGGTCGCCGGCCGGCCGCCCGAGTTCCCGGTTTCTGACACCGTCAACCTGGTGATCAACGGCAGCTTCGATAAGAACCTGGCGTTCTGGCAGGAGTCGGCCGAGGTCAAGCCGGGGTCCAGCCCCGGGACGGTCGACCTGGTGCAGGACGAGGGCCGGAACGCGGTCCGTTTCACCCGGCGGACTGAAGAAGACGTGCCGAACAAGGTGATGGTCACGCAGACGGTCGACCGCGACGTCGAACGCTACGACAACCTGGCCTTGCGGCTCGATCTGAAGGTGTTGTATCAAAGCGTGCCCGGCGGCGGCGAGAAGGACAGCGAGTACCCGGTCATGGTGGACCTGCTGTACACGGACATCTACGGGAAAGAGCTGCACTGGTACGCGGGCTTCTACACCTTGGAGCTGCCGCCCGGCAGCCCGTACCCGAAGCCCAGCGGCGAACGTGTGCCCCTCGGCGTCTGGTACACGTACGAGTCGCCGAACCTCTTTGAATTGCTCGGCGAAACGCGGCCGGCGCACATCAACAGCCTCACGATCTACGCGAACGGCCACGACTACGAGAGCCTCGTGTCCGATGTCGCGCTGACGGTCCAGTAATCGGCAAGGCATCTCTTTGTCAAGCGCGTCACGTCCGCAGCCCATCCCCGATCCCGGCCTCTCACCCGCGCGCCCGGCGCAAGGGGCAGCCGTGGGGCCTGCATCGCGGTCATCCCGCCTGGCCTCCCGGCTGAGCGTGGCTTGCCTGGTTGCGGCCTTGGTGGTGTTCGCCGCGGCGGCCGCGTACCAGCTCCAGCTTCCCGGTCTGCACTACGACGAGGCCAAGGAAGCCGGGGTAAATGCCATGCAGCTGCTGACCGGGCAGCCGGTCACTGCGTTCCGCGAAGCGACCGTCTCGCGTCGGGCGGTGGCAGGTGCCGCTGATGGTCCAGGACTACATCGGCAACCTCAACGTGCTGCTGGCCGTGCCATTCCTGGCGATCGGCGGCGTCAACCCGGTTGCCTTGCGTGCCTTGCCCCTGGTCATCGCCGCGCTGACGCTCGTCCTGACCTGGATGATCGCGGGCAGGCTCGGCGGGCCCGTCGCAGCCGCCGCGACGCGTGCTGCTGCTGGCCGTCAATCCCTCGTTCGTCTTCTGGAGCCGCCAGGGGATCTTCGTGACGAACATCACCGCCCTGCTGTTCATGGCGGGGCTGTGGTTTGGCATCCTGTGGTGGGAAAAGCGCCGCCCGCTGCACCTCATCCTGGCGGCGATCTTCTGCGGGCTCGGCATCTACGCCAAGCTGCTGTTTGTGTGGGCCGCGATCGCCTTGTTCGTCGTTGGGGTGGTCGCGCTCCTGTGGGAACGACGGAGCCGGCCAAGAGGCGGCACTGGCGACGGGTCCGCGTCTGTGCCGCCGCTGCCGGGCGTGTCGACGCTGGCGCTGGCCGGGCTCGCGTTCGTGCTCCCAATGACCCCGCTGATCCTGTTCAACATCCGCACCAGCGGCACATTCACCTCCATCTTCGGCAACCTGGGGCGCTCGTACTACGGCGTCGACAACACCGCGTACGGCGCAACCTGCTGGCCCGGCTGGGGCAGATCGTGTCGCTGCTGCGCGGCGACCAGTTCTGGTACCTGGGCGAGATCAATGCCGACCCGTACGCGCCCTGGCTGCTGCTCGCCCTGGTTGCCCTTGCCGCGCTCGTGTGGGGGCTCGCGGCGCCGCGATGGGGAGCGGCGCTTCTTCACGCCGGCGCTGCCGCTCGCGCTGCTCGGGTTGATCGTCCTGCAGAGCGCCTTCACCGTGAGCGACCTGTTCATCACGCATTTCGCGCTGGTCACGCCCCTGGTTCCGCTCGCCGCAGGGCTGGCGATCTCCGAAATCATCCGGCGTCCGCGCGGGATGGCACGCTCGCGGCTGGCCGCCGGCCTGTTGACAGCCCTGGCGGTGCTGCTGGCGTTCGGCTGGCTGGCCGGGGATGCCCGGTCCGTCGTCCGCTACCACCGGGCATTGACGATCTCCGGTGGCTTCGCCGCGCACTCGGATGCGATCTACAGGCTGGCCGGGTACCTGGATCAGAAAGGGTATTCGTCGCCCGTCGTGCTCGACTGGGGCATCGACGCGCCCGTCAAGTTTTTGACCCGGGGTCGGGTCGAGCCTGTCGACGTATTCGGTTACGACCGCCTGGACGCGCCGGACGCCGGCTTCATGGAACGGCTCGCGCCCTATCTCGAGACCTGGGAGACGGTCTACATCGCGCACGCCCCGGCCGACGTCATCTTCAAGGGTCGGGTGGAGGCGATCGAGGCCCTCGCCGCGTCGGCGGGCACGAGCTGGATGGAGGAGATCCGGTTCGGCCAGCGCAGCGGGGACTGGGTCTTCACCATCGACCGGTATTTGCCCTAGTCCGTGAACTTATCGCCACAAACCGGCGTCATGTATAATGACCATCCCATCTCGTGCGCAGCTTCACAGCCGCATCCCCTGGAGGAATTCGTGACCAGGCATTTCCGAACTTCGATATTGCTCGTCCTCATTGCGCTGGTGGCGTTCACGGGCGTCGCGAGCGGCTGCGCGCCCGCCGCGCAGGCCGGCACGGCGACGCCGACCAAGACGCCGCGGGTCCAGGCGGCCCAGGCAACGGTCGCGCCGGCTACCGCCGCGCCGGTCCAGGAGCTGCCGACGCTTGCCCTCACCGCTGTACCGACGAAAGCGCCCACGCTGGCGCCGGTCGCCCCGACTGAAGCGGTAACCCCGACTGCCGACGCCGCGTCGACGAACTCCGCCTCGGCCAGCGGCGCAGAGGCGGGCCAGGCGTCGACGGACCAGGCCGCCAGCGACTCGGGCAGCGAGACGGTGGCGCTCGATCCGGGCGTGTCGTTCCTCACCGGGCTGCCCGCAGACCCGGCCGTCCTTGGCTCGCCGGCCGCTGGCGATCAAGGTGGACAACGAGCCCGAGGTGGCGCCGCAGTCAGGCTTCAACAAGGCCGACGTCGTGATCGAGCACCCGAAAGAGCGGTGCATGACGCGGTTCACGGCCATCTACCAGAGCCAGGACTCGCCCCGCGTCGGCTCGATCCGGAGCGCGCGCATCATCGACAAGGAACTGCCGGTCATTTTCGATGCGATCCTCGCGTTCTCGGGCAGCGTCGAGCCGGTGCGCCAGATGATCTACAAGTCGGACATCGGCGACCAGGTGCTGGAGCAGGCGCGGGTGTCGGGCGCGTATCTACCGCGATCCGAAGATCCGGGTGCCGTTCAACCTCTTCGCCGACACCGGCACGCTGTGGAAGGTGGCCTCGCAGAAGGGCATCAACACGCCGCCCAAGCCGACGGCTGCGTGGGTCTTCTCGGAGCAGCGCGCCCGCGGGCGGCAAGGCCGCGTCCAGGTTAGCCATTCCCTATCCGCAGCTGTACAAGACGCTCAGCGTGGGCTGGCAGCTATGATGCGGCGAGCGGCCGCTGGCTGCGCACGATGGCCGGGAAGCCTGCGGTCGACAAGGCGGACGGCAAGCAGGTCAGCGCGGCGAACGTCGTCGTCCTGACCACCAACACGGTCGAGACCTTGATCCCCGAGCAGGGCACGAAGCTGGTCCGCGGCGGCTGCCTGTCGAACGCATCGGTCGAGATCCAGCTGTGGGGGCAGGGACCGCGTGAAGATCCTGCGCGACGGCAAGGTGTACGAAGGCAAGTGGGTCCGGGCCGACCGCAACGCGCCGTTCAAGTTCGTCGATGCCCAGGGCAAGAACATCCCGCTCAAGCCGGGGAACACCTGGTGGCAGATCGTGCCTTCCGGCATGCCAGTAACGGTTCAGTGAACGGTCTGCTTACCACCAAGAATCAAAGACCCAAGTCGCACCAGGCTTCGAAGACCATCGTGTCTTTGATTCTTTGTGGTTCGAAGCGTGTTTCTGAGCAGAAACTAAACCCGTTCTCACCTTGGCTTAATCTAGCCGTGCGATACTATAGATGCTTCGGGTGAGGGTTCGGGACAGCCCAAACCCAAGTGAGAACGGTTCCTCCTCCATAACTACATAGGCGGTGCCCGGCGGTATTTAGCCGGGACGCATGAAGCCCGGGTGGGTGGGCCCGGGCTTCGTGCTTTAATGGACCCGTTGCCTCGTTCAGCTTCTGGCCGGGCCTCTTTCTCTGAGCCAAAACTAAAGACCTTCTCAGGTTCGCTTAATGTGACCCTGCGATACTGCAGATGCTTCGGGTGCGGGTTCGGGACAGCCCAAACCCAAGTGAGAAACGGTTCCTCCTCCATAACTACATAGGCGGTGCGGAGCTGAGCTTCTAAACGAGGCACCTTCGTACAACGCAAATCCCGGGTGGGTGGGCCCGGGATTTGTGCTTTAAAGAGGCTCTTGGCGCTTCGAACGGTTAGCGGGGTAGAGCCTGCGGTAGAACTCGTAGTTCTGCCACACGTACTGCACGTACACGCGCGTCTCGTTAATGTTGATCAGGCCGGCGAAGAGGTCGTCGTCCTTCGGGCGCTTCTTCCCACCACGCCGCCGCGTTGCCCGGACCGCCGTTGTAGGCCGCCAGCGCCGCGAAGAGGCTGCCGTCGAAATGGCTCATCCACTGCCGGACGTAGAACGCGCCGAACGCAACGTTCACATATGGCCAGTAGGCGTGGCGTCCTCGTAGCCGGGCCACGCCAGCTGCTTGGCGATGCCCGCCGCGGTCCCCGGCATGACCTGCATCAGGCCCTGCGCGCCCGCCGACGAAGCGACGCCCGGCTCGAACCGGCTCTCCTGGCGGATGATCGCGGCCAGCAGCCGCGGGTCGAGCTTCTGCTTCGCGGCTTCCTGGCGGATCAGCTGCTCGTAAGGGAAGGGATAGGCGAGTTTCTGCAGGCTCACAGGCGTCTCGCGCAGGGGCTGGCCGCGCAGGCCGATCACACCTTCCGCGCTCAGCAATGACAGGCGGTTTGCGCCCGCGTCCCGGAATGCGATGGCGAGGGCGGCAAGGGTCCACGGCTCCTTTTCGTGCGCCTTGCGGACACGCTCCCAATTGAGCAGCGCTTCGGTCCGCGGCCGATTGCCATCAGCGCCTTCCCGCGCTTCCAGTTTTCGTCGGAGGTGACCGACGCCGGCAGGTTCAGGCTCCCCTGGCCGGCCCACTCCCGCAGCCAGGCGGCGATTTCGGCCTTTTCGTCGGCAGGCGCTTTCGAGAGCGGCGTCTCGGTCTTCGGCGCGTCCTCGCGCATCCACGCCTCGGGCTTGCCATCGAGCCAGGCCGCGGATCGCAGCCCGTAGTAGCTCTCGCCCAGGGCCTTGCCGGCCTCCCACGCGGTCTTCGCGCCTGCGGCGTCGCCCGCCGCATGGAGCGCCCGGCCCTGCCAGTAGTAGCCGACCGGCCGCGGCGAATGCGGCGAGCTTCGGCGCGGCCGCCATCTCGCCCCAAATCTCGGCTGCCCGGCGCCACTCGGCCTTCTGGAAGAACGTCATGCCAGCGGCGTAATAGGCGCGCCACCCTTCGTCGGCCGCGGGGTAGCGCCGCGCGAGGTCGAGGTACGCATCCGCGGCCTGGTCGGCCGCGCTGCTTGCCAGCAGCAGGTCGCCGCCTGCCACAGCGCCTTGGGCGCCTGGGCCGCGTCTGGCTCTGGCCTTCGCCAGCTCGCGGTACGCGGCCACCGCGTCCGCGGTGCGCCCCGCGCGGGCCAGCGCGCGGGCGCGCGCCATCGCTGCGTCGGCCCACTGGCTGCTGTTCGGCCAGCGGCTCATGAACGTGTCCAGTTCCTGGACGCCCTTGTCGTACTGCCCGAGGCCGATGTAGCTCAAGCCCGAGTAATACCACGCCAGTCCGCCGCCGGCCGTCCGGCTCGGCCGCGCGCAGGCGGTCGAACGCGGCGATCGCCAGGTCGATAGACGCCGTTGGCATAGTTCGCGACCCCCCGCTGGAATTCGTCGACCGGCGCGCCCGCATCCAGCAGCGCCACGATCGACGAGTGCGCGTACTCGGAGGTCGTATCGGCATCGACCGCGGCCTGCCAGCGCTTGAGCGCTTCCGCTGGGATAGGTCGGCGTCACGACGCCCGTTGCCTTGATCGTGTTTGCGGTCTGGGCCAGGGCATTGGCGGCCAGGTACTGCATCTCGGCCGCAAACGCGCCCTTGGTCGTGTCCCCGCGCAGCGCATCGTACTGCGCCGACGGCTTCCTTCGCATTGCCCGCCGCCATGCGCCAGGTCCGCAAGCGCGCGCCGGATCGCCGTAGTATTCGTCCAATCCGGCGTTCTTGGCCAGCGCCTGCTTGTAGGCTTCGGCCGCGCCCGCGTTGTTGCCCTGCGCCTGCCGCTGCGCCGCGATGCGCTGCCACGTCAGGTACTGCAGCTCGGGCGTCATGCTCGAGGTGCGCCTGGTACGCGGCCTCCGCTTGCTTGTAGGAGCCGAGGCTCGCCAGGGTCTCGCCCAGCAGGAACTGGGCGGGGGCGCGGTGCGGGTCGTTGGCCGGCGCGGTCGCCAGCAGATCTTTCAGCGTGGCGAACGCTTCCGACGGCGCATCGTCGTGCAGATAGCACTGCGCCATCCGGAAGTTCGCTTCCGCCGCCACCGGCCCGAGTGTGCCGCTCTCGAGGATCGCGGCGAAGATGCGCCGCGCCTGGTCGCAGTTGCCTGCCAGCTGCTGGAAAGCGCCTTGCGGCAGGGTGGCCGCGGCGTCCTTGCTCGGCTCACGTGCGGCGGTCGTCGCGGTCGGGGCGGGCGTGCGGGTTGCCGCCGGCGTCGCGCTGGGGGCAGCGGTCGTCGTGCCTGCCGGACGGGCGGGGTCGCGGTCCGCGTCGCGGTCGCGGTGGGTGTGGGCGTTTGGGCCAGGGCCGGCGCCGGCCACAGCGGGAGGGCAGACAGGACGACGCTCAGCAGCAGCGCAAGGCTGATCGAGATTCGTTTGGAATGCAAAATGGGCCTCCGGGTGCGGATGCAGCGGGTAAGTCGTTCTTGCACCTCCAGCCGCGTGAAAACACAGCCCGTGCGGAAGGCGTAAAGACTCTATCTTTATAACGGCGAAGGGGCGGTGCAGGTTCCGCTTCTACAGGTCGCGGGTCGAAAAAAGCCGATTGCCACCAACAGCCCCACCACCACGTACGCAGCCGCGTATCCTACCATGAGCGGGCTGGGGGTGCTGGCTGCGCCAAACGGGGTGGCATCCAGGCCGAGGTTACTGATCATCGGGCGGCTGGAGCAAGTAGGCTGCCCGCTTCCACATCGCCTCGCTGGGCACCAGGAGGCTGATGACGATGCCGGTGTTGACGGCTGCCTCATTCCGGAACAGCGCGCCGAACTGCTCGATCCAGCCTGCAATGAAGGCCAGGCCGTAGAGCATGAAGACGACGACGCCGTTGGCGAGCGCGGGCAGCCGGGTGCCGCCGAGCGATCGAGAGCGTCAGCACGACCAGCCCTTCGAGCACGATCAGCAGCACGGCCGGGGCCGGGTTGCTGGGGCACGTAGCCGGTGATGCCGGAGACGATCGCGACCAGCGCCGCGCTCATCAGGACGATGAACAGGCTGAGCATGGTGGCGAGGCCGAGCCACTTGCCGACGACGACTTCCCAGCGCCGGAGCGGCTTCGTGACGAGCGTCTGGATCGTGCCCGACGCGATTTCGCCCGCGATCGTGTCGACCGAGATGAGCAGGCGAGCACGACGCCAAGAAAAGCGATCCCGTAGAAGCCCATGAGGAGGAAGAAGTTCACCGGCTCGAGCGCCCGGATGCTGGCAAGGTCGCTGAACGCGCCGCACTCGCGCCACATGAAGTAGAAGCCGACGCCGAAGACGAGCAGGAACGCAAGGCCCAGCAGGATGATCGCCCACGCGATCTTGCGCCAGCGCGCTTCCATGAACGTGATGCCCGCGATTTTCAGCACGTTCATGCCGTCTCCTCCGCCATCACCCGCATGAACAACTCCTCCAGCGACGGCCGCTGCGGCGCGAGGCTGAACAGCTGCGCGCCGCCGTTCACCAGGTACGCCGCGATCTGGGGCAGCAGCTTCTCGTCCGCGCGCCTGCAGGTGCACCCGCCACAACCCGTCCTGCGGCTGGTCCGGTCGCGACGACCGTGCCCCACTGGCTCCAGCCCGGCCAGCAGCGCCTCGGTCAGCCCGCCAGCCCGGATCTCGATCTCGCTCGCCCCGCTCGTCAGTTCGTCGAGCGTGCCCACCCGCACCAGCCGCCCGCCCTTGACGATCGCCACCCGGTCGCAGGTGACCTCGACCTCGCTCAGGTAATGGGAGTTCAGGAAGACGGTGACGCCCTGGCTGTGCAGGTCGCGGATGATCTCGCGCACCTCGTACCGGCCCACGGGGTCCAGCCCCGAGGTCGGCTCGTCGAGGAACACCAAGCGCCGGGCGGTTGAGCAGGGCCTGCGCCAGGCCCACCCGCTGCTGCATCCCCTTTGAGTACTCGCCCAGCTTCGACCGCCCGCGGCCGCCAAGCCCCACCCGGTCGAGCAGCGGCGGGATGCGCTCGCGGCGTTCGGCCGCGCTGAGACCGTAGAGCTGGCCGTGCATGTCGAGGAAGTTGTGCGCGGTGAGCCAGGGCGGAAAGCGGAAATGTTCGGGCAGGAAGCCGATCCGGCGCATCGCTTCCGGCGTGCCGGGCGGGCAGCCCAGCACCCGCGCTTCCCCCGATGTCGGCCGGACCAAGCCCAGCAGCATCTTGACCGTCGTCGTCTTGCCCGCGCCGTTCGGCCCCAAAAAGCCGAAGACCTCGCCCTCCTTCACCTGGAGGTCGAGGTCATTGACTGCGGTCAGGCTGCCGTATTGCTTACGCAGGCGCGGTTTGTTTCGATGTGCATGCGCGTCTGGGGACGTGGATCAGAACGGGATGCGAGAGGACGTCGAGGCGAGCGATCGCCCTATCCGCGCCCTCTTCGCTATCCCTCGGCCGGGAATCTCTACTGCAGCGAATCCGCCGCGTCGATCAGGCTCGCGAGTCGCCGCGGCCGCTCATGAAGTACAGGATGCCGTCCTTCTCCCAGACCAGCGCGCTTTCGCGCCGGTTGTTGTTGACACTTTCGAGCAGCAGGCCGGTCACGCCGTCGACGGTGACCTCACGGGCCTGGGCTGCGTTGGCGGGGATGGGGACGACCAGCGTGCTGGTCCAGTCGATGCTGGTCGCCATGCGGTGCGCGTCCTCGGGCGGCATGCCGAGGAACAGGAAGCCGGTTTCGGCCAGCGCCACCGGATCGAGGCCCTCGGGCAGGTTGACCTGCGGGCTTGGGACCTGCACGAACTCCATGCGGCGGCTCGCGCCCAGCGAGTAATCCTGCGCCACGACGTTGCTCACGTCGACGTCAAACGCCAGCTTGTCCGTCTGCGGCAGCCCGGCTGTGGAAGCGCCGGCGGCCTGCAGGAACGCTTCGAGCGTTGCCCGGTCGACCTCATAGTGCATCGCCGGCCCTGACTGGACGGTGAACTTCGAGAGTGACGAACCCGACGGCAGCCGGGACGGCGTCCGGACGTTGAAGCCGGCCAGTGACGACGCCTGCGCGGCATCGGTCACCGCCTGCTCCGGCCCTTTCTCCCGCACGATCTGCGGGTCGCCGAACTGGCCTTCGGCCTGCTTCGCCAGCTGTTCGAGCTTGTCGAGCTGCTGCGGTATCGAGCGGGATCACCGCAAACTTGCGGACGCGGAACAGGCTCAGGAAATCCGCCGCGGCAAGGCGCACGGGCGCAATGCTGAACAACAGGGCCACCACGACAACCGCGCTCAGCGCCACAAGGGCGGGCCGCCAGCGCGGGCTGACTGCACTTCGCTTGATCATTTCGAAACTCCTCGTCACATTCCCCCACCACGCCGCCGGACCGGCGGCACCGCTGTCTTGCGTCCTGGCCCGCTCGAAGCGCACCAGCGCGGCCTGCGGGTTCGGCGCCTCGCCCCGCAGCTCCAATTCATTCAGCAGGCCGGCCGCGGCCGCGGCCCGTTGCTCCAGCAGCTTCAGCTCGGCGGCACACTCGGCGCACCGGTCCACGTGCGCCGCGACCGCCTGGCGCTCCTCCGGCGCCAACTCACCGTCGAGGAAGGCCCGCAGTCGCCCGGTGTCATGTTCCTTCATCGTTCCTCCTCCGCCGCGTAGGCCTTCTCGAAAGCCGCCTCCGCCCGTGCCAGCAGCGTGCCGACCGAGCCGGGCGCGACCTGCAGCGCCTCGGCCAGTTCCTTGTACGACAGGCCTGCGTTTCGGAGCAGCAGCAGCTGCGCGTCCCGCTGCGGCAGTGTCAGGAGCACCCGCCGCACGGCCAGCCGCCGCTCGACCTGCTCGGCCACGTCCGCCGGGTCACCTTCCCCCGCCGGGAGTTCCAGCACAGCATCCTCGCGGCGCTGCCGCCGGCCCCGGCCGCGGTTGCTGTTGTAGCCCAGGTGAGTGACCACCCGGAACAACCATGCTCGCACGCCGGCCTCGCTTGCCTCCTGCCACACCCGGGGTGACTTGTGCAGGCGCAGGAAGGTCTCCTGCGCCAGGTCCTCGGCTTCCTCCCGCGTGCCGGCGATCCGGTAGGCTAACCGGAACACGGCCTGGAAGTGCGCCAGGAACAGGGCGTCGAAGTCGTTCGACACGGTTTGCTCTTGCGCTGATGCTCGCGAGCGCTGACCAGCAATGGAAACCATCCGGTAGTGTCCTTGCAAGGCGTGGTTCTACAAGCGTTAAACACCGCCGGACGCCGGAATGTGACAGTGGCGAAACTGTCGACCTGACGAAGAGGCGGGTTACTAGCCTTGCCAGCCTTCAAAAGGTTGGTCGGCGAGGCTGCCGTTGGGCCCCTGCACCAACTGCCGGACGCGCAGCTCTGCGCGATCCAGCAGGGCGTTGCACTGCTCGGCGAGCTTGATGCTCCGCTCGAACAGCGCCAGCGAGTCGGCCAGCGCGAGGTCTCCCGCTTCCAGCCGGCGTACGGTTTCCTCAAGCTCCGAGTACAGCTCCTCAAATGTGCGTTCTTCGATCATCTGGTTTCCGACCCCTGTGAAGGTTGAACCTCTGCTTCGAATGCGCCGTCAGACACGCGGACGGTAACCGCGTCGCCCGCGGCCACGTCATTGACCGACGTCACGACCGCGCCCTCGCGGATCACGATCGCGTAGCCCCGGTCGAGCACGCGTGCCGGGTCCAGCGCGGTGAGCTGCAGGCGGATGCCTTCGACCTGCGCCGCGGTGGCTGCGCAGCAGGTTCGCGATAGCCAGTTGCCCGCGCCGCGTCACGTCGTCCACCCGCTGGCGGTCTTGAGCCAGGCGCCGGGACGGCGCGGCGCGCTCGATACGCCCCGCAAGGCGCGCCAGCTCCGCGCGTTCGCCGGCAAGGCGCGCTTCGATGGCGGCCCTTGCGGCCGCTGCCTCGTCTGCGAGCGCAGGCCGCAGCTCCCGCACGTCGGGGCTGCACGCTGCGGCCGCGGCAGTGGGCGTCGCGCGCGCGCAGGTCAGCCGTGAAGTCCGCGATGGTGAAGTCGGTCTCGTGGCCCACGCCGGTGACCACGGGGACGGCCGAGGCTGCAATGGCCCGCGCCACCCGCTCGTCGTTGAAGGCCCACAGCTCTTCGATCGAGCCGCCGCCGCGCGCGACGATGATCACGTCCAGCGCTTCCCGCTCCGACGCACCACCGATTGAGAAGCTGGATCGCGGCGCAGATGGCAGGCGGTGCGTCCGCGCCCTGGACCGCACACGGCGCGAGCACCACGTCGGCTAGCGGATAGCGGGCGGCGAGGGTGCGCAGGATGTCGCGCAGCGCGGCCGCGCTGGCGGAGGTCACGACGCCGATGCGCTTGGGCGCGGTCGGGAATCGGCCGCTTGCGAGCCGCAGTCGAACAGGCCTTCCTCGGTCAGCTGGCCGCGCAGCCGCTCGAATTCCTGCCAGAGCCGGCCCGCGCCCGCGGGCTGCAGGCGGTCGATGTAGAACTGGTAGGCCCCCTGGCTCTCGTACACAGAGATGTAGCCGTGTGCCAGGACCGCGTCGCCGTCACGCGGCAGGGTCAGCCCGCGGGCCGCAGTCCGCCAGATGACGCTCTTGAGACATGCGTCGCCGTCCTTGAGCGTCAGGTAGCAGTGGCCCGAGGTCGCCTGCTTGAAATTCGAGACCTCGCCGCTGACCCAGACGTCGCCCAGCAGCGGGTCCATGGTGAACAGGGACTTGATGTAGGCTGTGACCTGGGCGACGGAGTATGAAAGCACCGCAGTCTGCCCGCTAAGTAAGGTAGTCATAGTCTTCGCGATAGATGGTTTCTACGGTTTCCAGGGGACACCGATCATGTCGACCCCGAACCGTGGTTCCGAGCGCGATCCCATGTGTCATTGTCGATAATACGGGGGTTTTCGTCAACCCCTAGATCGTCGCCCGCCTTGCTGAGGTTCAGGTAGCGTTCGCAGGCTATGAGTCGAGGACCGGACAAGTGAGAAGCGGAGTAGGCCGGTAGGCGAAACCGTGCGCAGGACTCACGTCCATGAAATAAGACTTCTGTCGCGTGACGCGGGTCCACTGTGGGGTGAGAATGAGAGGAGACAAATCAAGGGAGATTGATAATGAGCTCGGTAAAAGTTGGTTCATTGAGAAACCCGCTCGACTGCCGGCAGGCGGCCCGCCTGATGCGCGCTGGTCAGCCGGTGGGCGTGTACGGGCGCAGTGTAGCGAGCATCTGGATCGATGCGACGAACGAAGAAGGGGTGACCGAGGTCTACCGGATCAAGGGCGCCAAACGGACGGGATGCCCTTGGGAATGGCGTTAGAGCGAGGTGACCTGCCGAAGCTGATCGATCCGGACGAGGTCGCCCCCGAGCTGCACAGGATATTTCTCACTGGCGACGACCTGGCCGGCCGGTTGAGTACACTGGTCTGGATACGCTTCCCGGTTCGCCGAACCGAGGCTGAGCCGCTTCCGCAGTGCGTCCTCTCTACGACACCTGACGGCACAAAATGGGCTCAAGGTTGGATCACGGATCCGGGCGATCCGCACGGGGTTCTGGCACGTGGTTGCTCGAGGAGGGGGTCGAGCTGATTGCGCCGACTTCGATGAATGTTAGCGGGGAGCCCGAGACCGCCGCAGTGGAGGACGGAGCCAGCTTCTGCGGCCAACACGGTATCCCTTTGTATCTCTGGGATCCGGGCGGTGCAGAGGCGGTACGAGGATCGTATCCGATCATCGAGGTGAACCGGCGAGGCGTGCGGTTGGTGCGCGAGGGACACTTCCCGAATTATCTGCTGTCCTGTCTGCTTGATGGGCTGGAGTTGGATATGGAAGGCTGCCGGCCGGCGAAGTTCCCCATGCTGGAGACCCATACGCTTGCACAGGCACGGATGATGTCCTGCTGCCAGTTGCACGACGAGATACAGGCTGCACTCAACCCTCGCGTCTTCCCGATGTCTCGGTAGCGCAACCCAGGCGTAACTCGGCCATTTCCCCAAAGGCCTGCCTGCACGGCATGGCGGTCCTGATGATCCTTGCCGTCATGCAGGGCTCGGGCACCCGGGGCGACCTGCTCTACGGCTTCCTTCCGCGAACCGTCCACGCTCGTGCCAATAGCTCGATGCTGCCGTCGGACGCGACTGGCAACTTGGCCCTGATGCGGTCACGGAGAGCTGCCCGCTTCTCCTCGGTGAGCCTCATCACGTAACCGGGCGCCGGGCCCTGTCCGCCCAGGAACGGCGACCAGTAGTCGTCAAAATCGTGGAAGCGTGTGCTGACGCTTGTTGCTGCTGTCGACACGCGGTCCAGGGTGGCGCGCTCGAACAGTTGGCCGAGAGGTTCCGGCTGGCAAATGGGGAAGCGGCTTCCTTCGTCGTACTCGAGCCGCCTCCGGGTCCAGTTCCACTGCGGCATCCCAGAATACTCGCATCATCTGCATCTCGCCTGCATAGTCCCAGACATATGCCGCGACGGTGCCACCGTGCTTGACAACGCGCACCATTTCTGTCAGCGCCTTGAGGGGGTCAGGAACGAAGTTTAGTGCCAGGCCCGACACGGCTGCATCGAACCTCTCGCTTTCGAACGGCAATGCCAAGGCGTTGCCAAGCCTGAATGAAGCGCGGTCGTCTTCCACATGCTTGCGGGCGTAGGCCACGAATCCTCAGCAGGATCGATACCGGTGACTTCGGCCGGGTCCGCGTGCAGGAGTATTCCCCGGGTGAGCGCGCCGGTGCCACAGCCCACGTCGAGCCATTTGCCCTCCTGGCGGAAGCGTGCAGCCAAGCCACGAACCGTGTGGCGACAAGCTGGCTCCACCTGCCCACATACGGCTCGTAGGCCGCACCGCTCGCAAAAGTATCCTGCATGCTCAAAATGCTCTCTTCACTCGGCTTCGAAATCTCACGGCGGGGCTGGAGTCGTGGTCAGACTGACTGTTGCGGCCTCCAGCGACTGCATCCAGCCGGCCGTCCTGACGCTCGGCGTTGCCGTAGCGCTCGGCGTTGCCGTAGCGCCCGGGGTTGCCGTAGCGCCCGGCGTGGCTGCAGCGGTCCTTGCGGGGGTCGGGGATGTCGTTGCCGTCGGGCCTGCCTGCCTTGTGCCGCTGGTCTGCTCGCTGCCTGATGGCGGCACAAGGGCCCAGGTGACCTCGATGCTCACCTGGACGCTTTCTGTGCCGGGTGCGACCGGCACGGCCGCGCCCTCGGCCCCCGCGACTGCTACGCCATAGGGTATAGGTGCGGAGCTGGCCTGCGTGATCCGGAGAACATCGCCTAGCTCTGCGCCAGCCAACGCGGCCAGCGCCGCGGCCCGGTCGTGAGCGTCCCGCCACGCGGCCCGCTGCGCCTGCCTGATCACCCGGTTCGGGTCGCCGATCACAAAGCTGATGCCCTGCACCTGGTTCGCACCGGCCCTCACGGCCATATCCAGAAGTTGCCCCAAGCGATCCAGCGACCGCACCCGCACCTGCAAGGTGTTCGTCGCCGAGTAGCCGGCAACCGCATTCTGTCCACCCCCGCCGTTTTGCCCCTGTTGCACCGGGTTCGGTTGTTGTGGCTGCAACTGGATCGCCTGTGTCTGGATGTCGTCCTGGCTGACACCCGCCACTTGCAGCGCGGTCAGGACGGCTTGCATCTTCTGGCTGTTCTGCGTGAGTGCCTGGCTGGCGCTTTCCGCATTCGTTTGCACCCCAAGCGTCACCAGGGCCTGGTCCGGCGCCGCGGAAGCCTCCCCGCTGCCCGACATTACGATAGTTCGCCCGGCGGTTGCGGGCGCCGGGGTCTGCGCCGGGGCCTGAGCATGCGTGACTGCGCTGGGCGCGAGCGCCACGGCAAGTGAGACCACAAACAACATGCCAGACGCCATGGCCCATAGGCCCAAGCGCTTCATATCGCTCCACCTCTTCTTCGGCACACTCATCTCCTCACCCCAATCGACACCAACCGCTCCGCATCAGGTCACAGCTTTCGTATCCTACCGCGCGATCACGCAGCGCTAGGTAAAGGAGTCTACATTGTGCGCAGGTTAATGCCGGGAAGCGCTGGAGACTGCGCAACTGCAAAGCTCAGTGGAAGCTGGGCACTCGCAGGAAGAAGAACGCCAGCGCCAGGATCACGTACAGCACGAGCAGCTGCGCGCCCTCCAGCCAGTTGCTTTCGCCGTCCTGCGCGACGAATGCGGCGATCAGGGTGCCGGCAAACAGCGCGACGATCTCGAACTGGTTGAACACGAGCGTCAATGGGTTGCCCATCAGCAGGCTCACGAACACGAGCACCGGCGCAACGAACAGGGCGATCTGCAGGCTCGAGCCGAGCGAGACGGCCATGCTCAGTTCCATCTTGTTCTTCAGCGCGGTCTGGACCGCGACCAGGTGCTCGGCCACGTTGCCGACGAGCGGGACGACGATGATGCCGATGAAGAACTCGGACACGCCGAGCGCCGCCACCGTCGGCTCGACCGCGCCGACCAGGATCTCGCTCAACACGGCGATCAGGACGGTGGCGCCGAGCAGATACAGGACCGACTTACGAATGGGCCAGCCTTCGTGGCCGGCCTGCAGCACAGCCTCTGGGCTTAGTTCCGGCTCAGGGTTGATGAACCGGAAGGCGAACACCAACCCCAGCACGTAGATGACCAGCATGGCGATCGCCGTGCCCATGCTCAGCGACTCGACCGGCCCGGTCGTCTCGGTGTGGGCGAAGAAGAAGAGCGAGGGCACCATCAACGCAAGCACGGCCAGGATGAGCTGGACCGCGTTCGCGCCCGCCTGCGTGCGATCGAACCGCTGGACGCCGTTCTTCAAGCCGCCGAGCAGGATGCTGAGGCCCATGACCAGCAGGATGTTGCCCAGGATCGAGCCGGTGATGGATGCCTTCACCAGGTCCAGCAGGCCCGCCCGGATGGCGAAGAGGGTGATGATCAGCTCGGCTGCGTTGCCCAACGTCGCGTTGAGCAGCCCGCCGACGCGCGGCCCGGTGTGGACCGCCAGTTCCTCGGTCGCCTGGCCCAGCAGGCCCGCCGCCGGAATCACCGCCAGCGCTGACGTGGCGAACACGAGGGTCGGCGACCACCCCAGAAAGCGACCCAGGATCGCGATGGGGGCGAAGATCAGCAGGATGTTCAGATACTTCACGATTCGCTCCTATCTCACGCAGTCGTGCTCATCAATAATGATCGGGCCGGATCGCGTTCTGGACATCGCGCGCCACCCGGTGCATCCACTCCACGGCGCTTTCCTTCGCCTCAGCCTGGACCAACCCTTCGGCAAACAGCGTCGCCGGCGCGCTCGTCGGGACCATCAACTTCAGCGCCCGCGGCAGGCACTCGATCACCGCCGGGGTCTCACCGACGTAATCCCCGTCGATTTGCACCGGCATGGGCCGGTGGCTGGTGATCTCCAGGCGCCGGGCCCGGTAGATGTCGACCTCAGGGTCGTCGAGGTGCCGGTTCACGAGCAGGCGGATCGCATGCAGGAGGGTGCGGCCGCGGCTGTTGCCCTGGAAGCCGTAGAAGTCGAGGTTGCCGTCGTCGATGACCGCGTTCTGGGCCATGCGGAAGATGATCGCCGTAGAGCTGGATGTTGTTGGCAACCAGCATGAGGATGCGCCGGTTGAAGGTTTGCCCGTCGACGACCAGACGGACCGGGGTGCCGGCAAAGTCACGCAGCGTGAGGAAGCCGGTCACCGCGAATGCGACCGGTCCCAGCTGCTTCTTCCGCAGGGGGTCCGCTTCGAGCGTGCGGCTGATCTGCGCGTCGAACCCCACGCCGGCCCAGGAGAGGAAGTGACGCCGCAGCCCGCGGCCCAGCGTGACGCGGCCGACGTCGACGGGCCGCACCCGGCCGCACAGTAGCATCCGGGCCGCTTCGAGCAGCGGTTTGGGGTGCAGCGGCCCGGCACCGGCAGGTTGAGCTGGCGCGCGAAGACGTTGCCCGTTCCGCCCGGCAGGATCGCCAGCGCGGTGTCCGTGTGGATCAGGCCGCCGATCGCCTGAGCGATCGTGCCGTCGCCGCCGGACAGGAAGAAGGCATCGCAGCCCTGCGCGACGGCCTCGCGGGCATAGGTCGTTGCGTCGCCCGGCCCCAGCGTCGCTTTCGTGGCGACGATTTCGACCCCTTCGCTTTGAAGGAAGCGCATCGCCTCCGATCACTTCCGCCTCGACGAAGTGCATGCCGGCCGTGGGGTTGTAGACGAAGAAGGCCCTCATACCTGCCAACAGATCAACGTGACGATCTGCACCCGTACTCGGCCAGGAGCTGGTCGACGGCCGAGTACGGGTCGGTCTCGCGGCGCGCAACGCCTTCGGCGAGACGCTCGAGGTGATCCGGGGGAGACGCCGGGTCAGCTCTGCCAGCAAGGCGTCGCGCAGGATGTGGTCCAGTTCCCGCGCCGCCGCGCGCCTCCTCGCGGCGGCCCAATTGCCCGGTTTCGTGGAGATGACCCGCGTGCTGCTCGATCCATTCCCGGAGCGCTGCCACGCCTTCGCCCCGCACGGCGACCGTCTTGACGATCGGGGGGAGCCAGCCGCCGTCCGCTTTGTGCGCCCGGCTGCGGGTGCGCCGGGCTGTCCGCCGGCCGGCCGGTGGTGACCTGTGGCCGAGGGCGCCAGGCCTTGCATCATCTGCAGCGCCATGGCCGTGTGGTCCGCGCCTTCCCGGTCGGCCTTGTTGACCGCGAAGACGTCCGCGATCTCCAGCACGCCGGCCTTGATCGCCTGCACCTCGTCGCCCATGCCCGGCGCCTCGACGACGATCGTGGTGTGCGCCGCGCTGGCGATGTCGATCTCCGCCTGGCCCACGCCCACCGTCTCGATCAGGATGCGGTCGAAGCCCGCCGCGTCGAGCACGGTCAGGACGTCGGCCGTCGTGCGGGCCAGGCCGCCCAGGCTGCCGCGCGTCGCCATGCTGCGGATGAAGACGCCGGGGTCGCCTGCCAGGTCGCGCATGCGGACGCGGTCGCCGAGGAGCGCGCCGCCGGAGAAGGGGCTGGTGGGATCGACGGCGATGATGCCGACGGTCTTGCCGGCCTCGCGGTAGGCGCGCGCGAGCGCGTTGACAAGCGTGGACTTGCCGGTGCCCGGCGCGCCCGTCACGCCGATGATGTGGGCCGCGGCCGGTGTGTGGGTAAAGCGCGGCCAGCAGGTGCGTGGCTTCCGGCGTCTGGTCTTCGACCTGCGAGATGGCGCGCGCCAGCGCCCGCCGGTTGCCCGCGAGCAGGGGCTCGACGAGCTCCGACCGCCATGCTACAGCGTCGCCGCCGGTTGGCCCACTTCCCGGCGGACGAAGTCGATGATGTCCTGCGTGCTCGTGCCCGGCCCGAAGACGCCCTTCACGCCCATGGCCCGCAGCGGCTCCACGTCCTCGTCGGGGATGATGCCGCCCAGCAGCACCACCACGTCGTCCAGCCCCTGCGCCCGCAGCAGCTCGATGATCCGCGGGCACAGCGCCATGTGCGCGCCCGACAGGATGGACAGCCCGACGACGTCCACGTCCTCCTGCAGCGCGGCCTCGGCGATCATCTCCGGCGTCTGCCGGATGCCGGTGTAGATCACTTCCATGCCCGCGTCGCGCAGCGCCCGCGCGACGACCTTGGCGCCGCGGTCGTGCCCGTCCAGCCCCGGCTTGGCCACCAGCACACGAATCTTGCGATCAGTCATTACGATTCCTCGCTCCTCTGCAGGCAGATCTGATCAGCCGGCGAATCCGGCCGTGCAAACGTGAAAGCAGCGACTATCATACCACGGTACGCCTCACGCCTAGAAGAACACCGGTTCCTGATACTCGCCGAACACCTCGCGGAAGACATCCGTGATCTCGCCCAGCGTCGCATAGCAGTTGACCGCGTCGAGGATCGGGTACATCAGGTTGTCCTGCGCCGCGGGCGGCGTCGCGCAGCCGCCGCAGCGCCTGCTCGACCTGGCCGTTGTCGCGTCTCGGCCGCGGACCTGCTCGGAGCCGGGCCACCTGGCGCTCGTAACCCTGCGGGTCCATCTGCCAGGATCGGGATCGCGACCGGCTCATCCGCCACGAAGTCGTTGACCCCGACGATGGTGCGCTCGCCCGCGGTCGACCTCCTGCTGGAAGCGGAACGCGGCCTCGGCGATCTCGCGCTGCATGAACCCGGCCTCGAGCGCGGGGATGACGCCGCCGAGCGCCTCGATCCGCCTGAAATAGGCGTTCGCCTCTTCCTCCATCCGGTCGGTCAGCGCTTCGACGAAGAAGGAGCCGGCCAGCGGATCGAGCGTGTTGGCCACGCCGCTTTCCTCGGCGATCACCTGCTGCGTGCGCAGCGCGATCGTCACGGCCTTCTGCGAGGGCAGGGCCAGCGCCTCGTCCATGCTGTTCGTGTGCAGGCTCTGCGTGCCGCCGAGCACCGCGGACAGCGCCTGGAGCGCGACGCGCACGACGTTGACTTCCGGCTGCTGCGCGGTCAGGCTGACGCCCGACGTCTGCGCGTGGGTGCGCAGCATCCACGAGCGCGGGTCCTTCGCGCCGTACTTCTCCTTCATCGCGCGCGCCCAGATGCGCCGGGCCGCCCGGAACTTGGCGATCTCCTCGAAGAAGTCGCTGTGCGCGTTGAAGAAGAACGACAGCCGGGGCGCAAAGTCGTCGACGTTCAGCCCGCGCGCCACCGCCGCCTCGACATAAGCGAAGCCATCGGCGAGCGTGAACGCCAGCTCCTGCGCGGCGGTCGAGCCTGCCTCGCGGATGTGATAGCCGGAGATGCTGATCGTGTTCCACTTCGGCATCTCCTTCGCGCCGAACTCGATCGTGTCGACCACCAGCCGCATGGAGGGCGCAGGCGGGAAGAGGAACTCCTTCTGCGCGATGTATTCCTTGAGGATGTCGTTCTGGATCGTGCCGCCCAGCGCCGACCGCGGGCACCCCGCGCTTCTCCGCCGCGGCAATGTACATGGCCCAGATGATCGCGGCCGGGCTGTTGATCGTCATCGAGGTGGTGACCTGGTCGAGCGGCAGGCCGCCGAGCAGGATCTCCATGTCGGCCAGGGAGGAGATGGCGACGCCGCACTTGCCGAACTCGCCGATGGCTTCCGGCGCGTCCGTGTCGTAGCCGTAGAGCGTGGGCATGTCGAACGCGACCGAGAGGCCCGTCTGGCCCTGTTCGAGCAGGTAGCGGAAGCGCGCGTTGGTTTCCTCGGCCGAGCCGAACCCGGCGAACATGCGCATGGTCCACAGCTTGCCGCGGTAGCCGGTGGGGTGCACGCCGCGGGTGTAGGGGTAGCGGCCGGGCAGGCCCAGGTCGCGCTCGTAGTCGAGGCCGGCGACATCGGCCGGGGTGTAGAGCCGCTCGATCGGGACGCCGGACATCGTGGTGAAGGGATCGTGGCGCTCGGGGAAGCGCGCCTGCGCCCGCTGCACGTCCGTCTCCTCCCACTGCTCCGCCGCCTCGCGCGACCTCGCTCGACGTCTTCGCTCCTGTCGTACATATCACCGCCTCCATGGTCCACCCGAACCTGCCGAGGCTTCTCGAAACACGCTCGGTCACGGTCGTCTAGTTCCGCCACTCCCCCGTTATCGCGGCATCCAGGCACTGGTCCACATCGCCGAACCGCATCTTCACGCCGCTGTGCATGGGCGCGTAGCAGGCCATCTTGCCCGCATTCGTCGCCATCGTCTTGACGTCCAGCATCCGCATCGGCGCGACGACCGCGCACGTGTCCGCCACCACCTCGCCGCCCGCCGCCTCGATCGCTCTGCACGTAGCCCAGCTCGGCCGCCCGCTGCCGGGTGATCTCGCCCGGTGGTCACCCACAGCCGGGTCGCCAGCCGTTTGCCCGTCCAGGTACTCGGCCACCTGCTGGATTTCGCTCAGGCTGGCGTGCGGGCAGCCGATCGTGACGAGGTCGATCTTGCGCAGGTCCGGGTCCGCGTCCATGACCCGGTACGCGTCCTCCAGGCTGTCGACCACGAGCCGCCTTGCATCCGGCGCGGACCAGCGCCTCGCCCGCGTCGCGCGCCTCGGGCGTGTAGCCCGCGATGTGATAGACCGCGACCGCGCCGTACGCTGCCAGCCCCGCGCCCAGCGTCTTCAGCCGGTCGCCCGCCGGTCCGCCGAGGGTCAGGTCCTTGGGCAGCGGGGGCAGCGACTCGGCCAGGTCCGCGAACCAGGGCACGCCGCTGCCGACCGCCTTGCCGACCGTGTAGCTCAGCGCGCCGAAATCGGCCACCGACTTGAGCGGCGCCCGCACTTCGACGATCCAGTTGGCCCGGCGGTTCTCGTCCAGGTGATACCCGTAGCGGGCGGTGCGGCCGACGATGCCGCTGCAATCGCGCTCGGCCCGCCTTCCCGGTTGCTCCGCGCGCCGATCACCGAGTTGGCAAACGCCACCGCGCTCGATTCGGCCCATGCCAGCGCGTCGCCCTGCTGCGGCTTGTATTCGGGGAACAGGTAGGGCGTGCAGCTCATCGTCGGCGTGACGCCCATGGCCGTGAACGCGTCGATGACGCTCAGCTGCGGCGTGGCGAAGCTCGGCTGGATGCCCCAGCCCTGCCACTTGCCGCGCTCCATCCCCATCGGGTTCAGGGTCGTCGGCACCCGGACGCGCGCGCCTTCGGCCGCCCACTGCGTCAGGAACTCGACGCCCGCATCGCCCAGGTTCTTGTACGACACGCCCGCGATCTGGACGTGCTTGACCGGCACGAGGTCCGCCGCGCCGTAAATCCGCGCGAGCGCGACGACGATTTCCATCGCCCGCTTCACGCCCGGGCCCTGCTCGCCCGCGAGCATGTCCTGTTCTTCATGAGTGAGGATGAGTTCTTTCATGCCATCATTCTAGCATGCCGGAGCATGATGTAAAGGAAGCGAGATTTCAGCCCACTTCGATTGACCCCCTGCAACCCGGCAGCCGGGCTTGCGTAATACCCCCTGCAAGCAGCGACTGGCGACGCAGCAGTCTCTCCTTGTGGTGCGGTGCGATGAGAGGGCCGGAAGGGGCGCCGGCCCTCTCGTCATTTAAGGTATAATCAGGCATCAGGATCGCACGTGACAGGAGTGAAGTGTGCGTCGACCGTTTCTACTGACCCTGGTGCTTTTGACCTTGTTGCTGCTCGCCGCGGGCATCGTCTTCGTCGTACAGCAGCAGGCCCTGCCTCCGGCCGTTTCCACGCCGGACTCGTCCGCGATTGCGAGCGTGCCCCGCGTTTCCGTCGAAGCGCTGCGCGGCCGGCTCGACGCAGCTACGCCGCCGCTGGTCTGGGACTTCCGCCCCCCGGCCACCTTCGCCGAGGGACATATCCCCGGCTCGCGCGTGCTGACGCTCGACGCCATTCCCGACGCTGCGGCCGGCCTGGACCGGCAGCTACCCATCGTGACGGTCTGCGCCTGACCGGACGAGGCTACCAGCGCCCGTGCGGCGCTCATCTTGCAGAATCTCGGCTTCACGAGACGTTGCGGCGCTCAAGGGCGGCATCGACGCCTGGAAGGCGGCCGGTTACCCGGTCACGACCGGGGAGCAGTAGGCAGATCTGAATGCCCGACTTGCCGGGTTTGTTTGACAGCAGGGCGGCCAAAAGGCTATACTTAGCGCAGCTTTTAACGTTCGAGGGATTCAATGACTCGCAGAAAAGCGCCGCGCCGCGACTGGCGCATGACCGTATTTCTGGCTATTTCCCTGATCATCGTCCTGTCGATGGTCCTGACCATGTTCCTGGTGTCAGCGCCGTCGACGCCGTAGGGCATGGCGCAACCGGTAGAATCGAACCGAACCGGCCGCGGGTGCTCGCAGCGGAGTGTTGCTGGCGCTTGCGGCCGTTGTCATGTTCAGCACCAGCCCGGTGTTCGTGCTGCTGGCCGCGCCGCTCAGCCCGTACGAGATCACGGTCGGCCGGCTGGCGATTGCGGCCGCGCTCGTGATCACGCTTGGCCGGCTCAACCGGCAGCCGCTGCTGCCCGCCCGGTCGGACCTGCCGCTGTTCGCCCTGTTCGGCCTGATCACGGCCATACACTTTCTCAGCTACATCGCGTCGCTGAACTTCACGACCATCGCGCATTCGCTGGCGGTGGTCTACACGGCGCCCATCTTCGTCACGTTCTTCTCGGCCTGGTTCCTGGGCGAGGCGATCACCCGCCGCAAGTGGGCCGGCGTGGTGGTGACCGTGCTGGGTATCGGCGGTCCTGGCAGGCTTCGAGCCGCGCTGGAGCGGCCGGATGCTGCTGGGCGACCTGCTGGCGCTCGTTTCGGCGATCACGTTTGGCCTGTACTCGGTCGCCGGCCGTTCGCAGCGCGAGCGATACGGCTTGTTCACCTACACCGGGACGGTGTATGCGCTCGGGGCGCTGTGGGCGCTGCCCGCGGCCCTGCTCAACATCACGCCCGGCCGGCTATAACCCGCGCTCGTTGCTGGCGCTGTTGCTTGCAGGGCTGGTCCCGCTTGGCTTCGGTCACACGCTCTACAATGCGGCGCTGCGGCGCACGCATGCGACGGTCGTCAACCTGATCGCCACGCAGGAGGTGACGGGGGGCATCATTCTGGGTGCGATTTTCTTCAGCCAGATTCCCCAGCCGAACGAGATCGCAGGCGCATTGATCGCGCTGCTGGGGATCGCGTTGGTATTGATCTGAAAAGTATAGAGCTGACAGGTCTCGCAGACCTGTCAGCTGTCGATCGTTGAATAAAGGGATTTGTATCTGTGGCGAAACCAGTCGATTGCCCGTACTTTTTCGGCGACTATCATCGCGGCCGGGACATCGAGAAGTGCCGGCTGATCGAGCGCAACCCCGAGAACAAGCGGCCCTGGCGGCGTCCGCTGTGCGACACCTGCCCGGTGCCGGGCATCCTGCGCAAGACGACCTGCAAGCACCTGGCGCTCGAGGGATCTGTCGTGCGGAAGTTCCTCGTGACGGACCGCGTCGAGGTCTACGCGATCTGCACCGAGCACATCCTCGAGCTGAAAGACCCGAACCACTGCCCGCAGTGCGAAGCGGAGAGCAACGGCATAGAAGCGCTCCCCGAACGCCGGTCCTGGCGAATGCCCCAGGCTGCGCGCCCAGGCCCACACGGAAATGGCCGGGATAGTCGAACATCTCGCCCGGCGCGATCATCACCCCACGCTCGCGCACCGCCGCGTCCGCCAATTCCAGCGTGGAGTCGACGCCCAGCCGGCGCGGAAACGCGACCGGTCCGGCGACGGGCGGCAGCCACTCGTACTTCGTCCGCCGGTGCATGAAGTAGTTCTCGGCCAGCGCGCAGGTTCGCTCTCACGATCTCGACGTTGCGGCCGATGAGCCGCTCCCTGGCCCGCAAGGCGATGAGCGCCAGGACCTCGCTCGGCGCGCTGCTGCAGATCGTCGTGTAGTCCTTGATCTCGCCGGCCGCGGCCAGAAGCCCGCGCATCGCGCGTCGCCAGCCAGCCGATGCGCAGCCCCGGCAGCCCCAGTGACTTCGACAGGCCGCCCAGCGACACGGCCTTTTCGTAGACCTCGCACGCCGGCGGCAGCATCTGCGCCTCGTCGTACTCCAGCCAGCGGTACATCTCGTCGGAGAACAGCGGCAGCCCCCGGCTGCTCGCCACGCCGCACGATCGCATCCCACGTCGCGCGGTCGGGCAGGTAGCCGGTCGGGTTGTGCGGGAAGTTGACGATGACGAGCTTGGTCCGCGGGGTGATCAGCGAAGGCAGCTCGTCGACGTCCAGCACCCACTTGCCGTTCTCCGGCCGCAGCGGCCAGCGCACGACCGCGCAGCCGATCGCCCGCGCGACCTCTTCCAGCGACTGGTACGCGGGCCAGGTGAGCGACGACCTCGTCCCCGGGCTCCAGCAGCGCATTCATCAGGATGAAGATGGCTTCTTCCGGCGCGGCCACCAGCATGTCGTCGGGCGTCAGCCCGCCGTACAGCCCGGCAATCTCCTCTCGCAGCAGCGGATGCCCTGCCGACTCGGTGTAGCCCAGCCACAGCTCGTCCCAGAGCGCGCGCGTCTCGTCGTCCGCCAACGCCAACAGCTCGGGCAGCGCCATGCTCTCGCAGTCCGACGGGCTGAGCAGGTGCCTCGCCGTGAACTCGTGCTCGGCGAAGTAGCGCTCCAGCTTGAATGTTTTCAGCTGCATGTAGTGCTCCTTAACCACAACGACACCAGGAACCGAAGTCTCACTAAGATCAGTTAGTGAACCTTGGTCCTTGGTGCCTTTGTGGTTCGTCAACCCTGGCTATTTCAGCAGCGCGTCGAGCGCCTGGGCGAACTGGGCGAAGGGCAGCGCGCCGGAGAGCGGCGTCGGGCTGCCGGTCTCCTTGCCGCCCTTGCATCTTGTACAGGAAGAAGGCCGGGGTGCCCCGGACGCCGAGCGCCGAGCCGTCCTTCATGTCCTTGTCGACTCTTTCCTGTGTCTTCGGGTCCGCAAGGCACGCGTCGTACTTCGCGCCGTCGGCGCCGAGCGCCACCGCCTGCTTGCGGAACTGGTCCGCCGCGTCACTTGCGGACTGCCACGTGTCCTGAGTTCTCGAACAGCCAGTCGTGCATGGCCCAGAACAGCTTCGGGTCCTGGTCGCCGGCGCACAGGGCGGCCTTGGCCGCGCCCGGCGCGTTCGGATGGATGTCGAGCGGGAAGTTCCGGTAGATCTGGACGACTTTGCCAGTTTTCATGTACGCTTCATACAGAAGCGGCTCCGTCTGCTGAGCATGACGGGCACAGAACGGTCACTGGAAGTCCGAGAAATCCACCAGCTTCACCGGCGCATTCGGGTCGCCCCGGTAGAAGTTCCCGTCCGCATCGCGGCCCACCTGCAGGCTCGCCAGCTCGGCCTTCGAGATCGAAGGCGGCGGGGTCGGCGTGGGCGTCGGCGGCACCGAGATGTCCTTGATCGCCTGGAAGAACTGGTCGGCCGGCAGCGCGCCCGGGAAGCCCTTGGCGTTCTCCGGCTTGCCCTCTGCGTCGATCTTCAGCATCAGGTACGAAGGCGCCTGGGGCACCTGGATTTCCTTCTGGGCGAAGGCGAGATAGTTGTCGACCTGCTCCTGGACCTTCGTCGTCCTTCAGGCAGGCTGCGAACTTGGCTTCGTCGAGGCCGAGGCTCTTGGCGTAGCCCTGCATCGCCGCGTCGTCGCCTTCTTTCCACTCGGCCTGCTTGGTCAGCAGGAGGTTGCGGAACTCGAAGAACTTGCCCTGTTGGCCGGCGCAAAGCGCCGCGACAGCCGCCTTCGGCGCGTTCAAGCGGGTAGAGCTGGACGACGTAGCGCGCCAGGCCCTTGTCGATGTAGTCCGACTTGAGCTTCGGCTCGACCGACTTCGCGTGCTCGGCCGATTCGGGGCTCTTGAAGTCCTCGAACGCCAGGATGACGACGGGCGCTTTGGCGTCGCCCATGTAGTAGCTGCCGTCGTAGGTGCGGCCCGCGTTCTTTGGATCGGGCTGCCAGAACTCCACGCCCTGCGGCAGCGGCGTCGGCGTGGGCGGCGGCTTCTGGCCGGCCTTCGCCTTCGCGATGTAGCTGTCGAACTCCTCGACCGGCAGTGCGCCGAGCACGAGCCAGTCGTTGATGAAGAACGACGGGCGTGCTCTGGACGCCCAGCTGCTGAGCCGCCTGCGGTCTGCTGTCGCACCGTCTGCGTGTACTTGCCCGAATCCAGACACTGGTCGAACTGGTCTGTCTTCAGGCCCAGGTCCTTGGCGAACCCCTTGAGCTTGTCCTTGGCGAACGCGCCCTGGTTCTCGCCGTTCTGGCTCTCGAAGAGCTTGTCGTGATACTGCCAGAAGGCGCCTTGCTCGCCCGCGCACTCGCTGGCTTCTGCGGCCCATTGCGATTCCTCGCCGAGGAAGGCCATGTTCATGTAACCGAACCGAACTTCACCCGACTTGACGTACTTTTCCTCGAGCTGGCGACCCGCGCCAGTGGCCCAACGGCCGCAGTACGGTCACTGGAAGTCGCTGATTTCGATGATGACCACCTTTGCGTTCGGGTCACCCTTAAAGTGCGTCGTGAACTTGGCTGCCGGGTTCAGGCCGGCGGACGCGCCCGCCTCCTGGCTGCCCGGTTCCGCAGTGCCTGCGGGCGCAGACGGAGCCGGTCGTCGCCTGCACTGCCGGCTGGGTTGCCGCTGGGGCTGTCGCCTGCCCGGCTGCAGCCGTCGGCGCAACCGCGGGCGCGCTGGGCGCAGGAACGCAGGCCGCGCCCACGAGCGCGACGACCAGCAGCGCCAGGCCGAGCAGCGCCAGGCCTGGCGCGTGGCTGGGTTTTCCTCATCAAATCCTCCTTCTAGGGTCGAGAGCGGCGTAGGGAAATCACAGCGACCGCTGTCAGTACACGAACTCGCGAATGTCATAGCGTGCGACTTGGGGTGCATCGCCGCCCGTCAGAGCGCCTCAATGCCTGGCGCATCACGGCTTCTTGCTGCGCCGTCTCCTCCTGTGACAGAGGCTCGTATGCCGGCAGTCTCGCGCGCAACGCGCCGTACTCGGACCCCGGCTGCTCGAAGAACGGCGAGAAGTAGACGATGTCGCCCGCGGCCGAGCGGCATCTTGCCGCAGCGCCGTCGACCGTGTGCGCGACGTGGCCGGCTGCGAACTGCTGGCCGCCCGCGCCGGCCATGACGATCACGCTGACCGCCACGCCGGCGGCTTTCAGCGTGCTCACCGCGTCGATGACGTCGGCCGCCGAGCCCGGCTTGCGCAGGAACTGCAGGAGCGCGTCGTCCCCGCTCTCCATGCCGATGTACACCCGACGCAGGCCCCGCGCGGCCAGTTCCGCCCACTCGGCCACGGTCTTGCGGCCCACATCGAACGCGTCGATGAACGAGAAGATGCCCGCCGCGCGCCTGCGGGTCGCACGCCCGCCGCATCGATCACGTCGAGCCAGTCGCGGATCCGCGGCATCGGCGCCACGAGCGCATTGGCGTCCGCCAGGAACAGCGACTTGCGCAGGCCGATGGCCGGGCCGAAGAAGCGCTGCACCTCGTCGATATGGCGGGCAAGCTCCTCGCGCGCCCTTGATGCGAAACGGCCGGTCCCGGTAGAAATCGCAGAACGTACACCGGTTGTACGAGCAGCCCTCGGTCGCCTGGATCACCAGCGCCAGGTATTGGTCGGGCGGCAGGATGCTGACCGGGCGGTAGATGCGGGCGAACTCGCGGGCGTCGGCCGCCAGCCGCTCCGGCGGTCCAGCCCGTCAGGACCGCGAGCCGTCGGATCGCCCAGCGCGCGCGCCGCCGCTTCGGCCAGCCCGTACGCCTCCGCCACAGAAAGCCGCGGCCTCCGCCTGCGCCGAGCCACTCGCCGCTCGCGGCCTTCGGCGCCCGGCCACTTGCGCAGCACCCGGCCATCGAGCGCCCGGCGGTAGTTGTACCCGTCGACGAACGCGCCGATCAGCCGGCCGGCCAGGTCGAAAGAATAGCTCGGCTGTTCGTTCCCGACGAGCAGGTTGATCGCGACGGGCCGGACGCGGACCGCGATCGGTCCAACGCCTGGTAAGGTGCAGTTCAGAATTTCCGTGCATCATCCGAACCGATTGGCACACAGTCGGATCATTATAAACGAAGCGCGTGCTGCATTAACAAACCAGGTTTCTTGAACTCACGCGCAGATCGACACAACGCTTTCGTCCGTGGCCGCAATGATCACGGGCAAATCAGGTCCGAAACCGGATCATGGTATAATGGTCGCTTGGAGTATCAGGGATCATGTCATTGTTAGTTGCGACCGGCCTCGCTAAGGCCTTCGGCGCGCACGATGTTTTCACAGGCATCGACCTGCGCATCGAGGCGGGGGACCGGATCGGGTTTGTCGGCGCAAACGGGGCGGGCAAGACGACGCTGCTGCGCATCCTGGCCGGTGCCGAGGCGCAGACCGCGGGCGATGTCGCGCGCAAGCGCGGCCTGACGGTCGGCTACCTGCCGCAGGACCCGCCGCCCGCCCGCGACCTCACCCTGCACGCGGCCATGCTCGAGGTGTTCGCGCCCGTGCTCGAGCAGGGCGCGGCGCTGCGCGAGATGGAGCACCGGCTCGCCGATGCGGCGGCCACGCGGCTCGGACGATTACGAAGCGCTGCTGGAAGCGTACGGCCACGCGCAGACCGAGTTCGAAGTCGCGGGCGGCTACGATTACGAGACGCGCATCCGGCAGGTGCTGGGCGGGCTGGGGTTCAACGAGGACGAGCACGACAAGAAGCTCGCGTACCTGAGCGGCGGCGAGCGCACCCGCGCGCTGCTGGCGCAACTGCTGCTGCAGCGGCCGGACCTGCTGCTGCTCGACGAGCCGACGAACCACCTGGACCTCGAAGCGGTCGAGTGGCTGGAGGAGATCCTGCTGCGCTGGCCGGGCGGGCTGGTGGTCGTGGCCCACGACCGCTATTTCCTGGACAAGGTCGCCAACCGCATCTGGGACATGAACTTCGGCCGGCTGGAGGCGTACCGCGGCAACTACTCGGCGTTCCGCACGCAGAAGGAGATGCGCCTCGACCGGCAGCGGCAGGAGTGGGAGTCGCAGCAGGAGTTCGTCGAGAAGACCGAGGAGTTCATCCGGCGCAACCTGGCGGGGCAGCGGACCAAGGAGGCCCAGGGCCGGCGCACGCGGCTCGAACGGTTCCTGCGCGACGAGGCGATCGACCGGCCGCAGGACCAGCAGCAGGTGCGGCTCGGGCTGACGACGCAGATCCGGTCGGGCGACCTGGTGCTGGCGACGAAGGACCTGGCGGTCGGCTACGACCGGCCGCTGTTCTATGCCGAGGATGCCGAAATCCGCCGGGGGGACCGGGTGGCGCTGATCGGCCCGAACGGCGCCGGCAAGACGACGCTGCTCAAGACGGTCCTCGGCCAGATCCCGCCGCTGCAGGGCAAGGTGCGCTTCGGCGCGAGCGTGGAGGTGGGCTACCTGGCGCAGGCGCAGGCCGGGCCTGGACCCGGAGGAGACGGTGCTGGACTCCGATCCTCGACGTGCGCAACCTGCCCCTGGCGCAGGCGCGCAACTTCCTGGGGCAGTTCCTGTTCCGCGGGCGACGACGTCTTCCGCACGATCGGCACGCTGAGCGGCGGCCAGCGCAGCCGGGTGGCGCTTGCACGCGCTGACGCTGCAGGGCGCCAACTTCCTGCTGCTGGACGAGCCGACGAACCACCTGGACCTGGACACGCAGGAGATCCTGGAGCAGGTGCTCAGGCAGTTCCCCGGCACGATGTTGCTGGTCACGCACGACCGCTGGCTGGTGCAGTCGCTGGCGACGCAGGTGTGGCGGGTGGACGGCGACGAGATGCCGGGTCTACAAGGGCAACTACGAGGAGTACCTGAAGCTGCGCAGCGCGGAAGCCGGCGCGCCGGTCAAGGCGAACGGCGACGAAGACAAGCAGAACCAGCTGGAGGCGGACCGCGAGCGAGCCAGGGAGGAGCGCCGGCAGCGCAAGGCCGCCGAGAAGCGTGCCGAGGCCGCCGCGGCGATGGAGCAGCAGATTCACGCCCTGGAGGCGAGGCTGGCCGCGCTGAGCCACCAACTCGAGGCGGCGAGCGTCGCGGGCGATGTGGCGAAGGTCCAGCGCCTGGGCGTCGAGTATCAGCAGACGGATGCGGAGCTGCACCGGGTCATGTCGGAGTGGGCGGAGCTGGCATGATGCCCCTGGTGATCGGCCTGACGGGCGGCATCGGCTGCGGCAAGAGCCACGTGCGCGAGACGCTGGTGGCGCTCGGCGCGGAGGGCATCGACGCGGACAAGGTCGCGCACGAGGTGATGGCGCCGGGCGGGCCGGCTTACGAGCCGCTGATCGCCGCGTTCGGCCCGAGACGTGCTCGCGGCCCGACGGCGCGATCGACCGGGCGAAGCTGGGCGCGCTGGTATTCCGCGACCCGGCTGCCCTGGCCCGGCTCGAGGGCATCGTCCATCCCGCGGTCTTC
Source organism: uncultured Chloroflexia bacterium (assembly GCA_963800615.1). GTDB lineage: Bacteria > Chloroflexota > Anaerolineae > CG2-30-64-16 > CG2-30-64-16 > JALOOB01. The sequence goes on from CAWDBO010000020.1 coordinate 184,543, forward strand.
GAGGCGACCAGGGCCCGCGTGCAGAACAGCACCGCGCCCGCTCGTCGTCATCGAGGCGATCAAGCTGCTGGAGGCCGGGCATGAGCGTGCAGCTTGTGCGACCAGGTGTGGGTCGTGATGTGCAGCGAGGCGGCGCAGCTCGAGCGGCTGGCGCGCAGCCGCGGGCATGGCCGCCGGACGAGGTGCGGCGCCGCCGCGCCAACCAGATGCCGCAGGAGCAGATGGCGCGGGCGGCCGACCGGGTCATCGATACGAACGGCACGCTTGGCCGAGACCGAGGAGCAGGTGCGGCAGGCATGGCTGGAGCTGGGCCTGCCGCTGCCGGCCGAAGGCAGGGAAACGATGCGTAAACTGTGGAACAGCCATCCGAATCTTGTCTCGTGGGCCGTGCTGGCCATCGGCATGGTCATCATCGTCGTCTTTTCGGCCCGCAACGTGGGCTTTCAGCCGGCGCAATGGGCGGCGATCATCGTCGCCACCATTCTGCTGGCCGGGCTTGTGTCTGGATCGTCAGTTGGGAAGACAGTGCGCCAAATCGGCGCCGTCCGGCGACGAGCTTCTCTGGTAAGGAGCAAGACGCTGCGCCCGCGCGATGTCGGCGCGCAGCGAGGATGTATGAGCAAGCGCGATTATTACGAAGTATTGGGCGTGCCGCGCGAACGCGGACGAGACCGCGATCAAGGGCGCATACCGCCGCCTGGCGCGGCAGTATCACCCGGACGTCAACAAGGCCGCCGACGCCGAAGAACGCTTCAAGGAGATCAACGAGGCCTACGAGGTGCTGAGCGACGCCGACCGCCGCGCGGCTTACGACCGCTACGGCCATGCGGCCACCCAGGGCTTCCCGGGCGGCGGCGGGCGGCGGTTTCGGCGGCGCGGGTTCCCGGACCTGAACGACATTTTCGGCGAGTTCTTCGGGGGTTTCGGCGGCATGCGCGGCGGCGCGGCGCACGCGCGGCCCGGCGCGCGGCGCGGACCTGCGCTACGATCTCGAGATCACCTTCCAGGAAGCCGTTTTCGGCGCGGAGAAGGAAATCGAGATCCCGCGGCAGGAAGCCGTGCCCGGTCTGCAACGGGTCGCGGCGCCGAGCCGGGAACCAAGCCCATCCGCTGCCCGCAGTGCAACGGCACGGGCGAGGTGCGCCGCGCGCAGCAGACGATCCTGGGCCAGTTCGTCAGCGTGACGACGTGCCCGCGCTGCAACGGCGAGCGGGAGATCGTCACCTCGCCCGTGCTCGAACTGCCGGGGCGCCAAGCGGGTGCGGGTGACCCGCAAGATCGTCGTCACGATCCCGCCCGGCGTGGACGACGGCATGCGCATCCGCCTGGCGAACGAAGGCGAGCCGGGCGAGCGCGGCGGGCCGGCGGGCAGCCTGTTTGTCGTCCTGAGCGTCAAGCCGCACCCGCTGTTCCAGCGGCAGGAGAACGACATCCTGCTCGAGCTGCCCGTCAACATCGTGCAGGCCGCGCTGGGCGCGGAGGTCGCAGGTGCCGACGGTCGAAGGGACGGAGAAGATCAACGTCAAGCCGGGCACGCAGCACGGCGACGTGATCCGGCTGAAGGGCAAGGGCGTGCCGATCCTGCACACGAACGGCCGCCGCGGCGATCAGCTTGATCGTCGTGAAGGTGGTCGTGCCCGAGCGGCTCAACGAGAAGCAGAAGAAGCTGCTGCACGAGCTGGGCGAATCGCTGGGCCTCGAGTCGTTGGGCAAGGACAACCGGAACCTGTTCGAGCGTTTCATCGACTCGGTCGGCAACGCGCTGGGGTCAGTGATGGACTGGATCGAGATCAGCGTGACCGCGGACGGCGAGGCGGCCGAAGCGGTCAGCGAGTTGTTCAACCGGCTGAACTCCCGGCCCGACGGCCAGGGCGGCGCGGTCACCGAGGTCGGCGGCTGGGACCCGGTGGGAGAAGACCACCACCCGTTCGTCATCGTCAAGACCTACCTGCCCGGCGGACGAGGCCTCAAACGCCGGAGACGCAGCGCCAGATCGAAGAGGGCCTGTGGTTCCTGGGCCGCGTCTATCCGCTGGGCGAGCCGCAGATCCGGCCGCTGAAGGAAGAGGACTGGGCGAACGCGTGGAAGGCGAGCTACAAGCCGCTGCAGGTCGGCCGCTTCCTCATCATCCCCTCCTGGGAGCGTGACGACGGTCCCCGTGCCGCGCAGGCGAGCTGCCGATCATCCTGGACCCGGGCATGGCGTTCGGCACCGGGCTGCACCCCAGCACCCAGCTGTGCCTGCTTGGCATGGACGGCGTCGTGGGCCCGGACACGCGCGTGCTGGACGCGGGCTGCGGGTCGGGCATCCTGAGCATCGCTGCGGCGCGGCTGGGCGCGGCGGCAGATCGACGGGTTCGACATCGACCCGATTGCCGTCGCGTGCGACCGAGGAAAACGCCGCGCTGAACGACCTGCCGTCCCGGATCAACGTCGTCACGAGCGGCGGGCCGGACCGCGACTCGCCCTTCTGGACCGCGGACGACGGCGCGCCCCGCCGTGGGACGTGCTGCTCGTCAACATCCTGCCCCACGTGATCACGGCCTTGCTCGACCAGGGCCTGGCCGGCCACCTCGCGCCCGGCGGCAAGATGATCCTGGCAGGCATCATCGAAGAGCGCGAGCCTGACCTGCGCGCGTACCTGCAGCGCGGGCTGAAGGTCGCTGCGCCGCCTGGCCCAGGGAGACTGGGTCTCGCTGACCGTGCGAACCGGGCAGACTCGAGCTGCGTCCATGCAGCGATTCTTCGTTTCGCCATCCGTTCTGCGCCAGTCGCCCGTCGTGCTGACCGGCGACCTGGCGCACCAGATGCGGCGCGTGCTGCGGCTGGCGCCCGGCGACCGGGTGCTGCTGCTGGACGGCGAGGGCGCGGCGCTGCGAGGCCGAGGTCGCGGCGGTCACGGCCAGGGACGTGCGGCTGACGTCGTGAGCCGGTCGTGGCGGCGGGCGAGCCGCGCGTCCACATCACGCTCTACCAGGCCGTCCTCAAGGGCGAGCGGTTCGCGTGGGCGCTGCAGAAGGGGACGGAGGTCGGGGTCGCGGCATTCGTGCCGGTGATCACCGAGCGCAGCATCATCGACGACCTGCAGGTGGTCGAGGCGAAGCGCGAGCGCTGGCAGCGGATCATCCAGGAGGCGGCCGAGCAGTGCGGCCGCGGCCGCGTGCCCCAGCTGCTGCCCGGCCAACTGCTGCGGCACGCGCTGAAGACGCCGCGGCTGGCCCGGCGCGCTGCGGCTGATCCCCTGGGAAGGCGAGCACGCGACGTCCCTGTCCGCGGTGCCTCCCGGGTGTAACCTTAACGAGGCCACCCGCATCGAAGTATTTGTGGGCCCCGAAGGGGGCTTTACGAGATGGAGATCGATTGGGCGCGGGGACACGACGTGCGGCCGGTCAGCCTGGGCCCGCGGATTCTGCGGGCCGAAACGGCCGGCCTCGTGGCACAGTGGCGATTATGTACCAGGCAGGCGAGATCTGACGACGACGTAGACCTGCGATGTCTGCGTAACCGCGGAGGTTTGCGGCTAGATTTGGAGGAAAGAGCGAGATGCTGGACGGAATGAGCTTCAACTTGAACATGGGCGGCGAGCGAAGAACGGCTGCCGGAGGAACTGGAGACTGAACAGGCGCCCCGGCCCGAGATCGAAAACGTGATCATCGTCGGCAGCGGCCCGGCCGGCTGGTCTGCCGCCATCTACACTGCGCGCGCCAACCTGCGCCCGCTGCTGATCACGGGCAACGAGTTGGGCGGGCAGATCGCGCTGACCACCGAGGTGGAGAACTTCCCCGGCTTCGAGCAGATCCAGGGCCCCGAGCTGGTCGAGCGGATGCAGCGGCAGGCCGAGCGCTTCGGGACCGAGGTGCTGATCGACTACGTGACCGAGATCGACGTGAACGGCCCGCCCTTCACCGTACGGACCGCGTCCGGGCAGCGAGTTCAAGACCAAGGGCATCATCGCGGCGACCGGCGCTTCGCCCCGGCGCATGGGCGTGCCGGGCGAGGACCGGCTGATCGGCCGCGGCGTCAGCTACTGCGCCACCTGCGACGGCTTCTTCTTCCGCAACAAGGACGTGGTGGTGGTCGGCGGCGGCGACAGCGCGCTGCAGGAAGGCCTGTTCCTGACCAAGTTCGCCTCGAAGGTGCGCATCATTCACCGCCGCGATCAGCTGCGCGCGGGCGCGGTGCTGCAGCGGCGGGCGAAGGAAAACCCGAAGATCGAGTTCGTCTGGAACACGGTCGTCGAGAGCGTGAACGGCGCGGAGAAGGTCGAGAGCCTGTCGCTGCGCAACCTGGTCACGGGTGAGGTCACCGAGACCAAGACCGACGGCGTCTTCGTCTACATCGGCCACCTGCCCAACAACTCGCTGTTCGCCGGCAAGCTGGCGATGGACGAAGAGGGCTACCTGATCACCGACAAGCTGATGCGGACGAGCGTGCCCGGGCATTTTCGCCGCCGGCGAGATCCAGGACCACCGCTTCAAGCAGGCCGCGACGTCGGCCGGGCAGGGCGTGGCCGCGGCCATGGAGGTCGAGAAGTACCTGGCCGACCTGGAAGACCGCACGTATCCCGGCCGTGAGGAGACCTACAAGGAAGTGGAGCTCAAGGCCGCGTAGACCTCGTAATCCAGAAACCAGGTTTCTAGCGCACGAAACCAGGTTCTTGTCAAAAGGTCCCGGTCAACCTTGGTGTCTTCGTGCCTTTGTGGTTAAATTCCCGCCCATGAACGAACTCATCTCAGACCTGCAGGCGTACCAACGCAAGGCCGCCGGCGCACACCCGGCACGTCGTGCCGCACCCGCCCTTCCATCTCTACATCCACCCGACGGACAGCTTCCGCTACTTCAACTACGCCGATCCCCGACGAGCCGGTCGAGGCGCTCGAGCGCAGAGCAGCTTGACTCGGCTGCGCGCCGCATTTCGCTGCGCCACGACCGGACCCTGCGGTTCGAGTTCCTGCAGGAGTACACGCCGCAGCTGCGGAGCCTGCTGGATGCGCCTGGGGGTCCCGCTCGAGAGTGAAAACCCGCTGCTGGTCTGCACGCCCGAAGACCTGGGTGGACGTCGCACGTCCGCCGACGGCCTGGAGGTCCGCCGCCTCACGCCCGCGTCGCCCGACGAGGAACTCGCCGCATCCATCGATGTCGGCACGCGCGGCTTCGGCGACGAGGAGCGCGAGGCGACGCCCGAGCGCATCGCCGACCTGCGCCGGCGGGTTGGGCTGGGCGGCGAGTATTTCGTGGCCTGGCTCGGCGATCAGCCTGTGGGCGTGGGCGCGTACACGGTCCCGCTCGACGGTTTCACCGAGCTGGTCGGCATCGCAACCCTGCCGGAGTACCGCCGTCGGGGGATCGCGGGGGCAGTAACGGCCGAGATGGCGCGGATCGCGTTCGAGGAAGGCGTGCGAACCGCGTTTCTCACTGCGGCGGACGACGACGCCAGCCGGGTGTACCAGCGGTCGGGTTTCTGCCGGGTGGGCACGGGGCTCGCGTACGGCGACCCGGACTGACGGGATTGAAGCAGGTTGACCTCAGCAGACGGTGCAGAAACCTGGAGGTCTTCGTCCGTGTTGCAGGCCGTGTACTGCGTATTACCGCGCCTGCCTGCGGGTGGTCACGTCGAAGATCACGGCCAGCGCGAGCACGAGGCCGCGGACGATGTACTGCCACGCGATGTCGACGCCCATCAGGTTCATGCCGTTGGTCAGGGACATGTAGACCAGCGCGCCGATCAGCGAGCCGATGACGGTGCCGATGCCGCCGGCCGGCGAGGCGCCGCCGATGAAGGCCGCCGCGATGCAGTCCAACTCAAACAGGTTGCCTGCCTGCGGCGTCGCGGAGCGCAGCCGGGAGGCGAAGAGCATGCCCGCCAGTGCCGTCAGGAAGCCCATCGACATGAAGACGGTGAAGGTGATCCGCTTGACGTTCACGCCGCTCAGCGCGGCCGCCTCGGGATTGCCGCCCAGCGCGTAGATGTGCCGGCCCAGGACCGTCTTCGTCGTGATGAAATGATAGACCCCCACGACGATCAGCATGATCACCACGGTCCACGACAGGCCGTTCCAGCCCGCCAGGATCCAGGTGATGGCCGCGAACAACAACGTCAGGAGGACCAGCTTCAGCGATGAACAGGTTGTTCGGCAGCACCTCGAAGCCATAGGAGATCTTCGTCCGCCGGCTGCTGATCTGGCTGAAGATGAACAGCACGATCGCGATGACCCCCAGCAGCAGCGTTAGCTTGTGCATGCCGGGCAGGAACGCCGTCCTTGGCTCAGGATATCCGGGATGAAGCCGTTGCCGAGCGCGATGAAGAACTTGTTGCTGATGATGACGGTGCCTGTGCCCGCCAGGACGAGCAGGAGCGCGCCGCGGTAGGCCAGCCAGCCGGCCAGGGTGGCGACAAACGCCGGGATGCCGACTTTCGCCACCAGGAAGCCGGTGAGCGTCCCGGCCGCAATGCCGACCAGCGAACGTCATGGGGATCACGATGTAGACGGGCAGGCCCGCCTTCGTCATGCAGGATGGCCGCGATCGCGCCGCAGAGGCCGGCCAGGAAGCCGACCGAGAGGTCGATGTGCCGGATGATGATGACCAGGGTCATGCCGACCGCCAGCACTGCGATGTAGCCGGTCTGGTTCAGAAGGTCGCTGATGTTGCGCGGCGAGAGGAAGAGGCCCTTCGTCGTGATCTGGAAGACGATCATGATCACGGCCAGGGCGATATACATGCCGTAGTCGCGGGCGTTCTGCCGCATCATCTTGCCGAGCGTCGTCGTCGGCGCTTGCGCTGCACCAGCTGGAGTAGTGGTAGCAGACACTTCGGGCCTCCTTAGTAGGTCGTTGCCAGAGCCATGATGTTTTCCTGCGTTGCCTGCTCGATGGGCAGCTCACCTGCGATCCGCCCGGCAGAAACAACGTAGACTCGATCGCTCATGCCCAGAACTTCGGGCAACTCCGACGATATCATGATGATGCTCATGCCCTGCTGAACCAGCCGGGCCATGATCGTGTAGATTTCGAACTTGGCGCCGACGTCGATGCCGCGGGTCGGCTCGTCGAGGATCAGCACGTCCGGGTTGACGAACAACCACTTCGCCACGGAGACCTTCTGCTGGTTGCCGCCGCTCAGGTTCACGACCTTCTGCTCGATGCTCGGCGTCTTGATGTTCAGCGACTTCCGGTAATCCTCGGCGACCTTGATCTCCGCGTTGGCGTTGACCACGCTGTTGCTCGTGATCTTCCGCAGGTTGGCCAGGGTGATGTTCTGCTTGATGTCCTGGATCAGGATCAGGCCCGCGAGCCTTTCCGGTCTTCGGTCGCGTACGCGATGCCCGGACCGTATGGCCGTCTCGGGCAGGTTGAAATGCACCTTTTGCCCTTGACGTACACCTCGCCCTGGATCTTGTACCCCTTGGGGTTGCCGAACAGGCTCAGCGCCAGCTCGGTGCGCCCCGACCCCATCAGGCCGGCGAAGCCGACGATCTCGCCCTTCTTGACGTTGAAGTTGATGTCGTGGAGGATTTCCCGCCCCAGGGCCGGATCGTAGGCGCTCCAGTTCTTGACCTCCAGCACCACTTCGTCTGTCGCCGTGCGCTCTCGCGTCGGGATAGATGTTCGTGATCTCGCGGCCCGACCATGTGCTTGATCAGCGCGCGTTCGGTCACCTCGCCCTTGTGGGCATCCAGCGTGACGATCGTCTGGCCGTCGCGCAGCACCGTGACCTTGTCCGCGATCGCGATGACTTCCTTCAGCTTGTGCGAGATCAGCACGCGAGGTCACGCCGTGCTCTCGCAGGCCCCGGATCAGGTTCAAGCAGGTTCTCGCTGTCGTCCTCGTTCAGGGCCGCAGTCGGCTCGTCCAGGATCAGCAGCTTGACGTCCTTGCTCAGCGCCTTGGCGATTTCGACCAGCTGCTGCTTGCCGACGCCCAGGTTCTTGACCTGTGTGGCGGGGTTCAGGTCCAGCTTGACTTTCTTGAGGGCGTCCACCGACCGCTTGATCGTCTCATTCCAGTCGATGGTCATGCCCTTGCGGATCTCGTTGCCGAGGAAGATGTTCTCGTAGACGGTCAGTTCGGGGACCAGCGCGAGTTCCTGGTAGATGATTGCGATGCCGGCCTTCTCGCTGTCCCGGATGCTCGAGAACCTCTGCTCCTGGCCGTCGAAAATGATCTCCCCCGAGTACGAGCCGTGTGGATAGACCCCGCTCAGCACCTTCATCAGGGTGGACTTGCCCGGCGCCGTTTTCGCCGACGAGGCAATGGACCTCTCCCGGTTGGACTTGAAAGCTCACATCGCTCAGAGCTTTCACGCCGGGGAAGGTCTTGGTGATGTTTTTCATCTCCAGGATGGGAGCACTCATAGCCCTCTGCCTCCACTACGACGAAAGGAGCACTATATTGCAAGCCCACGCGAAGCGGCCTCTGAGTGCTGCTTCGCGTGGGCGAAGCCGTTGCTAGGCGCTGCAGGAGCAGCGTCCCACGTCACCGGGATGCTGGCTACCCCTGCATCGCTCAGCTACAATGCTCCTACTGCAGGCCGGTGAAGTCGCTGGCCTGGTAGTAGCCGGAGTCGATCAGCGCCTGCTTGACGTTGTCCTTCGTGACCGTCACGATGGCGGACGGCTTGGCCGGGACGTCGATCTTGCCGTTGTTGTAGGTGTTGGTCTTCTCAGGCGTTCCGCCGGCGAGGTAGGCATTGGCGGCGGTGATGGCATCGGCGGCCAGGGTGCGGACGTCCTTGAGGACGGTCATCGACTGCTTGCCGTCGATGATGTACTGCACGGAGGCCTTTTCGGCGTCCTGGCCGGTGATCCAGTACTTGGTCACGTCCTTGTCGGCGCCGAAGGCGTCGGCGATGGAGCGGGCGGTGCCGTCGTTGGGGGCGAGGATGAAGACTTCGCCCTTGTCCGCGGCCTGTGGCCGCGGTCAGGTTGGACTCGGCCAGGTTCTTGGCGACGTTGAAGTCCCAGTTGGTCGTGGTCTGGCCGATGATCTTGGCCTCTTCGTCACGGGTCAGCGTGGGCTTGTCCTTGAGGGCGATGGCCTCGCTGGAGTTCTTGATGACGAAGGTGCCGTCGGCGATCTTGGGCTGGATCTTCTCCCAGGCGCCCTCGAAGAAGATGAAGGCGTTGTTGTCGGAGGCCGCGCCGGTGTAGATGTACAGCGGCAGGCCCTTGCGGTCGCCGGCCTGCTTGATCAGGTACTCGCTCCAGGCGGCGCCGACGGCCATGCTGTCGAAGGTGACGTAGTAATCGACGGCATCGGTCTCGCGGATCAGGCGGTCATAGGAGATGACCTTGACGCCGGCATCGCGCGCTTCCTGGGCGGCGGCGGCGGCGGCGGTCGCATCCTGCGGGCAGATGATCAGCACTTTGATGCCCTGGCTGATCAGGGCCTCGACGTTGGCCTTTTCCTTGGCGCTGTCACCCTGGCTGAAGAGCGGGTCCCAGCCGGCCTTCTGGAAGACGGCCTGGTCCTGCAGCCAGCGCGGCTCATCCTTGGTCGGCAGACACGACGCCGACCAACGCCTTGTTGGCGCTCCGCTGCCGGCGCGGTCGTCGCCGCCGGTGCAGTGCCCAGCTTGTCCAGCCCGGTGAAGTCGCTGGCCTGGTAGTAACCGGAATCGATCAGCGCCTGCTTCAGGTTGTCCTGGGTGACGGTCACGATGGCGGACGGCTTGGCCGGCACGTCGATCTTGCCGTTGTTGTAGGTGTTGGTCTTCTCGGGCGTGCCGCCGGCGAGGTAGGCATTGGCGGCGGTGATGGCATCGGCGGCCAGCGTGCGGACGTCCTTGAGGACGGTCATCGACTGCTTGCCGTCGATGATGTACTGCACGGAGGCCTTTTCGGCGTCCTGGCCGGTGATCCAGTACTTGGTCACGTCCTTGTCGGCGCCGAAGGCATCGGCGATGGAGCGGGCGGTGCCGTCGTTGGGGGCGAGGATGAAGACTTCGCCCTTGTCCGCGGCCTGGGCCGCGGTCAGGTTGGACTCGGCCAGGTTCTTGGCGACGTTGAAGTCCCAGTTGGTGGTGGTCTGGCCGATGATCTTGGCCTCTTCGTCACGGGTCAGCTTGGGCTTGTCCTTGAGGGCGATGGCCTCGCTGGAGTTCTTGATGACGAAGGTGCCGTCGGCGATCTTGGGCTGGATCTTCTCCCAGGCGCCCTCGAAGAAGATGAAGGCGTTGTTGTCGGAGGCCGCGCCGGTGTAGATGTACAGCGGCAGGCCCTTGCGGTCGCCGGCCTGCTTGATGAGGTACTCGCTCCAGGCGGCGCCGACGGCCATGCTGTCGAAGGTGACGTAGTAATCGACGGCATCGGTCTCGCGGATCAGGCGGTCATAGGAGATGACCTTCACGCCGGCATCCCGGGCGCGTCCTGGGCTGCGGCGGCCGCTGCGGTCGCGTCCTGCGGGCAGATGATCAGCACTTTGATGCCCTGGCTGATCAGGGCCTCGACGTTGGCCTTTTCCTTGGCGCTGTCACCCTGGCTGAAGAGCGGGTCCCAGCCGGCCTTCTGGAAGACGGCCTGGTCCTGCAGCCAGCGCGGCTCATCCTTCGTCGGCAGCACGACGCCTACCAACGCCTTGTTGGCGGGTTCGGCGGTGGGCTGGACGGCGGCGGGCGCCGCGGTCGGCTGTTCGGCCGCCGGTGCGGTTGTGGGTTGGGCGGCCGGGGCGGCCGGGGCGGCGGTCGGCTGGGCGGCCGGTTGTCCGCCTCCGCAGGCAGCCAGCATGCTGGCAATCGCCAGCACGGCAAGCATCACGAAAATCAGACGCTTCGGTTGAGACTTCATTCGTTCTTCTCCTTCGAAAATGTTGCAACGGTCAACGCTAGCTAGACTGACTTATTCGTCTTGGCTTGTGTGCAGCAGCCCCCTTTCTGACCGCGGAAAGTGCTTCGCTCGCAGCGAGGTTGCGGGTGCGATCACAAAAGCAGTATACCACAATTTGCAAGTGTCTTACAGACCGGCTTCGGCCTGGCTGCGCGATCTGCCCGCACTTGCGCACCCGGAGGGGGTCCTCTCCACGAGCACCGGCGGGCAGCAGAACCTTCTCTGGCCGTTCATTATTCCGTGCTTGCTTCGCGCCTCAGCTAAACAGCGGCGTCATCTCCCGCTCCGCCGTCATCCGCGCCATATCCTCCGCCGCCGGCGCCTGCTCGAACCGGCTCGCCGCATCCAGCACCCTCGGCAGCAAGTCGAGGTCTCCCGCCGTATTCAGGAACACGCCCGGCCGGCCCAGCACGAACCACACCGCCCGGTCCAGGTCGGCCTGGTCCTCCAGCGTCTCGTACCACGTCGTGCGCGTGTGCGGCTTCTCGCCCCACCGGCCCACGGCCACCGACTTGATGATCTGCACAGCGACGTTGCGGCTGCGGCACAGGTCGAGCAGCGCCTCGAACTCCTGCTCGTACGCCGGGTTCTGGCTCAGCGGGTAGTTGTAGGGCAGGAGCACCGAGTCGAAATCGTGCCGCGTCAGGCTCCGCATGTGCATACGGGCGACCGCCAGCTCGTGCCCGGTCACGCCCACGAACCGCGTCAGCCCCTGCGCCTGCGCCTCCAGCGCGGCCTCGAGCGCGCCGCCCGGGCCCATCGCCGTCTGCCACTCGCCCTCGTCCACCAGGAAGTGCAGCTGCAGCAGGTCGACGTGATCCGTTTGCAGCCGGTCGAGCGAGCGCCGGAACTCGTCCCACGCCTTCGCCTTCGTGCGCTCGCCCGTCTTGGTCGCCAGGAAGAACTTGTCCCGGTAGCGCTTCATCCACGGCCCGATCGCGTCCTCCGACCTGCCATACGAGGCCGCCGTGTCGATGTGGTTCACGCCGTATTCGAGCAGCACATCCAGCGTCCGGTCCGCCACCTCCTGCGAGGGGTCCCACAGCGCCGCGCCCCCGAACACCGCCCGCGTGCTCTCGTGCCCCGTCCGCCCAAACATCGCCTTCGGAATCATCTCAATCCTCTCACTCCCTAAGAAACCAGGTTTCTGCCAGAAACCTGGTTTCTCGTACCGCCCACGGATGCTACTTCTTGCTGTAGTCGTAAAACCCGCGCCCGCTCTTCCGGCCCAGCCACCCCGCGCTGACCATCCGGCGCAGCAGCGGCGGCGCGGCGAACCGCTGGTCCTTCGTCTCCTCGAACACCGAATCCGCGACGAACAGCGCCGTGTCCAGCCCGACGAAGTCGAGCAGGGTGAACGGCCCCATCGGGTGGTTCAGCCCCAGGCGGATCGCCGCGTCGAAATCCTCCTTCGTCGCCACGCCCTTCTCCAGCTCCTCGATCGCCTGCAGCAGGTACGGGATCAGCAGCAGGTTGACGATGAACCCCGGGTTGTCCTTGCTGACCACGATCGTCTTGCCCAGGCTCTCGCCGAACGCCTTAGCGGTCTGGAAGGTCTCTTCGCTCGTGAGGAAGGTCCGCACCATTTCGAGCAGCGGCATGACCGGCACGGGCTGCATGAAGTGCAGGCCGAGCACTCTGTCGGGCCGCTTCGTGGCCGCAGCCATGTCGGTCACAGCCAGCGAGGAGGTGTTCGAGGCGAGGATCGCGTGCGGCGGCGTGACCGCGTCCAGCTCCGCAAAGATCTTGCGCTTCAGGTCGAGGTTTTCGACGACCGCTTCGACCACCAGGTCGCACTCGCTGAGCGCGTTCATGTCGGTCGTGCCCACGATCCGCGCCTGCGCCGCATCGCGGTCCTCCGCGGCCAGCTTGCCCTTGCTCACCGCCCGTTCGAGCGAGTCTGTCAGCCGCTTCATCCCCGAGTTCAGCAGCTCGGGCGTCTGCTCGCGCACGATAACCTTGTACCCACACTTGGCGACGACTTCCACGATGCCGGAGCCCATCAGCCCGCAGCCTACCACACCGACGCGTTCGATTGCCATGTTCAGCCCTCCTTGGCTCGCAGACAGCGATTCACGACGCAGCCAGTATAGCCTTTTGGAAGGGGCATGACAAGCGCGTTGCGGCCTCTTCATGCTATTTTCAGCCCTGGTTAATCCAAAGCTCGGCCTTGCCTCGTATAGTTCCGTGGTTGTCGCAAGCGGTCGCAGCGACGCTTGGCAAGGCCTGTTACTGTCGTTTGTTCCCATAAGCGCGATCATCGGTCGTATTCCCATCGGCCGCATCGCGCGCCGCAGCCCCCAACAGAAGGAGAGTTTCATGGTCCGTGTGAGCAATCGGAAGCGCCTGTCGTCGAGATTGGCCTTCGTCGTCGCCCTGTTGGCGTTCGCCGCCCTCCTGGCCGCGTGCGCCGCCCCCACAGGTTCGGGCGCACAGTCGTCCGGGGCGCAGCCCGCACCCCAGGCCGCGGCCCCCACCGAGGCCCCCAAGCAGTCGGCCGCCCAGGCGGCCCCGGCAACCGCCGCTCCTACGGCCGCCCAGGCGGCGCCCGCGGCCGGCGTCAGCTACAGCAAGGATGTCATGCCGGTCTTCGAGAAGAGCTGCATCAAGTGCCACGGCGGCCCCGACGGCACGAAGGGCGGGCTGAACATGAGCACCTACGACGACTTGATGAAGGGCGGGGAGGACGGTGCAGTGATTGTGCCGGGCAACGCCAGCGGCAGCCTGCTGGTGAAGCAGATCCAGAGCGGCAAGATGCCCAAGCGGGCCTCCAAGCTGCCGCAAGACCAGATCGACCTGATCGCGAAATGGGTCACGGAGGGCGCGAACAACAACTAGCCAGGTGTTGACCTGACAGGTCTCGAAGACCTGTCAGGTCTGGCACGACGCATCTCCCCCGCGTTTCCGTGCTCCACACTTTTACCTTCTCACTCCCCCGTTGTACAATTCCCATCGCAACTCACGTTCGAGCGCAACCCTAGGTTGCGCCGGTGTTTAACTTGGTTGGACTGATATGCAGGTTTCATTGGTCACACGCATGCTCGTGCGGCGCTCCCTGGCGCTTCAGGCCGCCGGGGCTGCCTTGGCCGTAGGCGGCGCCGCCTACTACTTCACGCACCCCCAGCGTGTCGCCGCCGAGCTTCCCGAAACAATTCAATCACACGCGGACAGCGTACGCTGACCGCCACCGACGGCGCGCAGCTGCACGCGACCTGGATTCCGGGCGCCGGGGCGGACGGCAAGCCGTTCGATCGCACCATCGTCCACCATCACGGTTACAACAGCTGCGGCGGCGTCCTGCTGGCGCGCCGCGCGCTGTTCCAGCGTATGGCCGTGCCGCTCCCCTGGGCCGAGCAGCGCGAAGCCCTGTGCGCCTGGCCGCTGGTCAGCGCCGGCCTGGAGCGGGGTTACAATTTCCTCCTGCTCGACGTCGCGCGCACACGGCAAGTCCGGCGGCACGTGGGACCCATCGGGCGCGCTGGCCGTCTCCGATGCCGCGCTGTGGGCGCGCTGGCTGCGCACGGAGCACCACCAGTTGTGGGCGGGCTTCTGGGGCAACTCGTTCGGCGCGGCGCGTCGGTCTGGGGCTGGCCGTACGCCCGTCAGGCGGCGGCTACGATGCGATGGTCCTCGACAGCCCGGTCGTCGTGACCGAGGGGGTCTACTCCGGCGTCGTGCGTCCGCCGCTGTATGCCGCAGTCCGCCCGGTGCTCGCGCACCTGGGCAACCGGGAACTGTACCCGTCGCTGCAGGCCCACCGGCCCTGGATGCCGATCCTGCTGATCCACGGCAGCGACGACGGTCACGTGCCCGCCTGGCAGAGCCAGTGGACCTACGACGCGATCCGCGACCCCGAGCACCCCGAGCGCACCGCGCTCTGGATCGTGCCGGGCGCGACGCATCTGCAGTCCCTGGAAGTCGCGGAAGAAGAGTACGTCCGCCGCACGCTCGATTGGTTCGACACGTGGTTGTAGCGCAAGCTACAGCTTGCGCCCGCCTGGCCTTTAGGAGGAATTCTTGAGCAGACCCCTTACCGGCATCGTCCGTTGGCTGGTGGCGTTGGCCATGCCCGTGTTCATCATCCTCCTCTGGGTGCGCATCCTCTGGAACCCGTGGCTCGTCCAGTGGGAATACGGCAAGCCCGACTTCCCCCCCGACCCCTACGGCTTCACCAATCAGCAGCGGATCGACTACGTCCTCCAGTGGGTCAACTATTATAACGGGAACCAAAGCCCCGCCGAGGGCGCCCGATTCTTCACCCAGCTGCGGATGCCCGGCACGGACCAGCCGCTCTATTCGCCCTACGAAGTGCAGCACATGGTCGACGTGCGCCTGGTCACCGACGCCTGCTGGCGCATCCTGGGCGTGGCATCCATCGTCGTGATCGGCGGCCTGCTCGCCCTGCTCATTCCCAAGTCGACGCGGCGCGACGGCTACGCCGCGATCTTCATGGGCGGGCTCATCAGCGCGCTGCTCCTGGCCGCGCTCGTCCTGTTGATGCTGCTCGGCTGGCGCACCTTCTTCATCACGTTTCACGAGGTCCTGTTCCCGGCGGGCGGCTGGACTTTCGATCTGAACAGCACCCTCATTCGCATTTTCCCCGACCGTTTCTGGTTTGACGTGTTCCTGCTCGGGATTGGCGGCGCATTCGTCATCAGCGTGATTGTTGCATGGATCGGACGTTTGTTAGGGCGGCGCGCGAGGGCGTAAGGAGGCTTATGGCACACCAGGAGAAGATAGCGGCGCTGCGTGACCTGAAATACGCATCGGGTCTGGGCGGCGGCGAGGAGCGCATCAAGGCGCAGCATGCCAAGGGCAAGCTGACCGCGCGCGAGCGGCTCGAGCTGCTCCTGGACAAGGGCTCTTTCACCGAGCTGGACCGCTTCGTCATCCAGCGCGGGGGCGACGTCAGCGACCTGCCGAGCCAGGTCCTGGGCGACGGCGTGGTCACCGGGTACGGCACGATCGACCGGCGCCTGGTGTACGTCTTCTCGCAGGACTTCACCGTGGTCGGCGGCTCGCTGGGCGAGGCGCACGCGGAAAAGATCTGCAAGATCATGGATCTGGCGATGAAGAACGGCGCGCCGGTCATTGGCTTGAACGACTCGGGCGGCGCGCGCATCCAGGAGGGCGTCTTCTCGCTCGGCGGCTACGCGGACATCTTCCTCCGCAACACACTGGCCTCGGGCGTCGTTCCGCAGATCAGCATGATCATGGGGCCGTCGGCCGGCGGCGCGGTCTATTCCCCCGCCCTCACCGACTTCATCGTCATGGTCAAGGACACGTCGAATATGTTCGTCACCGGGCCGGACGTGGTCAAGGCCGTGACGCACGAGTCGGTCACCTTCGAGGAGCTGGGCGGCGCGCTGACCCACGCCTCCACCTCCGGCGTCGCGCACTTCGCCGCCGACGGCGAGGAGGACGCGGTGTTCCTCGTCCAGCGCCTCCTCTCCTACCTGCCCTCGAACAACGTGGAGGACCCGCCCATACATTCGCTCGGAGGACGACCCGCTCCGCACCGACGAAGGGCTCAACGACGTCATCCCCGACGAGCCAAACAAGCCGTACGACATGCACGACATCATCTGCAAGATCGTCGACAACGGCGAGTTCCTGGAGATCATGCAGAACTGGGCGGGCAACATCCTGATCGGTTACGCCCGTCTCGACGGCCGGACGGTCGGCATCGTCGCGAACCAGCCCGCGGTGCTCGCCGGCGTGCTCGACATCAACGCCAGCGTCAAGGCGGCCCGCTTCGTCCGCTTCTGCGACTGCTTCAACATCCCGGTCCTGACCTTCGTCGACGTGCCCGGCTTCCTTCCCGGCACCGTCCAGGAACACGGGGGCATCATCCGCCACGGCGCGAAGCTGATCTACGCCTATGCGGAGGCGACCGTGCCCAAGCTGACCGTGGTCACCCGCAAGGCGTACGGCGGCGCCTACTGCGTCATGTCGTCCAAGCACATGCGCGGCGACATCAACCTGGCCTGGCCGACGGCGGAAATTGCGGTCATGGGGCCGGAAGGCGCGGTGAACATCGTTCACCGCCGCGAGATCCAGGCATCGCCCACCCCTGATGAGACCAAGGCCAACCTGGTGGCCGAGTACCGGGAGAAGTTCGCGAACCCCTACGTTGCGGCTTCCCGCGGCTACGTCGATGCGGTGATCGAGCCGAAAGAAACGCGGCCCCGCCTGATCAACGCGCTCGAGATGTTGCAGAACAAGCGGGACACGAACCCGCCGAAGAAGCACGGCAACATCCCGTTATAACCGGCAGGTAGTATGGGCCACGCCGCCGAAGTCTCTAGGCTAGTGTGCATCGGAAGTGGGCAGTTGCGCATGGGAGCGCTATGTTTAAGAAGATCCTGGTCGCCAATCGGGGCGAAATCGCGGTGCGGGTGATCCGGGCCTGCCAGGAGCGCGGCGTCAAGGCCGTCGCCGTCTACTCTGACGCCGACCGCTCCGCGCTTCACGTCCGGTTTGCGGAAGAAGCCTATCGGGTCGGTCCGCCGCCCGCGCGCGACAGCTACTTGAACATCCCGGCCATCATCGAAGTGGCAAAGCGGTCGGGCGCGGAGGCGGTGCATCCCGGCTACGGGTTCCTGTCGGAAAACGAGGCGTTCGCCCAGGCCGTGATGGACGCGGGCATTGCCTGGGTCGGCCCCTCGCCCTCCGCCATCCACGCGATGGGCGACAAGGTCATGGCGCGGCGTCGCATGATCGAGGCAGGCGTGCCCGTCGTGCCGGGCAGCGACTCGGTTGCCGGCTGCGAAGCGTGCGTCGGCCTGTCGCGATGCCGACGCGATCGTCGCCGCGGAGGAGATCGGCTACCCGGTGGTCGTCAAGGCGTCTGCGGGCGGCGGCGGCAAGGGCATGCGCCAGGTGCTCGAGCCCGCCGAGTTGCCGCGCGCCCTGGCCGCGGCTCGCCGGGAGGCCAAGAACGCGTTCGGCGACGACAACATCTACCTCGAAAAGCTGATCACCCGGGCGCGCCACGTCGAGATCCAGGTGCTGGCCGACTCGTTCGGCAACTGCATCCACCTCGGCGAGCGCGAGTGCTCGATCCAGCGCCGGCATCAGAAGCTGATCGAGGAGTCGCCTTCGGTCGCCGTGACGCCGGAGCTGCGCGAGCGCATGGGCGCGATTGCGGTCCGTGCCGCCCAGGCCGTCGGCTACAGCAATGCCGGCACCGTCGAGTTCCTCCTCGACCGGGCCGGCAATTTCTACTTCCTCGAAATGAACACCCGCCTGCAGGTCGAGCACCCCGTGACCGAGCTGGTCACCGGCATCGACATCGTCAAGGAGCAGTTCGCCCTCGCCGGCGGCCGCAAGCTGCGGTGGATGCAGAAGGACATCCGGTTCAACGGCCACGCGATCGAGTGCCGCATCAGCGCCGAGAACCCGTACAACAACTTCCTGCCCGAGGCCGGCCGCATCACCAGCCTGATCGAGCCGACCGGGCCGGGCGTGCGCCTGGAGACCGGGGTGTACGCCGGTTGGGAAGTCAGCCTCTATTACGATCCGCTCCTGGCGAAGCTCGTCGTGTGGGGCGAAACCCGGCCGGAGGCCATCCTGCGCATGCGCCGCGCGCTCGACGAGTACCGCGTCGGCGGCATCCACACGACCATCCCGTTCCACCAGCAGGTGATGGACTCCCCGCGCTTCCAGTGGGGCCAGTTCGACACCGCGTTCGTCGACGGGCCCGACGGCTTCAAGCTGGCGGCCGCGCCCAGCCGTGACCTGGCGCAGGTGGCCGCGATCGCTGCCACGCTCGCCCAGCACGAGAAGGAGCAGCAGGCCGTCCTCTTCGGTTCTCCCTGCGACGAGAATGGCGTCAAGCTCTCGCCGTGGAAGGTTTCGGGCCGGCCGAGGGCGCGTCAAGGGAGGCGCGCTGTGAAATACTTCGCCACGGTCAACGAGCAGACCTACGAGATCGATATCGACCACCACGGCCGCGTCACCGTGGACGGCGCCGAGCTGACGGCGGACATGCGGCTGGTGGGCGGCACAAACCTCTACTCGCTGCTCGTCGACAACGCCTCCTACGAGGTCGTGCTCGATCCCGAGAGCGAGAGCCACTCGAGTTACCGCGTGATGACGCGCGGCCTGCAGTACGTCGTCAAGGTGCAGGACGAGCGTTCCCGGCGCCTGGCGCTCGTCGACCGCAGCCTGCGCCCGCCGGACGGTGAGTTGCTCATCAAGGCGCCCATCCCCGGCCTGGTCGTGAAGGTGCCCGTCCAGCCCGGGCAGGAGGTGGCCGAGGGTGACACGCTGGTCATCCTCGAAGCAATGAAGATGGAGAACGAGCTGCGCGCGCCGCGTGCCGGCGTGATCCACGAAGTCAAAGCCGTCCCCGGCGCCCAGGTCCAGCTCGGCCAGACGCTTATGACACTGAAGTAGGGGCGACCGGCCGGTCGCCCAAGCGCCAGTCTCATGCGCGATCGGCACACATCCACGCAAAGGAGTTCCGCACATGGCATCAGCAGCAAAAGCCCCGCCGCGCAGGGCCGGCCCCGCAACCCGCACACCGCCAACACGACCGAGATCAACCACAGCGATGTCCCGATCCGGCTGTTCAAGTCCGATTTCCTCGAGTTCTTCACCCACATCAGCCCGGTTGCCGTCCTGATCATCTGGATGCCGGTGATCATCTTCTTCCTTGCTCGCTCGATCATCCAGGCGCCAGGCGAGCCAGAGCTGGCTCCACATCCCGCGTCGGCTTCCTCATCGGCCTCGTTCCTCTGGACCTTCGCCGAGTACACGCTCCACCGCTTCGTCTTCCACTTCGACCCGAAGTCGGAGCGGCTGGCGAAGATCTGGTTCATGTTCCACGGCGTCCACCACGCGCAGCCGCAGCTCAAGACGCGGCTGGTCATGCCGCCCGTGTTGAGCATCCCGCTGGCGATCCTCTTCTACTTCCTCTACTACTTCGTCGTCGGCAGGCTGATCGGCGCGCCGCAGTGGGTCGACCCGATGTTCGCCGGCTTCATGATCGGCTACCTGGTCTACGACATGACGCACTACGCCACGCACCACTGGCCGATGCGCTCGGCTACGGCCAAGTATCTCAAGCGCTACCACATGATGCACCATTTCAAGACGCCGCAGGCGCGCTATCGGCGTCAGCTCGCCCGTGTGGGACGTCGTCTTCCGCACGAAACCCGCATGACGTCAACTGACTTGTATCATTGACGCCGCTCGCTGCAAGCCGATTATCCTGCAGCCAGACTGAAATGACCGGCGCCGCCACGAGCGCCGGTCATTTGACGCGTAGGAGAGTTGTGTGAACGTACTGGATAATCTGCCCGTTCCAAATCGATGTTCCGGCGCTGCTGAAAGAGATGCGCGTCCGGCCGGGCAGCCGCCACGAGACCGAGTCCTGGACCTGGTCAAGCAGGCCCAAGGCATCGCGCGGCCGAAGGCGGCCTTCAAGCTCGTCTTCATCGAGGCAAGGGCGCCGACACCATCACGGCCGAAGGCGATCGAGTTCAAGAGCCGCGTGATGCGGGTGCACCTGGACAAGCTGGAGCGGTTCTTCGCTTACGTCTGCACGTCGGGCGTCGAGCTCCAGGCGCTGGGCCGACGGCTACTCGGACGATCTGCTCGCCGGCTTCTATGCCGATGCGATCAACCAGGCCGTGCTGCAAGAGCGCCTTCGGCGGCTTCATCAACCACCTGGCGAATGCTTACAGCCTGATCAACCCCTCCGCCATGAACCCGGGCTCGCTGGGCGACTGGCCGCTCACCCAGCAGCGCCCGCTGTTCGACCTGCTCGGCGACGTGGAAGGCGCGATCGGGCGTCCACCTGAAGGAGACCTTCCTGATGGTGCCGACCAAGTCCGTGTCGGGCATCCTGTTCCCGGCGGAAGAGTCCTTCGCCAGCTGCCAGCTTTGCCCGCGCGAGAACTGCCCGAACCGCCGGGCCCCCTACGACCCCGAGTTGTTCGATCGCAAGTTCCGCGCACCGGTCGTCCAGTCCGACACGCGAAGTTCCGCTGTGCTGACGCAAAGACACGAAGGCCATCGAGATACTTCGTGGACCTTCGTGTCTTTGTGTCTTTGTGGTAAGAATCGCCTTTCATGGAGCACGATCATGACGCTAGCAGAGCGCAAGGCTGCATGGGAGCAGAAGAGCATCGCGAAGGTCCTGGCGAAGGCGCCGGAACGTTCGCCCAAGTTCGAGACCTCTTCGGGCATCTGCGTCGAGCGGGTGTACACGCCCGATCACGAAGCCGAGCTGTGCCCCGAGCTCGGCGAGGAGTACCTCGAGAAGCTCGGCCTGCCCGGCGAGTACCCGTTCACGCGCGGGGTCCAGCCGACCATGTACCGCGGCCGCTTCTGGACCATGCGCCAGTACGCCGGCTTCGGCACCGCCGCCGAGAGCAACCAGCGCTACCGCTACCTGCTCGCCCAGGGACAGACCGGCCTGAGCGTCGCGTTCGACCTGCCCACCCAGATCGGCTACGACGCGGACGACCCGCTGGCGCTCGGCGAAGTGGGCAAGGTCGGCGTCGCGATCTCCTCGCTGGCCGACATGGAAGTCCTGCTCGACCAGATCCCGCTGGACAAGGTCTCCATCTCGATGACGATCAACGCGCCCGCGAGCATCCTGCTGGCGATGGTGATCGCCGTGGCGCAGAAGCAGGGCGTGCCCGAGGCGGCCTGCGCGGGACCGTGCAGAACGACATCCTGAAGGAATACATCGCCCGCGGCACCTACATCTTCCCGCCCGCGCCGTCGATGCGCCTGATCACCGACCTGTTCCGCTACTGCGCGACCAACGTCCCCCACTGGAACACGATCAGCATCTCGGGCTATCACATCCGCGAGGCGGGCAGCACGGCCGCGCAGGAGATCGCCTTCACGCTGGCGAACGCGATCGAGTACGTGAAGGCGGCGATCGACGCCGGGCAGAAGGTCGACGAGTTCGGCCCGCAGCTTGCCTTCTTCTTCAACGCGCACAACAACTTCCTGGAAGAGGTCGCCAAGTTCCGCGCCGCCCGCCGCATCTGGGCGAAGATCATGCGCGAGCGGTTCGCCGCGCAGGACCCGAAGAGCTGGCAGCTGCGCTTCCACACCCAGACGGCCGGCTCCACGCTCACCGCGCAGCAGCCGGAGAACAACGTCGTCCGCGTCACGCTCCAGGCGCTCGCCGCCGTGCTCGGCGGCACCCAGTCGCTGCACACCAACTCCCGCGACGAGGCGCTGGCGCTGCCGTCCGAGAACGCGGTCGAGGTCGCGCTGCGCACCCAGCAGATCATCGCCTACGAATCGGGCGTGGCCGACACGATCGACCCGCTGGCCGGCTCCTACTACGTGGAGGCCCTGACCGACGAGCTCGAGAAGCGCGCGCTGGCCTACATCGAGCGGATCGACGCCATGGGCGGCGCCGCCAAGGCCATCGAGGCCGGCTACATCCAGAACGAGATCCAGGACGCGGCCTACGCCGCGCTGCGGGCCGTCGAGAGCGGCGAGCAGATCGTCGTGGGCGTGAACAAGTTCCAGCGCAGCCGCGAGACGCTGCCGTCCGACCTGCTGCGCATCGACGAGAAGGTGCAGGCCGAGCAGATCGGCCACCTGGCCGAGGTGCGTGCGCACCGCGACGAAGCCGCCGTCGACGCCATCCTGGCCCGGATCAAGGCCGCGGCCCAGGACCCGAACGCGCCGCTCATGCCGCTCTTCGTCGAGGCCGTCAGCGCCTACGCAACCCTCGGCGAGATCTGCAATACCCTCCGCCAGGTGTTCGGGGAGTACCGGCCCTGAAATGAAAAAACAACCTACCAGCCGAATGTGCTTCATCTGCGGGGAGCGCAACCCTGCGGGTCTGCACATGCGCTTCTACGAGCAGGAAGACGGGAGCCTGGTCGGCAAGCTGACCGGGCAGGACCATCACCAGAGCTATCCCGGCCGCATGCACGGCGGCGTCATCACCGCGGCGCTCGACGAGACGATCGGCCGCGCCATCATGGTGCGCTACGGCGAGGCGATCTGGGGCGTCACCGTCGAGCTCAACGTGCGCTTCCTCAAGCCCGTGCCGTTGGGCGTGCCGCTGACGATCGTCGGCCGCATCACCACCGACAGGTCGCGCGTCTTCGAGGGCACGGGCGAGCTCCTGCTGCCCGACGGCACGGTCGCGGCCGAGGCCGCGGGCAAGTACGTCAAGATGGACATCACCAAGATCGCCGACTTCGATTACGAACGCGAGGAATGGTACGTGCGGCCCGACCCCGAGCCGGTGACCGGCGAAGCAATCCCCGAGGAACCGAAATGACCATCAAGAAGATCGACCACATCGCCATCGTCGTGGAGAACCTGGAAGACGCGCTGGGCGTCTACCGGGATGCCCTGGGCATGACCGTCACCGCCGTGCGCGAGATGCCCGACCAGGACGTCAAGATGGCGTTCCTGCCCAGCGGCGACAGCGAGATCGAGCTGCTCGAGCCGCTCCACGCGGACTCCGGCATCGGCAAGTACCTGGCGAAGCGCGGCGAGGGGCTGCACCACGTATGTCTCGAGGTCGACGACATCGAAGCAACCCTGGCCGACCTCAAGGCCAAGGGCGCCCAGCTGATCGACGAAACCCCGAAGCGCGGCGCGTACGGCCGCGTGGCTTTCATCCACCCCAAGGGCGCGCACGGCGTGCTCGTGGAACTGGTGCAGCGCGACTGACGTGCAGCAAGGTATCCGCCGGATGAGCCCGGTTGCGGCCGCGTGCCGCAGGTTCCTGGCTCTCAACCGGCCTCCGGACCAGGCGCTGACGCCGGCCCAGGTTGAGGCCAACATCCGTCACCTGGTGGGCGACATCGCCTGGTTCGGCGTCGTCACCGGCACGATCAACGCGTTCCTCCAGGTCTATACCGTCCGCCTGGGCGCAGCCAGCCTCCTCGTCGGCGCGATCACCTACGGCCCCGCGCTCATCGCCATCTTCTGGCAGATCCCCGCCGGCCGCCTCATCACGCGCACGGGACACCGGATGCGCTGGGTGCTCGTCAGCGGGCTGGCCTACCGCGCCTTCTTCCTGGCCCTCAGCCTGATCCCGTTCTTCGTGGTCAACGGCCGCGCCCAGGTCACCGCGCTCGTCTGGGTCTTCTCCGCGATCGCCTCCAGCGTCAGCAACCTCTCCTTCCTCTCGATGATGGCCGACGCGGTCCCGCCCGACCGCCGCGCGCACATGGTCGGGCTGCGCTTTGCCGCGTTCGGCCTGACCAACACCCTGACCACCCTGCTCGCCGGCCCGCTGCTGGCGCGCCTGCCGTTCCCGCTCAACTACCAGCTCCTCTTCTTCATCGGCTTCCTCGGCTCGATGATGAGCTGGTGGAACTGCAATCACCTCCACGTGCCCGGATCCGCCCGCGCAGCCCGGACCCCAGCCGGCGTTTCGCAGCCAGCTCCGCGGGATGCTGCGCTTCCCCGGGTATCTGCGTTTCGTCGTCTCGGTGTTCTGCCTGCAATTCGCGCTCGGCATGATCGCGCCGCTGCTGCCCCTGTACTGGGTCCGCACGCTCGGCGCGACGGACCAGCAGGTGAGCCTCATCCTGAGCACGTCGACGGGCATGATGGTCGTTGGGTCGCTGCTGATGCGCCGGGTGGTTCGCCGTATCGGCCGCGAGGCCGCGCTGGGCATCGGCGCGCTCGGCTACGCGCTCTATCCCCTGCTGACCTCGCTGACGACGGCGGTTTGGTGGCTGATCCCGTGGGCGGCCCTGGCCGGCTTCTTCAGCGCCGCGATCAACGTCAACCTGTTCGATAACCTGGTCGCGGTGACGCCCGAGGACGAGCGGACGAACTTCATGTCGGTCTACAACACCGCGCAGAACAGCGGCTTGTTTCTCGGGCCGATCATCGCGGGGCTGTTGGCGCTGAGCGCCGGGGGCCCGGCGCTTGGGTTGCAGGTGGCTGCAGGTGCGGGGTTGGGAGCGGGCCTCCTGCTGGTCACGCGCCGCCGGAGCGCCGGCTGACGCCCCGCAGGCGCCGCCTACGCCGCGCTTTTCCTCGACGGGAATGCTGAACCTGAACGTGCTGCCCCGTCCCAGCTCGCTTTCCACTTCGATCGTGCCGCCGTGGGCTTGCACCAGCTGCTTGACGATCGCCAGGCCCAGGCCATAGCCGCCGGTGTGCCGGGCGCGCGAGCGGTCCGCCCGGTAGAACCGGTCGAAGACGTGCGGCAGGTCTTCGGCCGAGATGCCTTCGCCCGTATCACGGACTGACACGAGCACGCAGCCGTTCTGCCGGGCCGCCGACACCCCGATCTCGCCGCCCGCCGGCGTGTGCGCCAGCGCGTTGTTCAGCAGGTTGCGCAGCACCTGGCCGATGCGCTCGCGGTCGATGTTCACCTCGGGCAGCGAAGCGGGGACGTCCACCGACAGGGCCACGCCTTTCGCCGTCGCCTGCGGCCTGAGGATCTCCACGGCCAGCTCGACCACTTCCGGGAGCGCGGTGGGCGTCCGCACGAGGGTCAACTGCCCGGCCTCCGCCTGCGCCAGCTCGTGCAGGTCGGCCACCAGCCGGGTCAGCAGCATCGTCTCTTCGTACAGGTTGTCCACCAGCGCCGCGTCCGGCGTGATCAGCCCGTCGCGCACCGCCTCCAGGTAGCCCCGCAGGTTGGTCAGCGGCGTCCGCAGCTCGTGCGCCACGTCCCCGACCATGTTCCGCCGCAGCTGCTCCTGGTGCGACAGGTTGCCCGCCATGCTGTTGAAGGCCCCGGCCAGCTGCCCCAGCTCGTCGTCCGACTCGACCGGCACGCGCACCGACAGGTCGCCGTGCGACATCTTCTCCGCCGCCTCCGTCAGGTGGCCGACCGGGCGCAGGATGCGGCCCGAGACCGCGAGCGTCACGATCACGGCGGCGATGCCGGCCGCCAGCGCGCCGAACAGCACCGAGCGGTTCACCGCGGCGATGAACGTCGCGTCCGGATCGGGCGGACCGTTCAGCGGGTCGATGTAGACGGCCGCAACCGGCTGGTCGGACTCCCGGATGACCGCCCGCGGCTGCGGCCAGCGCGCGCCCACCGTCCTGCCTACGAGCTTGTTGTCGCTGTCGGCCAGGATTTTGCCCGCCGGCATCTGCCAGCACGACCCGCTGCCCTGTGATCTGCGCGAGTCGCGTGAGCTCGGTCCCGATGCCGTTCCAGCCGTCGTTTTCTTCATAGTAACGCGCGAGGACGTAGCCGAGCCTGCGATCGTCCAGCGGGCTTCGCCGCTCGACATAACGCTGGAACTCGCCCTCCGTCCGGCGGGTCGCGACGAAGGCAGTCACGCCCACCGCGATCAGCACGACGAAGATCGTCGCCAGCAGAAGGCGGACGCGCAGGCTACGCAGCATGTCCACTTCCCGGGCGGGGGTCGCCGGCTTGCGACGCCTCGAAACGGTAGCCTAGGCCGGGCACGGTCGCGATGTAGCGGAATGCGTTCCCGCCCGGCTCGATCTTCCGGCGCAGGTTCATGATGTGTACGTCGACGGTCCGTTCCACCCCGTCGTAATCGTAGCCGAAGGCCCGGTCGAGCAGCTCCGAGCGGGAGAACGCCCGGCCCGGCTCGCGCACCATCGCCTCCAGCAGCCGGAACTCCGTCGGCGTCAGGTTCGCCGGCTTGCCCCCGACCGTCACCTCGTGCCGCAGGAAGCTGATGACCAGGTCGCCGTAGCGCAGGTCGTCGCCCGGCGTCTCGTCCGGGTAGGTGCGCCGCAAGACCGCCCGCACCCGGGCCACCAGTTCCCGCGGGTTGAAGGGCTTCGTGATGTAGTCGTCCGCGCCCAGGTCCAGCCCGCGGAGCTTGTCCTCGTCCCCGGCCCGTGCCGTGAGCATGACGATCGGGATCCGCGACTCGGCCCGGACCAGCTTGCACACGTCCATGCCCGAAAGCTCGGGCAGCATCAGGTCCAGCACGATCAGGTCCGGCCGCCGCCGCCGCGCCAGGTCCAGCGCCTCTTGCCCGTCATACGCCGGCAGGACGTTATACCCGTCGCGCTTGAGATACAACGCGACCAGTTCCACGATCTTTTTGTCGTCGTCCACGACAAGGATACTTCGGTTCATAGCACTATCTTAGCCTGCCTGTTCGCGCCGTGCAAGGGCCCGGACCGCCGGCACCGCCGGCCAGGTTGATGCCACCGAGCGGCCGGCGGTCCGGTATGTGGCCCTGCCCCTGCTTACTGCGCCGACGTCGGCCGGGCCCCCAGCGTAATCGTCACTTCCACCTGCCGGCTCGCCCGGATCACGGTCAAAGTCACCTTGTCGCCCGGCGACTTGTTGCTTTCCAGGTACACCAGCAGGTCGTCGAACGACTTGACCGGCTGCCCGTCGACCGCGGTGATCAGGTCCCCGCCGCCCGGCAGGTACGCCAGGCCGCTCTGGTCCATCCCGAGCACGACGTTCGTGTCGCCGCCGGTGGCCCCGCGCAGGCCCGCTTTGCCGGCCGGCCCGTTGCTCACCACGTCCATCACGTACGCGCCCCGCACGTTATCGGGCAGCCCCAGCGCCTGCGCCCACTCGGGCGAGTACGTCTGCCCGCGAATCCCCAGGTACGCGTGCTGGTACGAGCCGTTCTTGATCAGCGACGGCACCACCCGCTGGACGATGTTGACCGGAATGGCGAATCCCACGCCCGAGTTGGCCCCGGTGCCCGACTCGATCTGGAAGTTCACGCCGATCACCTGGCCCTGCTCGTTCAGCAGCGGCCCGCCCGAGTTGCCCGGGTTGATCGCCGCATCGGTCTGGATCACCTGCGGGATGCTGAAGCTGCCCGCATTCGTCGGGTCGGAGTCGAGGCTGCGGCCCAGCGCGCTGACGATGCCGGTGGTCATGGTGCCGACCAACCCGTACGGGTTCCCGATCGCAATGGCCCGCGCGCCCACCTTCACGTCACTCATGGCGCCCTGCTCGGCCGGCACGAGGTCGACCTGGTTCGGGTCCACCTTGATCACCGCGAGATCGCTCCCGGGGTCCGTGCCCACCACGTCCGCGGCCAACGTCACCCCGTCCGAGAACGTCACGTTGATCTGGTCCGCGCCGTCGACCACGTGGTTGTTGGTAACGATGTGTCCCTGCGTATCCCACACCCAGCCCGAGCCCGAGCTCTGCGGCAGCGCGGCGTTTGCGCCGAAGCGCGACCGGGCCAGGCTTGTCAGGTTTTCGATATAGACCACCGACGGGTTAACCTTCGTGTAAACGGCTTCGTTGATCTCCGTCTCGACATCCGCGCCCGGCGCGATGTTGATGCTCGCCGCCTGGTTCACCTGCCGCGCCGTCGCTGCCTTCGTCGGGACGGCCGCCTGGTGCGCTGCGCTGCGTCGCTCGCACCGGCTGCATTGGCAGCCGTCGTGCTGGTGACCACCGTGCCGGCCTGGCTTGCTTCACCCGCAAGAATCCGCACGGCGGGCGCCAGAGAGCTGCATCCCGACATCACCACCGCCGCAATCACCGCGATCAATAACGCGCTAAACCCTGATCTCTTCGCCATCATGTCCTTCCTTGCCCTTGATCCTGTTTTCGAGTCTCTACCCATTATCTGAAGGCCGCGGGGCGGCTCGCTGCTGGCAGCCTTGACCCCCGCGGCTCGTTGTTTGCCGCGTCACTGCCCCGGCGTTGCCTGGGGCGCTGCGCCGCCCGCCGCACCCGTTCCGCCGCGCCCGCCGAAGCCGCCCGGCCCGAACTGGCCCTGCTGCCCCACCCGCACCGAACGGGCCGTCATGGTTCCGTCCGCAGCCGCGCTGCCCGAAATGATTGCTGTTTCGCCTTGGGCGAGATCGGTCAGCTTCACCGGCATGTTCTTCTCGATAAGCGTCGTGTCGGTCACCTTGACCTGCGTCACCTTGCCGTTCGTGTCGCTCACGCTGAGCGAGTTATCGCCGATTTCTTTGATCGTGCCCATCACGAAGTTGCCCTGGCCGTCGGTCCGCTGCCCGGCCCCAGCCGCCCCGCCCTGGCCGGGGAAGCCGCCCTGTCCATTGACGAAAGCCGCCCGCACGTTAGCCTGGGCCTGCGCCTTCCCGTACACCGTGCCCCCGTAGAAACTTGCGCCCGCCACTGCGAGCACGAGGATGATTGCCAGAACCGCAAAAAGACCCTTGTTCATTCCCTTCTTCCCCTCCTTGTCGCGCTCGTGTCCCGCGCCCTTCGTCAAAGCGAGGAACGTGTCCCTCCTGCTCGAGAGGTCCCGGCAGGCAGAACCCGTTCCCCGCGTGCATCAGGCGTCGAAATGGGAGCGACCGTGCAATGACGCTGCATCGTGGGCCGGCCGCCCCCCTACCTCCGGTCGTGCAATCAGTACGAGGTTCCCGGGCTCGACGTGCTGGGCGCCGGCTGCTGCTGGGTGCCGCTGCCGCCCTTGCCGAAGCCGCGCATGTCGCCTCTGCCGAAGCCGCGCATGCCCGGCATGCCCATGCCCGGCATCATACCGCCGAGCCTCGGCGCGCCGTGGTCCCGACCACCCCGGCCGAAGCCGAAGCCGTGACCGCCGAGGTAGCCCTTGTCAAGACCCTGCAAGAGCCAGTCACCCTGCTCCTGCGTGATCGTGCCGTCCTTGACGGCTTGCGCGATTTTGTCCTTCATCGCTTGCACGCGCGACGCACTCGCCGCAGCCTGGACCGCGCTTAGGTCCACACCCTGCGCCGTCGCGATCTCGCTCAGCGTCTTGCCCGAGTGGAGTTGCTCGAACAGTTGCGTCGGGGTCAGGTTCAGCGCCTTGGCAACTGCGTCGAAACTCGCCGTGTCACCCCAGCGGAAGCCGAAACCGAAGCCCTTCCCGAGCTTGCCGGTATCCGGCTGGCCCTGGGCATTCGGGTTCGCCTGCGCCGGGGGCGTCCCGGTCTGCGCGAACACCGCGCCGACCGAAATCACTCCGAGAATCGTGACGAGCGCCAGCACGCCCGCCACGAGCATGAATCGGCGTTTGGTCATATCCTACCCTCCTTCTTCTTGTACTCCTGAGAGTGTCTCTGACCGGAGGTCTTCCTCGCCTGTCACCCTTCAGCGTAGCAGCGCCCTGTAAAGATTTGATAAAGACGGCGTTTGTTTCGCGTTCAGGGCCGGCGGAACGGGTTGAGCCGCGTCCCGGCCGCCGTCCTGAAATCCTGATCCGCGAGGCTAACGCGAACCTAACGGCGACTTTATCAGATCTTTACAGCCCGGTCATATCCTTCGCATGCTCGTTGCAAACGCTAGGCAATAGTGGCGAGACGAATCTGACTTGTGGAGTGTGGACCGTGATCGAAACGAATGATAAGGCGGCAAGAGATACAGCAGTGCGAAAGCGCCGCCGGAAGAGCGCGGCCTGGAAGAGCGGGTTGATGCTGAGCGGCCTCGGCGCAGTCGTGCTGGGCGCCGGGTATCTGGCAGGCGTCAATGCGCCCGCCGTGGCCGGGACGAGCACCCCCCAGGCGGTCGCGCAGGCCGGCTCGGAAGTCCTCAACCAGGGCAACGCGCAGCCAGGACAACACCCGCTTCCAGGCGCCGAGCCTTGGCGACGACTCTTCGCTCGGCCAGGGCTTCGAGTTCGACGACGATGACAACGAGGGCTTCTTCTCGAACGGTGGAATCTCGCAGTTCCAGGGCGGCGACTCTTCCGGCTCGACGAACCAGTTCAACCAGCAGTTCGGCGGGCGTAACCGCCAGTTTCGCGGGTTCAGCCAGCAGCAGCCGAGCTTCGGCGGCCCGGTGACCCGTTCCCGCGGATCGTGACCCGTGGCGTTTGTGCTCGCGGAGCGCCGCTTTCGGGCCATGAACACGGACGTGGCCGCGTGGCTGTGGGCCGAGCCCGGTCCCGCGGACATCTGGCTGCCCGAGATTGAGAGCTTCTTCGGCGAGGTCGAAGCCGAGCTCAGCCGGTTTCGCCCCGATTCCGGTCTCAGCCGGCTCAATGCGGCCGCGGGGCAGGGCCCTCAATCCGTCTCCCCGATGCTGGCGTCCGTCCTCGCGTTGGCGCTCAGGTACCGGGACAGTACAGGGGGCATCTTCGATCCCGCCGTCTTGCCGGCGTTGCAGGCTGCCGGTTACGACCGCAGCTTCGAAACCTTGCAAGCCGCACCCGCACCACCAAGCATCCAAGACGCAAAGTCTCACCAGGCTTCGTGTAGCTTCGTCTCTTTGGTTCTTAGTGGTAACCGGGTTGATCTCCCCGCAGGCGTCCAGATCGATCTGGGCGGCATCGCCAAGGGCTGGACCGTCGACCGGGCCGCCGAGCTGTTGGGCGCCTGGGGCGCCGCGCTCGTGGATGCGGGCGGCGACATCCGTGCGTCGGCTGCGCCGGGCCGCAAGCCCTGGCCCGTGGCGGTCGAAGACCCGTTTCATCCGGGTCAGGACCTCGCCGTTGCCGAGTTGACCAACGGCGCCATCGCCACCAGCAGCGTGCTCCGCCGCAGTTGGGTGCGCGACGGCCGGCAGATGCACCACCTGATCGACCCGCGGACGGGCCGCCCGAGCCAGAGCGAACTGGTGAGCGTGACCGTGCTGGCCCCGACGACGGTGCAGGCAGAAGTGTCTGCCAAGGTGGCATTGATCCTCGGCCGGGAAGACGGGCGGGACTTTATCGAAAAGAGTGGGTTGGATGCGTTGTTTGTGGATCGTGATGGGCAAACGCAGGTGATCGGGCGTGAGGCCTTTGAGGTGGCGGCGCGTGGGCGCAGGAGGAGAGGGAGCAATTATGGCAGCGATAAACAAGAATGCGAACGGCATACCGGCGGTCGATCCCTGGAGCGTCGTGCTCGGGGGCCTGGTCACGATCGGGCTGGCCGTCGCCGGATTCATTCTCGGCGTGGGCGCGGCCGGCAAGGCAGGCGAGACGCAGTCATTCTGGTACCTGAGCCGGTCGGCCGGCCTGGTGGCCTACGCCCTGCTCTGGGGGTCGGTGGTCTGGGGCCTGCTGCTCAGCGGCCGGCCCGGGGGACGCCTCCGGCCGCCCGCGCTCTTCGACGCGCACCAGTTCCTCAGCAACGCGGCGCTCGGCTTCGCGTTCTTCCATGCGCTCGTGCTGCTCGGCGACCGGTACACCAGCTTCCCGCTGTCGGCCATCCTGGCCCCGTTCGCCGGAACCTACAAGCCCGCCCTGGTCGCGCTTGGGCCAGATCGCGCTCTGGCTCTCCCTGTTCCTGAGCCTGAGCATCGTCGTCCGCAAGCAGATCGGCCAGCGCGCCTGGCGCGCGTTCCACTACGTCAGCTTCGCGGTGTTCTGGATGGCGCTGTTGCACTCGGTTGCGATGGGCAGCGACACGAACCTGCTCTGGGTGAGGTGGATGTACATCGGCTCCGGCGCCGCAGTCGCGCTGCTGACGGTCTGGCGCATCCTTCGCACCGGCAGGCAGGTCGACCTGGGAGCGACGGGCCTTTCCTGAGGGCCTTCAGAGGCGGCCACGCGAGTCGCGTGACCGCCTCTGCGAATCTAGCCTATTTGCCGCCGTACTTCTGCAGCAGCTCGGCCGCATTGGCCTTAGTAACCTCTTCGGTCTGCAAGACCATCGTCTTTTCGGGCTTGGCGCCCTGCTCGAGAATCTTGACCGCCTCGTCGATCGCCTGGGCGCCGCCGGTCGGGTAGACGTACGTCACGGTGAGGCGGCCGTCCATGACCGAACGGATGCCGCCGTCAGGGGTTGGCAGGCCGTCGATGCCGACAAAGGCCATCTTGGAGAGGTCCTTCTTGGCGTTCTGGGCCGAGATGATCGCCGCCTCGCCCATGGGATCGTTGTGCCCGTAGACGACGTCGATCACGGGATTGGCCTGGAACATCGCCTGCGAGACCGGAATGGCCTTCTCGCGCAGCCAGTCGGCATTCTGGCTGGCGATGATCTTGACATCCGGGTTGCCTTCAATGCCCTTGCGGAAGCCGTCGCCGCGTTCTTTGGCCGGCGTTGAACCTTCCAGGCCGCGAATCTCCGCGACGTTGCACGGGGTATGGGCGTTGTCCTTACACCACTTGGCGATGAACTCGCCGGCCTTCTGGCCGATCAGCGTATTGTCTGCGCCGATCCACTCGGTGTACTTCTCACCCAGCACCTTGCGATCCAGAACGATGACGGGGATGCCCTTGTCGTATGCCTTGGCCACGACATCGGTCAGCGGGGCTGCCTCGTTCGGAGAAATGATCAGCAGGTCGATGCCTTGCGAGATGAAGTTCTCGACATCCGCCACCTGCTTGGCGTTGTTCTGCGCCGCATCCGCAAACACCACCTGCAATTCAGGATGCTTTGCCGCCGCGGCCGCGATCTGATCGTTCATCGCCTGCCGCCACGGCTCACCCTTGTTCGCCTGCGACATGCCGATCAGGTACTTGTCCTTCTTGGCCGGCGCATTCGCACCCGCCGCCGGCTCTGTCGCGCCCGCCGCTGGTGCTGTCACTGCCGTCGCGGCCGGCGCTGCTGCTGACGTTGCGGCGGGCGCGCTGGCGCCCGTGCCGCCTGAGGGCGAGGTTGCCGGCGCGCAAGCGGCCAGCATCGCACCAATCATGATCAATCCAACTACAAGCTGCCATCTATGCTCGAATCTCATCTCATCCTCCTGTGAAAGTTACCTGTTGCCAATTCAAAGTGCTCACGCTTTCGACCACTACACTCGGAACACCTCGTTCCTAAACACATACCCCCTTTCTGACTAGGATCGGCGTCGCTGGATCAACACCGCCAGCAGGATCAGCACGCCTTTCAGGATCATCTGGTACTCGGAAGGGATATTCCGTAGGCCCAGGATGTTGTCGAGAATGCTTAAGATGAGCGCCCCCACCATCGAGCCAACCACCGTGCCCGTGCCCCCCGCCAGGCTGGTGCCCCCAATGACGACCGCGGCGATCGCGTTCAGCTCGTAGCCGCTGCCGTCGATATGGCTGCCCTGGTTGACTAGGGCCGCGTGCAACAGCGCAGCAAAGCCCGCCAGAAAGCCCGAGATCGTGAACACGGTGATGACGATGCGGCTGACGTTGACGCCCGACAGGCGGGCGGCGACGACATTGCCGCCGACCGCATAGACGTGCCGCCCGAACGCAGTGCGCTGCAAGAGGAGCGTTGCCACCAGACCGATAAGCACGAAGAAGAATATCTGAGTGGGGATTCCCAGCCCCAGCACATTGATCTCGCCGGCAAAGATGGCCTTGAAGCTCTGCGGGGCAACGCCCGGCGCATTGCCGAAGGCCAGGGGGATCGCGTAGCCGCCCGACCACAACGACGCGATGCCCCGCGCCGTCGTCAACATGGCCAGAGTGACGATGAAGGACTGGATGCTGAGTTTGGCCGTGACCGTGCCGTTGATCAGGCCGCAGAGGCTGCCAATGCCCAGCACGAGGACCACCGTCAGGAGAGTGCCGAACCCGGAGCGCATCATGAACGAGGCGGCCCCCACAGCGCACAGCGCCAGCACGGCGCCAACCGACAGGTCGATCCCGCCGGTCAGGATGACAAGCGTCATGCCGATGGCGATAATGCCGTTCTCAGAAGCAAAGCGCACGATGTTAAAGAGGTTATTTGGATCAAGAAAGATGTTGTGTCCGTTGCGCACGGGCGAGAGAATGCTGGCCAGGATCAGGATCAGAATCAGGCCAAAGTAGCTCTGAAAGCGCAGCACCACGTCCAAGGCTCGCCGCATCCTTTCGGCCCTGTCCTTAGCCGGAGCAACCGATGTATTTGCCATCTAGCCGTTCTCCCCGTTAGTGAATGGCCTATCTGGACCGGGCTGCTCGTTGGCGGCGCTCAAGTCCCCGGTTGCCTCCCGCGCCGTTGCAGCCTCCATGATGCGCTCCTGGGTCGCTTCAGACCGGAGAAATTCGCCGGTCAGGCGGCCCTCGCACAACACCAGTACTCGGTCGCACATGGCCAGGATCTCGGGCAATTCTGACGAAGCCATTAGAATCGCCGCGCCATTCTGTGCCAGATGGCTCATCAAACCATAGATTTCCGCTTTAGCGCCGACGTCGATGCCCCGCGTCGGCTCGTCGAGCAGCAGCACGGCTGGCACGTTCAGCAACCCTTTAGCTAACACCACCTTCTGTTGGTTGCCGCCCGACAGGTTGTTGACGATCGCAAACCGGCTCGGGGTCTTGATCCGCAGATCCTGGATCGACCGTTGCACGGCCGCTGCCTCGGCGCGTTCTTGAATGAAGCCGAAAGTCAGGAATCGCCTCAAGGCGGCCAGCGTCACATTGTGCGTCACCGACATGCCCGTAATCAGGCTCTGCAGTTTGCGGTCCTCGGTCACGAAAGCGAATCCTGCTTCGATGGCGTCCTGAGGCGAGTAGTTGTGCTGCTCGCGGCCCTTGAGCACAATCCGGCCCGTGACGCGGCTCCGAGGATAGACGCCAAATAGCGTCTCCAGCAATTCGGTGCGACCTGCGCCCATCAGCCCTGCGAGGCCGAGGATCTCGCCCCGCCTCAGCGTAAATGAGATGTCATGAAGCGAGCGGCTGTTGCGCTGGCGATCGCGCAAGAGGGACAGGTGCTCGACGCGCAACACCTCATCGCCTACAGCCACAACTTCTTTAGGGAATAACTCCGTTAGCGTGCGACCCACCATCATGCGGATCAAGGCCCCCTGGTTGGTATCCTTGATAGGCAAGGTGCCGATATGCTGGCCGTCGCGCAAGACGGTGACGGTGTCCGCGATGCGGAAGATCTCGTTGAGCTTGTGCGAGATGTAGATCATCGTCACACCCGCGGACTTGAGCGAATCGATGACCGCGAAGAGCCGCTCGATCTCCTCATCGCTCAGCGCCGAAGTTGGCTCGTCGAGGATGAACAGCCGTGCATTCAGCGCCAGGGCCTTCGCCACTTCCACTAGTTGCTGCTCGCCGACACGCAACCATTTAACGGGGCGATTAGGTGAAACGTTGAGGTTGAGACGTTGCAGCAGGACAAGACACTCGCGCTCCATAGTTCGCCTGTCCAGGCCGCCGAATGGGGTTCGTCGTTCGATGCCGAGGAAGATGTTCTCCAGGACCGTCAGCTCGGGCACGAGGTTAAGTTCCTGGTGAATGATCGCAATCCCGTGCCGCTGCGCATCGCGCGGACCACGCATGGTCAGGCGTTCGCCGTCGAGAACGATTTCGCCCTCGTAATCGCCATAGACGCCGCTCAGGATCTTCATCAACGTGGACTTGCCGGCGCCGTTCTCTCCCACGAGCGCGTGGACTTCGCCTTGCTGCACATTGAAAGACACGCTGCTCAGCGCGTGCACGCCGGGGAAGCTCTTGCTGACAGACTTGATCTCAAGCACGACCAGCCGCTCCAGGGAGGCGAGTAAGGGGGTTTCCATGCCCGAGAAGATGAGCCCGGCGGCGTTGGAAGTCCGCAGCAGACGGCGCGCGGCCTGAGACCCGGCTCCTGTTCGGGCTCATCAATCGTGATCCTGCCAGGACTCGCGACACAATCGCACCGGATGCACACGCCCGGTAGGTGACATGGACGATCCTGATGCCTTGGCTCATGTATTTTATCCGTCTGTAGTCGTCCCTTGGCTGTCCTAGACGATTGCGGGCATGAGTGTAATCCATTGCCACGGCCCTGTCAATCCCATATGTTGTGTGACCAGCACAATTACAACTCCGTCATTTCAAGGGGGATCGACGTGGCGCAAGAGCTACGGCCGCGGGGAGGACGGCAGGATGCCGCCGGGGCGGGAATCTCTCTAAAGAGGGCTTACGGGTAGGCGGCCGAGTCGGATGTCGGCGACCTGGCTCGGCGCGAATGGTGCATCAAAGAGCGCGGGCAGCAGGTGGTAGGTGCGGAACAGGTCCGTAATGAACCGCATTCGCTGCGGCAAATCACCCCAGTCGACGACGGCCGCGCGGC
Organism: uncultured Chloroflexia bacterium; assembly: GCA_963800615.1. GTDB lineage: Bacteria > Chloroflexota > Anaerolineae > CG2-30-64-16 > CG2-30-64-16 > JALOOB01. Next base: position 221,122 of record CAWDBO010000020.1, read on the forward strand.
CCGGGCTGTCAGGAGCAGCATCGACCGCCTCGACCAGGGCCGCCAGCTCGGGTTGATCGATCGTGGCGAGGATTTCGGGAAACCCGTCGGGCAGCTCGCCGCCGAGCCGGATCACCCGATCCCCGGGCAGCGCCAGCGTCATGAGGCTGGCTGTGACCACCCGGCGCCCCAGCCGCTGCGTTGCCGCCGCCAGGTCGTCACGCGCCTGCAGCAGTGGGCCAAGCCGCCCGGTCAGCCGTCCCAACCAGTAGCGAATGCGCGAGCTCCGGTCGGGGAACAACTCCGCGACGAGCCGCCGGCGGAGGTCGGCGGGGTCGACGACCGGCGCATTCATCGCCTCGACGATCTCTGGCTGGAGACGTGTCTGCTCGTGGAACCCGATTTTCAGGTTCGCCAGCAACAACAGCTCGGCCCGCTCCTTCGCCCCTTCGGCCCGCATCGCTCGAACGTAGTGCCCGAACGCCTCTCGCAGATACCCTTGCCCGTCCGGCGGGTCACCCGGTCGCAAGCCAGCCCTAAAGGCGTCCAGGGCCACATCGTTGGGCGGGCCGGCTCCACACAGGTCGAGGAAGCGCGCGAACTCGTACCCGATCTCCTCGAACACCTTGCGGTTGCCCCGAGCCACCGCATCGCTGGTCCGCTCGAACGCGGCCGCCGGGTTGATCGCGCCCCACAGCACCTCGACGGCGCCGCCAAAGCTGCGGGGCTGGTAGCCGCTCACCGGGGCGCTCGCCTGCAGCAGAGCGTCCGCGCTCCGTTCGGCTTCAGGCGCCTCTCGCAGCAGCCGCTCCAGTGCAGCCACCAGGTCCTCGCGGCGGATGCTTTGCCCGGCCTGCTTCGACGCCCAGGTCGCCACCGTGCACCAGTTCGCGCCCGGTCCGGTCAGCCGCGCCATCGCGTGCGACAGGTCGTGGTATCCCTGCGTGATCTGCAGGTTCCGCACGATCGGATCGCTTACGGCCGCGATGGCCGCTACATCGTCGGGGCCGGGTGCTCGTGGTTGTTCGCCGCCTGTCACGTGAGTCAACTCCTACCGGGCAACCTCTGCAGTCACGGGGCTGAAGCAATGAAAGCGCCTGCATACACCGCCCTGGCTGTATGCAGGCGCTCAAGTTTGCTGCGCAGCAGTCTCCGCTAGTTCGGGGCTACACAGCCGGGAGCTTTGAAGCTGGCGATCCGGGTCTGCCAGCCTGCTAGGCTCGATGCCTGGCCTGCCGCGGTGTAGTACTCGTTGACGTACCAGAACGTGCAGTCGTCGACCGGGTCGATGTTCATGGAGGTGTAGTCGCCCCAGCGCGAGTTCGTGGTTAGCTGCACCCCGCTGCCGTTGATGATCGTTCCTTCGCCCAGGGTCATCTGCCCCAGGGGATCGCCGGCGAGACGGCCGGTGTAGCGGATGCCGGGATAGACATTCGTACCGTTCACGACGCTGTAGCCCAAGCCCATATTGCCCTGCCGGTCCATCGCGATGCTGCCCATCCAGCGATGTACGCCGTCGCTCGGCGCGTACGTTCCTTGCTGATAGAGCGAGTAGGTGCCGTTCGTACGGCGGATCTCATACCAGCGCACGCCGGCCACGCCCGGTGCAGCTTCGACCGACTGATTCGTCACGAACGTTTCATACCCGCCGAAGTTGCGATATGCCAGGCGGTAGGTCGGCCGCTGGCGGTACGACAGGATATCCAGGTACTGATTGGGATTCGTGATCCCTGGCTGTGGCAAGCAGTCGCGGGATGTAGGCGCACACGGAAAGATCGAGTCGAACGGCGCTACGGGGAGTTGCGCGGCCAGCTTGAACGATGCGCTCGGCTTCGAGTTCCACAGGACGTTCAGCTCGAAGATGTTCAAGGCATCAAACGTTCCTCCATACCCGCCGCCATCGTCCTGGGTCCCTACGATGGGCGCCGGGGCGTCGTTTCTCGGCTTGGTCTTGCCGTCGACATCCGGCGGCAGCAGTCCATCGCCGATCAGGTTGAGCGGCACTAGGTCTGAGTCGAGATAGAACTGCACAGCACGAGCTTTTGCCTGCCCGTTGACCATCTTGTTCTTCTCGAGCGCGTACACGCTGATCCCGTATTCGTCGACGTCTCCGAAATCTCGCGTGGTCAGCACGTAGGAGTCCTTCCAGACGCCATACTTCGGATAGTCGGGGAACACGGTTCCGCCCTCGAGGTCCGGATCGGGTTGAGTGATGAACGCATAGCGGTAGTAGGCCCCGGTGGGATCCGGGGTCTGCGAGATTGCGACGCAGTCATAGTACTTGGGGCCGCGCGTCGTAAACTGGCTGAGCAGCCAGCGGTCGGCAAACTGGTCGTACAGGACGATAGGATCGCCCGACGGGTCAGTGCAATCCTCGACAGGGAAGTTGGCCCAGAGGGTGCCCGTGTCGACGGGTCCGAGGAGGAGATTCCCCGTCTTGTCGTAAACCGCGAATGCTAGGTTGGCCATCTCGACATAATGATTCGGACCAACATCCCCGACGGGGTCGGGCGGATTGACGCGAAAACCGAAGAGGTTGAAGTTGTCCTGGTTGCTCAGGCCTTCGAAGTTGGCTGTCGTGCCCGGGATCGCTGTTGCCGACAGGGCCGCGGCGGCGCCAGCCGCTCCTTGTAGCGCGGCGTCCCCCGAGTAGCCGCGGTCAGGGGCGACAGGGCCTCGTTCAGGTCGAACTTCCTTGAGTTCGTCGCTCCCCGGCGCGGCGCGCCTGGAGGCAGATGCTGCGAGCTCGCGTAGGGGTGGCGTCTTGTCGAATGCTACGGCATCCGAGAACTTGGCTTTGGGCGCTGCGGGTGCGGACGATGGGGCGGCAGCGACGGATGCGCTTGCCACTGCGGTGAGGAGCAGTGCGCCCAGCAGGACGTAGGTGAGCAGTCTCGTTCGGGTTCTCATGTGGTCCCTCCTTAACGAACTTGGCGGGGCTGGCAAACCGCGCGCGAAGAACTCAGGAGAAGGCTCTTTGGTGTGGACACCTCCTTATTTGAAAAACCGGCCGGGAAAAGACGGAAGTTCGCCGCGGGACAGTGCGTACATGCAGCGAACAAGAGACGGTTTTAGTTTACACGTATTGGATGGGTTGTCAAGGAGAACGCGTGGCCTCGCGGCCTGTCCGGGGGCTTTTGGACGAGCCGCATGCCGTCCGCCGAAGGGTGAAACGACGTCCTACCGTGAGCTCACGCCCGTGCCAGCCGCCACTGCCCCCGCACCGCTAAACCCATCTTCTGCCACTTGGTCGTCGTCGCGCGCTTCGTGAACACGTCATAACCGTTGCGCCGGATGCTGCCGTGGATGGCCCGGTACACCTCGAGCGCAGCCACCACTCCCCACCGCCCCGCCGCCAGCCGCTTAATGCCCGGCAGCGCCTGTGCGTAATACCCCTCGGCCCGCGCCATCTCGAACTCCATCAGCTCGACGAACGCCGCGCTGATCCGCTCGCACGCCAGGTCGTCTTCCGTCACCCCGAAGCGGGTCATGTCCTCCAGCGGCAGGTAGATCCGGCCGATCCGGTAATCCTGCCCCACGTCGCGCCAGAAGTTGCTCAGCTGCATCGCGGTCGACAGCCTGTCCGCATAGGGGAGGGTGTCCTCGATCGTGTGCGGCGGCAGCACCCCGACGATGTACGTCATCGCCTGCCCCACCGGCAGCGCGCTCCCGTCTATATAGTGGGCCAGGTCCGCGTACGTCGGAAAGCGGGTGATAGTCAGGTCGTCCTTCATCGACCGGAAATACGGCCCCATCACCTCTGCGGGGATCCCGCACTCGAGGGCCGTGTCGACGTACGCCCGCATCACCGGATGGTCGCTCGTGCCGGTCCGGAACGCCCGCCAGTAGTCCTGTTCCCAGTCCTCGATCGCGGCCAGCGGGGAGGCGAAACCCTGAAAGGAGACGTCGACGCGGTCGTCTCCCACCCGCATGAGCGCGTACAGCGCCTCGACATGGGGCAGGATGCGCCTCGGCAGCAGGCGGCTCGCAAACGAGTAATTCTTGCTCGCCTGGAGCATCACCCGCCGGCACTCGGCGTAGTCTTCAGGTGTTGCGATCGATGCGGCTTGGGACATCAAGGCGACCATGATAGCACGGTTCTGAGCTTACAGGCGGTAATCGGCAGCCAGTCTTTCCTGCAGCAGCTTCGCGGACAGGAGCACCATCGGCATCCCGATGCCGGGATAGGTCCCCTGGCCCACGAAATACAGGCCCCGGATATCCCTAGCCTTGTTGTGGGGCCGGAAGTACGAAGACTGGAAGAAGCCCTGCGACAGCGAGCCGAACGCCACGCCATACGGCGCGTTGATGTCGCGCTCCCAGTCGGCCGGCCCGTACTCGCGCTGCCAGACGATGTGCCGGCAGATGTCCGGGTCCACGATGCGTTCGAGCTGCCGGAACAGCTTCTCGCGGACGATCGGAAGGGCCTGCTCCCAGTCGTTCTTGCCCTGCAGGTTTGGCATCGGCGCCAGCAGGTACAGTACGCTGTGCCCGGGCGGCGCGAGCGACGGGTCGGTGACGGTCGGGTTGTTCAGGTGAAACGACGGGTCTTGAGGGATCGTTTTCGTGCGAAAGACTGCGTCGAGATTCGCCCGGTAATCTTCCGAGAAATAGAGTGCCTGGTGCCGCATGTGGTCGTACTGCCGGTCGACGCCCAGGAACAGCAGGTAGCCCGAGCACGCGTAGTTCATCGCGTCCAGCGCCTTGTCCGTGTAAATTTTGCGGAACTCGGGCCGCACCAGCCGCTTGTACGTATAGACGAGGTCCGCATTGGACACGACGACGTCTGCCGCCACGAATTCCCCGGTGTCCAGCGTTACACCGGTCGCCTTGCCGTCCACGACGTTGATCTCGCGGACCGCCATACCGGTTCGCAGGTTGACCCCTATCTCGCCGCACAGCTTGACCATGTCCTCGACGATGCTGTAAATCCCGCCGACCGGGTAGTGCATCCCTTCGACGAGATCGGCGTACGTGATGAGGCTGTACATCGCGGGCGCCTCGAACGGCGAGAGACCCAGGAACATCGAATGGAAGGAGAAGGCCTTCCGCAGCTTGTCGGTGTGGAAGTACTCTCCGACCTGCTTGTAGAGGTTCTGGTACGCGCTCGTCTGCACCAGCCGCACGCCCGCCGCCAGGTTCGCCAGGTCGGTGATGTGGTCGTAGTTCCGGTCGACGAAATCCATGCCCAGCTCGTACTTCTTCGCGCTGTCGCCGATGAACCGGAAGAGGCGCTCGGTCACCCCCGGCTCCACCCGCTCCACTTCGGCCGCCAGCTTCGCCATGCCGTTGTACAGGTCGATGTGCGTCCCGTCGTGATAGTAGATTCGGTAGTTCGGGTCCAGCGCCTTGAAGGTGATGCGCTGGTTCAGGTCCTGGCCGATCGCCCGGTACGTCTCTTCGAACGTCTCCTTCATCACCAGGATGGTCGGCCCGATGTCGATCCGGAAGCCGTTCTCCTGGAGCACGTTGGATCGGCCGCCAGGCTGCTTTAGCTTTTCGATCACCGTGACGTCCAGCCCCATGTTGCGTAATCGCAGCGCCGCCGCCAGCCCACCCATGCCTGCCCCGATAATGACGACCGATTTCATGATGACTCCTTGCCGGCCACCTGCAGATCCTCGACGATAGCCTTCGCCGCCAGCTTCCCCGAAAGCATGACCATGGGCACGCCCCCGCCCGGGTGGGTCGTGCCGCCGGCCAGGTACAGCGCCTTGATATCCCCCGCCCGGCTCGTCGGCCGCCTGAACGCGACCCACGGGCTGTTGAACAGCTCGCCATACAGCGCGCCCCGCCAGCTTGCCGTGCGCGTCTCGATGTCGTTCGGCGTGATGATGCGCTCGGCGACGATGCGCCCGCGCGGGTCGAAACCGAACCGGGCCAGCCGGTCGAGCACGACCAGGCGATATTCCTCTGTCCGCTTCGCCCAATCGAACTCCGGCCCAACCGCCGGGGCGTTGACCATCACGTACCAGTTCTCGCACCCCGGAGGCGCGTCCTCCGGCGTCGTCTTCGACGTGATGGAGACATAGACCGTCGGCTGGCGTGGCGGGATGCCTCGCTCGAAGATGTCCTCGAATTCCTGCCGGTAGTCATCCGCAAAGAAGATATTGTGGTGCGACAGGGCTTCGTTCTGGCCCGCCACGCCAAGCAGCAGGATGAATCCGGAGCACGAGAGCTTCCTCAGGCCCAGATCGCCGCGCGGGCTGCGGGTGCGACGTCCTGTGGCAGCAGCCGGTTGTACACCAGGGCCGCGTCGACGTTCGCCAGCACCGCGTCCGCCTCGACCATCTCGCCGGTCTTCAGCCGCACGCCCACGGCCCGGCCTCCGCGGACCTCGATATTCGACACGGGGCAATCCAGCCGGACGTCTACCCCGAGCCGGCAGGCCAGGCCGTGTAAGGCGCGGGCGATGGAGAAGACGCCCCCTTCAGGGTACCAGACGCCCTCGTTCAGCTCGACGTCGCTGATCACGCCCAGCGTGGCCGGCGCATGGTATGGGCTGGACCCGATGTAGGTTGCGAACCGGCCAAACAGCTTCTGCAGATGCGGCGAGCGCACGTACCCCTTGATCGAGCCGTGCATGCTGGAAAACGGCTGCAGGCGCAGCGCGTCCATGACCGGAACCTTGGCCAGGTCCCACAGCCTCGGCCGCTCGCCGTAAATGAACAACGGCCCCGTCACCCGTTCGAGGAAAGCCGCCCGGTCCAGGTAGGCCTGGTATCCCCGCACGTCGCGCCGGTCGATGGCGGGCGCGGCGGCGATGTTTTCGGCCATCCGCTGCCGGTCCTGGGTCGCGTCCAGCACCGTCCCGTCGCCGTAGAAATAGCGGGTGAGCGGATCGACCGGACGCAGCGCCAGGTGATCTTCGAGCTGCTCCCCCGCAGCACGGAACAGGTCTTCGAAGACCGGCCGCATGGTGATGACGGAAGGTCCCGTGTCCCACCGGAACCCGTCGGCCCGTACCTCCCGCATCTTGCCGCCCGGCGCGTCGTTCTGCTCGAACATGACGACGCGCAGGCCCTGCGCGGCCAGCCGGATCGCCGCGCTCAGCCCGCCGATCCCTGCCCCGATGACGACAACCGTCTTGCTCATGCGCTGCCCCTGATCACCCGGCCCTTCCAGACGGGCCCTCCATAACGCACCTGCCACCAGCACGCCAGCAGCGAGATCGCGGTCATCACCACGACGGTTGCGGGCATCAACAGCGCGTCGCGTGCCCGCTGGTGCGTGAACCAGGCGGTCGCCGCCCGCACCCCCATGCCCGCAGCCGTCAGGACGAGCGGCCAGGCGGGCCAGCCGGGCAGGGTCACCGCGTATGGTCCGATCGCGATCGGGAAGTCCTTCGGATCGAGCCAGCCGAGCAGCAGCCAGAGCACCGGCAGCAGGAACACGACGACGTGGAACACGATCGACAGGATCACGCCGAACACGGACCCGTACCCGCCCACGATGCTCTTCGCCAAGCCGTTGCGTACCGACGGCCAGTCCGTGTACATGCGGCAGGAGATCAGCCGGTTGCCGTCCGCCATGCGCAGCCGCAGCCCGGCCGCCTTGATCCGCCGCGCCAGCTTCACGTCCTCCACCACCTCGCCGGCAACCCCCGCATGGCCGTCGATCTTCGCGTACGCGTGCCGCCGGAAGGCCATCAACTGCCCGTTCGCCGCCGCAAACGCGGCCCAGGGTGTGTAGTGGGTCAGGAGGATGGACAGGTACCCGATGACGACCAGCGCCATGTTCGGCACGGTCAGCCGTTCGGCCCACGTCTCGGTGATCTGCGTCGGCCACACGGTCTGCAGGTCCGCGCCGTTCCGCTCCATCTCGCGCACGATCGCCGCCAGCCCATCCGGCGCCCAAACCGTATCCGCATCCGTGAAGACCAGCACCTCGCCGTGGCTGGCTTCCGCTAACTGCTGGCAGGCCCAGTTCTTGCCCGCCCACCCCGGCGGCAGCGGCTTCCCCTGGATCACGCACAGCCGTGGATCGCCCCCGGCCGCAGCCCGCGCCAGCCGGCCCGTGCCGTCGTCCGAGTTGTCGTCGAGCACGATCAGCTCGAAGTTCCGGTAGCTCTGCCCGAGCAGGCGCCGCACGGTGCCTTCGATGACCTTTGCCTCGTTACGCGCCGGTATCAGCACCGAGACCAGCCGTTTCTCAGGTGGCTCTCGCGAAATGCCCTCTGAGCTCTCCGTGACCTCGTTGGCGTAACGTCTGTCGTTCAGCCGCGGAAAGAACGCCAGGTTGCTGAGCGTAATCCCGGTCATCCCCAGGAGCGCGGCGGAGGCAAGCAGGGCCGTGACGAGCAACACCGGCTATCCTTTCGTGGCCTGGCCCGCAGCGTCTTGCGACGCCCGCCGGCGGAGCCGCGGCGCCTGGACGAGGTCGGCTCGCTGCTTCGATGCGAGGATCAACACTGTGCCGAGCCAGGCGGCCAGCACGGGCGGCGACGTCATGCCGAGCACGGCGAGCACGCCCAGCAGGACCAGCAGCCCGCCCATCAACGCCCATCCCGCCGGGTCGATCACCTTGGTCAGTCCGAGCAGGCTGAACGCCATGACAAACGGCCCGAATGGCACGGTGAGCGCGCTCCACGCACCGAACGTGGTCGCGATGGCCTTCCCGCCCTTAAACCTCAGAAACGGCGAGTACGCATGCCCGAGGATCGGCGCCAGCACGACCGCGGTCAGGCCCCACCCGCTCACGCCGGACACGTAATAGGCAAGCGCGACCGGCAGCGCGCCCTTGATCATGTCGATTGCAATGGCGAGCGCCCCCAGCAGCTTCTTGCCGCTCGCGCGGCCCACGTTGGTCCCGCCCGGGTTCCCGTCGCCGTACTGGCGGATGTCTTTCCCGAGCAGCAGGCGGCCGAGGATGACCGAAAAGGGGATTGACCCGAGCAGGAAGCCAACGGCCGTCCATCCAATCGCACTCATGACCCGCCCGCTTCCTTGCCCCTACGCAGCTCGTGACATCTCACGGGTTCGTTCTTTCTGCCGCAGCGGCCATGCGGCCGCCACAAACAATCCCATGCCGATAAAGCCCACCGCCGCCGCGCCGTACAACTGCCAGAAAAGCATCAGGCCAACCGCTTCGATGATCCAGGTCAGCGTGTAGACCACAAAAAGCGGCCGCACCGGCAGGGCCGCCGGCCCTGCCGCCGGTCGCGCCAGCACCGTGATCAGCGCCGACACCAGGAACCACCCCGCGTAATTGACCAGCGGGATGCCGAAATACGCCCCCGGCTGATCCCACGTCCACAGCCCCCAGTGTACCATTTGTGGGTCCAGGTACAAGTCCCACGCGGTAAATGCGAGCGCGCTGACCGCAACAAACGCCAGTCCGGTCGAGCGCCGCGTGATGCGCTGCCCCACGGCCCACGCGGGCGGCAGCATCATCAGCCATGCCAGCGGAATCAACAGCGGCACGCCGAGCAGTTGGGGCTGCAGCCGGGCCGTGTAATGGTACGCGCCGAAGGGAAAGCCGGTCTTCGATCCGACCGCTTCGGCCGCCCAGCCAACGACGACGACCGTCGCCACGATGGCGGCCGTCCGCCTCCCGCCGAGGGCCTGGTAGAGGAGCAGCACGACGAGGCTCGCCTGCAGCAACACGCTGACCACGACGCCGGCGATCAGCCCGCGTTCGCCCGCCACCCACTCCACGATGGGCAGGGAAATCATGCACGCGAGCCAGGCGATGAGCAGCACGCCGGCGCCGCCGCGCCAGTCCGGGGACGAAAGCCGGTTGCGCCAGTTGAGGACGAGGGACATGGTGGTCACCTTGCATCGGCCGCGAGAGCCGCGGCGAAATCGAGCACCGCCCGCCTGACCGTGGGCCAGGCAGGATTGCTCACGTCGACCAGGTTATGATCGCTCTCCACTTCTACGTATGCCGGCCGTTCGGGTAGCTTGGCGACCAGCCGGGCCGTGTGCTCGGGCCGGGCCACCCGGTCCTGCGCGCCCTGCACGACCAGCACCGGGCGCTCGACGCCTCGTCGCGGCGGACAGCTTCCGGCTGAAGACACCCCGCGCAGTTGGTCGATCAGCCCGAGCGGCACGCGGAAATCGCGGATCGCCGCCTGCACCTGCGGATCGTCCAGGTCCACGTCGGGCATGAAGCCGGTAATCCCCTGGCGCACCTGCGGGTTGCTGAAGTCCGCCTTGCGCATCGGCCGGAAGCCAAGCGGCAGGAACGGCCGGACCACGAACTCCGCGGGCTTCACCCACCACGGCTCGGGCCACGAGAACGGCGCCAGCAGCGCGAGCCCCTTCACGCCGGGCTGCTTCGCCAGCTGCAGCGCGAGGTCCGCGCCCATCGAATAGCCGGCCAACAACAGCGGGCCGTGGCCCTGCGCCTCAAGGTCCGCCAGCGCTCTCCGGGCCGCGTCCGCCCACTCCTGCCATCGACGCGTCGTCAGCGACTGGATGTCGCTCCCAAAGCCCGGCAGCAGCGGCGCGCGGACGGTCCACCCCTGCTCGTGCAGCGCCTGCCCCAGCCCTCGCACCTCGCCGGGCGTCCCCAGGAACCCGTGCAGCAGCAGCGCCGCAGGCCGCCCGCCGCGGCAGCGCAAACGCCTCGTGCTCCGCCCCTTCAAACGCCGCGAAACGCGGCAGCGCCGGCTCCTCCCGCGGCACGGTCAGCGCATGGAGCAGGTCGAACACGAAGAGAAAACCGCCCTGGACGACGATGCCCCAGCCGTTGCCCCGCGCAAACGGGTCACCCTGCCCGAGGGTGTTGATGAGCAGCAGGCCCCCGGCGACGTAGAGCACGTCCAGGCCCGTGTTGATCCGGAGCAGCCTGCGGAGGTCCTTCGCCTCCCGCTCCGCGATCGCGCCGGCAGTTCCGCCGCCTGCAATCTGCTTCAGCAGCCGCCGGTTCGCCGCTCTCCGCCCGAAGATCGCGATCCCGGCATCGATCGCGCCCCAAACGAGCGCCTGCAGCCCGAACCCGCGCTGGAATGCGTCGCCGAACAGCAGCAGCAGCGCGCCCGCCGCCATGCTTAAGGCCGACCACAGCAGGAGCCGCCGGGTCAGCGCGTCCTGAAAGTCCCAGATCATCGCGGCGTTGGCCCCGGTACAACCCGCGGGCCGTCGGCCGTGTCCTGCACCTGCCAGCCCAGCGCCTCGATCTTGTTCCGCAGCCGGTCCGCCGTGCGCCAGTCGCGGTGAGCCCGCGCGGCCTGGCGTTCGCTGGCGAGCGCCAGCACCTCTTCGGGCGCCTCCGGCTCGGCCTCGCCCCGCGCCGCCTCGCCTGCACGCGCTGCCCCCACCGCATCGGCCGCAACCTGCTCCGGCAGCGCGGCCAGCAGGTCCGCGGTGCGAAACGGCCCGAGCCGCTCCAGGTCGAACCGCGCCCCGTCCGCGTACCGCTCCTCCCGCTCGCCCAGCAGCAGCGTGACCTGTCCCGGGCCCATCACCCGGCCCTCGCCGTGCGCAAGGTCGATCACCAGCCCGGTGTGTTCGTCCAGCCCCACGACGGCCGTGTCCCCCGGGAGCATCGAGCGGAGCGCCGCAAAGCGTTCCTCGCCCATGAAGCAGCGGCTCGTATCCAGCTCCGCGCCGCCCTCGCCGTTGTTCCAGTGCGGGACGAACACGAGGGAAAGCCCGAACGCGCCGAATAGGTCAAGCCCGGGCTGCCAGTGCAGGTCGTGGCCCGCCTTGTAGATTTCGTAGACCGGCAGCGCGTAACGCCCGAGCGCGATCGTCGCGGCGGAGGCGAAGACGGCCGCGCCGCCCAGCGCCACCCGCGCCCGCAGGAGGTCCCACGCCAGGCTGCCCGCCAGCTGCCGCGCGGCATACGTCGGGCTGCCCGGCCCGGCGAAGATGAGGTTGGCGTCGAGCAGCGGCCGGCAGACGTCCGCATCGTCGGGTGAGAAGGCTGTGCCGCGGCGCCGGGCAGGGACGACCGAGACCTCAGCCTCGTAGTTGCTCAGCCGCACCCGCAGGAACTCCGCCACCCGGCCCGCGACCCGCTCGCTGTTCAGCTCGAACCCGGCGGGCGTCTCCAGGATCGCCGCCCGCACGGGCGAAGGCAGGCCGCGCGCCAGGCTCTCGAAGAGCCGGCCCCCCGCCGCCGCCGTCTCGCCCGAGCCGAGCAGGCCGATCAGGCCCGGCTTCTCCCTGCGCCGTCATCTCTTCACCTTCAACCCCGGCAAGTCGCCCACCACTTCCAGCCCGGCGTGCTCGCCCGTCTCGTCGAACACAACCCGGCCCGTGCCGTTCTCGACGAGGCGCACCCGGATCGTTGCCGTCAAACTCTCCGTCACCCGCTGCAGCATGGCCGTCCGCTCCGGCGAGTGGATGAGGCCGCCGGACGCCCGGTTCGCCTCGATTTCGAGCCGGTAGCCCGTCTTCCTCGGGTCGGCGTAGTGCAGCACCACCTGCCGGTCGGTCACCTCTTGCCGTTCCAGCTTCGCGCCGGTATAGGTGGCGAAGCGATACAGCCGGCCTGCATGCCACAGCCCGGCGATGAACCCATTGAACGCGCTCCCTAACCACGGGATGACGGCAACCGAGGCGGTAAGGCAGGTCCCGGCAGTGGCGAAATGGTTGCTCTGCATCCAGATCCAGGCTTTAGGAAACGCCTGTCCCCAGTCCTTTTCAATGTATCCCCGCCCCCCGGTGTAGTCAAGAGCCTCGCCGTCGATGGTCAATTGCCCTTCGATGCGGTGGTCGAAGCTGATCACGCCGTGATAGCATTCCATGAAGGGCACATACGCGTACCACCCCATGATCCCCGGCGACGCTGCTGTAACGGGCCAACCCTGGCCGACGCCAAAGCGCAGCTCTCCGCGCACGGTCCGCTCGGGACTCTGAATGTCCAGCGCCATTCGATCGCGGCTGAAACGATTAGGCCCGATGCGGATGTCGAACTCGTGCGGCGCCGCCTCGAAAGCGTCAAAAGGGTAACGGTGATACGTCGAGCGGCCGGTTGCGCCGTCGAGCGTCTGGACGAACGCGTGCGACGAGCCGGCCTCTTGCCCGATGAATACGCCGGGGATGATCGCATACGCATGCGCCGTGGCCCCATCGACCACCTTGAAATACCAGCCCTCGAAGTACGGGGGCCGCTTGCCCCATCCATGGTACGACCGCGGCCGCCACGTATTGAGGAGATTGCGTAACCCGTAACCTAGCCGCTGCACGATCGACCTCTCTTACCCCTGCGCCTTCATCTGATCCGCCACCGCTTGCGCGTCCCATTCCCGGTTCAGGTCATCCAGCAGCGCGAGGATCTTCTTGTTCGGCGGGATATCCATCATGCTCCCGCCCCGGTGCTCGAACCGCACCGCGCCGCTCCGATCCAGCACGACCATGCTCGGCAGGCGGCCCAACTGCAGCAGCTTGACTTCCTGCCCGTACTGGTTCGCCACCTCGTGCCCTGGGTCGACCAGCCCCGGCATCGGCATCTTCTCGCTGCGCCAGAACTCGGCCACCTGGGCCGCATCCTCGGGCGACACGACGAGCACTTCGCTGTTCCGCACCACGAACTCTTTGTAGTCTTGGCGCAACTGCGCCATGTGCCTGCGGCAGAACGGTCAGTAGATGCTCCTGTTGAAGATCAGGACGACGTTTTTGTCGCCCCGGTAATCCGACAGGCGCACGGCCCGCCCCTCGACGTCCTTCAGCTCGAAGTCAGGCGCTTGTTTGTCAACCAGTTTCTGGCTCATTCCGATTCATTCCTTCCTTTGCTTGGCGCCCTTGGCGGCTCGCCAAAGGCACGCTGCTATCCTACCCCCGCGGAGAAGCGAATCTGTGAGGTGTTTTACAGTTTTGTATATGGTTTGTAAAGGATTTGCATATAGACAGGTAACAGTAGGCCCGGTCTCTATTTGAGATCGGGCCTGTACGGATGCTCTTATCGCAGCAGCCTGCGGTGTACCAGCCGGTGCGGCGTCTCCGCGGCAATGCCCAGCCGTTTCCGCCGGTCCGCTTCGTAGTCCGAGCAGTTCCCGACGAACCAGGTCACGCTCCCGTCTTCCTCGAACGCGAGGATGTGCGTGCAGATGCGGTCGAGGAACCAGCGGTCGTGGCTCACCACCATCGCGCTTCCCGCGTATTCGTCCAGCGCCTCTTCCAGCGCCCGCAGCGTGTTGACGTCCAGGTCGTTGGTCGGCTCGTCCAGCAGCAGCACGTTCGCGCCCTTCTTCAGCACCTTCGCCAGGTGTACCCGGTTCCGTTCGCCGCCCGACAAGTCGCCCACCCGCTTCTGCTGGTCCGACCCCAGGAAGTTGAACCCCGACACGTAGCCCCGGCTGTTCACCTTGCGCTGGCCCAGCGTGATCGTCTCGGCGCCGCCCGAGATTTCCTCCCACACCGTCTTGTCCGCATTCAGCGTATCGCGGCTCTGGTCGACATATCCAAGCGCCACCGTCTGCCCTATCCGCACCGACCCGCTCGTCGGCTGCTCTTGCCCGGTGATCAGCCGCAGCATCGTCGTCTTGCCCGCGCCGTTCGGCCCGATCACGCCCACAATCGCGCCCGGCGGCATCTGGAAGCTGAGGTTCTCGAACAACAGCCGTTCGCCGTACGCCTTGCTCACGTTGTCGAAGTCGATCACCACGTCGCCCAGCCGCGGTCCGGGCGGGATGTAGATCTGCATCTCCTCCCGGCGCTGTTCGGTCTCCTCGCTCAGCAGCTTCTCGTACGCGCTCACGCGCGCCTTGCCCTTCGACTGTCGCGCCCGCGGCGACATGCGGATCCATTCCAGCTCTCGCTCGAGCGTGCGAATCCGCCGCACGTCGGCCTTCTCCTCCTTGCGGAGCCGCTCCTGCTTCTGCTCCAGCCACGAGGAGTAGTTCCCGCGCCAGGGAATCCCATAGCCCCGGTCCAGCTCGAGGATCCACTGCGCCGCGTTGTCGAGGAAATAGCGGTCATGCGTCACCGCGATCACCGTCCCCGCGTATCCCTGCAGGTGCTTCTCCAGCCACGCCACCGACTCTGCGTCCAGGTGGTTCGTCGGCTCGTCCAGCAGCAGGATGTCCGGCTCGGTCAGCAGCAGGCGGGTGAGCGCCACCCGGCGCCTCTCGCCGCCCGACAGCACGTTGATGGGCGTCTCGCCCGGCGGGCAGCGCAGCGCCTCCATCGCCTGTTCGAGCTTGTTGTCCAGGTTCCACGCGTCGTGCTTGTCCAGCTCTTCCTGCAGCTTGCCTTGCTTCTCGATCAGCGCGTCGAAGTCCGCGTCCGGCTCGCCGAACGCGTTCGTCACCTCGTCGAACTCACGAAGCAGGTCGACGATCGGCTGCACCGCCTCCTCGATCACCTGCCGCACGGTCTTGTTCGGGTCTATCTCCGGCTCCTGGTGCAGCAGCCCGCGGGTGTAGCCCTTCGACAGCATCGTCTCGCCCAGGTAGCCGTCGTCCTCGCCGGCCATGATGCGCAGCAGCGTGCTCTTCCCCGCACCGTTCAATCCCAGTACGCCGATCTTTGCGCCGTAATAGAAGCCCAGCGAGATGTCGCGCAGCACCTGGCGGTTCGGTGGGTGTACCCGCCCCACCCGCACCATCGAGTAAATGACTTGTTGGGTCTCGGTCATGGCAGATCCTTCAGCAGCTGTACGGTTGCGGCGACGGTCTGCGCCTGCTGCTCCTCACGCGGGATGGTCGGCCTGCCCGTCGCCGTTCTGAGGCCCATAATACCCGAAACCGGCGTGATTGCCACCCTCTATCTGGAGCCACTGCGTCGACGGCGGCAGGTAGGGCCGCGACGCCTCGATCTTGGCCGGGGTGGCGAGCCCGTCATTGGACGCGGAGACCGAGGTGACCTTCAGCGGCAGTTCGGCCAGGCTGTTGTTGGTGGCCGGGTACGCGGCCCACAGCCCGAGCCCCTCCACCGCATCCGGGTTGTCGTAGATGTACTTCGCGGCCATCGCGCCGCCCAGCGAGTGCCCGCCGATGGCCCACCGGGTGATCTCCGGGTGTGCCTTCATCACGTCGCTCGCCTTCCCCGAGCCAAACACCGCCAGGTTGAACGGCATGGGCACGATCACCGCCAGGTAGCCCTGCTCCGCGATCGCCCGCGCCGCGGGCGCGTACGACCGGTAGTCGACCCGCCCGCCGGGGTATATGATGAATCCCGTCGTCGGCAGCTTGCCCGCCGGCGTGAACGACAGCCACGGCGACTCCTGCACCGCGATCCCATTCCCGCTCTGCATCGCCGCCAGCGCCTCAGGCATCGGCCCCAGCGGCGTGTAAGCCCAAATGGTGAATCCGGCCGCAGCAATAATCAGGATGACCAACAGGACAAGCAGGACCCGTTTGAAAATGCGCATACTGGTTCCTTGGGTAAGTGTGTGTGGGAGAAAACGTTAGGTTCTTGCCACAGAGGTCACAGAGGACTCAGAGGCTTTGAGAGGCCGAGCTCTCAATGTCTCTCCAAGACAACCTCTGCGCCCTCTGTGACCTCTGTGGCAAAACGATTCTTACATCGCCAGCGCAGCATCCGGCCGGAGGATCAGCCGCCGCCAGGCGAACACGATGACCCAGGCCATGATGACGGTCGCCAGGGCCGCCGGCGCCCACGCCCCGACCGAACCGAGCAGCCACCCCCCCACGGCCGGAGCCACGATCCGCGAGAAGCTCTCCAGCGCGGCCGAGGTGCCCAGCGCGCCGCCGATCTCCTCGTGCGAAACCACCTGCGTGATGCCCGCGTTGATCACGGTGTTCAGCACGCCGGACGAGAACGCCATCGGGATCATCACGATCATCAGCACCGCCACGCTCGGCGTCACCGCCCAGAGCAGCATGGAAATCCCGAAGACCACCGTGCTCCAGAAAATGAGCTTCGCCTCGGTGAATCGCTTGGTCAGCGGCCCGATCAGCCCACCTTGCACCACCACCGAGAGCACGCCCAGGTAGGCCAGCAGCAGCGCGGTCGCCTTCGCGTCCAACCCCAGCCGCTCCTTGGCCCACAGCGTGAACATGCTCTGCAACAGCGCCGCCGCCAGCGCGTAAAACAGGCGGATCTGCAGCAGCGGCCCGACGCGCGGCGTGTCCAGCGCCTGCCACATCCCGCGCAGGCTGATGAGCGCCCGCTTCTGCCCCGCCAGCTTCTCGCGTATCTCCGCCGTCAGTGATTCCGGCAGCATCAGGAAGATGCCGATCAGGTTGATCGTCGCCAGCCCCGCGGCCGCAAACGCGGGCACCGCATAGCCGAACTGGCTGAGCAGCCCGCCCATCGCCGGCCCAATGATGAACCCCAGGCCGAACGCCGCGCCGATCAGGCCCAGGCCCTTCGCGCGGTTCTTCTCGTCGGTGATGTCCGAGATATACGCCTGGGCCACCGTGATGTTCCCGCCGGTCAGGCCCGACAGCAGCCGGGAGAGGAACATCACGGCCAGGATGGTCGCGTTCGTGAGCGCGACCAACTGCTCGCCGGATGCGTTTTGCAGCGGCAGGCCCGCCAGCCAGCGCCCCAGCGGGTCCGCAAAGCCAAGGATCAGGAACCCGAGCGCGGTGCCCGCGATGCTGATCATCAGCACCGGGCGCCGGCCGTAGCGGTCCGACAGGCGACCGAGCAGCGGCGCGCCGATGAACTGGGCCAGCGCATACGAGGCCGCCAGCAGCCGACCACGAAATCGCTCGCGCCGTACTGTCCCGCATAGAACGGCAGCAGCGGCAGGATCAGGCCAAAGCCCAACAGGTCGATGAAGACGACAAGAAAGATGTTGATCAGGCTCCCGGTCCCCCGGCTTCGACGTTCTCTCATACGGTTCCTCGTTCCTTCAAATAGGGTTTGTCACCAAATACGCGCCTGCTCCACCGCTTCACCGCAACGTTATCGGTCGCCATGAAGAGCACCACGCCGAAAACAATCAGCATGTTCGTGAGGCCGAAGAAGATGAATTCCTCCACCGGCAGCACGCCCCCCAGCATGATTCCCAGCGACTGGTTCGGGTCGATGGTCCACGTGCCTGCGCCGATGGCGATCGAATCGACCGCCGACAGGTACAGCCACGGCGGCAGCAGCCCCAGCAGCACCAGCCGGCGGTTGTGCCACAGTGCGTCGCCGCCCGCCAGCATCTGCGGGATGACCGGGATCATGAGCCACCCGACCGCCAGGGCGAGGTAAGTGCCGGGCGCCCAGCCCGAGAAGAAGATCGCCCAGGCGGCAATCACGATCGCCGTAACGACGGCCGCGGCGGCCATCCGCAGCCGCGGCCGGTGCGGGATCGGCGTGGGTGCGGGCCGCAGGTGGCGCGCCAGCCACAGCACCCACAGCCCGGTCAGCAGGGTCTGCACGACAAAAAAGGTGTACTCTTCGATGGGGACCCAGCCGAGGGTGATGCCGGTGACCAGGGCGGGGTCATAGTACCACACCCCGGTAGCCACCAGGTAGTTGTCCCACGGCGTGGTCCACACGACCGCCGCAATGATGTGCGCCAGGATGATGAACCATCCCGGCATCCCCTGCAGCGACTCGGGCAGGCCGCGCCCGCGGCGCGCGTCCCAATACGTGAGCAGCGCCATGATCAGGAGCGGGACGCCGACAAAGCGGATCAGGAAGCCGTAGTACGTCATGGGTTAGCGTTTCTGGCCGGTGCCGGGGCCGCGGCGGTTGGGCAGCGGCAGCGTCGCCGGCAGCGGGTGAATGGACATGGGCATGTCCTCGGCAGGCCGGCGCAGCAGCTTGCGCACGCCTTCGCGCAGCGCGCCGCCCGCCATCGTAACCGGCCCCATCTGCGAGACGATAAGCCCGGTCTTACCGTCGGTCTCGGACGAGGCGAGCCAGACGACCTTCTCGGCCGGCACCTCCGGCGGCTTCGCCCACATCCGCAGGATCGTCGGCATCACGTCCAGCCGCTTCTCGTACCCGGAAACGACCTGTATGTCCGTCAGCATCTCGGTGGTCATCATCCCGGGGTTGATGCCGAACATGCCGACGCCCGAATCCTTGTAGTCCGCCGCCAGGTTCGCCGTGAACGCCCGCACCCACGCCTTGCTCGACGCATACGCGGTTTGCATGGCCGATGTGCGCCCGTCCGACCCGCGGCCCAGCACGTTGATCAGCTTGCCCCGGCCTTCCGCCAGAAACGCGGTCATCGCCACGAGCGCGCCGTGGTACGTGCCCTTGATGTTGGTATCCACGGTCTGCAGGAACGCATTCGGCGAAACGTGCAGCGCCGGACCGTAACGGCGCGCTCAGTCCCGCGTTGTTGATCCACACGTCGAAGCGCCCGTATTGCCGCGTCGCGAACTCCGCCAGCGCCTCGACCTGCTCGAGCTGGCTGACGTCGCACGCGATGCCGTCCGCCGTGATGCCCCTGGCCCCGCAGCTCGTTCACCGCCGCATCCACCGCGTCCTGGCTCCGCGAGCTCACCACGACCCGCGCGCCTTCCCGCCCGCACGCCTGCGCCATCGCCAGCCCAAACCCGCGCGTGCTCCCAGTAATGACAACAACCTTGTCCTGCAACACACCCATGCGCAACTCCCCCAGATTGGCCTTTCAGTGCTTTCGCTGATTCGCCGGTTTCCTGGGTTTTCGCCTTTCCCCTCCAGAAGTCGCGCTCCAGGCGTCAGTCAGCCGCCTGGTCCAGCCGCTCGACTTCTTCTTCCGTCAGCCGCCAACCCATCGCGCCCGCGTTCTGTTCCGCCTGCCGCGCGTTCTTCGCGCCCGGAATCGGGACCGCACCCTTGCAGATCAGCCAGTTCAGGCTCACCTGGGCATTCGTCTTCCCGCCGTGCGCCTCGCCGATCTCCTTCAGGAGCGCGTTGACCCGCTCCGCAGCAGCCAGCGCATCGCCGCGGAACAGCCGCCCGCGCGTTCCCGGCGGCGGGTTCTGCGCGTTGTACTTGCCGGTCAGCAGCCCTTTCCGCAGCGGGCTGTACGCGATCAGCGTCACGCCCAGCTCCTGGCACGCCTGCACCAGCCCAGTGCGCTCGGGCTTCCGCTCCAGCAGGCTGTACTCGACCTGGTTCGATGCCAGCGGCACCCCGCGCCTGGCGAGCACCGCGTGCGCCTTGCGCATCTGCTCTACGTTGTAGTTGCTCACCCCCACCGCCCGCGCCAGCTTGCCGTGTACCGCATCCGCCAGCCCGTCGGCCCACGTCTCGACCGAGAGCAGCGGCAGCGGGAAAATGGACCTGGTACAGGTCGACCTGCGGCATGCCCAGCCGCTCGAGGCTCGCCTTCAGCGCATCGAGCAGCTTGCCCTTCGACAGCCGCCACGGCAGCGGCGCGAATTTCGTCGCGATCACTGGCGGGTGCGCGTGGTCGATGAACTGCCCCAGGTACCGCTCCGACCTTCCGCGGCCATAAAGCTCCGCGGTGTCGAAGAAGTTGATCCCCGCGGCAAGGGCTGCGTCGTACGCGGCCCGGATGTCCCCCTCACCGTAGCCCTTCCCGTAGTTCCACATCATCGTGTCGCCCCACTGCCATGCGCCAAGGCCAATCGGCGTCACGCGAATGGCCGTCTTTCCGAGGGGAACGAGATCGATTGTTTCAGGCATTGATTACAACTCCAGGCATTCAATCGCTTCACGTACGGCCCGCGCGCTGTCGTGCAGCGCCGCGTCCTCTTGCGGGCTGAGCGAAATGGGCAGCGTCGCGATGACGCCCTGCCCGCCGACGAGGAGCGGTAGGGACACGGTTACGTCCTTGACCCCCGCCACCTGGGTATGAGGCGTGCACACGGTCATGATCGAGCGCTGGTCGTGCAGGACGACATCCACGATACGCGCGAGTGCGCTGCCGATGCCGTAGTACGTCGCACCTTTCCCCTGGATGATCGACTTGCCCGCGTACCGCACGCGCTTGTCGATGTCCGCCTGGAACGCTTCGCCGACCTCCATCCCCCGCATCTCGTAATACTCGTAGAGATGCACGCCGCCCACCGTCACCAGCGACCACGTCAGCACCTGCGAGTCGCCGTGCTCGCCCAGCACGTAGCCGTGGATGTGGCGGGCGTCGACGCCCAGGTGATCGCTCAGCAGCGCCCGGAAGCGGGCCGTGTCCAGTGTCGTCCCCGACCCCATGATCCGCGTCGAGGGCACGCCGCCCTGCGCCGCAAAGTGCGCGGTCAGGTGCGTCGTCACGTCGACCGGGTTGGTTGCGATCACGAGCACCGCGTCCGACGCGTGTTCCAGCACCTGCGGCACCACCTGCCGGAAGATCGCTGCGTTCCGCTGCAGCAGCTGGGTCCGTGTCTCGCCCGGCTGCCGGTTCACGCCCGCCGCAATCACGACGGCATGGCTCCCCGCCAGGCTCTTGTAGTCACCCGCGTAGATATCGAGCGGGTGAGCGAAAGGCACGGCGTGCGAAATGTCGTCCGCCTGCGCCTGCGCCCGTTCCCGGTTCGCGTCCACCATGACGATTTCCCGGCCCACGCCGCTCATCACCATCGCATAAGCGGCCGTGCTCCCCACCAGTCCCGCTCCGACGACCCCGACCTTCATCACGCGCCTCCTTTGTGAAATCGCGCGTAATTGTACCACGACGGGCGCAGCGATCGGAGCTGCAAATCGCGTCGGCGGCTACGGCCGTGACCCCGCAGCAAATCCTTCGCCACGCGCGTCCCGCCGAGCGCTGTAGCCAGGATCGACTGACCGGGGAAGATGCTGTCTCCCACCAGCCACAGCCCGTCCCCGATCCGCGGCCCCCATGCTCGGAACAGCGACGTCTGCGGGAACCCGCCCACCCATCCCAGCGACCGGCTCGTGTAACGCTGGAACGTCACCGGCGTGCCGGGCAGGACCAGCGCTGCAGCCGAGCGCAGGCCGGGCAGCGCGACCTCCGCCGCGGCGAGCACCCGCTCCGTGTACTCCGCCTTCCGCGCCTCGTACGCGGGCCGGTCGTGCTCGAACAACGCCACCACCCGGCCAGGTCCGTGTGCGTGCTGATCGTCAGCGCCCGGTGTCCCTCCGGCGCACGGCTGGCGTCGCCTGGCAGGCTGAGCGACAGGAACACGCTGTTCCCCTCGCCGAGCGGCTCGCGCAGCAGCACCTGCCGGTGCAGGGCCGCGCCGTCGGGGATCTTCGCGCCGTCCAGCCCCACGTACACCATGAACGCGCCCCAACCGTCCGCCGGGCGCCGCGCCCGCTTGAGCCGCTCGGGCGCATCGCCGCCCAGCAGGTCCGCTGCGTCCCACGGCGCCAGGTTGAAGATGACGTGCCGGGCGGGGAAATCGCCCCGCGCGCTTTGTCACGACCCGGTATCCGCCGTCCGGGATCCGTTCGACCGCCGTCACGCGCTGCCGGTACAGCACCTGCCCGCCGCTCTTCCTGATCGCATCGACCAGCGTCTCGGCGAGCTGCCCGATCCCGCCGCGCACGTGCGCCACCCCACGCCTCGGCATGTCCAGCGCAGCGGCGCCGTACAGCGCGTTCGCGTACTCCGAAGTGGCCTGCGCGGAGATCAGCAATTGCCCATCGACATAATGACGGAGCGCGGCGGTGCATCCTGAGATGCGCGGCCGCCGGGCGCAGCGCGTCCAGCCCCAGCGCCGGCAGTCGCAGCGGCGCGGCGCCGCGATCCCGATCCCCGCCCGTGTCAGCGAAAGCGCGTCGGCCGCGCCCTGCGGCGGCCAGGGTGCGCCCCCCAGCGCCACGTCCCACAGCCGGTCCGCGGTCGCCTCCTGCCACCGCCAAAAGCTCTCGCCCCGCGGCCCGAACTGCGCCAGCCGCTCTGCCTCCCACCGGCACGGGTCCGACCAGCGCGCGACCGTCCGCCCGCCCGGCAGGTGTACCTGCATCGCGACTCGGCCGGCTCGACAGGCCACGTTACCCCCAGCGCCTCGCCAAGCTGCGTCATCCCCCCGCCCGGCTCGAACCCCGCGGCCAGCGTCGCGCCTGCATCGAACCGGTAGCCGCCGTGGAAGAACGTGCCCGCGCAGCCGCCCGAATAAACGTGCGCCTCGAGCACGGTCACGTCCAGCCCGGCCTTCGCCAGGCGCGCGGCCGCGCTCAGCCCGCCGGTCCCGGCGCCGATCACGACGACCTTGTCACTCATGCTTCGAGGATTGCGCGGTCCGCCGTGCGCGGAAGGCGAACAAGAGGGGCATGCCCAGCCACATCAGCCGGCCAACGACTGCCCAGAAGGGGTGCTTGCTGAAGGTCGCCTCGATCCGGTCCACCACGTCCGTGGCCCGTTCGTCAACCCGCTCGAACGTGTGCCGGTGTACCCACGACCCGAACGGCCCGGTTAGCTGGCGGTCGGAGAAGGCCCGCTCCGAGGCGTCCTCGATGCACGCTACCCAGCGCACGGGCAGCGGTCCCGCCCACAGCGTGAAATCCATCCGGTCCCCGCTTCTCAGTACGTCGGGCGCCGAATGTACCTTGACGATCATCGGCGGAGGCGTGATCGCCGCCATGCTCGCCGCCCTGCTGTGAAACTCCGCCACCTCGCCCACAGCCGCCTTCACCCTGAACCTGTGCTCAAACCTGACCATGATTCACCCGATTCACTGATTGCCCCGATGTCGACTGCCGAGCCCCAGCTCGGCCCCATCCTACCAGCTACTTTTTCAATATGTCCCGCAGCACCGCCTCTGCCGTCGGAAATCTGAACTTGTATCCCATGTCGAGCAGCTTCTTCGGCTGCGCCAACTGGCCTTCCAGCACAGTCGACGACACCTCGCCGAGCGCGGCCCGCAGCGCAAAGCCGGGCACCGGGAACCAATACGGCCGGCCCATCACACGCGCCAGCGTGATGCCGAACTGCGCATAGGTGTCGCCTCGGGCGCGACCAGGTTGAATGGCCCGGTCGCAGCCTCATTCTCGATCAGGAATCGGATCGCGCGCCACTTCGTCCGCCGGGTGGATCCACGGGAAGCCCTGCTTCCCGCTGCCCATCGGCCCACCGGCAAAAAGCTTGAACGGCAGGATCAGCCGCTTCAACGCGCCTTCGTCCGGGCTCAGCACCACGGCCGAGCGCACTGAGACGTGCCGCACGCCGTAGGTGGGTCACCGCGGCCGTGCTGGCCTCCCAGTCGACCGTCAGCCGGGCCAGGAAGTCGTTCCCGCGGGGTCCGTCTTCGGTCAGCACCTTGTCCTCGCGGAACCCGTAGTGCCCGATGCCCGAGGACTGGATCACCACCTCGGCTTGACCTTCGCCCGCTCCGACCGCCTCCACGACGGCCTTGCCCGCATTGAGCCGGCTGGCGCGGAGCCGCGCCTTGCGCTCGTCGGTCCATCGGGAGGGCAAGAACCCCTCGCCCGCCAGATTCTCGCCCGCCAGGTTGACGATCGCCAGCGCGCCGTCCGCCAGCCCGCCCCAGCCCACGCTCGTCCGCGCGTCCCACCGCTCGATCTGCACCTGGTCCGGCAGCCCATTGGCCGTGTCCGGGTTGCGCGACAGTGCCACAACCTCGTATCCGTTCGCCAGCAGCTCCTCTGCGAGCTGCCGCCCGATGAAGCCGGTTCCGCCCGTAATGATCACGCGCATGGCGCCCTCCCCCGTCCTTTCCGTCCCTCAACTATACAAAAGGATAACACGATGTATAGGTTTTGTCAATAGTTTGATAAGAGGTTTGACAAGGAGAACGCTTCGCGGTACCGTCGGGCCGGTGTAGTTCGGATCGATAGGAGCGGGAGTGTATGCCAAGCATCCTGATGGACCTGCCCGCGCATGCGGTGACTGCAGTGGACCTGGCGCAGATTCACGACCTCATGCCGGGGTACGACGTGCGCGTCACCCAGGACCAGGCGGAGATCATGTCGCTAGCCGGTGGAGTCGAAATCGTCGCGGGCTGGCCTCCGGGTGAGTTGCTGTTTCCGCGCCCAACCTGCGCTGGTACCAGCAGTGGAGCGCGGGCTCGGATTGGCTGAGTCGCTACCCCCAGGCCGTCGACCTGCCGTTCGTGGTGACAAATGCCTCGGGCGTCCATCCGGTACAGATCGCGGAGCACGTCTTCGCGCTTGATGCTGGCCCACGTCCGCAAGCTGCCCAGATGATCCGGAACCAGTCCGAGCACAAGTGGGAAGCACCGCCCGGCGAAACGGTGAATGAGCTATACCAGCGCACGTTGTTGGTGATCGGCTTGGGCGCGATCGGGGAACGCATCGCGTGGTGGGGAATGCTTTGGGGATGCGGGTATCGGGGTTCGTCGCACTGTCGCCGAGCCGCCCGCCGAGGTCGACGCGCTCTACACCCCCGATCGCCTGCTCGAGGTCCTGCCGAACGCCGACTTCGTCGCGCTCGCTGCGCCGCTGACGAAGGATACGTTTCACATGATCGGCGAGCGGGAGCTCGCCGCCATGAAGCCGTCCGCCTTTATCGTCAACATCGGCCGCGGCAAGCTGATCGACGAGCCTGCGCTCGTCCGCGCGCTTCAGGAGGGCCGGATCGCGGGCGCCGGCCTGGACGTGTTCGAGACCGAGCCCCTGCCCCCCGACTCACCGCTCTGGTCGATGCCCAACGTCATCGTCACGCCCCACTACGCCGGTGCGTCCCCGCGCTATCACGAGCGCGCGATGCGCATCTTCCTCGACAACCTGCGCCGTTACCGCGACGGCGCCGAGCTGCGGAACGTCGTTGACAAGCGGAACGTGTATCAGCCGTAAACTGCTCGAACCCGTCCCTATACCGCTTCCAAGGTGAGAACTGCAGCCACACCTCCGAGGTGAGAACCGCGGCCACACCTCCGAGGTTTCGCAAACCTCGGAGGTGTTCGTATGCAGTTCCTACTGTGGAACGAGTTTACTCCACCCGCTGCCAGGCCAAATCGTTCGCTTGCCGCCCCGCCATCGCGCCATGGTATCCGCTGCTCCGTTCGTCATCCGTGGCCTGCGGCCCCGCCTCGCTCCCCCGTCTCGCCCGCCACCAAATCCCCGGCAGCATCCGCAGCTTGGCCCCCGTGCTCACGTGCGCCCGCCGCCCGAATACGTCGTAATCGTGCTTCTCAATCTCCGTCAGGATGCCCCGGTACAGCCCCGCCGCGGCCGCAATCGCAAACCGGCCGGACGGGTGCAGCATCGCGATCCCCGGCAGCGCCTCCTCGTAGAGCACCTTGTTCCGTTCCACCTGGAAGCGCATGAACTCCTGCCACCGGTCTGTGTTCCGCCCGGCCTCGACGTCGGCATCGCTCAGCCCGAACGCCTCCAGCTCCTCCTGCGGCAGGTAGACCCGCCCGGCCTCCCAGTCCTCCTTCACGTCCCGGAGGATGTTCGTCACCTGCATCGCTACGCCCAGCTTCACCGTGACGGGATCGCCTCTCGCCCGCTGAACCCGATGATGTGCGTCGCCATCAGCCCCACGCTCGACGCCACCCCGTAGCAGTACACAGCCAGCTCGTCGAAATTCGCATAGCGCTTCTTCTGCAGATCGGTTGCCACGCCCTGCACCAGCTGCTCGGCATACCGGGAAGGAATGGCATACCGCGCCCGCGTGTGCGCCCAGGCAATCGCCACCGGGTTGTCGCACGGCGGCGGCCACGCCAGCGCGCAGGCTGCGCGCCAGTCTGCCAGCCCCGCCGCCAGGTCGCCGCCCGCCCGGTCGATCAGGTCGTCCGTGATCGGCAGAACGCATACAGCGATCGCACTGCCTGGCGCTTGGCCGCGGGCAGGGGGCGCGACGCGGTGTAGAACGTGCGGCTGCTTTCCTTGGCGAGGTTGTCGCACGCAGCATAAGCCGCGTCCAGCCCGTCATAGCCGTCCATCGGCTCGGGCAGCGCTTCGTGTTCGAGTCCCTGCTGTGCCATCGCCAACAGCGTCTGTTCCCAGGCTCGCTCGTTCGTGCTCATCGTCCTGACTCCCTCTCCAAAGGCTCGAACCTGCCGCTGCCATCTGCCCATTCTCTCCCGTCGATTTTCAGCAATATATCACGTCTCTGCTTCGTTGTCAATAGATTGTCAATACTATGTTTATAGATTGCCACGGCCTTTCTTGCTTGACATGCCCCACATAACTCCTACAATGTGCTCCATGTCCGATTCGATCTCCTGGGATGCCCTCCAGTCGCAGGTCATCGTGTGCCGCCTGTGCCCCCGCCTGGTTGAGTGGCGCGAGGAGACCGCTCTCGTCAAGCGTCGCGCGGACCGCGACGAGGAGTACTGGGGCCGGCCCGTCCCCGGCTGGGGCGACCCCCACGCCCGTGTCCTCGTCGTCGGCCTGGCCCCCGCCGCGCACGGCGGCAACCGCACCGGCCGCATCTTTACCGGCGACAGCTCCGGCGATTTCCTCTTCGCCGCGCTCCATCGCGCCGGCTTCGCCAATCAGCCCACCTCAGTCCACCCCGGCGATGGCCTCGCGCTCACCGACATCTACATCGCGGCCGCGGCCCGCTGCGCCCCGCCCGACAACAAGCCCATGCCCGAAGAGCTCGCGACCTGCCGCCGCTACCTGGAGGCCGAGATCGCGCTCCTCGACCGCGTCCAGGTCGTCGTCGCCCTCGGCCGGATCGGTTTCGAGGCTTTCCTCAAGGTTTACGAGTCCCGCCCCGGCTTTGCCGGCCGCACCGCCGTCCTCGCCCGATTCGCGCACGCCGCCGTCCTCCCCCTCGGCCCCGGCCTCCCCGTCGCCGTCACCTCCTACCACCCCTCCCGCCAAAACACCCAAACCGGCCGCCTCACCCCCCCAATGTTCGACCAGGTCTGGCAGCAGGCCCGCGACTTGCTCACGTAGGGGGTGTGTCTGTAGGCGATTCTGTTGGCGAAATCACGGTGGCCAGCGTGGTACAATGAGTGAGCAACCCATTGCACCCCAGGAGCCCGCCATGCTAAAGGTTCACGCCGTCCCCGAGATCCCAGCTGAGACTGAGCGGATTCCGCGGTTAGCCTTTCCCAAAGGCAGCTTAGCGATGAAGCTACGTGACGAATTGGGCATGATCTATACTGACGAAGAGTTCCAGGACTTATTCCCTGCACGCGGCCAGCCGGCGGAATCGCCAGCCCGGCTAGCCTTGGTGACCGTCCTGCAATTCGTCGAAGGCTTGACTGACCGGCAAGCCGCCGAGGCTGTGCGCGGCCGCATCGATTGGAAGTACGCCTTAGGCCTGGAACTGAGCAATCCGGGTTTCGACTACTCCGTGCTGAGCGAGGTTCGCACCCGCCTGCTGGCCGACAGCGCCGCAGAACGCCTGCTCGCCGCCCAACTGAGGTTATTCCAGGCGCGGGGCTTGGTGAAAGCCGGTGGTCGCCAACGCACCGATTCAACGCACGTCCTGGCGGTCATCCGCCAACTCAATCGGCTCGAACTGGTCGGTGAAAGCCTGCGCTACACGTTGAATGAACTGGCGCGGTCCGCGGCGGACTGGCTGGTGAGCGTGGCGCAGGCCGACTGGTCCGAACGCTATGGTCGACGCTTCGACTCCTTCCATCTGCCGGAGTCCCGCGAGAAACGCCAGGCGCTGGCGCAGCAGATCGGCGCCGATGGGCACCGGCTGCTGGCCGCAGCGTTAGCGGCGACGGCACCTGAGGCGGTGCGTTCAGCGCCCTGCCTGCAGGTGTTGCGACAGATCTGGCTCCAGCAGTACTACATTGACGCCTCTGGCGCCGAGCAAGTCGTGTGTATGCGGGAGCCTGGCAACCTGCCGCCGGCCGACCGCTATATTCGCTCGCCCTATGATGTGGAAGCCCGGTATGCCCGGCACAACGACGCAGCCTGGCTTGGTTATCGCACCCACCTCACCGAAAGCTGCGATCCGGAGGCCCCCATCCACGTCATCACGCACGTCGAGACGGTGCTGGCCCCGACCCAAGACGTCGAAGTCATCGAAACCATTCACGCCGACCTGGCTGAGCAGGGACTCAAGCCTCAACAGCACTATGTCGATGCCGCCTACCTCTCCGCCGATCTGCTGGTCTCGACCGCCCAAGAGCCGGCCATCGAGTTGATTGGCCCGGTGACGAAACTGCAAAACGTGTCCTGGCAAGCCAAGGAACAGACCGGCTACGACACCGCCCAGTTTCAGATCGACTGGGATGCCAAGCAGGCGACTTGCCCACAAGGTCAAACCTCGGTCAAATGGGCCGAAAACGTCAAAGATCGTACCGGAAATATCGCTATCGAGATTACGTTTGCCGCGGCGTCCTGCCAGACCTGCACGGCGCGCACCCGCTGCACACGGAGCGCTAAAGCCGGGCGCCAAATCCGGGTGCGACCGCAGGCGCAGTACGAAGCCTTACAGCAAGCTCGCAGCGAGCAAACAACGGAACTCGAAGCCTTCATGCGCAAGTACCGGCCCCGATTGGGCATCGAAGGGACGATTTCCCAAGCGGTGCGCGCCTTCGAACTGCGAGCCACCCGCTACTGCGGCCTCGCCAAAACCCAGCTGCAATCACTGGCTTTGGCCGCCGCCATCAACGTCTGTCGCTTCATTGACTACCTGAGCGGCGCCGGTCTCAAATCAACCAGAACATCCGCGTTCGCGGCCTTGGCGGCTCGATGATTTCGCCAACAGAATCGTAACCTGAGACACTTGACTCCCCTGAAGAAAGGTCGGCTCAGACTCGCGTTTTGCTGCGAAACGGCTAGAAGGCGGTGCAGGAATCGCGTGGCTCCCATCGGTCGATGCAGCTATGTCCAGACGGTAGGGAAACATGTTTCGTGCGAACAAACCTCTGCAACCGGCATTGCTCAGCCACGTCAACGAGTTGCCGGAGAAGCGGCGGCAGCAGTTGGAGCAATCGTGGGCTGGCACGTTTCGGCGCGAGTGCTTCAGTCGGCTCAAGGAAGAGCCGTTTGCAGAGTTGTACGCCGCGGTGCCGTCGCGGCCGAATATGGCGGTGAATGTGCTGGTCGGCCTGGACGTGCTCAAGGCGGGTTACGGCTGGAGCGACGAAGAGTTGTACGAACATTTTTTGTTCGACCTGCAAGTGCGTTATGCGCTGGGCTATGACAGTTTGAGTGTGGGCGACTTTGAGTTGCGCACGCTCTACAACTTTCGCCAGCAGCTCAGCGCGTACAACGCCAAGCACGGCACGAACTTGCTGCGGACGGCCTTTAGTGACATCACCGATCAACAGCTGACGGCCCTGGCCCTGCGGACCGGCCAACAGCGCATGGATTCCACGCAAATCGCCTCCAACATCGTCATAATGAGTCGCCTGCAGTTGACGGTCGAAGCCATCCAGCGGCTGTACCAACTGCTAAATGAGGCTGACCAACCACGCTACGCCGAATTGGTCGCGCCCTATCTGGGTGAGCGCGCCGGCCACTACGTGCACCGGGTCAAGGGCTATACAGCCAGTGCGGCCGAGCTCGCGCCGGTAGGCCAGGTTTTGTACCAACTGCTGCAAGCCATGGCCGCGCAGTACAGTCAGGAAGCGGTCTATCAAGTGGCGGACCGCCTGTTCCGCGAGCAGTACCGGGTTGCGGACGACACCACCGAGGCCAAGGCCAACCACGAGATCAGCGCCAGCAGCTTACAGTCGCTGGATGACCAGGAGGCCACCTACCGCGAGAAGAACCGGGTGGGCTACAAAGGCTACGTCGCCAACGTGACCGAGACCTGCGATCCCGCCAACGACGTGCAACTGATCACCGCCGTGCAAGTGGCGCCCAACACGACGGAGGATAGTCAGCTGCTGGTGGAAGCGCTGCCGGAGCTCACGCGCCGCACCGACCTGGACACCCTGTACACGGATGGCGGCTACGGCGGTCCGGCCAGCGATGCGGCGCTGCGCACCGAGCAGGTGACGCTGATCCAAACTGCGATCAAGGGCCGCCAGCCCAATCCGGCCACGCTGCATCTGCCCGATTTCGCCATCACGCAAGATGAGCAGGGCGTGCCCCTGACCATCACCTGCCCGCAAGGCCAGACCGTCCGCGTGACGCCGCGCCGCCAGCCCGGCCGCTTTGCCGCCGAATTCGCCCGCGCCACCTGTGAGCATTGCCCGCTGTATGCGGCGGAGCGCTGCCCCCCGCGACCGGACAATCGGCGCCGCAGCTTGCGCCTCACCTTCGATCAGGCCGAGGTCGAGAAAGCGCAGCGACACCGACGCAGCCGCGCAGCTCAGGAGGGCCGCAATCTGCGGGCGGCCGTCGAAGCCACCGTCCGTTCGCTCAAGCATCCGTTTCCTGCCGCCAAGCTGCCCGTGCGCGGCTTGTTCCGGGTGACGTGCCTCATCGTGGGCTCCGCCGCCATGACGAATGTGCGGCGGCTGCAACGCTGGCGACAAAAGCAGCGGGCCGCGGTGGCCAAACCGCCGGACGGAGGTCAGAAAAGCGGCGGCCGCCGGCGCGCAACCCGCGCGGCGCAACTGCTGGCGACCGCCTAAGCCGTTGGCCGGTCGCTCATTCTGTCGGTGCCAACCTACCAATGGCGCTTCACCTGACAAAAACCGACCTTTCTTCAGGGGAGTCACACTTGACTCCCCTGAAGAAAGGTCGGCTCAGACTCGCGTTTTGCTGCGAAACGGCTAGAATGCGGTGCAGGAATCGCGTGGCTCCCATCGGTCGATGCAGCTATGTCCAGACGGTAGGGAAACATGTTTCGTGCGAACAAACCTCTGCAACCGGCATTGCTCAGCCACGTCAACGAGTTGCCGGAGAAGCGGCGGCAGCAGTTGGAGCAATCGTGGGCTGGCACGTTTCGGCGCGAGTTCTTCAGTCGGCTCAAGGAAGAGCCGTTTGCAGAGTTGTACGCCGCGGTGCCGTCGCGGCCGAATATGGCGGTGAATGTGCTGGTCGGCCTGGACGTGCTCAAAGCGGGTTACGGCTGGAGCGACGAAGAGTTGTACGAACATTTTTTGTTCGACCTGCAAGTGCGTTATGCGCTGGGCTATGACAGTTTGAGTGTGGGCGACTTTGAGTTGCGCACGCTCTACAACTTTCGCCAGCGGCTCAGCGCGTACAACGCCAAGCACGGCACGAACTTGCTGCGGACGGCCTTTAGTGACATCACCGATCAACAGCTGACGGCCCTGGCCCTGCGGACCGGCCAACAGCGCATGGATTCCACGCAAATCGCCTCCAACATCGTCATAATGAGTCGCCTGCAGTTGACGGTCGAAGCCATCCAGCGGCTGTACCAACTGCTAACTGAGGCTGACCAACCACGCTACGCCGAATTGGTCGCGCCCTATCTGGGTGAGCGCGCCGGCCACTACGTGCACCGGGTCAAGGGCTATACGGCCAGTGCGGCCGAGCTCGCGCCGGTAGGCCAGGTTTTGTACCAACTGCTGCAAGCCATGGCCGCGCAGTACAGTCAGGAAGCGGTCTATCAAGTGGCGGACCGCCTGTTCCGCGAGCAGTACCGGGTTGCGGACGACACCACCGAGGCCAAGGCCAACCACGAGATCAGCGCCAGCAGCTTACAGTCGCTGGATGACCAGGAGGCCACCTACCGCGAGAAGAACCGGGTGGGCTACAAAGGCTACGTCGCCAACGTGACCGAGACCTGCGATCCCGCCAACGACGTGCAACTGATCACCGCCGTGCAAGTGGCGCCCAACACGACGGAGGATAGTCAGCTGCTGGTGGAAGCGCTGCCGGAGCTCACGCGCCGCACCGACCTGGACACCCTGTACACGGATGGCGGCTACGGCGGTCCGGCCAGCGATGCGGCGCTGCGCACCGAGCAGGTGACGCTGATCCAAACTGCGATCAAGGGCCGCCAGCCCAATCCGGCCACGCTGCATCTGCCCGATTTCGCCATCACGCAAGATGAGCAGGGCGTGCCCCTGACCATCACCTGCCCGCAAGGCCAGACCGTGCGCGTGACGCCGCGCCGCCAGCCCGGCCGCTTTGCCGCCGAATTCGCCCGCGCCACCTGTGAGCATTGCCCGCTGTATGCGGCGGAGCGCTGCCCCCCGCGACCGGACAATCGGCGCCGCAGCTTGCGCCTCACCTTCGAT